>DASURF010000034.1:0-126497 GCA_036280195.1 Solirubrobacterales bacterium | reverse complement strand
GGCGGCCTGCTTGCCGAGGACGATCTTCTCCATCACCGGCGGCGGCGCCACCGCCCAGCCGAGGCGGATGCCGGGGGAGAGGATCTTCGAGAAGGTGCCGAGGTAGATGACGAAGTCGCCGCCGTCGAGCTGGTAGAGCGGTGGCATCGGCTCGCCTCCGTAGCGCAGCAGCCCGTAGGGGTTGTCCTCGACGACCAGCAGCTCGTTGGCCCGGGCCAGCTCGACGAGGCGGTGGCGGCGCTGCAGCGACATCGTCACCCCGGCCGGGTTCTGGAAGCTCGGGACCGAGTAGACGAACTTCGGCCGCCGCCCTTCCTCGCGCAGCTCGCCGAGCAGCCGCTCCAGCACCTCGACCTGCATCCCGTCCTCGTCGCATTCGACCTGGACGATGTCGGCCTGGTAGCTGCAGAGGGTGGGGATCGCGCCGGGGTAGGTCGGCGCCTCGCAGATGACGACGTCGCCGGGGTCGAGCAGCGTCTTGCAGACGAGGTCGATCGCCTGCTGGCCGCCGGTGGTGACGATCACGTCGTCGGGGTCGGGCAGCATCCCCTCGGCGCCCATCACCTCGACGATGCAGTCCTTGGTCTCCTCGAAGCCCTCGGTCGGCCCGTACTGCAGCGCCTTGGCCGCCGACTCCTGGGCGATCCGCGTCATCTGCGCGGCAAAGCTCTGGGGCGGGAAGGTCGAGGTGTCCGGCAGGCCGCCGGCGAGCGAGATCACTTCCGGCCGGGCGGTGATCGCCATCAGGTCGCGCATCGCCGAGGAGCGCATCACCCCGGTCCGCTCGGCGAACAGCCCCGCGTAGCGCTCGAGGTCGCGGGAGCCCGCGTGGGAGCGGCGTCGATGGGTCGGCTCGGGCACTTCGCTCATCCCGGAAGTGTGGCGGATCGACGCGCCGCCATCGCCCTCGGCTAGGTTTCGCACGTGGACCTTCTTACCGACCTCGGAATCGGCCTCGCGATCGGGATGCTCGCCGGCACCGCCGGCACCCACGGCTCCGCCCGCGGGCGGATGACCGTTCTCGCCGCCGTAATCGGCCTGATCGCCGGCTTCCTGCTCGACGGCGCGATCGGGGCGCTGGTGACCGCGGTCGGCGCGGCGCTGGGCTGCATCGTGATCAGCGACCTCGTCTACGGCGCCAGCCGGCGCGAGGGAAGCGGCGGGGGCGCGCTCGCCTTCATCGTCGGCCTGGCGGCGCTGATCGTGGTTGCGGTGGCGCTGCTGCTGGCGCCAGCGGTGATCTTGATCATCCTGGCGCTGGCCTGGCTGGGGATCTCCCGCCACCGCCGCGCGCAGCGCAAGCACGCCGGTCTCCGCGTCCTGCGTTAGCCACGGAAGAACGCGGCTTCGCCGCAGGGCATCATTGGGTCGATGCCGGCTCGCAAGAAGCTCGTCCTCACCTACGTCGACTCGCTGCGCACCGACATGCTCGAACGCGCGGTCGAGGAGGGCCGCGCGCCGACCTTCGCGGCGCTGCTCGAGCGCGGCGTCCTGATCCCCGACTGCGTCTCCAGCTTCCCCTCGGTGACGCCGGTCGCGAGCGCCGAGATGGTCACCGGCGTCGGCGCCGACCGCCACTGGATCAGCGGAATGAACTGGTACCACCGGCTGGAGCGGCGCTACGTCGAGTACGGCTCCTCGCTGGAGGCGACCCGCGCCTTCGGGGTCTTCCGCGCCCTCTACGACCTCGTCTACAACATGAACCTCGCCCACCTCAGCCCGGAGGTGGAGACGGTCTTCGAGAGCCTCGAAGACGCCGGCCGGCGCACGGCCTGCACGCCGTTCCTCATCTACCGCGGCCGGCAGCGGCACGAAGTCTCGCTGGAGGGGCTGCTGCGCCGCGCGGTAGACGTTTCGAAACTGAAGTTCCACCACCACACCTGGGGGCCGACCGAGCTGTTCTACGGCGACCTCTACGCCAGCCGCGAGGTGCCCTGCAAATCGACTTCGATCCCCGGCAACCGCGACGGCTACGCGGCCTGCTGCGCCGGTGAGCTGCTGAGCGATGACCTCTATGACTTCCTGCTCCTCTCGCTGCCCGACAACGACAACTACTCTCACCGCCACGGGCCGGAAGCGAGCGTCGAGTCGATCGCCAAGGCCGACGCCGCCTTCGCCAAGTTCGCCGAGCGGGCCGGCAGCCTCGACGAGTTCCTCGCCGGCCACGCGGTAATTCTGCTCGCCGACCACGCCCAGACCGACGTCCACCGCGGCCTGCCGCTGGCGGAGCTGCTGAGCGCCGAGTGGTCGGTGCTGCAGCCCTCCGAGGAGCGGCCGGAGCGGGCGCAGCTGGCGGTCAGCCCGACCGGGCGCGCCGCCCACGTCTACCTGCTGCCGGGCGAGGGCGAGAGGGCCGAGCCGATCGAGGTGGCGGCGCGGCTGGGGGTGATCGAGGGGGTCGACCTGGTCTGCCGGCTGGAGGGAAGCGAGGGGCTACCGCTGCGCCGCGAGGGCCCGGGGATGCCGGCGCAGGGGGGAGAGTGGGCGGTGGTCGAGCGCGGTGATGCGGCGCTGCGCTTCCGGCCCGGCGCCGGCGTCGAAGACCTGCGCGGCGGCAGCTGGGAGGTCGAGGGGGACTTCGAGGCGCTGGAGGCGAGCGTCGAGGACGGGCGGCTCAGCAGCGAGACCTACCCGGACCCGCTGGCCCGCGTCTGGTCGGCGCTGACCGCTCCGCACTCCGGCGACTTCGTCCTCTCCCTGGCACCCGGCTTCGAGGCGGTCGACTGGGGCGGGGTCAGCCATGCGGGCGGCGGCAGCCACGGGGCGCTGCACGCCGGCGACTCGCTCGGGCCGCTGCTGTTCGTCGGCTGCGGCCCCGGGTCGGCCGATGCCCGCGAGCAGTGGACCCTGCGCGACGTCGCCCCGGTCATCCGCGAGCACTTCGGAGCGGCGTGAGGGCGACCGCTCTCCTCCTCGCCGCGATCTTCCTGGTGCTGTTCGCGCAGCCGGCGCTCGCGGCGCAGCCCGAGCGGATCACGCGAAGCGAAGCGATCGCCGCCGCCGACCGCGACCCGAAGGTCCGCGAGCAGGAACGCGAGCACGGGCCTCTGGCGCCGACCGCGACCCTGGACGAGGGCAACTGGGAGGTCGCCTACTTCGCCGCCGGCGACGAGGTGGCGCTGGTCCTGGTCGGGGCCGGCAGCGGTGAGGTCGAGGAGTCGTGGACCGGCTACCAGGTGAACTGGAAGATGGCGCGCGGCTACTCCGGCGCCTTCGGCCACAAGCTCAACGCGCCCTACGTCTTTCTGCCCCTCTGCCTGATCTTCCTCGTCGGCCTGCTCGACTGGCGGCGCCTTCGGCGGGTCGCCAACCTCGATCTCCTCGTCCTGATCGGGTTCGGCGTCTCCCATTACTTCTTCAACCGGGCGAACATCGGCGTCTCGGTCCCGCTCGCCTACCCGGTGCTGCTCTACCTGCTCGGGCGCTGCCTCTGGATCGGGTTGCGGGGAAGGGGGGAGGGCCTGCGGCCGGTCTGGTCGGTGACCGTGCTGATCATCGCGGCGCTCTTCCTGATGGGCTTCCGCGTCGGCCTCAACGTCGCCGACTCGGGGGCGATCGACGTCGGCTACGCGGGCGTGGTCGGCGCCGACCGGATTGCCCACGGGGAACAGCTCTACGACAACTTCCCCGACGACGTCTCCCAGGGCGACACCTACGGCCCGGTCAACTACCTCGCCTACCTCCCCTTCGAGCGGATCTGGCCCTACTCGGGAGAATGGGACGACCTCCCCGCAGCCCACGCCGCCGCGATCCTCTTCGACATAGCCGTCTTCACCTTCCTGATCCTCCTCGGCCTCCGAATTCGCCCCGGACCCGAGGGCCAACGATTGGCTGCCACCCTCGCTTTCGGTTGGGCCGCCTACCCATATACGGCGTACGTCCTGGAGTCCAACTCCAACGACTCCTTAGTCGCAGCCCTGCTCCTAACCACCCTCTTATTCGCTGCAAAGTCACTGGCCCGTGGAGCGCTGCTCGCCACCGCAACCTGGGCCAAGTTCGTAGCCGCCCCCCTCGCCCCGCTGTACCTGACCTACAGACCAGGCCCGAGTTCGGGTGAGGGTGTCCGAGCACGACCCCGCGCGCAGGACACCCTCACCCGCCCAACGGTGCTGTTCACCCTCGGCTTCCTACTGGTGTCCGCTGTTGTTCTCCTGTGGCCCGCCCTCGATCCAGGCCTGAAGACGTTCTACGACAGGACCATTGCGAGCCAAGCGGGGCGCGACTCTCCGTTCAGTATCTGGGGGCAAGCGCCATCGCTGGAACCCATACGGATCGCACTGCTGGTTGCCCTGGGACTGCTCTCGGTTGCCTTCGCGTTCGTGCCGCGCGAGAAGTCCCTGGTCCAGCTGGCCGCTCTTTCAGCTGCGCTTCTCATCCTGCTGCAGCTGACCCTGCACCACTGGTTCTACCTGTACGTCGTCTGGTTCTACCCGCTGCTGCTCATCGCACTGGCTGCATTACCTGCTCGAACGAATCAGCCAGACCGCGATCGTTCACCTGGACAACCGCACCCATCACCCAGACGTCCTCTTCAGCCGTCTCGAAGCGGGTCGGCATCTGGGTGATCAGGGAGCGCAGGGCCTGCTCGGGCTTGACGCCTAGGACGCTGGTCCGCGAGCCGGTCATACCGACGTCGGAGATGAAGGCGGTGCCGCCGGGGAGGACGCGGCCGTCGGCGGTGGGGACGTGGGTGTGGGTGCCGAGCACCGCCGCCACGCGGCCGTCGAGGTGCCAGCCCATCGCCACCTTCTCGCTCGTCACTTCGGCGTGGAAGTCGACGATCGCGGCGTCCTGCTCGTGGTGGTTGAGGATCGAGTCGACGGTGTCGAAGGGCGAGCGGGCGACGCGCAGGCCGACGCCGCCGCTGAGGTTGATCACCCGCACCCGCATGCCGCCGACCTCGACCACGGTGTGGCCGCGGCCGGGGTTCGCCTGCGGGTAGTTGGCCGGCCGCACCACTCGCTCGTCGGAGTCGAGGAAGTCGTAGACCTCGCGGTGGCGGTAGACGTGGTTGCCGCTGGTGATGACGCCGGCGCCGGATTCGAACAGGTCGCGGGCGGTGCGCTCGGTGATCCCGACGCCGCCGGCCGAGTTCTCGCCGTTGACGATCACCAGGTCCGGTTCGTGCCGCTCGCGCAGCGCCGGCATCGCGTCGCGCAGCCCCTGGCGGCCGGGGCTGCCGACCACGTCGCCGATGAAGAGAACCCGCATGGTGAACCGACCCTATCTGCGAGATTGATCACGATGACGGATCCGGCGAGGGCGGCAGCGATTCTGGCGCGGGCGCTGGACTACCCGTACGCGACTCCCGAGGGCTCGTACCTCTACCTCGACGGCGCCGCGGCGGAGCTGCCTCCCGAGGGCCCCGATCTCGCCGACCGCTCGCAGCTGCTCTCCTACGGAGCAAACGCCGCGCCGGAGACCCTGGCCCGCAAGCTGGCTCGGCTGCCCGGCCTCGAGATGCCGGTGATGCGGTTCGAGCTGGAGGGGTTCGACGTCGCCTACTCGGCACACGTCTCTCCCTACGGCGCGGTGCCGGCGACGCTGGTCGAAAACCCGGGCACGGTGGCCCCGGTCTTCCTCCTCCACCCGACCGCCGAGCAGCTGGTGCTGCTGACCGCGACCGAGCTGAACTACGACCTGGTCGAAGTCGAAGGCATCGCCGCCTACCGCAGCAAGCACGGCTGCCTGCAGCTCGACGGCTCCGCGGTCGCGCTGGCCGCGGTGCGCTCGGCGGGAAGGGTCCTGCCCGAGCTCGACCAGCCGGCGGTCCTCGATCGCGTTCGCTCCCACCTGCGGCCGGAGCTGTCGCTGCGCGACTTCGTCCTCGAATGCGTCGAGCGCGGTGGGATCAGACCGCTGAGAATCGACGCAGGGCCAGACGGGCGATGAGGGTGTAGGCGACGAACAGAATCGCGAGGTGGGCCAGCGGCCCGCCGATCCCCGGGCCGGCCCCGTCGAGCGCGGCGGCGATCGCTTCCAGCGCCGGCTTGAAGGGGAAGAGGGCGGTCAGGTAGCGGATCAGGTCGAAGACGGCGGGACCGACCGCGCCCGAGGGGACGAGCGAGAGGAAGGCGATCGGCAGCGTCACCATGAAGGCGAGCAGGGAGACCGCACGCACCTCGCGGGCTGCCGCCCCGAGCGCCGCCCCGGCCGCCCCGAGCGCCGCCCCGGAGGCGAGGATCGCGATCAGCCAGAGCCAGGCCCGGCTCCATTCGAGCGGCACGAAGATCGCCATCCCGACCAGCATCAGCAGCGTCACCAGCAGGCCGACGACCACCCCCAGCAGCACCTTCTCGCCAAGCAGGCCGGTGCTGGAGACGAGCCCGCGGGTGAGGCGGGGGAAGGCGTTCTCCTCGCGCTCGAGCGCCAGCGAGCCGGCGACCAGGAGGACGACGACGAAAGCCAGGGTGAGGGTCGCGGCGACTGCGATCGCGAATATTTCAAGCGGCGGGCTCTCGCCGCCGACCACGACCTTGTTCACCTCGATCGGTTGCGCCAGGCGGTCGATCAGCGGTTTGGCGACGTCGAGGTTGTCGCGCGCCTGGGAGGCGAACTCGGTCACTTCTTCCAGCGCCGGCCGCAGCGACGGCGGCAGCGCCGGGGTCACCTGTTCGAGGATCCGGGCGCTGGTCCGCAGGCCGAGGATCGGGATCGCTTCGCCGAGCACTTTGAACTCGCCGCCGTTGACGATCAGCCCCAGGTAGCGACCGCCTTCGTTGCCGATCCGCCGCGCGATCCGCAGGTTCGCTTCGGCCAGCAGGGTGGTGATCCGGTCGTCGACCAGTTCGGCCTTGACCGCGTTTTCCTCGTTGACGAGGACTTCGACTTCGGGCACCCCCGGGGTCAGGGTCGAGAGCGAGTTGATCCGGTTGACCAGGTTGGCGGGGAGGATCAGCGCCGCCAGCACGTCCCCGGACTCGACCTTGCCGATCGCCTCCTCGCGGTCGTCGACGAAGACGCACTCGACCCGCTCGCAGACCTGCTCCTTGACGTTCGCCTTCGGCAGCTCTTCCCCGCCGACGGTGATCCGGGTGTCCGGCGGCACTTCGTTGAGGAAGGCGACCCGCGGGTCTTCCGGCCCACGCGAGATCGCGAAGCCGACCAGGACCGCGATCAGGATCGGGTAGGCGACCAGCAGCACCGCCTGCAGCGGTGAGCGGCGCAGGATCTGCAGGTCCTTGAGCAGCAGCCAGCGGACGCCGTGCATCAGTGCCCCCGGTGCTGCAGGTAGGCGACGAAGGCGGTCTCGAAGTCGCGGTCGGCGGCTTCGGGCGCCTCGCTCCGCACCGCCTCGCGCAGCTCCTCGGCCGAGCCGTCGAACAGCGACTCGCCGTCGGCGAGGACCAGCACCCGACCGCCGTAGCGCTCGGCCTCCTGGATGTCGTGGGTGGAGAAGATCACCGTCGTCCCGCCCCCGGCGAGGCCGGAGACGAACTCCCACAGCCGTGCCCGCTGCCGCGGGTCGAGCCCTACGCTGGGCTCGTCGAGCAGCAGCACCGCCGGCCGCGAGAGCAGCCCGATCGCGATGTTGATCCGCTGCTGGTTGCCACCGGACAGCCGGGCGACGATCTCGCCGCGGCGCTCGCCCAGCCCGGTCAGCTCGAGCATCTCCGCGGCGGAGGCGCGGGGGTCGTCGTGCCCCTCCAGCCGGGCGAACAGCAGCAGGTTCTCCTCGACGGTCAGCCGCCGGTAGAGCGCCGCCTGTTGCGGCACCCAGCCGACGGTGCCGTCGGCCGTCGCTACCTGCCCCTCGTCGGGCGCCGTGATCCCGGCGAGGATCGAGAGCAGCGTCGTCTTGCCGGCCCCGTTCGGACCGATGACCGCGACCAGCTCACCCGGGCCCGCCTCGAGGCTCACCCCCCGAAGAGCTGCCCTCTCCCCGAACCGCTTGACGACGCCGGTGGCTCGCACGCGGCGCAGGCTACTGCCACCCCTCCCCTAAACTCGCGTTGATGCCGTTCCCAGGTACCCGCATGCGCCGCCTCCGGCGGACCGACACCCTGCGCGGCCTCGTCCGCGAGACCGAGCTCTCGCCGGCGCATCTGATCCAGCCCGTCTTCGTCGTCGCCGGCGAGGACGTGCAGGAGGAGGTGCCGTCGATGCCCGGCATCGAGCGGTTCTCGATCTCGCACCTGGTCGACGAGGCCGGGGAGATCGCCGCCGCGGGGATCGGTGCCGTGATGCTCTTCGGCGTGCCGGCGATGAAGGACGAGGCCGGCTCCGGCGCCTACGACGACGAGGGGATCGTGCAGATGGCGGTGCGGGCCCTGAAGGACGCCCACCCGGACCTGATCGTGATGACCGACGTCTGCCTCTGCGAGTACACCTCGCACGGCCACTGCGGCGTGATCCGCGACGGCGGCACCGAGGTCGACAACGACGTCACCGTCGAGCTGCTGGCGAAAATCGCGATCTCCCACGCCCTGGCCGGCGCCGACGCGGTCGCCCCCAGCGACATGATGGACGGCCGGATCGGCTCGATCCGCTACCAGATGGACGAGGAGGGTCATCCCGACGTCCCGATCGTCGCCTACAGCGCCAAGTACGCCTCTGCCTTCTACGGGCCCTTCCGCGACGCCGCCGAGTCGACGCCGGGGTTCGGCGACCGCCGCGGCTACCAGATGGATCCCGCCAACGCCGCCGAAGCGGTGCGCGAGGCCGAGCTCGACCTCGAAGAGGGCGCCGACATGCTGATGGTGAAGCCTGCGCTCCCCTACCTGGACGTCGTCCGCCGGGTCAAGGACGCGACCGGCGCCCCGGTCGCCGCCTACCACGTCTCCGGCGAGTACTCGATGCTGAAGGCGGCCGCCGCCAACGGCTGGATCGACGAGCGCGCCGCCGTGGTCGAGGCGCTGACCTCGATCCGCCGCGCCGGCGCCGACGCGATCGTCACCTACTACGCGAAGGAGGCAGCCGGGTGGCTTCGGTGAAAGTGCCGCAGTCGAAGGCGCGCAGCCGCAAGGACGGCTCCGCGATCCCGCTCGACGAGACCGACAAGCGGCTGATGAACCTGCTGCAGTCGAACTTCCCCCTCGACCCGGAACCGTTCGCGCTGGTGGCCGGTGAGGCGGAGCTGGAGCTCGATGACGTCCTCGGCCGCACCCAGCGCCTGCTCGACGGGCGGATCATCCGCGAGATCACGCCGATCTTCGACACCCGCGCGCTCGGCTACGAGTCGATGCTGGTGGCGGCCAAAGTCGACGCCGAGAACCCGCAGCGGGCGGCGCGGATCGTCAACGCCCACCCCGGCGTCTCCCACAACTACCTGCGCACCCACGACTTCAACATGTGGTTCACGATCGCCACCCCGCCGGACTCGAAGCTCGGCCTGAAGGGGACGCTGGAAGCGCTGATGGAGGAGACCGGGGCGGAGTCGATGCGGGAACTGCCGACCCTCACCCTGTTCAAGATCAACATGAACCTGGAGATGGAGAAGGGGACCGAGGCGCTGGCCGCCGCGGTCGAGGCGGCGCCGCCGCGCGAGCTGGAGCCGCAGCCCTACGACGCGGACGACATCGCCCTGATCA
This sequence comes from Solirubrobacterales bacterium, assembly GCA_036280195.1. Taxonomy (GTDB): domain Bacteria; phylum Actinomycetota; class Thermoleophilia; order Solirubrobacterales; family 70-9; genus VAYN01. The sequence continues at coordinate 116,967 of DASURF010000034.1, read as the reverse complement.
AGGCCCTGCAGGGGCCGATGGAGGCTGTCGCCCGCCCCTACGACGCCGCCGCGGGGGAGCTGGGCATCTCCACCGAGGAGCTGCTCGACCGGCTGCGCGGGATGGTCGACCGCAAGATCCTCCGCCGCGTCGCGGCGATCCTCTACCACCGCCGCGCCGGCTTCTCCGCCAACGGGATGGGGGTCTGGAAGGTGCCCGAGGACGAAATCCTCGAGGTCGGCGGCCGCATGGCCTCCTTCCGCGGCATCTCCCACTGCTACCAGCGGCCCACCTACGAGGACTGGCCCTACAGCGTCTTCACCATGGCCCACGGCCGCTCGAAAGAGGAGTGCGACGCGATCCTCGACTCGATTGCCGAGGAGTGCGGGATGGGGCCCGACGACCGCGCCACCCTCTACTCCTCGACCGAGTACAAGAAGATCCGCCTCCACTACTTCACCGAGGACTATGCGCGCTGGGAGGCCGAGCATTCATAACGGCGCGCCGCCTGAGGGCGGCGCAGGCGCGTCCGGTGCCGGCCTCTTTCCCCGAGCCCAGCGGGTTCTCCCGGGTGGAGTGAACTCGCCGGTGCGGGCGATGCGGCAGATCGGCCGCGACCCGATCTTCGTCGAACGCGGCGAAGGCTGTCGGCTGTTCGACGTCGAGGGCAACAGCTACGTCGACTGGATCGGCTCCTGGGGGCCGCTGATCCTCGGCCACGCCGAGCCGGCGGTGATCGCGGCGGTGATCGAAGCGGCGAAGCGGGGGACGAGCTTCGGGGCGGCGACCCTGGAGGAGGTGCGGCTCGCCGAGGAGGTGGCCGCGCGGATGCCCTCGGTGGAGATGGTGCGGATGACCAGCTCCGGAACCGAGGCGGCGATGAGCGCGGTGCGCCTGGCGCGGGCGATCACCGGCCGCGAGGTCGTGATCAAGTTCGCCGGCGCCTACCACGGCCACTCCGACGGGCTGCTGGCCGACGCCGGCTCGGGCCTGGCGACGCTGGGCGTTCCGGGAAGCCCCGGCGTCACCGCGGCCCAGGCCGAAGCGACGGTGGTGGTGTCGTGGAACGACCGCGAGGCGGTCAGCCGGGCGCTGGACGAGCACGAGGTGGCGGCGCTCTTGGCCGAGCCGATCGCCGCCAACATGGGCGTTGTGCCGCCGGCCGAGGGCTTCCTCGAGTTCCTCCGCGAGGCGACCCGGAAGGCCGGCGCGCTGCTGGTCTTCGACGAGGTGATCACCGGCTTCCGCGTCGCCCGCGGCGGCGCCCAGGAGCTGCTCGGGGTCGAACCCGACCTGACGGTGATGGGCAAGGTGATCGGCGGCGGCCTGCCGGCGGCGGCCTACGGCGGTCCGCGCGAGCACATGGAACGGATCGCCCCCGCCGGCGACGTCTACCAGGCGGGCACCCTCTCCGGGAACCCGCTGGCGGTTGCCGCCGGGCTGGCGACGCTGGAGCAGCTCGACGCCGGCGCCTACGCGCGCCTCGGCGGGCTGACCGACCGACTTGCGTCGGGGTTCGAAGAGCTCGCCGCCGATCGGCCGCTGCAGGTCGCCAAGGCGCCCGGCCTCGTCACCCTCTTCTTCAGCGAGGTGCCGGTGACCGACTTCGCGACCGCAACCGCCTGCGACGTCGAGGCCCACGCCCGCTTCTGCCGGGCGCTGCTGGAGGGCGGCGTCTATCCGCCGCCCGCCCAGTACGAGGCCTGGTTCGTCTCCCTCGCCCACGACGAGGCGGCCGTCGACCAGACGCTGGAAGCCGCCGCCGAGGCTCTCCAAGAGGCGCTGCGATGACGAGTGGTCAGTTGAGCACCGTATGGGTGTCGAAGTGACCACTCGATTCCCCAACGGGGATGCCCTCCAGAACCTGGCGGACCAGTTGCGCGCCGAGGACACGCCGATCGCCCCCCACGTGATCGACCCGGCCGAGTCGTCGCAACTGGGCGAGATTGCCGGCGGCGGCGAGCACGCGCTGGTGATCGAGGCGGTGCGCGAGGGCTACCTACTCCACTACGAGGAGCCGCGCCTGCTCGCCGGCCACGACTCCGACCTCGCCCTCCTCGCCGGCGACTACCTCTACGCCCTCGGCCTCGACCGCCTCGCCACCCTCGGCGACACCCGCGCCGTCGCGATCCTCGCCGACCTGATCAGCACCTGCGCCCGGCTCCAGGCCGAGGGCGACACCGCCTCGATCCCGAGCCTCTGGCGCGAGGCCGCCGACCAGATCACCGAACCGCACTAGTCCCTAGGCCGACGCTTACTTCCTCCGGACCGCTTCCTCCAAGGCCTGCAAGAGCCGGTCGGTGGTGACGCTGTGGATCGCAGCCTGACGTCTGAACTCGCGCATGCGGGCGTCAGCCCGCTCGATGGCGAGTCGGCTGAAGAGTCCGCCCAGGCCAAGGACGCCCGCCGCCGACACCAGCAGCAATCGGGCCGCCCACAGAACGGCCCGATTGGCGAAGACGTTGTCCACGAAGTCGGGATTTCGGCTTTCCGGAAGATCTGCGGGATAGAGGCTCTTCGCGAGCAGCGCGATGCCGATTGCGACCACCACGAAAACTCCTACGGCAACCCCTACCCTTCTCCCATCTCGGCCGCTCCCCATGGCAGGGCTAAGGGGCGAGAGCGGCGAACTCTCCTCCCAGCCGACCCCGGCTTCTGCGGAGAATGACCAAGTGTGACGCAGGTCACACCTCTTAATCAATAAACTGGCAAGCCCTACGCGAACGACCTGTGGCAGACGACGCGAACAAAGTAAACGGGGCCGAGGAGGCACCCGTCGTGGAGCGGGTTAAGCCCGACCCGCCCGGCTACTTCGAGGGCGAGTCGATGACGCGCCGGCACGTATTCACGGTCGCGTCGCAGGCGCTCGGCGGTCTCGCCGCCGCGGGGATCGTGCTGCCCGCCGTCGGCTTCGCGGTCGCCCCGATCTTCCATCGCGGCAAGGAGCGCTGGGAGGCGGTCGGCCCGGTCTCCGACTTCGTCGAGGACACCTATCGCCAGGTCGTCTTCACCGAGACCGAGGGGATCGGCGACGCCGGCAAGACCACCGCCTACGTGCGCAAAAGCTCCGAGGAACTCGGCGAAAAGCCCGGCGAGATGGTCGCCGTCAGCAACCGCTGCGCCCATCTCGGCTGCCCGGTCCGCTTCGTCGAGGCCGCCGGCAACTTCATCTGCCCCTGCCACGGCGGCGTCTACGACTTCCAGGGCAAGCGGATCGGCGGCCCGCCGGTGCGCCCGCTCGACCAGTTCCAGACCCGGGTCCGCAAGGGCCAGGTCGAAGTCGGTCCGCGCTACAGCGTCACCTCGCAGATGGAGCCGGTCCGCGCCCGCGATCCCGGCGAGTTCACCGGCGGGATCTGGGAATACCTCTACCCGCCGCGTCCGTCCACCTTCCCGGCGCCCTGATGCCGAGCTTCCCGAAACCCAAGATCCCGGACGCCGTCGTCCCGCCGCCCCTGCGCAAACCGGCCAAGCCGGGCAGCGGCGGCACGCCCAAGGGCCAGGCGCCGAGCGACCTGAAGGAGACGCCGGAGCGCAAGAGCGCCGGCGACAAGCTGCTCGAGGTCGGCAAAGAGGCGCCGATCGACGCGCTCGGCTGGGTCGACCAGCGGCTCGCCGCCAGCGGCTTCCTCACCGGGATGCTGTTCCGCAAGGTGCCGAAGGGGACCAACTGGTTCTACACGCTCGGCTCCGCGACCCTCTTCGCCTTCATCGTCCAGGCCGTCACCGGCGTCTTCCTGGCGATGTTCTACACGCCGTCGGCGACCCAGGCCTACTCCTCGATCGCCCACATCAACAACGAGGTCCCGCTCGGCCAGCTCGTGCACGGGATGCACAAGTGGGGATCGAGCGTGATGGTGATCCTGATCTTCCTCCACATGGGGCGGACCTTCTTCTTCGGCGCCTACAAGTACCCGCGCGAGCTGAACTGGGTGATCGGCGTCGTGCTGCTGATCCTGACGATGACGATGGCCTTCACCGGCTACCTGCTGCCCTTCGACCAGCGCTCCTTCTGGGCCTCGATCGTCGGCATCAACATCAACGGAACCGGTCCCGTCGTCGGCCCCTACCTGAGCGACTTCCTCCGCGCCGGACCTGAGCTCGGCGCGACGACCCTTTCCCGCTTCTACGCGATCCACATGCTGCTGGTCCCGGGCGCGATCATCGCCTTGATCGGCGCCCACATGTACCTGGTGGTCAAGCTGGGGACGACGGCGCCGCCGTGGGTCAAAGCCGAACGGCCGAAGGTCGCCGCCCCCGTCTCGCAGCTCGAGGCCGGCGCCAACGGCAACGGACGCGTCAACGGCGACCGCGCGCACGGCGCCCCGGTCGACGGCGAGGGAGGGACGAGCGCGTGAAGCCGCAGGACAAGCAGAAGTACCTCGAGGAGTACGAGCTGCTGAAGAAGAAGGGCAAGCCCTTCTTCCCTTACGCGGTGATGAAGGACTCGGTGATGGCGCTGATCGTCGTCGCCGTGATCATCGCGATGTCGATCATCCTCGGCGCCGAGCAGGGCCCGAAGGCGGACCCGACCTCGACCACCTACGTGCCCCGCCCCGAGTGGTACTTCTTCTTCCTCTTCGAGCTCCTGCGCGTGATCAAGCCGCCGGAGCTGGTCCCGGTCGCGACGATCGGCATCCCGACCATCTGCATGGTCCTGTTGCTCCTGCTGCCGTTCTACGACCGCGGCCCGGAGCGCCGCCCGGAGCGCCGCCCGATCGCGACCACGGCCGGCATCCTGACGATCATCGCGATGGGGTACCTCACCTACCTCGGCGCGATCGGCGGCTCGCCGACCGAGGTCGAGATGCAGGTCTCGAAGAAATACGAAGCCGGCAAAGAGGTCGTCGCCGGCGCCGGCTGCCTGGCCTGCCACAAGTTGGGCGAGAACGGCAACAACGGGCCGGGCCCGGAACTGACCCACATCGCTTCGCGGATCCCCCGGGCTGCGATCATTCGCTCGGTCGAAATCGGGCCGGGCATCATGCCCTCCTTCCGCGACCTGCCGCCGAAAAAAATCGAACAGCTGGCGGACTTCCTGTCCTCGCTGGACTAGATCGGCCGGCCGGGACGGGGCGGGCGCCCTGAATTCCCATGGACACGATCAACGACAACCGCCAATCGCCGGACTTCGCCGGCCAGGTCAACCGCATGTTCGACCGCGTCGCCGGCCGCTACGACGCGCTCAACTCGTTGATGACCGCCGGCCTCCACCACCGCTGGCGCGAGCGGGCGGCCGAGCGGACCGAATTGCGTCCCGGCGACTCCGCGCTCGATGTCTGCTGCGGCACCGGCGACCTCGCCCTCGAGCTGGCCGAGCGGGTGACCCCGGGCGGCCGCGTCGTCGGCTGCGATTTCTCCGAGCCGATGCTGGACCTGGCGCGGGAGAAGGCGGCGCAGCGGGGGGCCGAGGGGGCCCGCTTCGAGTGGGCCGACGCGCTGGAGCTGCCCTACGACGGCGAGCGCTTCGACGCGGTCACCGTCGGCTTCGGCGTCCGCAACCTCGCCGACCTCGACCGCGGCCTGCGCGAGCTGGCGCGGGTCCTGAAGCCCGGCGGGCGGGCGGTGATCCTGGAGATCACGACGCCGACGCGACCGCCCCTCTCGCTCTTCTTCTCGCTCTGGTTCGATCGCATCGTGCCGCTGCTCGGCGCTTTCTCCAGCAACCCCGAGGCCTACTCGTACCTGCCGGAGTCGGTGCGCAGCTTCCCCAGCCCGCGCGGCCTGGCGGAGAAGATGGACGCGGCCGGCTTCGAGCGGATCCGCTACACGGTGCTCGCCGGCGGGATCATCGCGATCCACAGCGGCGTCCGCGGGTGACGCGCCCCTCGCCGTGACCAGGCCCTCCTCCGTGCCACCGCCGGTGACGGCGGTCCTCGACGCCTCCAGCCGCTGGCTGCCGGCGCGGCTCGGCGAGGTGGAGGAGCTGCTGCGCCAGGCGGTCGCCGGCCACGGCGAGAAGCTCGGCGAGGACGCCGGCGCGACGCTCGCCGCGGGAGGCAAGCGGCTGCGGCCGATGCTGGTCCTGCTCTGCGCCGGACCCGCGGGCGGCGAGGGAACGGTCCGGGCCGCGGCAGCGATCGAGCTGATCCACATGGCGACCCTCGTCCACGACGACGTGCTCGACGACGCGCCGCTGCGGCGCGGGCTGCCGACCGTCGCCGCCACCTCCGGCCGGGAGCGCGCGACCGCGACCGGCGACCTGCTCTTCTCGCGCGCCTTCGCGTTGCTCGCCGACGCCGGCGACGCGCGCTCGGTAGCGCTCCTCGCCGATGCCTCGGTAGCGCTAGCCCGCGGCGAGCTGGCGCAACGGCGGGACGCCTTCGACCTCGGCATCGACGAGGAGCGCTACCTCGCCCGCTGCCGGCTGAAGACCGGGAGGCTCTTCGAATGCGCCTGCCTGCTCGGCCGCGACGACGAGGCGCTGCGCGAGTTCGGCGCCGAGATCGGCCTCGCCTTCCAGCTGCTCGACGACGTCCTCGACGTCAGCGGCCCGCCGGAGCGGACCGGCAAGGCGCGCGGCACCGACCTGCTCGACGGCACCGTCACCCTGCCGCTGATCGAGGCGGCGGCGAGCGATCCCGGCATCCGCGAGGTCGACCTGCACGCCCTCGACGCCGCGTCGGCCGAGGCGCTCTGCGACCGCATCGCCGCCACCGGCGCCCTGGGGCGGGTCCGCGCTCGCGCGCTGGAGATGGTCGCCGCCGCCAAGCGGTCCCTCGATCGCGCCGAGTTCGAGCCCGAACAGCGCTGGCTCCTCGCCATGGTCGCCGACGGCGTCGTCCAGCGCTACAGCTAGCCGACCTGCTCGGTCGGCCGCACGAGGATCTCGTTGACGGCTACGTGCCGGGGCCGCGTCACCACGTAGGCGATCGCGTCGGCGATGTCCTCGGCCTGGAGGATGTCCATGTCCTCGAAGCGTTTCTCGATTTCCTCTTTGACGCCGGGCCGGTTGTGGCTCTGCAGCTCGGTCGCCACCGCGCCCGGCTCGACCAGCGAGACGCGGACGTGGCGGCGCGTCACCTCTTGGCGCAGGGCCTCGCTGAAAGCGCCGACGCCGTGCTTGGTCGCGTTGTAGACGCCGCTGCCCTTGCGCGCCAGGCGGCCGGCGACAGAGGAGATGTTGACCAGGTCGGCGACCCGCCGCGGGTCCCTCTCCGCCGCCTCGAGCAGGTGCGGCAGCGCCGCCCGGGCGGTGTACAGAAGGCCGAGCAGGTTGACGTGGATCATCTGCTCCCACTCCTCCAGCGGCGCCTCGGCGATCGGGCCGAGCAGCATCACGCCGGCGTTGTTGACCAGCACGTCGAGCCGGCCCAGCTCCGCGGCGGTGTGCTCGACCGCCGCGGCGGCCTGCTCGCGGTCGCTGACGTCGGCCTCGATCGGGACCGCCGTGCCGCCCCCGTCGGCGATCTCGCCCGCCAGCTCCTGCAGCCTGTCGACCCGCCGCGCCGCCAGCGCCACCGCGGCGCCGCGGGCGGCGAGCGTGCGCGCTGCCGCCTGGCCGATGCCGCTGGAGGCGCCGGTCACCAGCGCCACCGTGTTCTCGAGATCGCGAGGTGGGCTCACCCGAGCCCTATACCCGGCCGGGCTCAAGCGAAGTCGTCGGCGCCGATCAGGTCGTTGCGAAGGGCGATGAGGAACGCCTCGGCCATGGCGCACATGTTGGCGTGTTCGAGCGCCCGCAGCTCGCCGGCGAGCTCGTGGGCGCCGTTGTCGAGCTGCTCGTCGAAGGCGTCGATCTCGACCTCGCCGTGGACGCTGTCGGCGGCCCACTCGCACTCCGGGCAGCGCCGCCAGATGCGCCAGCGGGTGCGGTCGGCCTCCTGCTTCCAGCAGGTCGGCTGGACCAACCCCGATCCGCAGCAGGGGCAGATGTGGAGCGAGGGGGCGGTGGTCTTGCCGGAAGCTTGCTCTGCCATAGCGGCAATATCGCCCCCATGCCGCCTGCGGTGATCCGTATTTCGCCCCATCGCTCCCATAGAAACCCCACAGGCGGGGATTCGGATCGCCCCCATGGTGATCCGACCGGGCATCGGCCCCGTTACCATTGCCGAGATGCCAGGAAACATCGGACTCCCCGAGATCGCGATCGTCCTCATCATCGCCCTGCTGGTCTTCGGCCCGAAACGGCTGCCCGAGCTGGGCCGCAGCCTCGGCCGCGGCATCCGCGAGTTCAAAGGCTCGATCGGCGGCGACCACGACCACGACGACGACGAGCCCGAGCGGCACGCCCTTCCTGAGACCGAGTCGGCGAAGGTCCACGGCGACCCGGCCGACGCGGAGATCGTCCGCAACAAATCCAGCTGAGGGCGAAGATGGCCCGCCGCGTCAAGGCGGTATCCCACGAGGATCGCCTCACCCTGGTCGAGCACCTCGACGAGCTGCGCGCCAGGCTGATCGTCTGCATCGTCGTCTTCGGCGTCGCCCTGGCGCTCTGCTTCTGGCAGAACCACCTGCTGCTCGAGATCGCCCAGGGACCGCTGCCCGACGACCGCGACGAACTGATCACCTTCGGCGTCACCGAGCCCTTCACCACCACCCTCACCGTCTCCGCCTACGGGGCCGTGGTCCTCTCCCTGCCGATCGTCCTCTGGCAGCTCTACGCCTACGTCCTGCCCGCCTTCAGCCAGGCCGAGCGGCGGGTGATCCTGCCGATCCTGCTGCTCTTCCCGATCCTCTTCCTGGCCGGGATCGCCTTCGCCTACTTCGTCGTGATGCCGGCGGCGCTGCGCTTCCTGCTCGACTTCAACGACGGCCAGTTCAACATCCAGCTGCGCGCCCGCGACTACTACAGCTTCTTCTCGATGACCGAGATCGCCTGCGGGCTGATCTTCCAGCTGCCGTTGGCGATCATCGCCGTCACCAGGCTTGGAATCGTGCGGGTCGAGCAGCTGAGCGAAAACCGCCGCTACGCCTACCTGGTGATCGCGATCCTGGCCGCGGCGCTGCCTGGAGTCGACCCGGTGACGATGCTGATCGAGATGGTTCCGCTGCTTGTTCTGTACGAGTTGAGTATCTTGCTCGCTCGGGTCCTGGGACGGCCGAAAGAGGGCGCGGCACTTGCTCGCCCATCCCCCCAGGAGTAAGGGAGAGACCAAGATGGCAGGCAAAAACGAGCACCGGATGCTTTTCGACCTGCGCGGCGGCCGCCGCGGCAAAGTCGTCAAGGTCGTCTACGCGGTCCTTGCCGTGCTGATGGGGCTCAGCCTCTTCCTTGTCGTCGGCGGCTTCAACATCGCCGAACTCTTCAGCAGCAGCAGCGGCACCGGCGAAGCGGCCAAGGCCTACGAAGAACAGGCCGAGCGAATCGAAGCCAAACTGGTGAAAGATCCCGGCGAACCGGACCTGTTGAAGTCCCTGACCCGCACCCAGATCAACGCCGGCAACGCCCAGGTGACCGTCGAACCGAGCGGCCGCACCCAGGTTCCCGCCGACGCCGCCCAGGATTACCAGAAGGCCTACCAGTCCTGGTCGGAATACCTGAAAGCGACCGATAAACCGGACCCCGGCCTGGCGCTGCTGGTGGGACCGATGCTCGTGCAGCTGGCGGAACTCTCGACCACCTACGAGCAGGCCGACTCGCGGATCGAATCCGCCACCGAAGCGCAGCAGATCGTCACCGCCCAGCGTCCCTCGCTGAACGCCTGGACCACTCTCGCCTTCTACGCGTACTTCACCGACCCCGAGCTGGCCGAAGAAGCGCGGGCCGAGGCGAAGAAGCTCGCCAACAACAAGAGCGAACGGGAAGCGATCGACAAACAGCTCGACGAATTCAAGAAAAACTCCGACCGCTACCGCAGCGAAAAAGTCAAAGCCGAAAAAGCCGAAGAAGCGGCCGAAAAAGGCGGCGGCGCGGGCGGGACCGGGACCATCCCGAGCGGGGAAAATCCGCTGGGCGGGTTCGGCGGACTGGGCGAATAGGGGCCTCGGTCGGCTCCCCGGATGGGCCGTGTAGGGCTCGAACCTACGACCTTGAGATTAAGAGTCTCCTGCTCTACCAACTGAGCTAACGGCCCGGGGACGGGCAAGTATAGGAAGGTCGGCTGCTCGGGTGCGGACGCGCCGCGGCTACTTGGAGCGGCAGAATTTTTCGACCAGACCGTCGATGATCGTGCCGTCTTCGAAGCTGAAGCGGCCGTGGGTCTGGAGGATGTTGTCGCTGCAGCGGGCGGAGGCGTAACTGCGCCGCTGCCCGCCGGCGCGGTAGCGCCTGCCGATCTCGACGTCGACGTGGGTGATGGAGCCGGCGCCGCCGGCGATCGTGGGGACGTCGAGCCGAGCCCGGTAGCGGAAGTCGCCCCGGCGCTTTTCGATCGGCACGACGATCGCGAAGGTTTCGGTCGTCCCCAGGGCGTCGAGCCGGGCGTGCAGAACCGCGCTCGGCAGACCGCCCACCCGCGGCCCGTTGAAGAGCGAAAGCGGCGAGCTGACCGGCACCGTCCCGCCATCGGGCAGCGAGATTTCGGCTTCGACCGTGCCCGTGCCGACGAGCGCGCTGCGGCAGACCGCCCGCGCTTCCTCGCTGCTCGCGGCGGCGATCGATTCCGGCACGCAGGTCGGCAACCCGGCGACGCTGAGGCGGCCGTCGTGGTCGAAGTCGATCAGCGCCTGGCGCAGCGGCGAGGGCTTGCCGCCGCCTTTGGCGGAGATGTCGAGACGGCCGTGGAAGTCGATCGGCGCGAACTGCCGGCGGGGGAGGGTCTGCGGCTTGAAGCCACCGTCGGCGCGGAGGACGACGTTGTCGACTTCGACCAAGGCGCCGGTCGCGGTTCCGGCCAGCGCCGTCGCGGCGAGGAAGGAGAGCAGCGCCGCCCGTCTCAGCCGGGGGTGTGGCATGGCGAGGTGAGGGTCGTGGGGAAGCGGTCGCCGTTGGTGAAGGTCAGCGTTCCCTCCACCTGCAGCCGCCCACCGGAGCAGTGGGCGCTGACATAGCCGACTTTCTTGCCGCCCCGCTTGCGGGTGGCCCCGACGCTCGCTTCCGCCAGGGTCGGCGCGCCGAAGCCGCCGGCGACTTCGGGCATCTCGACCCGGACGTGGAATCCGTAGCGGCCCTTCGAGACCCGCTCGATCACGATCGGCACCAGCAGCGCCTGCGGCGCCGGCACGGTCTCGTAGGCGTGGGCGATCAGGGTCGGCTTGCCGCCGGTGGGACTCGCGTTGAAGAAGGAGACGGGCGAGGTGATCTGGAACGGCGCCCGGCCCGGCATCGTCACCAGGGCCTTGCCGGTCCCCTTGCCGACCAGGGCGCCGGCGCAGCGCTTGCGCGCCTGCGAGGGGGTCGCCCCTTCCAGCTTCGCGCGCGGGCAGACCGGGAAGGCCTTGCTGTTGACGGTGCCGTGCTTGTCGATCAGGAAGTCGATCGCGTCGAGGGTCGGCGGGGTCGAGCCGTCCTTGACCCTGATCCGGGTGGTGCTGCTGAGGGTGATCGGGGCGTTGCCCTTGGCCGGCAGCTCCCGCGGCTGCACGTCAACCGTAGAGCTGACGCAGAGCGGGCCGATGCAGGCCTCGATCCCCGACGCCGTCGCGCCCAAGGCCAAGGTCAGCCCGACGGCGAGTACCGCTGCTATTCCGAATCGTCTTCTCAATCAGCGCCCCGTACAGGCTTTGAACACGGAGCCCTGGAGAAAGGTGCCGTCTTTGAACTTGGTCTGGATTTTTGCCTGCAGGCGGCCGTCGGGGCAGCCGGCGTTGGCGAAGCTCAGCTTCTTGCCCTTGAACGTCCATTTGCGCCCGACGGTCAGCTGACCGTAGAGCGGGATCCCGGCGCCGCCGGCGATTTTCGGGATCTTCGCCACGGTCTTGAAGCCGTAGCGGCCGGCGTTGACCCGCTGGATCTCGATCGGGACGACGAAGGTGGTCGGCCCCGGCACGGTCAGGTGGGCGTGGGCGAGGACGACGGGGTTTCCATGTTTCGGCGCCGCGTTGAAGAGCGTGATCGGCGAGCCGGCCGGGATCGGCGGCTGTTCGGGGAAGGCGACGACGGCCTTGCCGAACCCCTTGCCGACGATCGCGCCGGGGCAGAGCTTGCGCGCCTGCGCCGTGGTCGTCGCCGCCAGTTTCCCGGGCGTGCACTTCGGCAGTCCTTCGGTCTCGACTTCACCGTGCTTGTCGAACCAGATCGTCAGCGTGTCGAGCACCGGCGGCAGCGAGCCGTCTTCGGTCTCGATCTTGCCGTAGCCGTGCAGCTGGATCGGCGCGTAGCCCTTCTTCGGCAGCGTCGTCGGCGTGAACCCGCCGTCCGTGGTGATCACCAGGTTCGCCGCGCGCAGCTTGATCGCCACCGCCGAGCCGGCGATCACCAGTACAAGCACCAGTCCGAGCACATTCGCTCTTAACAGAGTCTTCCGCACCATTTCTCCCTCCCGTGAGCCTCTTACAGGCAAACTACCAGCCGTGGGAAGGAGGATCGGCAGGGTACGGAGAGGATCCTCGCGGAAGGGGGCGGGCCGCGAGCAGCCCTTCCTGCTCCGACATCCGCGCGCCGTGCTGGCCGTCGCGGTGGTTCTGCTGGCCACCCTGGCGGTGATCGGGACCGGCACCGACAAGCGGGTCGATCCGGTCACGCTCGACGTTCCCGGCACCGAATCGCTGCGCAGCAACGAAATCCTGCAGGAGCACTTCGGCGACTCGGCTCCGTTCGCGATCCTCCTTCGCGGCCCCGCCAAGGAGCTCGACCGGCAGGGCCCGCAACTGGTCGCCGCGCTGCGCGAGGACCCGCGGGTGACGACGCTCTCGCCCTGGGACACCGGCTCGGTGCAGCGGCTGCGACCGAACCCGAACAAGGCGCTGGTCATCGCCGACTTCCACGTCAGCGTCCGCACCGCGGTCAACGACACCGTGCCGCATCTGAACCGCGTCCTGGAAGAGGAGATCCACGCTCCTGTGGAAGCGACCCAGACCGGCTACGCCAGTCTCTCCCGGGCGCTGCAGGAGGAAAACATCAAGGCGACCCACCGAGGCGAGCTGATCGCACTGCCGTTCCTGCTGATCATCCTCCTGCTCGTCTTCCGCTCGCCGATCGCGGCGGCGATCCCCCTCGCCTTCGGTGCGATCACCGTCCTCGCCTCGCGCGGGATCCTCTACTTCTTCACCGGCTGGTTCGAGATCGACGCTTTCGCCCTGAACGTCTGCACGATGATGGGACTGGCGCTGGGGGTCGACTACTCGCTGCTGATGGTCTCCCGCTTCCGCGAGGAGCTGGCCGAGGGGGCTGAGCCGGCGGAGGCGGCGAGGCTGACCCGCAGGCACGCCGGGCGCACCGTCAGCTTCGCCGGCAGCACGCTGCTGCTCTCGATGCTCGTCTCGATGTTCGTGCTCCCGGGCTCGCTACTGGCCTCACTGGCCGGGACGGTCTGCATGGTGGTGGTTCTCAGCGTGGTGGTCGCGATCGTCGCCGGCCCGGCGACCCTCACCCTGCTCGGCCCCAACGTCGATCGCTGGCGCCTCGGACAGCCTGCCCCGGCCGGGGGCCGCTCGAGGCTGATGGCGATGGTCGGGACGGCGCTGAAGAAGCCCGCGCTCGCCACGGCGATCATCGCCGGGGTGCTGCTGGTGCTGGCGGCCCCGGCGATCGGGCTGAAGACCGGCCCGCCCAGCCCCGACCAGCTGCCCGAAGACGCGCCCGCGCGGCAGGACGCCGAATTCGTCGACAGCGAAATCGGCCAGGGCTTCGACGCGCCGTTCCAGGTGGTTGCGGTTTCCGAGGACGGGCCGATCACCGACGCGAAGAGCTTCGGGGCGCTGGAAAACTTCCAGCGCGAACTGGCGGAAACGCCCGGGGTGCAGGCGGTGATCGGGCCGGCGCCGGCGGTGAAGCGGATCCGACCGCTGCAGAACCTCGGCAATCAGGTTCTCTCCTCGGAAGGGAACGTCACGCAGGTCAAGCAGCTGGCCCGGCTCGGGCGGGAACTCGAGGTCGCCGCCGGGGGAGTGGGGCAGTTGCGGGAAGGGATCGCCGAAGCCAGCGACGGCGCCGGCCTGCTGGCGCTCGGCTCCGACCGCGCCGCCGAGGGAGCGCAGCTGATCGCCGGCGGCCTGGGGCGGGCGACGAGCGGCAGCCAGGAAGCGATCGACGCGCTGGAACGGTTCGCGAAGGGGACGCGCCGGCTGGACAACGGCATCTCGCTGGCGCTGGTCGGCGTCTTCCGGATCAAGATCACCGTCCGCGACACGATCCTGCCCAACCTCAAGCAGAACCCGCTGAAGCTCTCGCGGGAAGTCCAGAAAGCGCTCAACGAAGACGCCAACGGCAAACTGCCGGAACTGATCGCCCCGGCGCTGAAAGCCGAAGCCGAACTGAAGCAGGCGCTGGCGCAGCTGGAAGCGATGACGGTCGGCAAAACCGACCCCAATTACGCGGCGGCGCTGGAGGCGGTGCGCGAGGCGACTGCGGCGGTCAGCGGCAAGGACCCGGTCAGCGGCGCGCCGTACGACCCCGTTCCGGAGACTCCGGAGGTCGAGCCCTACACCGGGCTCCCGTCCGAACTGGGGGCGCTTAACGAACGCCTGCTGGAAGACCACGAAAAGGCGAAGAGGACGACGTTCTGGCTGATCTCGCTCAAGAACTACATGAAGTCGCTGCTGAAAGGGACCGAAAAACTGGAAGACGGGATGCGCGACCTGCACGCGGGCAGCAGCCGGCTCGCCTCCGGCTCGGCCCGGCTGGCGCGCGAAGCGAAGCGGCTGGGCGACGGGATCTCGCAGCTCGGCGGCGGTGCCCTGCGGTTGGTGAGCGGCCTCGACGACCTCGGCGACGGGGCCGAGGCGCTGCAGGCGGGCCTGGCGAGCGGCGTCGACGAAAGCGCGCCGCTGGAAAGTGGGCTGGAAGAAGCGAGCGTGCAGGTGCTGGAGGGGCGGCAGCGGATCCGCAAGCAGGCCGGGCGCGTCGCCGAAGGAAGCCCCGGGCTGTTCAACTCCGGCTACTTCGTGCTCTCCGCGCTCGACGGCACGCCGTCGGAGACCCGCCAGGCGATCAGCGAAACGATCGACCTCGAACGCGGCGGCCAGGCGGCGACGATGCTGGTCATCTCCGATTACAGCTTCAACTCGCCCGGCTCGATCCGCCTCAACGAGCAGCTCAACGACGCCGCCGCCGCGCTCGCCGCCGAGTCGGGGCTGACCACGGGCGTCGCCGGCGGCGCCGCGCAGCTCAACGACTACAGCAGGGTCACCCGCGACCGCATTCCCTGGGTGGTGATCGCGATCACGATCGCCACCTTCCTCGTCCTGGTGGTCGTCCTGCGGGCGCTGCTGCTGGCGGCGATCGCGGTGGCGCTCAACCTGGCCACCGTCGCGGTCGCCTTCGGCGTCCTCACCCTGCTCTTCCACGTGCCGGACGGCTGGCCGCTGGGAGGCCACGACTACGTCGACGCGGTCGGCGCGACGATCATCTTCGGCCTCGTCTTCGGGCTCTCGATCGACTATGCCGTCTTCCTCCTCAGCCGCATGCGCGAGCACTACGACGCCCACGGCGACAACGCCGCCGCGGTCGACTTCGGCCTCGGTCGCACCGCCGGTGTCATCACCGGCGCGGCGGCGATCATGATGGCCGTCTTCATCGCCTTCGCCGGCGCCTCGGTTGCCACCGTCAGCCAGCTCGGCATCGGCCTCACCGTCGCCGTCATCCTCGACGCGACCGTGGTCCGCATCGTCCTCCTCCCGGCCCTGATGCTCCTCCTCGGCGACCGCGTCTGGTGGCTGCCGAAGCCGCTTGCGCGCGTTATCCCGAAATTGAGCGTTTAGCGGCCGTTTTCACGAGCGTTGACTTCCAGTTAAGTCCCTGCTCGCTCGGGGCTTGGCGGGGACCCCCTCGGATACGATCTTGCGGCTGTTCTACCGGGTCGGAGGGGCCGGAGAACCCGAAAGCAAGCGACGATTCGTGGCTGCCAAATCATCAGGCGAGGAGCGTGGTCCGGCGGGGGGTCGGGGGACCACCCCAGCGCGGATAGCGACGATCGCGGCTTTGGCCGTGGCGGTGATCGTGCTGGCCGTGATCTTCTTCGGCGGCAACGACGGCCACAAGTACACGCTGGTCTTCCAGAACGCGGGCCAGCTGGTGCCCGACAACCAGGTGCTGATCGGCGGCTCGCCGGCGGGCACGGTCGAAAGCATCGGCCTCACCGACGACAACCTCGCCGAGGTCCACGTCTCCGTCGACCAGGAGCTGCACGAGGGAACGACGGCGGCGATCCGCGCCACCTCGCTCTCCGGCGTCGCCAACCACTACGTCTCGATCAGCCCCGGCCCGAACAGCAACCCGGCGCTGGACGACGGCGCCGAACTGGGTCTCGCCTCGACCACGACGCCGGTCGACATCGACCAGTTCTTCAACACCTTCCCGCCGCGCGTGCGCAAGGGGCTGAGCGACTTCATCCGCGGCAACGCCGCGATCTACTCGGGCCAGGGCAAGAACGCCAACGACTCGTACAAGTACTTCGGCCCGGCGCTGAACCGGACCGACGCCTTCGTCAGCGAACTGAACGCCGACCAGCGGCTGCTCTCCCGCTTCATCGTCAGCTCGGCCCAGCTGACCACCGCGGTCGCCGGCCGGGGCGAACAGCTCTCGAGCGCGATCTCCAACGCCGACACCGCCTTCACCGCGATCGCCGACCAGACCGCCGCCTTCGACGCGACCCTGCGGCGGCTGCCGCCGGTGATGCGCCAGTCGAACACGACCTTCGTCAACCTGCGGGCGGCGCTGGACGACATCGAACCGCTGATCGACACGGCGAAGCCGGCGACCAAGGACCTGGCGCCGTTCCTGCGCGAACTGCGGCCGATCTTCCAGAAGCTGGTGCCGTTCACGCGCAACCTGAAACTGGTGGTGCACCGGCCGGGCAAGGGCAACGACGCGGCCGACCTGCTGGCGACGATGCCGAAGGTCGAGGACCTCGCCTCCAGCGCCTTCCCGCATTCCGAACAGGCGATCTCCGACTTCCAGCCGCAGCTCAACTTCATCCGCGCCTACACCCCCGACCTCTTCAACGGCCTCGCCAAGCTGGGCCAGGTGGCTGGCTACTACGACGGCAACGGCCACTACGTGCGGGCGGCGACCACGGCGCAGAACCTCTTCGACTACAACGCCACCACCTCCGAGCTGGAACCGATCAGCAAAGCCCAGCAGTACGAACAGTTCGGGACCACTGAAGTCCACAAACGCTGCCCCGGCGGCGCCACCCAGCCGGCCGCCGACGGCTCCAACCCGTGGGTCGGCGGTGGCAGCGGCGTCGACTCTTCGCAATGCGACCCCTCCGACGTACCGCCCGGCCCATGACCAGACGACTCCTGCTCATCGGCGCGGTGGTGGTGGCGATCGTCGCGATCGTCCTGATCGCCTCCGGCGGCGACGACTCGAGCGACGGCTACAAAGTCCGGGCGGTCTTCGACAACGGCGGCTTCATGGTCAACGGCGAGGAAGTCCGGGTCGCCGGCGCCACCGTCGGCAAGATCGAGTCGGTCGACGTCTCGATGCCGGGGGAGACCGTCGCCTACGAGAACGGCAAGGCGGTCGAAAAGCCGGGCAAGGCGATCATCGTCTTCGACATCACCGACCCGGGGTTCCAGGACTTCCGCCAGGACGCGACCTGCCAGATCCGCCCCCAGTCGCTGATCGGCGAGAAGTTCGTCGACTGCCGCACCACCCTGCCGCGGGCGCCGGGGTCCGAGCCGGCGCCGCCGCTGAAGCAGATCCCCGACGGCGAGCCCGGCGCCGGTCAGTACCTGTTGCCGCTCGGCAGCAACGGCACCAGCGTCGACCCCGATCTGATCAACGACATCCAGTCGCTGCCCTACGCGCAGCGCTTCCGGCTGATCTTCAACGAACTCGGCGCCGGCCTGGCCGGGCGCGGGGAAGACATCGAGGAGATCGTCAAGCGCGCCAACCCGGTGCTGCGCGACGCCGACCGGCTGTTCGGGATCCTCTCCGCCCAGCGCAAGCAGCTGGCGCAGCTGGCGGCCGACTCCGACGCGATCCTCGGCCCGCTCGCGCGGGAGCGTCGCCACTTCGCCGGTTTCATCACCAACTCCGGGGCGGCCGCCGAAGCGAGTGCCGAAAAGGGCGCGGAACTGGAAGAGTCGCTGCGCAAATTCCCGACCTTCCTGGGCGAGTTCCGGGAAACGATGAAGGACCTGAAGACCTTCTCCGACGCGGGCACGCCGCTGTTCGAAGACTTCGGCACCGCGGCGCCCTCGCTGACCGATGCGACCAAGACGCTGACCCCGTTCTCCGAAGCGCTGACCGTCTCGCTGAAGAGCCTCGGCGAGGCCGGCGAAGCTTCCGGGCCGATCTTCGCCGAAGCCGACCCGGTGGTCCGCAAGGCGGGCGAACTGGCGAAGACCGGCGTGAGCCCGACCGGCAACCTGGCGAAGCTGTTCGTCGACCTGAAGAAGACCGGCGGCTGGGACGGGCTGACCGAACTGATCTACGGCTCGACCGCTTCGCTCAACGGGTTCGACAAATACGGGCACTTCGGGCGCACGCGCGTGACGCTGTCGACGTGCCTCGAATACATCCCGTTGGCGGCGGGTGAATCGGGCTGCGTCGCACGGTTCAACGGGCAAAACGCCGGAGAAGCGGGTGCCAGCACCAGCGCTGCGGCTCTCTACCGCCTCATCCAGGAGCGCTCCGCGGAACTGAGCGGCGGCACCCTGTTCGAATCCGGTCCCGCGATCGGCGTCGGCCAGAGCGACAGCGCCGGGTCCGCCTCCGCATCGGGCGGCAAAGCCGGAGTTGCCCAGTCCTCGAACACCGAAGGGACCGAACCCCTTCTCGACTACCTCCTGGGCCAATGAGGAACCGCAGCGGAATCAGTGGCGTCGCCAGTAGCCCGGTCCTCGTCGGGGCGGTGACCGTGCTCGTCGTCATCGTCGCGGTCTTCCTCGCCTACAACGCCAACAACGGCCTGCCCTTCGTCTCCACCTACAACCTCAAGGCGCGCGTGCCCAACGCCGACGCGCTGGTCAAGGGCAACGAGGTGCGGATCGGCGGCGTCCGCGTCGGCACCGTGCGCGGGGTCGTCCCGGTTCAGACCGGCGACGGCGAGGTGGCGGCCGAACTGACGCTGAAGCTCGACAAGAACGTCGAACCGCTGCCGGTCGATTCGACGATCACGATCCGGCCGAAATCGGCCCTCGGCCTCAAGTTCCTGCAGATCACCCCCGGCGACTCCTCGAAGGGCTTCAAGGCCGGGGAAACGATTCCGGTCTCCTCGGCGACGCCGGAACCGGTCGACATCGACGAGTTCTTCAACATGTTCGACAAACCGACCCGCGACGCGATCCGCCAGACCCAGGCCGGGTTCGGCAACGCTCTCGCCGGCCGCGGCCCGCAGATCAACGAAGCGCTCGGCGCGATCCGCCGCGCGGTCGAAAGCGGCCAGCCGACCCTGCGCAAGCTGGTCGAACCGAGCACCGACTTCGGCGGCTTCTGGGAAGCGCTCGCGGCCCTCAACGCCACCCTCGCCCCCGTCGCCGAGACGCAGGCCAACCTCTTCGTCGCTCTCGACTCCACCTTCCTCGCCTTCGCCCGCGTCTCCCGGCCCTACATCCAGGAAACGATCGAAAAGAGCCCGCCGACCCTGGACGAGGTCAACGCCGACCTGCCGGCGGTGCGGCCCTTCCTGCGCGACTCGGCCCGCTTCTTCACCGCCCTGCGCCCGGGCGTGAAAGCGCTGGCGGAAACCTCACCGGTTATCGCCGAATCGCTCCACGCCGGGATCCCGGTTCTCAACGCCTCGCCGGTGCTCAACAACCAGCTGCAGCCGACGGCTGAAGCGCTGGTCGACTTCCAGGAAGCCCCCGGCGTCTTCAACGGGCTCGACCTGCTGATCGACACCAACCGCGTGCTGAAGCCCTCGCTGGCCTACATCACCCCCAGCCAGACCGTCTGCAACTACTGGTCGCTGACCTTCAAATTCCTCGCCAACGCCAACAGCCAGGGCAACGGCCAGGGCAACTGGCTCCAGTTCATCTCCTTCGCGCCGCCGGAAGGGCCTAACAGCGAGAGCGGCTTCGCCAGCGCTCCGGCAAATGGCGATCCGGCGGATCCGAAACGGCTGAAAAGCTTCCTCCACTACAACCCCTATCCGAAGACGGCGGCCCCGGGTCAGGAAGGTATCTGCGAAGCGGGCAACGAGAAGTACGCCAAGGGCAAGACCGTGATCGGCAACGCTGCCGAGCTCTGGGGCACCGATACCACCGGGCGGGAAGAAGAATGAGCCGGCTACCGGAGCGAGACAGGCGCGCGGCGGAGGCCGGGACCGGCCGCATCAAGTGGCGGCCGAGCAACGTGACGATCGCGATCATCTTCATCCTCATCTTCACGATCGGCCCCTACCTGGCCTTCACCAAACACGTGCCGTTCACCGGCTACGGGTACGAACTGCACGCGACCTTCTCCAACTCGGCCAACATCTCGCTCAACTCGCCGATCCGGATCGCCGGCGTCGACGTCGGCAAAGTGATCGCGACCGAGCGCGACGGCGACAACACCGAGGTCACCTTCACCGTCGACGACTCGGGACGGCCGATCCACGACGACGCCTTCGCCGCGATCCGGCCGCGGATCTTCCTCGAGGGAAACTTCTTCGTCGACCTCGACCCCGGCAGCCCCAGCGCGCCGGAGATGGACAGCGGCGAAACGATCCCGGTCAGCCGCACCTCGACCGCGGTCCAGATCGACGAAGTCCTCTCCGCCCTGCAGTCGCCCGTGCGCGCCGACCTCGGCCGCCTGCTGGAGAGCTTGGGGACCGCGTACACCCACGAACCGACGGCGGCGGAAGACGCGACCCAGCTGCCGGAGGTGAAAGGCAGGACCGGGGCCGAAGCGCTCAACGACGTCTTCCGCTACGGCGGCGACGCGGGCCGCTACAGCGCCCAGGTGACCAACGCCTTCCTCGGCACCCGGCCGCAGGACCTTTCGCGGCTGGTCTCCAGCGCCGGACGCGCCTTCGGGGCTTTCGCCAGTCGCCGCGAGGATCTGCAGGGGCTGATCGTCAACTTCGACGTCTTCACCGGCGCCCTCGCCACCCAGGCGACCAATCTGTCGACCACGATCCGGCTGCTGGCGCCGACTCTCAAGGTCACCCACGCCTCGCTGGTCAGCCTCAACCGCTCGCTGCCGCCGCTCCGCACCTATGCGATCGAGCTGGAGCCGGCGGTGGCCGAGTTGCCCGGCCTGATCGACGCCTCGAAACCGTGGCTGGCCCAGGTCCGGCCGCTGCTCTCGGGCAAGGAGGGCGGTGGCGTCGCCCGGCTGCTGCGCGAATCGACCCCGGGCCTCGCCGGCGCCGCCCAGGCAGGCAAGCAGACGACGTTGCCGAACCTGAACCGGCTCAGCCTCTGTACGACGAAGGTGATGGTGCCGACCGCCAACCAGGTGATCAACGACCGCTTCAGCACCGGCCAGCCCAACTACCGGGAGTTCCTCTACAACTTCGTCAACTTCGCCGGCATGGCGCAGAACTTCGACGGCAACGGTCCCTACGCCCGCGCCCAGGCCGGCGGCGGCCCGGTCCTGGTCGGCGAAGAGAACCCCTTCGGCAACCCGGCAACCCTCAGCGACCAGCGCAACTACGCGCACACGATCGAAGACCCGCTCGGGACCCAGCCGCAGCTGAGCAAACGGCCGCCGCTGAAGCCGGAAGTCCGCTGCTACACGAACCCGGTGCCTGACGTCAACGGCCCGCAGGGCCAGCCTGGGGCGCCGTCCCCGTCCGTCGCGGGGGTGAACCCATGAGCGAGCGCGAACCGAACGTCAGCCGCTGGACCCACTTCCGCGCCTGGCTCTCGCGCCAGGTCCGCGGCCGGCGCAAGGACACGATCGCGATCATCGTCCTGGCGATCGCCGGCGTCGTGATGATGCTCGGGATCTTCACCCAGCAGAAAGCCTCGCTGCCCGCCTGGCTGCCGCTGGTCGGTGAAGAATTCGACCACATCACGGCCGAGTTCTCGACCGCGCAGGCGGTCACCGCCGGGCAGGGCCAGGCGGTCGACATCGCCGGCATCCAGATCGGCAAGGTCGCCTCGGTCAACCTCGAAAACGGCCACGCGGTGGTCGGGATGGACATCGAGCCGAAGTACATGGAGCTGATCCACCCCGACGCAAGCTTCCTGCTGCGGCCGAAAACCAACCTCAACGACATGATCGTCGAGATCGAACCCGGCACCGCCAAGGGCCAGGTCGAGGACGGCGATCACTTCACCCTGGCGCAGACCGAACCGAACACCAACCTCGACGCCTTCCTCGCCACCCTCGACGCCGACACCCGCCAGTACATCCAGCTGCTGGTCGCCGGCGGCGCCCAGGGGATCGGCGGCCGCGGCAAGCAGGTCTCCAACGCCTTCCGCCGTTTCGGGCCCTTCGTCCACTACGTCGCCAAGCTCAACAAGGCGGTCGCCGCCCGTCGGGTCGCGCTTTCGCACGTGATCCACAACTTCGGCCTGCTGACCGGCGAACTCGCCCGCCATGACGCCGCCGTCAGGCGCTGGGTCACCTCCTCCAAGGACGCGCTCGGCAACTTCGCCAACCAGCAGGCGTCCGTGCAGGAAGCCTTCGTCGAATTCCCCTCGGCGCTGCGAGCTGCGCGCGCCGGCCTGGCCAGCTCCAACCGCTTCTCGCAGGCGGCCTACCCGGCGCTGATCAAGCTGATCCCGCAGGCGCAGGCGCTGGGCCCGGCTT
Organism: Solirubrobacterales bacterium; assembly: GCA_036280195.1. Lineage (GTDB taxonomy): Bacteria > Actinomycetota > Thermoleophilia > Solirubrobacterales > 70-9 > VAYN01. The sequence goes on along the minus strand of DASURF010000034.1, from coordinate 94,313 downwards.
TCACCGCGACCGAGAAGCTCTTCGAAGAAACGGCGACGCCGATCCGCGACCAGATCCGCCCCTTCACCCGCGAAATCCGCCCGGTGCTGACCCACGGGGCGGAAGCGGCGACCCCGTTCAAGAAGACGGTGAAGAGCTTCGGCAACTCGCTGGGCGGCTTCAACTCCTTCCTCAACGAGCTCACCTACAAGCCGGACGACTCGCGCCAGAGCTACCTCTTCTACCTGCCCTGGCTGAACCACAACTTCAACGCCGCCTTCAACCTCGAGGACGCGGGCGGCCCGATCCTGCGCGGCCTGGTGCTGATCTCCTGCACCGGTGCCGACCTGGGTTACCAGTTCGCGGGCGGCAATACGGCGAAGAACGAACCGTACCTGCAGACCCTGCTCGAAGTCATCCAGTTGCCCCGCAAAGAAGAAATCCCGGTTCCGTTCAAAACCGAAGAACCGGGCAACACCTGCGAATACGTCCAGGCCGAAAGCAAATGAGCAAGCGCGCACCCAGCACCACCCAACTCCTGGTCATCACCGGCTTCGCGCTGTCCTGCTTCGGGATCCTGCTCTTCCTCTGGGTCACCTTCGGCGGACCGACCCCGTTCCGGGCCAAGACCTACGAGGTCAAAGTGCCGTTCAACGAGGCGACCCAGCTGGCCGAACAGTCAGACGTGCGGATCTCCGGCGTCAACGTCGGCAAAGTGCAGAGGATCGACCTGGCGCCGAACGGCAGGCAGGCGCTCGCCACGGTCGCGATCGACGCCCAGTACGCGCCTATCCCGGAGTCGACGCGGGCGATCCTGCGCACCAAAACCCTGCTCGGCGAGACCTACATCGAACTTACGCCGGGCTCCCGCGAGGGCAAGGAGCTGGCCGACGGCGGCACCCTGCCCGAGGCGAACATCGCCGAATCGGTCCAGCTCGACGAGATCTTCCGCACCTTCAACGCCGAGACCCGCACCGCCTTCCAACAATGGATGCAGGAAGCGGCGGTGGCGATCAACGGCCAGGGCGAAAGCCTCTCCTACGGCCTCGGCAGCCTCGAACCGACCTTCGCCGAATTCGACAAGCTCTTCCGCGTCCTCGACAGCCAGCGCCTCGCGGTCGGGCAGCTGTTCAGCAACGGCGCCACTACCTTCCGCGCCCTGCGCGGGCGCGAAGGCGAGCTGGCCGACCTGGTCCAGAGCTCGAACGCCGTCTTCCAGACCACCGCGCGTCGCAACCGCGACATCGAAGCGCTCTTCCGTGCCTTCCCGACCTTCCTCGACGAGTCGCGGCTCACCCTGCGCCGCCTCAAAGACTTCTCGCTCAACGCCGACCCGCTGATGAAGCAGTTGGTGCCGGCGGCGGAAGAACTCTCGCCGACCCTGATCGCGATCTCGAAGCTGGCGCCGGAAGCGAAAGCCTTCTTCGAAGGGCTCGGCCCGGTGATCAAGCGCGCCCCGGCCGGCTTCTCGGCAACGCGCAAGCTCTTCCGCGACGAGTTCCCGCCGCTGCTGCGGGCGATCGACCCGTTCGTCCGCAACCTCAACCCGATCCTGGTCGGCCTCAAGCTCTACCGGGTCGATCTCAGCGCCTTCTTCGCCAACCTGGCGGCGACGCTGAACGGAGAACTGCCGCGCGGCGAAGGGGAACCGGAAGACTCCCCGCAGCCCCACTACCTGCGGATCATGGGCCCCCTGCTGCCGGAAACGGTTGCCACCTATCCACAGCGCCTCGCGATCAACCGCAACAGCGCCTACAGCCCGCCGAAGTGGGCCGATGGCCTCGCCTCCGGCGCGCTGCCGAGCTTCGACGCGGGGCAGTGCGCCACGGGGATCGTCGCCACCCTCGACCCCAACACCGCCGAAAACCCGGCATTCGAAGAACGGACCACGGAGACCAAAGACTTCGAAGATCCGACGAAAATCAAACGAACTCGCCAGGAAAACGCGAAACTCCTCTTCGAACGGATCAAGCAATACGCGTTCGCCAGTCAGAGCAGCACGTCAGCACTGACCCCGCCGGCCTGCACCCAGCAGGCGCCCTTCAACCCGATCTACGGCAGCGGTCCGGCGACGCAATACCAGCACACGTTCGAACAAACTGGCCGTTAGATCTGACGACTAAGTCAGCCGCGCAGCAACCGCTTAAGGCGAACTGGCTCGTCTTTGTGAAGGCGATTCCACTAAACACTTTCGTGTAGCCGAATAGGCGAGACCACGAGAGGGGGTGATTCCGTGATCGTGGCCCTCGAGAGGACCATCCCGACTACGTCCATCGTCAAGGCGGGCTAGGGGGATCGGCTCCGCTCCGATCAGCGCGCGAAGATCGGGGCGGAGACCTGGAATTTCTCGATTTCGGCTCGACTGCGGCCGCCAAAATTGCGAAGCTGCATGAGCCCCGACAGGGCCGGCCCGGCACGCCACGGTCGGCAGCCAAAACTCGGTGGAGAGGTGCCTAAAAGGCGCTGGTGCTGAGCATGGATCCGATGATGCCGAGCATGGTGGCGATGATGCCGATCACGGAAACCAGTAGGCCCAGGGTCAGTCGATCGATCTTCTGGTCGAGGCGATCGAACCCCGCGTTCATCTCCCCACGGAGTTCGCGGATGTCTTTATCCACTCGCGTAAATCCGTCGTCGACCTTCTTGTTGAGATCGTCGAGGCGCTGGTCGGTCCAACTCTCCCTCGGGATCATTACGGCCATAGCCTAGCGCAACCTTTCGTCTACATAGGTAAAGGCGAAATCTGTGGCTGTGACGCTAGGACGTGGCGACGCACGTGTGGCGCGCAAAATGTCGACGCTTTGCAGAGAATGGGAAACGGCACTGGGACGCCTAGCTAGGCGCTTTCGCTATCCCAGTCCGTGAAGTTGCCGGTGTCCGGCTCCATCGCCTCGCGGACTGTTGCGAGCGCCTGCTCCGGCGATTCGGCCTCGACGCTGACGCAGTAGGTCGGGCGACCGGCGCCGGGGATGCCGCCGATCGTTCCGGGTTCGCTGGACTCGAGGGAGATGCCGGCGGCGTCGAGGCGCTCGCGCTCGTCCTTGTGGAGCATGCCTTTGAAACGGACCCGGAAGCGAGGCATCGCTCGACCCTATCTCTGGGGGTTACGATTCGGACATGAAAGAGGGCAAGAGGATCGGGAACTGGACCCCTGACGGCAAGCCCGAGCGAGCGGCCCTCAGGCGTGACTTTCTTGAGCTGACGCCTGCGCAGCGGGCGGAACAGGTCTTTGAGCTTTCCCGGTTCATGTCGCGTGTGGCTGAGGCAGGACGTCAACGGCGCATTGCCTGAGCTCGATATCCAGAGGATTCTGCGGGAGCTGGTGGAGGGGGAAGTGGAGTTCCTCCTGAGGTGCCGGCGCCGGAGCCCGCGAACCTCGAGCGTCTAGCGGCGGTTCTGAAGCGCTTAGATGCAGAGGTCGAAGGATCTGGAGAGTTTCAAGCAGACGAGCTGCCCGATCCCCTCGACCCATCGGCCCTCCAGCTCGGTGGTAACTGGGTGCTCTCCACTCGACTCGGCCGCCTCGACGTCATGCAATGGATCGGTGATTCGCCCCTGTGGTCGGAGCTTGCGCCCGGCGCGGTGGAAGACCAGATCGCCGGCCTCCCGATCAAGATCGTTGCCTTTGACGATCTGGTGAGATTGAAGGAACTGGCTGGCAGGCCGGAAGACCTGATCGACCTTCAGCGCTTACGCGAAGCGCGGGATGGGTAACGCGCTCCTGGCCGCTAACGGCTGCTATCCCAGTCCGTGAAGTTGCCGGTGTCCGGCTCCAACGCCTCGCGGACCTTGGCGAGTCCGTCCTCTGGCGATTCCGCTTCGACGCTGACGCAGTAGGTCGGACGACCGGCGCCGGGGATGCCGCCGATCGTTCCGGGTTCGCTGGACTCGAGGGAGATGCCGGCGGCGTCGAGGCGCTCGCGCTCGTCCTTGGTGAGCATGCCTTTGAAGCGGACCCGGAAGCGAGGCATCGCTCGACCCTATCTCGGGGCCGGGCGGAGTGGCCGGGAGTCCTAATCGGTTTGCCGTGGCCGGATCGTTTACTCGCGAAAAGCGAGGGGTAGCCGCAGCCTCGTCCTGAAAAGCGAGCACGAGGTAGGGGAATGCGCAAGTCGATTGCTCTCGCCGGCGCCCTGATGGCGCTGGCCCTGGTTGTACCGGCCGCCAACGCGGCGACCTTCACCGTCAACACCACCGCCGACACCAGCGTGCCCGGCGGCTGCACGAGCGAACCGGCCTGCTCGCTGCGCGACGCGGTGCTGGCTGCCAATTCCAGCCCGGATCCCGAAGACGTCGTGGTGGTTCCGGCCGGCAACTACCTCCTCTCCGGCGGTGAGCTCGCCACCGGCAGCGAAGGCACGATCACGATCCGCGGCGCCGGCGCGCGCAAGACGGTGATCGACGCGCAGGGCGCCTCGCGCGTGCTCAACCTCGGCGCCCAGAGGAACGTGGTCGAAGGCCTCACCGTCACCGGCGGCAACACCAACCCGATGCTCGGCGGCGAGGTCCCCGGCGACGGCGGCGGCGTGCTCGCCTACGAAGCCGAAGAAGCGGTTCTGCAGGGGGTAAACGTGACCGGCAACCTCGCCAGCCAGAACGGCGCCGGGGTTTCGGCGCCGCCGGAGGGCGTCAACCGGACGGTGCTGTCGATCGCCAACAGCACGATCGCGAACAACCGGGTGACCGGCGGCGCGGTCGAGGGGCTCGGCGGCGGCATCTACGCGCTCGGGAAACTCTCGCTGGTCAACTCGACCGTGACCGGCAACAGCGCCGAGTCGAGCGGGCTGGTCGTCCAGGGCGGCGGCGTGCTGCTGGCGATCGATCCGGCTGGAGCCGAAGGCAGCGAAGGGACCGTCGTCAACTCGACGATCGCCGGCAACAGCGTCGGCGCCACCGGCGTCGGCGGCGGGCTCGCCGTCTACAACCCCGAACCGACGCTCGGCGGCTCGGCGACGCTGCTGGTCAAGAACACGATCGTCGCCGGCAACAGCGGCCCGGCGGGGGAGAGCGACTGCGCGCCGGTGGCGGTGGTCACCTCCGACCACAACATCTCCGGCGACGCCAGCTGCATGTTCACCGACGCCGGCAGCAAGCAGAACACGAACCCGCTGCTGGGCGGGCCGGCGAACAACGGCGGCGAAACGGACACGCTGGCGCTGCAGGCGGGCAGCCGGGCGATCGACGCGGGCACCAACGACGGCTGCCCGCCCAGCGATCAGCGCGGGGTGAGCCGCCCGCAGGGGACCGCCTGCGACATCGGCGCCTTCGAGCTGGTGCCGGCCCCGCCGGCGGCGGCGAGCGCCAACCTGCGCCTGAAGATCAAGCCGAAGCCGAAGCGCCCCGTGGCGGGCGGCAAGCTCGCCTTCCTCGTCACGGTTGCCAACCGCGGCCCGAGCACGGCGACGGGGGTCGTCGTGAAGGGGACCGTGCCGGCGCTGACCCGCAAGGTCGCGGGCAAGAAGGTCAACGGCAAGCGGGCCTGCAAGCTGGGCAAGGTCAAGGGCGGCAAGCGCAAGCTGACCTGCCGCCTCGGCGACCTGGCGACGGGCAAGCAGGCAAAGCTGAGAGTCGTGGTCAAGACCAAGCACGCCGGCAAGGTCCGAGTTCGCGCCCGCGTCCGCTCGGGCGTTACGGACCCGAACCTGAAGGACAACAAGGCTAGGCGCGGGGTGAAAATCCGCGCCTAGCCGGCCGCGTCGCAGTCCCGCCGCTGAGAATTTTCAGAAGCGGCACACCCGCGTCTTGTTCGGTCACAGCCTCCTTCGGAGGCTTGGCCGATGCATCCTCTGCGGAGAAAACGAGGCCGAGTCGTCAACACTCGCGCCCCGATCTGGGAGCCTCTATTTGAGTTGGCGCCTGAGCACCTTGGCGACTTCATGTGGATGCACGAGGTTGAGCTTGAGGATGGGACGCGTCTCCATGCCTACAAGCACCACGAAACTCGGCGCTATCTACACCTGGACCACGGCGGCCGGGCTTTCGTTTTCATCTGGGATGAGAGTCGGCCGGTAGAAGAAGACTCGCTCTACGAAGAAGTTGACCCATTTTGGCTTCTGGACCTTGCTCTGGCGAAGCCCGATGAACGCGCTAGTCTGTTCAGACAATATGTTACGGCAGAATTCAAGAGAATCAGGTGGGCACGTTCTGCAACCAGGCACCGAATATCGAGGAAGCGAATCCGCCATGCCCTCGAGCACTGCTCGGCCGTCCTGGAAGAGGATCCGCCCCCGGGTCTTTCCAGTGCGAAGGCAACCAGGTTTGTCTTTCTCGGAGAGGACCCGGTTGGAGTGGCCCTCGAGGTCATCGCCGTTGTGACCGACCACGAGAATCTGATGGTGATCCATGCGATGGAGTTGCGTTCGCGATATCGGAACACCTATGAGGAGGTGAGAAGATGCAACAGGTGAAGGATGCGGTGAAGAAGAGGCAGAAGATTTATCTGAAGTCTGGGGAGGAGTTCACTCCCGAGCTGGAAGAGGAGCTGGCTGCGGAGGCGGAGCGCGGTTACGACCTCTCTCAGGCCAGATGGCGCATCCGGACCCGCCCCCTTCTCCCCGATAGCCCTACTCGCCCCAAGATCACCTGCGACCTCTCCCAGGCTGAGTTCAACGCATTGCGCGAGCGTGCCGAGGCCGAAGGGCGGCCGTTGAGCGACGTGGCCCGCGAGGCGCTGCGGCGCTACATGGACATGGACTCCTAAGCGGCGGTACGGTTCTCGTATGGAGCGCGATGCAGCGCTTGAAGCGGTGTTCATGCCGGTGCAGCCGGCGAGCACGTTCGAGGAGACGGTGGAGCGGTTGGGGAGCGCGATCCGGGCAGGGTTGCTGGTCCCTGGCGCCAAGCTGCCGCCGGAGCGGGAGCTGGCGCGGCAGCTGCGGATCTCCCGCTCGACCCTGCGGCAGGCGCTGACGGCGCTGGTGCAGAGCGGGCACCTGGTCTCGCAGCGGGGGAGGAGCGGCGGCACCTTCGTCGCCGAGCAGCCGCCGCTGACCGAGCACGCCGGCGAGCCGCTGGACCAGGGCGCCTGGGCGGTCCTCGACTACCGCGTCGCGATCGAGTCTGGGGCGGCGCTGCTCGCGGCCGAGCGGGGAAGCGAGGCGCATTTCGACCGGCTCGAGGAGCTGGTCGGGAAGATGGCCGGCGAGCTGGAGAACTTCGAGGAGTACCGCCGCACCGACATCCGCTTCCACATCGGCATCGCCGAGGCGGCCCACTCGCCGCGCCTGGTCAGCGCGATGACCGACGTGCAGGCGCAGATGAGCGGCCTGATCGCGCTGATCGCCCACCCGCCCGAGGTACTGGCCCGCTCCAACGAGCAGCACGGCAAGCTGCTGAAGGCGCTGCGCAAGGGCGACGGGTCGCGGGCGGTGCTGCTGATGCGCGAGCACAGCGAGGGCACCGAGCACATCCTCGCCGGCCTGCTGCCGGCGCCGCTCGGCCTCGAACAGGCTTCCGCCTAGGCGCGGACCCGCTCGCCCTTCGGGTCGAAGAGCGGCTCGCGCGCGACCTCGCCCTCGACCCAGCGGCCGAAGATCTCGACCGCGACCGCGGTCCCCTGCTCGGCCGCATCCGGCGGCAGGTAGGCGTAGGCGATCGAGCGCCCGACCGTGTAGCCGTAGCCGCCGCTCGTCACCCGGCCGGCGATCTCGCCGCCCACCCGGACCGGCTCGTTGCCGAGGGCGATCGAGCGCGGGTCCTCGAGGGTGAGGCAGCAGAGTCGCGCCAGCGGCCCGCGTTCCCGGGCCTCGATCAGGGCGCCGTCGCCGGTAAAGCCGCCGCGCTTGTCGAGCTTGACGCAGAAGCCGACCCCGCCTTCGTAGGGGTTCTCGTCGGGGGTGATGTCGGCCCCCCAGACGCGGTAGCCCTTCTCGAGCCGCAGGCTGTCGATCGCCCGGTAGCCGCCGGCGACGATTCCGTGCGGCTGCCCCTCCTCCCACAGCGTCCGCCACAGCCCCAGCCCGTACTCGGTCGGGCAGTAGATCTCCCAGCCCAGCTCGCCCACGTACGTCACCCGCAGCACCCGCACCGGCACGTTCCCGACCGTCGTCTCGCGCAGGGTCATGTAGGGGAAGGCGTCGTTGCCGAGGTCCTGGGGCGTCAGCGGCTGCAGCGCCTCGCGCGCCCGCGGCCCCCAGATCCCGAAGCAGGTCCACTGCGAGGTGACGTCGTGGATCCGCACCTCGTCGTAGCCGGGGAGGTGGCGTCGCATCCATTCGCGGTCGTGGTTGCCGAAGGCGGTGCCGGTGACGATCGAGAAGCGGTCCGCGGCCAGCCGCGCCACGGTGAAGTCGCACTCGATGCCGCCGCGGTGGTTGAGCATCTGCGTGTAGGTGATCTGACCGACGTCGCGGGCGACGCGGTTGTCGCAGAGGATTTCCAGGAACGACTCGGCTCCGGGTCCCTCGATCTCGAGCTTGGCGAAGGAGGTCTCGTCGAAGAGCGCGACCGTCTTGCGGGCGGCGCGGTGCTCGGCCCCGATCGCCGGTGACCAGTGCCGGCCCGCCCAACCGCGCGGCCGCAGATTCTCGTCGCCGCGGGACGCGTTCGACTCGTACCAGTTGACCCGCTCCCAGCCGGACTTCTCGCCGAAGGCGGCGCCGTGCTCGCGGTGCCAGGCGTTGGCCGGGGAGATCCGCAGCGGCCGCCCCGCCTCGCGCTCGTGGTTGGGGTAGCGGATGTCGTAATAGGTCTCGTAGGTCTCCTCGACCCGCGCGTGGGTGTAGGCGGGGGAGCGGTACTGGGCGCCGAAGCGGCGGATGTCCATGTGCCAGAGGTCGAGGCTCGGTTCGCCCTCGGCGATCCACTCGGCGACGACTTTGCCGATCCCGCCCGCGCCGGCCAGGCCGTGGGCGCAGAAGCCGGCGCAGACGAAGAAGCCGGCGACCTCGGTTTCACCCAGGCAGAACTCGTTGTCGGGGGTGAAGGCCTCGGGGCCGTTGATCAGCTTGGTGACGGTGATCCGATCCATCGTCGGCACCCGCCGCTTCGAGTTCTCGGTGATCTCCTCGAAGCGCTCCCAGTCCTCTTCCAGCAGGCGGCCGTTGAAGTCGGCCGGGATCGCCTCGACCCGGCTCGGCCCGCCGGGCAGGAAGGCCGGTTCGCTGCGCCGCTCGTAGCCGCCCATCACCAGCCCGTCGCCGTCCTCGCGGTAGTAGACGAGCAGGTCGGGGTCCCGCAGGGTGGGGAGATGACCACCGCGCCGCGCCGCGCGGACCTCCTCGTGCGGCTGGGTCACCAGGTACTGATGTGACATCGGGATCACCGGCACGCGGACGCCGGCCATGCGGGCGATCTCGGCCGCGTACATGCCGCCGGCGTCGACGACCACCTCGGCCTCGACGTCGCCCCTGTCGGTCCGTACCCCGCGCACGCGCCCGTCGCGGACCTCGATCCCGGTCACCCTCGTGTTGGTGAAGATCCGGCAGCCGCCGCGGCGGGCGCCGTCGGCGAGGGCGTAGGTCAGCTGCGCCGGGTCGATGTAGCCGTCGGTCGGCAGCCAGGCGGCGCCGAGCACTCCCTCGGTCGACATCAGCGGGAACATCTCCTTCGCCTCCTCGGCCGAGATCAGCTCCAGCGGCAGCCCGAAGGTCTTCGCCCAGCCGGCCTGGCGGCGCAGCTCCTCCAACCGCTCCTCGCTGGAGGCGAGGCGGATGCCACCGCACTCGACCCAGCCGGGGTCGAACTCGGACTCCTCGCCCAGCTGCCGGTAGAGCTCGACCGAGTGCATCATCATCTTCGTCAGCGAGACCGAGCCGCGCAGCTGCCCGACCAACCCGGCGCTGTGGAAGGTCGAGCCGGAGGTGAGTTCGGAGCGCTCGAGCAGGACGACGTCGTCCCAGCCGAGCTCGGCGAGGTGGTAGGCGAGCGAGGTGCCGCCGACGCCGCCGCCGATGACGACGCAGCGGGCGCGGTCGGGCAGCTCAGCCCGCGGCACCGCCGGCTTCTTCCAGCAGCGACTCCAGGCGGCCGTCGGCGGCGGACTCGCGCATGCGGTCGAAGTGCTTGGCGCAGTAGTCGTGGAAGTCGAAGTCGAGGTCGGAGATCGTGCTCTGCACCGCCCCCCACATCGCCTCGCGGAAGTCGGACATGAAGCGCATCAGGCGCAGCGCCGCCAGCCGGCTGCTGCTCGCCGGCGACTCGAAGTAGGCGGCCAGCAGCTCCGCCTCCTGGGCCTCGTCGAGCTCGTTGTTGACGGCGAAGTTGCCGAGGTCGAAGTAGCGGTCGCCCATCCCCGCGTACTCCCAGTCGATGATCCGCAGCCCGCGCGGCGAGCGGATGAAGTTGGCGGGGAGGAGGTCGTTGTGGCAGGGGACCGGCTCGTGCTCGGGCCCGACGAGGACGTCTTCGATCCGGTGGGCCGCGGTCGTCGCCCACTCGTAGCTGCTCGGCACCTCGGCGCCGCGGTCGGCCATCCGCGCCGCGTATGTCTCGACGATGCGGAAGCTCGAGAATTCGACCGGTAGGCGTTCGTCGCAGGCGTGCAGGGTGCGCAGCGCCGCCGCCGCTTCGGCCAGGGCCTCCGGCTCGCGCAGCTCCTCGGGCCGCATCGGCTCGCCGACGACGAACTCGGTGATCAGGCAGGGCGGCTCGTCGAGCATCGCGACCACCGCCGGGCCGATCCCCGCCCGGGCCGCCAGTTCAGCCGCCGCTTTCTCCGCCGCGCGGTCGATCTCCAGCAGCTCGGTGTCCTTGCCGGGCAGCCGCACGACCACGTCGGAGCCGGCGAAGCGGACCTTGTAGTTGCGGTTGGTGATGCCGCCGGTGAGGGCGACCGGATCGCCTTCGAGTTCGCCGAGGCGCGCCGAGATCGGTCCGAGGGTGTCTGCGAGCGGTGCCATCGCGTTAGGAGGGGATTCTCTACCGCCAGCGCCGCGGGTCAAGGTTGACAGGGGTGAAAAGCGGTTCTAGGCTCGCTTCACTTATAGGTCGGTTCGCTAAACCTTTTGATCCGGAGCTTGGGAAGCTCAGGAAGGGAGAGGGTTGATGGAGAGCAACGTTTCGTCCCCCAACCGTGACGAACAGCGACTGGCCGAGCTCGGCTACAAACAGTCGCTCAATCGCGCCTGGAGCGGGTTCTCCAACTTCGCGATCTCGTTCACGATCATCTCGATCCTCGCCGGCTGCTTCACCACCTACGGCCAGGCCTGGAACAACGGCGGCCCGATCGCGATCTCCTGGGGCTGGCCGCTGATCTCGATCCCGATCCTGATCATCGGCTTCTGCATGTCGGAGCTTGTCTCCGCCTACCCGACCGCGGGCGGGATCTACTGGTGGGCCGGCCGCCTCGGCGGGCCGGTGTGGGCCTGGTTCACCGGCTGGTTCAACCTGATCGGCCTGGCCGCGGTGGTCGCCTCGGTCGACTACGCCTGCGCGACCTTCCTCAACGTCGTCCTCGGCCTCTACGAAGTGAACGTCCTCGGGGTCAACTTCGGCGACGAAGTCCACATCCTGGCCGAGGTCTTCCTCCTGTTCGTGCTGATCCTGATGGTGCACACGGCGGTCAACATCCGGCGAACGCACATGCTCTCGCTGGTCAACAGCGTCTCGGTCTGGTGGCACGTGCTCGGCGTCGCCGCGATCGTGCTCGTCCTGATCGTCGTCCCGGACACGCACCAGAGCGTCGACTTCGTCTTCACCGAGCGGATCAACAACAGCGGCTTCAGCGACGGGATGTTCTGGTTCTACGTGCTGCCGCTCGGGTTCCTGCTGACCCAGTACACGATCACCGGCTTCGACGCCTCCGCCCACATCTCCGAGGAGACCCACGGCGCAGCCGAGACCGCGGCGAAGGGAGTCTGGCGATCGATCTTCTACTCGGCGGTGATCGGCTGGATCGTCCTGCTGGCGATCACCTTCGCGGTCACCAACGTCGACGGCGCCAACGAAGCGCTCGGCTTCTCACCCACCCTGCTGACCGAAGCGCTGGGGACCGGCTGGGGCAAGTTCGTCCTCATCATCTCGGTGGTCGGCCAGCTGTTCTGCGGCGCCGCCTGCCTGACCAGCGCCTCGCGCATGTGTTACGCGTTTTCGCGCGACAAAGGCTTCGGCCACCGGGCCTCGGGCGTGATCTCGCGGGTGAACTCCGAGCGGGTGCCGATCTACGCCGTGCTGGCGATGGCCGCCGCGGCGCTGATCATCACCCTGCCGGCGCTGAAGGGGAACGGCGAAAACGTCCCGTTCGCGTTCTTCGCGGTCGTCTCGATCACCGTCATCGGCCTATACATCGCCTACGTGATCCCGATCTTCCTGCGCTGGCGGATGGGGGACGACTTCGAGCCCGGCCCCTGGACCAACGGGCGCAAGTACAAGTGGATGAACCCCTTCGCGACCTTCTGGGTCGGGCTGATCACGATCATCTTCTGCCTCCCGTTCACCCCGCTGGCGGTGCCGTGGAACGACGAATTCACCTGGGAGTCGTTCAACTACGCGCCGTTGATGGTGGGTGTGGTGATCCTCTTCGCGGCGATCACCTGGTTCGCCAGCGCCCGCAAGCACTTCACCGGGCAGGTGCGGGAGATCGAGATCGAGGAAGCGATCGGGCCCGAGCCGGAAGTCGGCCCGTCGCGCCCGTGACCGCGGCGGCGTAACGTTCCGCCGGTGACCGTCGAGGAGCTGAAGAAGGCGGTCGCGGACGGCACGGTCGACACCGTGCTGCTCGCGATCGCCGACATGGAGGGGCGGCTGCAGGGGAAGCGGCTGACCGCGTCGCATTTCCTCGGCGACGTGCTGGAGCACGGGGCCGAGGGCTGCAACTACCTGCTCGCCGTCGACGTCGACATGGAAACGGTCGGCGGCTACGCGATGTCCTCCTGGGACACCGGCTACGGCGACTTCGAGATGGTCCCCGACCTCGACACGCTGCGGCCGGTGCCGTGGCTGCCGGGGACGGCGATGGTGATGGCCGACGTGCAGTGGGGCGACGGGCGCGAAGTCGCCGCCTCGCCGCGGCAGATCTTGCGCCGCCAGCTGGCGCGGCTGGCCGAGCGCGGGATGAGCGCCAAGGCGGCGACCGAGCTGGAGTTCATCGTCTTCCGCAACACCTACGAGGAGGCCTGGAAGAACGGCTTCCACGACCTCGAGCCGGCCAACCTCTACAACATCGACTACTCGCTGCTGGGGACGGCGCGGGTCGAGCCGCTGATCCGCCGCATCCGCAACGAGATGGCCGGGGCGGGGATGGCAGTCGAGAACTCGAAGGGCGAGTGCAACCTCGGCCAGCACGAGATCAACTTCCGCTACGACGGGGCGCTGCGCAGCGCCGACAACCACGCGATCTACAAGAACGGCGCCAAGGAGATCGCCGCCCAGGAGGGGCACGCGATCACCTTCATGGCCAAGTTCAACGAGCGCGAGGGCAACTCGTGCCACGTCCACTGCTCGCTGGCGGGGGAGGACGGGGCGAACGCCTTCGCCGCCGACCAGGAGCTCTTCGAGCACTTCGTCGCCGGCCAGCTCGCCTGCATGGAGGAGCTGACGCTGATGTACGCGCCACACGTCAACTCCTACAAGCGCTTCGCCAAGGGGTCCTTCGCGCCGACCGCGATCGCCTGGGGGCACGACAACCGCACCTGTTCGCTGCGGGTGGTCGGCCACGGCGAGGGGCTGCGGGTCGAGAACCGGCTGCCGGGCGCCGACGTCAACCCCTACCTGGCGCTGAGCGCGATGATCGCCGCCGGCCTGCACGGGATCGACGCCGAGCTGTCGCTGGAGTCGGCCTTCGAGGGCAACGCGTACGAGTCCGACAAGCCGCGGGTGCCGTCGAACATCTACGCCGCGCGCGACGCCTTCGCGGCGAGCGAGGTGGCGCGGGAGGCGTTCGGCGGCGAGGTGGTCGACCACTACCTGAACCGCGCCGGGGTGGAGATCGAGGCCTTCGAGGCGGCCGTCACCGACTGGGAGCGCTACCGGGGATTCGAGCGGCTGTGACCGGCTCGGTCGGCAGCGAAGCGCCGGCGATCGGAATCTGCGCCGCCATCGAGCGGGTCAGCTGGGGGGTATGGGATGGCTATGAGGTGACGCTGGCGCCGCGCAACTACGTGCGCTGCGTGCAGCGCGCCGGCGGGATCGCGATCGTGCTGCCGCCGGACGAGGCGGCGGTCTCCGACCCCGACCAGCTGCTCGACCGGGTCGACGCGCTGATGCTGGCCGGCGGCGCCGACATCGACCCGGGCAGCTACGGCGCCGAGCCGCACCCGGAGACGAGGGGCACCTGGCCCGACCGCGACGCTTTCGAGCTGGCGCTGGCGCGGCGGGCGCTGGAGCGCGACATGCCGGTGCTGGGGATCTGCCGCGGGATGCAGCTGCTGAACGTGGCGCTGGGCGGGACGTTGGTGCAGCACCTGCCGGAGTCGCTGGGCAGCGAGCAGCACCGCACGGTGGCGGGCACCTTCAGCGAGCACCACGTGCGGCTGGATCCCGACTCGCTCGCCTGCACCGCCGCGGGCGTCGAGAGCTTCGTCGTCTGGTCCCATCACCACCAGGGGGTCGACCGCCTCGGCGAGGGCCTGCAGGTCACCGGCTGGTCGGCCGAGGACGATCTGCCCGAGGCGATCGAGCTGCCCGGCAGGCACTTTGCCCTCGGCGTCATCTGGCACCCCGAGGAGGACGAGAGCAGCCGGGTGATCGCGGCGCTGGTGGAGGCCGCAGCCGATCGCGCGGTTCCTTTGTCCTCTATATCCGGACAAAGGAACCACAAGTGAGCCTGATCGAGGTGATCGAACCGGCGACCGAGCAGGTGATGGCCGAGGTGCCGCGGGGCGGGGCCGAGGAGGTCGACGCGGCGGTGGCGCGGGCGAAGGCGGCGTTCCCGGCCTGGCGGGCGGTGGCGCCGGCCGGCCGGGCGAAGCTGCTGCTCGACCTCGCCGCGGCGATCGAGGCGCGGCAGGAGGACCTGGCGCAGCTGGAGGCGCGGAACGCCGGCAAGCCGATCGGCGACGCCCGCGGCGAGATGGAGATGGTCGCCGCGACCTACCGCTACTACGCGGGCGCCCCGGAGCGGCTGCTCGGCCAGACGATCCCCGTCGCCGGCGGCATCGACATGACCTTCCGCGAGCCGCTCGGCGTCGTCGGCCTGATCGTCCCCTGGAACTTCCCGCTGACGATCGCCTCCTGGAAGGTTGCGCCGGCGCTGGCGGCCGGCAACTGCATCGTGCTCAAGCCGGCGGAGCTGACGCCGCTGACCGCCCTGGAGCTCGAGGTGCTCGCGCTCGACGCCGGGATCCCCGAGGGCGTACTGAACGTGGTCGCCGGGCCTGGCAGCGTCTGCGGCCGGCGCCTGGTCGAGCACCCCGACGTCGCCAAGATCACCTTCACCGGCTCGACCGAGGTCGGCCGCGGGATCGCCGCCGGCGCCGCGCAGACGATCAAGCGGGTGACCCTGGAGCTGGGCGGCAAGTCGGCCAACGTCGTCTTTGCCGACGCCGACCTCGAGGCGGCTGCCGCCGCGGCGCCGACGGCGGTCTTCGGCAACGCCGGGCAGGACTGCTGCGCGCGCTCGCGCATCCTCGTCGAGCGCAGCGCCTTGGACGACTTCCTCGCCGCCCTGCAGCCCGCGGTCGAGGGGATCGCGGTCGGCGACCCGCTGGACGAATCTACGCAGATGGGACCGCTGATCTCCGAAGGGCAGCTCGAGACCGTCTCCTCCTACGTTCCGGCCGACGCGCCGGTCGCGATCCGCGGCAGCGCCCCGGCCGGCCCCGGCTACTGGTTCCCGCCGACCGTGCTGGCGCCGGTGTCGAACGACGACCGCGCCGCCGCCGAGGAGATCTTCGGCCCGGTCGCCTGCGTCATCCCCTTCGACTCCGAGGAGGACGCGGTGCGGCTCGCCAACGACACGATCTACGGCCTCTCGGGCTCGGTCTGGACGGGCGACGGGGCGCGGGCGCTGCGCGTCGCCCGGGCGCTGGAGACCGGGGTGATCTCGGTCAACTCCAACACCTCGGTCCGCGTCTCCACCCCCTTCGGCGGCTTCAAGCAGTCCGGCGTCGGCCGCGAGCTCGGCCCCGACGCGCTCGACCACTACACCGACGTCAAGAACGTCTTCTACGCGACGGAGGGAAGCTGATGGCGGAGCGTCTGCAGGGCAAGGTCTGCGTGGTGACCGGCAGCGCCAGCGGGATCGGCGCCGCCTCGGCGCGGCTGTTCGCCGCCGAGGGCGCGAAGGTGGTCGGGGTCGACCTCGACGCCGAGCAGGCGGTCGGGGCGCTGACGATCGCCGCCGACGTCGCCGACGAGGAGCAGGTCCGTAACGCTATGGCCGAGGCCCGCGAGCAGTTCGGCCGCATCGACGTGCTGATGAACAACGCCGGCATCAACCCGACCGACGACGGCTCGGTGCTGGAGACCACGCTCGAGGCCTGGCAGCGGGTGCAGGACGTCAACCTGCGCAGCGTCTTCCTCTGCTGCAAGCACGGCATCCCGCACCTGCTCGACGCCGGCGGCGGCTCGGTGGTCAACGTCGCCTCCTTCGTCGCGACGACCGGCGCCGCCGTCTCGCAGATCTCCTACACCGCCTCCAAGGGCGGCGTCCTCTCGCTCTCGCGCGAGCTCGGCGTCGAGTTCGCCGACCGCGGCGTCCGCGTCAACGCCCTCTGCCCGGGCCCGGTCAACACGCCCCTCCTCAAGGAGCTGTTCGCCAAGGACCCTGACCGCGCCGCCAAGCGCCTCGTCCACATCCCGATGGGCCGCTTCGGCGAGCCCGAGGAGATCGCCAAAGCCGCCCTCTTCCTCGCCGGCGACGACTCCAGCTTCGTCACCGCCAGCACCTTCCTGGTCGACGGCGGCCTCTCCGCCGCCTACCTCACCCCGATCCAGGTCGACTGAGTTTGCGGATCAATAAACTCAGCTGTTCTTGACTGCTCCTCATCCTCACTGGTACAACAAGACGAATACTTCTTAGGTGACACAACCGGGAGCGAGATGAAAAGTCTCCGTGGTCACATGCTGCTGATCGGATCGGCGATCGCCATAGCGATGGCCTTCGCATCCAGCGCACCAGCTACTACTCTCACATCGCCCTCCGGTTCTTCCTATTGGGGAAAAGTCCAGCTTGCCAGTCAGGGGCACATCACCGTTCATCAAGAATCTGAAGTCGTTACCGATATCGAATGTAACTGGTCCTTTACAACCGAACCAACCGAAGAAACCTTCTCAGGCACACGGCAAGCTGCTCTCTATGAGCTGACAGTTACTGAATGCACAGATGAATGGACAGCAGAGGTATGGGATATGGGGAGTATGGTGTTCCATTCCCTTCACGGCGGCCCTGGCGGGACGATCATATGGTCCGGGGCTATTATCAGCTTCAAACATCACTTCTGGGGTACGTGTAGGTACGTCACCTACAACACCAAGATCCAACTCACAGGCAGCAGCAGTACCGGCGGGACAGCGATTGCCGAGATAGATGGCAAATTGCCGTTCTATAGCGGCTCTTTCATCTGCGACAAAAACGCGGAATGGACAGGAACCTTCCTGGTCACGTCCCCTGATTTCCTCGACGTGGATGGCCTTCCGACCATACACGCCGTCGCCGAGGAAGGGTTCATCTACTTGGATACCGAATTCAGTAAATATGGGGAAATCGTCTGTCAGTCTACATTCGAAAACCAGGTGGAAGTAAACGAATCCGGTCTCACGGCCGGAGGGCAGATATCTACCTTCACCTTATCGCCCTGCTACTTAGGCGACGCGGCCATCCAGAGCCCCGGTACGCTCGAAATCCAGCCAATCGGCGGCGGTCCCGACGGTACAGTCGTGTGGAGCGGTGGCACAGTCAAAGCGTCAGAAGGTAGCGTCGTCTGTTACTACAAAGCCAATGGAATTGATTTCGGAACGCTCACAGGCAGCGCCACCACCGGGGGCACAGCGACAATAGACATTGACGGAAGCCTCCCTCTGGAGAGCGGCGACCCTCTTTGCGACAAACAGCTTCAGTGGACAGGGAGCTACACGGTGGAAACAATTGACAATCTAAACGTCACTGCGTGATTGTCAGCCAGCGCCGGCAGAGGTCCCGCCCGAGCCGATTGAAGGTGCCGATCTTCTCTTCCGTCTCCGGGCCGAGCACCGCGGGGTCGATCCCGATCCGCACCGCGTCGGGGTCGGCCTCGTAGTCGTCGATCCAGTGCAGAGCGTCGGCGCGGCTGACCTCGGGGTGGAACTGGAGCGCCCAGGCGCGCTCGCCGACGCGGGCGCCCTGCAGGCAGACTTCGCTGCGGGCGATGGGGACGGCGCCGGGCGGTAGCGGGAACTCGTAGCTGTGCCACTGGAAGGCCTCGAAGGCGGGAGCGAGCGGGCCGAGCAGGGGGTCGTCCGCTCCCTCCGCCGTCACCTCAACCTGAAACCAGCCGATCTCCGGCTTGGAGGCGCGCCGCGCGGCGGCGCCCGCCGCCTCGGCGACCAGCTGCCCGCCGAGGCAGAGCCCCAGCACTGGCACTTCACGCTCGAGCAGTTCCCGCAGCAGCGCCTTCTCCTCGGCGATCCAGCCGTGCCGCTCCCCTTCGTCGACGTTCATCGCCCCGCCGAGGACGAGGACCGCGTCGTATGCCGGCGGGTCGCCGGGCGGCTCGGGCCGCTCGCTCAGCGTCCACTCGTCGAGCCGGCCGCCGGCGTTGCGGATTGCCTCGGCGAAGACGCCGGGCCCGGCGTCGCGCTGGTGGACGATCGCGAGGACTCGCACTGCGTTCAAGTCTCCCAGTAGGGTCGCTTCGGGAGCAATGGGGAGATTTCGCGCCAAAGCGGTACTGACGCTTGCCGTTGTCTTCGGGGCAGGTCTGGCCGTCGCCTCCGCGACCTTCGGCCAGCGCCTGATCATTTTGCTTCCCCCAGACCTTCAGCTCGCTTACACCGCGCGACCGGTGCCGGTCCCGGCGCCTTCCGAAGGCCGGGTCCCGGTCGGCCTTCGCCTCGCCGCTTCGATCTCGACCGAGGATGGCTCTCACCCGCCCGCGGCCACCGAGCTCAAGTTCAAGCTCGACCGGCAGATGCGAATCGTCCTCGCCGACGCGCCCCGCTGCCCGTCCGGCTCGCATTTCGACGTCCGCACCGGGAAAAGCCCGTGCGAGACGGTGAGGCTGGCGTCCGGTCGGTCCAGATGGGAGGTCGCGTTCCCCGGTCAGCAGCCGCTTCAGGTCACGGGAAGGACGATCGCCTACAAGATCGGCCCGCGCAAGATGGCGTTTTGGACCTACCTTTCCGCTCCCGTGACCGCTGAGATCCTGATCCCGGTCGAACTGAAGCGCGCGCCGGGGGAAAGCGTCTATGGCACCTGGGCGACGGCCTCGATACCGAAGGTCGCCGGCGGCTCCGGATCGCTCCTCCATCTGGGGCTGCGCTTCCGCGAGGGGCTGTTCTCACTGGCCTGCTCGAAGCGACGGCTCCAATCCGGTCTCGACATCAGGTTCGTTGACGGGAGGCGGCTCTACATCGCCTCGATCGTCAACTGCTGAAGCCCCCGCCTCGCCACCGTGCCCGAAGCTGACGTTCGGCAGCAGCCGGTCGAGCCAGCCCGGCAGCCACCACGCCGCGTCGCCGGTCAGGCGCAGCAGCACCGGGATCAGCAGCAGCCGCACCAGGAAGGCGTCGAGGAGCACGGCGATGCCGAGGATCGCTCCCATTTCCTTCGGCGGCAGCGGGCCGGAGAGGGCGAAGGTGAAGAAGACCGCGACCATCACCCCGCCGGCGGCGAGGATCACCCGGCCGGAGTGGGCGAGGCCGCCGACCATCGCCTCGCGGGCGCTGCCGGTCCGCTCCCAGTGCTCGCGCGCCGAGGAGAGCAGGAAGACGGTGTAGTCCATCGCGATCGCGAAGACCATCGCGAAGAAGAAGACCGGCGCCCAGGCGTCGAGGAAGCCCTGCGATTCGAAGCCGAGCAGGCCGGCGAGGTTGCCGTCCTGGAAGATCAGCTTCGCGACCCCGAAGGCGGCGGCGGTCGAGAGCAGGTTGGTGAGGACGCCGAGGGCGGCGATCAGCGGCGCCTGGAAGGCGATCAGCAGCAGCAGGAAGCCGAGCGCGAGGACGACGCCGATCACCAGCGGCGTCTTCGCCGCCAGTGCCGCCTCGAGGTCGCGGTTCTCCGCCGCCGGGCCGCCGACCTGCGCCGCCGGGGGCAGCTCCGAGCGCAGGCGGTCGACGGTGTCGTTGAAGGCGGTCGTCGCCGGCGCGGCGACCGGCATCGCTTCGATCAGCGCGGTGCCGCCCGGGCCGATCTGCGGCGGCAGCGCCGTCGCCACGCCGGGGTCGCGCTGCAGCTGCGCGGCGACCTGCTTTGCCTCGCCGCCCGGCGCGGTCACCTGCAGGAGCCCCGGGGCGCCGGGACCGAAGGCGTCGGACAGCTGTTCGTAGCCGACCCGCGAGTGGTCGCCCTGAGGCACGACCTTGATCGAGGGCATCCCGGTTCGCACTCCCAGCAGCGGCAGCGCGAGCAGGAGCAGCACCGCCAGGCCGAGGCCGCCGAAGAGCAGCGGCCGCCGCCACAGCAGCTCGCCCCAGCGGGCGAAGCGGGGCGAGCGGTGCTCGCCCGAGTGCGCCCAGGGCAGCGCCAGCCGGTCGATCCGCGGCCCCAGCTTGGCGAGCACCGCGGGCAGCAGGGTCAGGGTCGCGGCGAGGACGAAGAGGACCGAGACCATGATCCCGAGCGCGACCGAGCGGAATGCCGGGCTCGGCACCAGCAGCACCGCCGCCAGGGAGACGATCACGGTCAGGCCGGAGAAGAGGACCGCCTTGCCGGCGGTGTCCATCGTCGTCGCCACCGCCTCGGTCGGTTCGATCCCCTGGCCGAAGAGCGCGCCGCGGAATCGCATCACCACGAACAGCGCGTAGTCGATGCCCAGGGCGAGGGCGAACATCAGGGCGAAGTTCATCGCCCAGATCGAGATAGGCGAGATCATCGTGCCGAGGTAGAGGACCCCGGCGGACAGCACCAGCCCGGTGATCGTCAGCAGCAGCGGCAGCCCGGCGGCGATCAGCGAGCCGAAGGCGAGGACGAGGATCAGCAGCGTCACCGGCCAGGAGAAGAGCTCGGACTTCAGCATCGCCTCTTTGTTGGCTTCGTTGAAGTCGGACCACATGCCGGCGGCGCCGGTGAGGTTGGCTTCGACGCCGGGGGCGGCGACGCCGGCCACTTCGGACTTCAGCTCGCCGGCGGCGGCGACCATCGCGTTCGGGTCCTTCGCGGCGGTGGCGCGGACCACCGCGGTGTGGCCGTCGCGGGAGATCGAGACTCCGGGCTGCGGCGGGACCACGCGAGCCACGGCGGAATCGGCGCCGAGGGTGCGTTCGACCGCGGCGACGGTGCGCCGGAAACGGGGATCGGCGGCGGTCAACCGCTGCGAGTGGACGGCGACCTGCAGCCCGTAGGCGCCGGCGCCGTCGAATTCTTCGTTGACCTGCTTGCGCACTTCCACCGACTCCGAGCCGAGCGCCTCCCAGCCGGCACCGGAGAGCGCGTGCTCGACCCGGGGGGCGAGGAAGCCGAGCCCGACCGCGACGACCGCCCAGATCGCGAAGACCGTTCGGCGGTGGGTGGCGGCAAGGCGCCCCAGCCTCCCAATCGGTCCGAGTGGGTCTCTCGCTACGGTGTCGTCGGTCATCGCATTCTCCGTTCTACCCGTTTACAGCTACACAACTTAACAGTTGTACAAGGTACAATAACACGGATATGGCGACCGCGTCGAAGAAGAAGATCCTCAGCCCGCTCGATCCGCAGGTCGCGGAGCTGATCGCCCGCCGCTTCCGCGCCCTCGCCGACCCGACCCGGTTGCGGATCCTCGACCACCTCCGCAACACCGAGGAGGCCTCGGTGGGGGAGATCACCGAGACCCTGGGCACCTCACAGCAGAACGTCTCCAAGCACCTCTCGGCCCTGCTCGCCGAGGGCTTCGTCGCCCGCCGCAAGCGCGGCACCAGCTCGCTCTACCGGATCGCCGACCCGGGAGTCCACGAACTCTGCGACGGCGTCTGCGCCGGAATCGAGACGCAGCTGAACGAGCTCGAGGCAGTTTTCGGCAGCTAAGGGGGGGAGAGTTAGGTCGCGAGGCGCCTTAGTGTCCTCGTGGTTGACCAAAACGCCTCAGTCGATTTGCGGATCGCGCAGGTCGCCCGGGTGCAGCATGGAATCGTCACGACCCGGCAGCTCGTCGAAGTGGGCTTGACGAAGAGCGCGGTTGCGAAGCGCGCGCGACGCGGTCGACTCCACCGCATTCACCGAGGCGTCTACGCAGTCGGCCACCTGGGGATTGCGGAAGAGGCAAGGTGGATGGCGGCCGTTCTCGCCTGTGGCCCTGGGTGCAAGCCTTGCTAAGTCGACTTGGTCAACCACTGGTTTGCCAAGGCGCCTGGCGCCGTTCGTCACCGTGCGCGATCGCATTCCGGTGACGACGGTGGCGCGGACCCTCGCCGACCTTCCGTCGACGTTGCCGGCGCGGCTCGTGCGCCGCGCGATCCGGCAGGCGGAGTTCCTCGGCTTGGGGTTGGGGGAGATCACGAGCGACCGCACTCGCAGCGAGCTAGAGCGCCATTTCCTGCGGCTCTGCCGTCGCTACGCCTTGCCGCTGCCCGAGGTGAACGTCCGGATCAACGGTATGACGGTCGATTTCCTCTGGCGCCGAGAGCGCTTGATCGTCGAAACCGACAGCTACGCGACCCACGGCGGCACGGTTGCCTTCGAGGATGACCGAGACCGGGACCTGAGGCTGCGACGGTCCGGGTACTCGGTCCATCGCTTCAGCGAACGGCACCTGGAGGCCGAACCTGCCGTCGTTGCCGAAGATGTCGTCAGGGCGTTGGGTCGATAATCCCCCGGTGACCTCCGACGCAGCCGCGATCGAGACCGAGGCGCTGACCAAGCGCTACGGCCGTCATCGGGGGATCGAGGACGTCAGCTTCTCGGTGCAGCCGGGGGAGGTCTTCGGCTTCCTCGGGCCGAACGGGGCGGGGAAGACGACGACGATCCGCACGTTGCTCGACCTCATCCACCCGACCTCCGGCTCGGCCCGGATCTTCGGCCTCGACAGCCGCCGCGAGAGCGTCGCGATCCGGGCCCGGATCGGGAACCTGCCCGGCGACTTCGGCTTCGGGCGGGAGACGCCCGGCCGCCAGGCGGTCGCGCTGCTCGCGCGGCTGCGCGGGGTCGACGGCACCGCCCGCGCCGAAGAGCTGGCGCGGCGCTTCCGCGCCGACCTCGACCGCCCGCTCGGCCAGCTCTCGCGCGGCAACCGCCAGAAGGTGGGGCTGATCCTCGCCACCTTCCACCGCCCCGAGCTGCTGATCCTCGACGAGCCGACCAGCGGCCTCGACCCGCTGATGCAGGAGGAGTTCCTCGACCTCGTCGCCGAGGAACGCGAGCGCGGCTGCGCCGTCTTCCTCTCCTCGCACGAGCTCGACGAGGTGCAGCGGGTCTGCGACCGGGTCGGAATCGTCCGCGGCGGCAGGCTGATCGCGGTCGAGCGGATGGCCGACCTGCTGGGCAAGGCGCGGCGCCGGTTCACGGTCGAGGTCGCCGAGCCGGCGGGGCTCGAGCGGCTGCGCGCGCTTGCCGGCGTCGCCGACCTCGAGATCGCCGGCAACCGCGCCACCTTCAGCGCCGGCGGCGACCTCGACGCCGTCGTCCGCGAGCTGGCCGGGCACCACGTGGTCGACCTCGAGGCCACGCACCCCTCGCTGGAGGAGGTCTTCCTCGGCTATTACGACGAGGGGGAGGCGGCATGAGCCGCCAGGTCCGCGCCCTCGCCGGCCTCCACTTCTTCGACCGCCGCCGCTCGGTCTTCGCCTGGGGGCTGCCGCTCGGCCTGATGTCGGCCTTCATCGTCGCCATCTTCCCCTCGGTCGAAGACTCGATCTCCAAAGCGGTCGAGGGCTACCCGGAGGGGCTGAAGGAAGCGTTCGGGATCGGCCAGCTGAGCAACGTCGAGCAGTACCTGCAGGCGGAGATGCTGAGCCTGATCGTGCCGCTGGCGATGGGCTACCTGGCCGTGAGGGCGATCGCCAGCGGGCTCACCGGGGCGGCCGAATCGGGGCGGCTCGACGTCCTCCTCTCGTCGCCGGTCTCGCGCAGCCGCCTCGTCGTCGCCGGTTTCCTCGCCACCGCGACCGAGCTCGCCGCGGTGCTCGTGGTCACCGGCCTGCTGACCGGCCTCGGCAGCCTCCTCGCCGGGGCCGGCCTCGACGCCGGCGCGGCGGCGGAAGGCTTCGCCAACGTCTGGCCGCTCGCCCTCCTTTTCGCCGGCTTCGGCGCGATCGCCGTCGGCTTCTCGCTGCGCACCAGCGTCGTCACCGGCTCGGTCGCCGGGCTGCTGGTGGCGATGTACGTGATCGACCTGGTCGGCCGCCTCGACCCCGACCTCTCCGGCCTCCGCTACGTCTCCGTCTTCAAGTACTACGGCAACGCGATCGAGGACGGGATCGAACCACTCGCCTTCGCCGGCGTCACCCTCGCTGCCTGCCTGCTCGCCGCGCTCGGCGCCTGGCTCTTCGAGCGCCGCGACCTCGCGGCCTGAGCGGCCAGGACGACGGCGCGCTCGATCCCGCGGATCGACGAACTCTCCCCTGACTCGAAGGAGAGCCGCTATTTAGAAGGAGATTCGAAGCCCATCAGGCCGAAGGTGGCGCGCAGGGCAGGGTTGCCGTTGCGCCTTTCGGCTTCGACGCCGATCTGTATCAGGCCTTTGAGGCACTTCTCCAGGAGGACGCCGGCTTCGCGCCAGCCCTGCTCGTCGAGGTCGAGGCTGAGGTTGCTGAGGTGGCGGTCGACGCGGGCGTCGAAGGTTCCCGCCTCGAATGCCTGCCGGATCGCCTGGTTGAGGACGTCGAGGCCGGCGACGCTGACGCCGTTGCGCGCGTCCGCCGGCAGCTTCTCCCAGAACTCGTCGCTCAGGTAGGGCTTGACCGTGCCGCGGTAGAAGTGCTCGGTCGCGCCGCGCACCTGCCGTGTGTTGACCAGCTCGATCAGTTCGAGCTCGTGCAGCACCCGCACGTGGTAGGCGACGTAGCCGACCGCCTCCTCCTGTTCGGCGGCGAGTTCGCTCGGGCTGGCAGTCCGCTGGTTGAGGACGGTCAGCGCCCGCGCTCGCACCGGGTGAGCGAGCGCTTTCAGCAGGATCGAGTCGTTCCCCGTCAGGGACGGATCGGGTTCTATCTCCCGTCGCCCGTTTTCATCCCGTTTCATCGCTGTTGCCGCCTCCCGTGGAGCGATTAACGCCGTCGCTATTGATCAAGCATATTCAATTCAAACGCGCCGGACGCCCAATTTGGTGCAGTTTCCAGAGGAAACCTTCATTGGTGGAATCCCTTCCACTAATGTTCTCGAGGCACACAGCGGTGGCGGGGGCGCCACCGCGTGCCATCGAAAGGGGGTGGAGTCCTTGGCGATTGCGAAGGCCGAAAGCGTCGCGCCGCTGCTGCGGGTGACGAAGATCGGCTAGCGCTTCGGCGCGAGTCGCAACCCACCTGCCGCGTCCCTCCCGGAGCTTCAGCCCGGGTAGCGGGAGAGATGCGGCGGGTGGGCTCCACGGGCCCGGCCGCCTTCAGCTCAGGGCAGGAGACCTATCGGCGGCTTCGTGGTGGGCGCCGGGACCTGCGAGGCCATCTGCGTGTAGCCGGCGGCGCTGGGGTGGATGCCGGTGTCGCCGTTGATCACCCACGGTTCGCCGCCGCCGGCCGGGCCCGAGCAGAAGGAGAGGATGTGGCTCTCGAGCTCGTCCTGGGTCCCCGTCGACTGCACGCTGGGGCCGTCGACGGGGTAGAGCCGGCAGGTGTAGTCGGAGGGGTAGACCGGCGAGATGTCGATGCCGACGTTGAAGTGCGGCGGGGCCACGACCCGCAGGCGGCGGCTGCCGACTTCGGCCGCGACCGAGGCGATTTCCAGGTTCAGCAGCTTGCCCATCAGGGCGATCTCGGTCGAGCTGTAGGCGAGCGCGCTCCAGGGGATCGAGAGGTGGTACTGCATCAGGAAGATCGTCGCCTGCGTGTTGGCGAGGAGGTCCGCGTAGACGCTGCGCAGGTACTTGCGCAGTTCGACCTTGGCGAATTCTTCCCGCACGCAGGCCTCGAATTCCGGCAGTTCCGATTCGACCGCGCACTCCATGTTGCGCAGCCCGAAGAGGACGTTGGAGAGCAGCGGGTTGGCGCCCAGCGTCAGCAGGACGTAGTCGGGGTCTTCGGACTCGATCTTTTCCGTGAGGAAGTGGAATTCGCCTTCCGGCGCCCAGTTCTTCGGTTCCGAGCCGCTGATCGCGAAGTTCTTGTAGTTGGTGACGCCGTACTCGTCGGCCCACTGCGCGGCCCAGGAGACCTTGTTCGAGAGGCCGTAGTCGGGGGCGTACCTGACCGGGCCTTCTTCGGACTCTTCGTTCAGCGAGTTCGACGAGCAGGCGTCGTTGAACTTCTTCGCCGCGGGACGGCAGTCGAGCAGTTCTTCGAAGATCATCTTCTTGCCGCCGGCGAAGTAGCCGAAGCCGGCGGTGACCGAGTCGCCGAGGGCGCGGACGACGAGGCCGCTCGGGGCGCCGACGGTGATCCGCGCGTACCTGCCGGCTGGTTCGAAGAAGGCGCCGGTGAGCGGCACCGTCACCGTCCCACGAAAATTCCGGGGAGCCCTGTAGATCAGCCGTCCCCGCCTGATGGCCGCGCTTCCGCGACCTGGCTCGGCGCCGATAGACCAGAACTGCGGACCGTCGCAGACCGGCAGCGGCAGCGAGACCCGCGCCCCCCGCTTTACCCGCAGGTGGGGGATGCTGTTGCAGACCGGCCTGCGGTCAGAGCCGAAGGGGGTCGGCCTGGCGGTCGAGAGGTCGCCCGAGCGCAGCTCGGGCCTGCCGTCCTCGTCGACGTCGACCTTGCCGCTGGCGAGGACCCGGACCCGGGCGCCCTGCCGCAGCTGCCGGCTGAGCTTCGCGTTCAAGCCGACTTTGTGGACGAAGGTGAAGCGGCGGCGGCGATCGGGACGGCGGACCTCGCCGCCGTTCAACCGTTCGTGCAGGGTCCAGGAGCGGATCTTCCTTCCCCGCCCGTCGACCAGCGCTACCCGGGTCTCGGCAACGCGGCCGGCGAGCTGGATCGGGTAGCTGACCGGGACGAGGATCGAGGCCAAGCCGTCGGCCGAGGTGCCGATCGCCGGGCTTCCCACCTGGACTTTCGCCGGCGGCTCGATTCGAGCCGGGCGGGCGAGGGCGGCCGGCGCGATCGCCAGCACGGCGAGCGCGATCGAACCGACGGTGAGGAGTCGGACGCGGTTCATCGCCGACATCATCGCGGCTTGCCCCGCTGGTAGAGCCAGCGCTGGAAGAGCGGGTCGAGGTCGCGGCCGGAGAGCTGCTCGGCGAGAGCGGTGAACTCGCCGATGTCGGCGCTGCCGTAGCGATGGCTCACCGCCCAGCGGCGCAGCAGCCGCAGCATCGTCTTCGTCCCGATCTTCTGCCGCAGCGCCTGCAGGGCCATGCCGCCGCGCACGTAGACAGAGGGGTCGAAGAGGTTCCTGGTGCTGCCCGGCCGCCCCGGCGGCGGGTTCCAGAAGCGCTCGTTCGAGGCCGGCACCCGGTAGAGGCGGCGGAAGATCGCCGCGGCACTGCGGCCGCCGTGGCGCTCGGCGTAGTACCACTCGCTCCAGGTCGCGAACCCCTCGTTGAGCCAGATCTGCGGCCAGCGCTGCAGGCCGACCGAGTCGCCGAACCACTGGTGCGCGGTCTCGTGCACGACCGTGGTCAGGTCGGGGACGAAGGCGTAGATCGGTCGGCTCTGGGTCTCCAGGGCGTAGCCCAGCGCCGGCGCGTAGTCGACCACCGAGCCGGCGGAGTCGAACGGGTAGGCGCCGTAGAGGCCGGAGAGGAAGCGGACGATCTCCGGCAGCTTGGCGAGCGGCTTGCGCGCCGCCGCCAGCCGGGGGTCGATCAGCGTCCAGCTCGGCAGCCGGCCGACCCGGCTCTTGACGATCTGGCCGCGGCCGATGTTGAGCAGGGCGAGGTAGGGACTCATCGGCGCCTCTTCGCTCCAGGCGTAGCGGCTGCGCGCCTCGCCGCGTTCCGCTTCCTTCAGCCGGCCGTTAGCGACTGCCTTGAGGCCGTTGGGGACGACGACGTTGAAGCGGAACCGGGCCTTGTCGGTCGGGACGTTGTTGCAGGGGATCCAGGCCGCGGTCCCCTGCGGCTCGCCGACCGCGATCACTCCGTCGTCGGTGCGGTACCAGCCCTCTTCGGTGCCGTCGGCGTCGGTGATCTTCGGCGGAAAGCCCTCGTAGCGGACGAAGGCTTCGAACCGCTCGCCGGCGGCAAGCGGCTCGGCCGGGAAGATCCTCAGCTTGCCGCCGGTGCGCTCGAAGCGCGCCCGCTTTTCGCCCACCCGCACGCCGTGGACGCGCGGCCCCACGAAGTCGAGGGAAACCTGTTCGAGGTCCCCCCTGGCCACAGCCCGGATCTTGACGATCCCGCGCGTGTAGCCGTTCGGCCAGTAGGCGATGTGCACGCCGTAGTAGCGAGCGTCGTAGGCGCGGCTGCCGGCGGCGGGGAAGAACGGTTCTCCCCGGGCTGCGCCGGCAGCGGCCGGGATGCAGAGACCCAGCCCGAGCAGGCAGAGGAGGAGGCTGAGCCGGGTAGAGCGCAAGAATCGATCCTATGCCGAAGCGGAAGCGGGAACTGGAGGAGTACGAGCGCAAGCGCGACTTCGGCAAGACCGCCGAGCCCACGCCGAAGCGGCGGCGGAAGAAGAAAGGCAAGCCGCGCTTCGTCGTCCAGGAGCACAGCGCCCGCCGCCTGCACTGGGACCTGCGGCTCGAGCACGAAGGGGTCGCCGCCTCCTGGGCGATCCCAAACGGGATCCCCGAGGACCCGGCCGAGAACCGCAAGGCGGTCCACACCGAGGACCACCCGCTCGAGTACCTGGAGTGGGAGGGGGAGATCCCCGCCGGCGAGTACGGCGCCGGGACGATGAAGATCTGGGACGCCGGCACCTACGAGCTGGAGAAGTGGGAGCCGGAGAAAGTGATGGTCGCCTTCGAAGGCGAGAAGCTGCGCGGCCGCTACGCGCTCTTCCGCGCCGGCAAGGCCGAGAAGGACTGGATGATCCACCGGATCGACCCGCCCGAGCGCGAGCGCGACCCGTTCCCGGAGAACGTCGTGCCGATGTTGGCCCGCCTCTCGAAGCTGCCGCGCGACGACGACGGCTGGGCGGTCGAGGTGAAGTGGGACGGGGTGCGGGCTATCGCCTACTGCAAGCCGGGACGGGTGCAGCTGCAGACCCGCAACCTCAACGACGTCACCGCCCAGTACCCCGAGGTGAAGGGGATCGCGCGGCAGCTCGGCATGTTCGACGCCGTTCTCGACGGCGAGGTGGTCGCCTTCGACGCGCACGGCAAGCCCAGTTTCGAGCGGCTGCAGCAGCGCATCCACCAGACCGACGAGAACGTCGTGCGGCGGCGGATGGAGACCCACCCCGTCGTCTACGTCGTCTTCGACGTCCTCTACTTCAACGGCTACGACTTCACCGGCCTGCCCTACGAACGCCGCCGCGAGCTGCTCGAGGAGCTGAAGCTGGAGGGCGAGAGCTGGCAGACCCCCGGCTACTCGGTCGGCCGCGCCGAGGAGCTGCTGGCGGCGAGCCGCGAGCAGGGCCTGGAGGGGATGGTCCTGAAGCGGCTCGACAGCCCCTACGTCCCCGGCAAGCGCCCCGGGACCTGGCTGAAGGTGAAGAACACGTTGCGACAGGAGCTGGTGATCGGCGGCTGGACGCCGGGGGAAGGGCGGCGCAAGCAGCATCTCGGGGCGCTGCTGGTCGGCTACTACGAGGGCGAGGGGGCGAAGCGCACGCTGCGCTACGGCGGCAAGGTCGGGACCGGCTTCAAGGCCGGCGACCTTGCCGAGCTGAACGAGCGCCTGGCGCCGCTGGAGCGCAAGGCCAGCCCGTTCGGCGCGGGCCCGGCGCCACCGAAGGACGCCCACTTCGCCGAGCCGCGGCTGGTCGCCGAGTTCGAGTTCCGCGAGCTGACCGCTGAAGGGATCCTCCGGCATGCCGCCTACAAAGGCCTGCGTGAGGACAAGCCGGCGATCGAGGTCGAGCTCGAGCGGCCGATCTGAGGCCCCGTTAGAAACCTCGCTCCGCCGGGCACTGTGGGGGCATGGAGAGCAGCACGGTCAGGCGCGACTACAAGCCCGAGGGCGAGGCCTCGAAGACGAGCCTCTTCGCGACCCTGAAGCGGACGCTGACCGAGTTTCAGGAGGACAACCTCAGCGACTGGGCGGCGGCGCTCACCTATTACGGGTTGCTCGCGCTGTTCCCGGCGCTGATCGCGATGCTCTCCCTGATCGGGATCTTCGGCGATCCCAAAACCACCACCGACACGCTGACCGAGATCATCACCGAACTCGGCCCCGCCTCGGCGGCGGAAACCTTCGAAGGCCCGATCGACTCGATCGTCGAAAACCAGAGCGCGGCCGGCTTCGCCTTCGTCTTCGGCCTGGCGGCGGCGCTGTGGTCGGCCTCCGGCTACGTCGGCGCCTTCACCCGCGCCTCCAACATCATCTACGAGACCCCCGAGGGCCGCCCCTTCTGGAAGCTGCGGCCGCTGCAGATCGGCGTCACGCTGGCGATGATCCTGATGATGGCCCTGCTCGCCGTCGGCCTCGTCCTCACCGGGCCGGTGGTCGAGGCGATCGCCGGGCCGGTCGGCCTCAGCGGCACCGCGGTCGACGTCTGGAACGTCGCCAAGTGGCCGGTGATGGTGGCGGTCTTCGTCCTCATGGTCGACGTCCTCTACTACACGACCCCGAACGTCAAGCTGCGCGGCTTCAGGTGGGTCACTCCCGGCGCCGTGTTGGCGCTCGTCGTCTGGGCGATCGCCTCGGCGCTGTTCGCCCTCTACGTCGCCAACTTCGGCTCCTACGACAAGACCTACGGCACCCTCGGCGGCCTGGTCGTCCTGCTGCTCTGGTTCTGGATCACCAACCTGGCGATCCTCTTCGGCCATCAGATGAACGCCGAGCGCGAGCGCAGCGCCGAGATCGAGGAAGGGCTGCCGCGGGCCGAGAAGGAGATCCAGCTCGAGCCGCGCGACGAGCCGAAGGACCAGAAGACCACCTAGTCACGGAGGACCCGCGTATGAAGTTCATCTTCGCTCCCATCGGCATCGTCTTCGGCCTGATCGCCGGCCTGGTCGGCCAGAAGATCTTCGAGCAGATCTGGGGGCTGATCGACGACCAGGAGCCGCCGAGCCCGGAGCACCGCCGGTTCTCCTGGCCGAAGCTGATCGTCGCGCTGCTGGTCGAGGGGGCGATCTTCCGCCTGGTCAAAGGCCTGGTCGACCACGGCACCCGCTCCGCCTTCGCCGGCTTGACCGGCAGATGGCCCGGCGAGGAGGCTCCCGAGCCGGAGTGAGATCCCGCCTCCCTGGGTAGGTATTGACTGCACCAGTCGTCCAAACGGAAACGACAACGGAGGAGCAGATGAACACCAGGGCAGACAGAGGAGACCGGGGGGGTATCGGCGGGATCTCGTTAGGCGGGATTCTCGTGATCATCGGGATCGTCGTGGCACTCCTCTGGAGCGTCGTGCTGGGGATCATCATCATCCTGATCGGGCTGATCGCCTTCGGCGGCTTCGCCCGCGGCAAGTGGTACTAGCGACTTAACCGAGCCGCCCCATCGCGAGTGCACTGCCGGTAAGGTCCGGGACCTTGCCGGGTGCACTGTCGCGAACCGCTTGCATCGCCTGGATCGCCGGCGCGGCGCTCGCGGTCTTCGGCGCCTGGGTGGCGCTCGCCGCCGTCAACTCCGGCGTCACGTTCTTCTATTCGGTGCCGGTGGGGCTCGCCGCTTGGTGGTTCGGGGGGCGGGCCGCGCTGGCGGTCACGCTGCTCTGCGTCGCCCTCTACGCGGTCGGCAACGCGATCCACCCGGCCCCGGAATTCGCCTTCGCCTTCTTCGTCCGCGCCCTCTTCTTCCTGGTAGTCGCGGCGGCGGTCACCTGGATCGCTGTGCGGGTGCGCGTGCTCGAGCACTCGGCCGAGGAACTGGAGGCGATCCGGGCGGCGCTGACCCCGACCGAGCTGCCGGACCTGCCCGGCGTCGAGGCGGGCGCCGCCTTCGTTCCCTCCGAACTGGGGGTCTCGGGGGACTTCTACCTGCTGACCAACGGCCCCGACGGCTCGACCGTGGCGATCGTCGGCGACGTCGTCGGCCACGGCCCGGCGGCGGCGCGCCTGGCGACCTTCATCCGCGCCCGCTTCGCTGCCTTCGCCGCCAACAGCAGCGACCCGGCCGAGCTGCTGACGCTGGCCAACGCGGCGCTGATCGACCGCCCCGGCCGCCACCGGGAGCTGGTCAGCGCGGTCTGCATCCGGTTCGGCCCCGGGGAGGAGACGGTCTGCTGGTCGCGGGCGGGGCACCCGCCGCCGCTGCGCCTGCCGCAGCTCGACGAGCTGGCCGGCGACGGCTCGACCTTCCTGCTCGGCGCCGACGAGCACCTACGGCTGGAGAACACCGAGAGCTCCATCGCCAGCAGCGAGGGGCTGGTCGCCTACACCGACGGCGCGACCGACGTCCGCCGTGGCCGGCAGATGCTCGGCCTCGAGGGGTTCGCCGGGATGCTCGCTCCGCTCTCCGGCCTGGCGGCGCGGGTGATCGCAGGTGAGGTCGAGGGGGAGATCCTCGCCTGGGCCGACCGGCCGATCCGCGACGACCTCTGCCTCGTGGTGCTGAAGCCGCGGCCGACGTGACCTTCGCCGTCACCAACCGGATCCCGGAGCCCGCGGTAGCGCTGCTGCGGGAGGCCGGGGAGGTGCGGATCGACGAACGCGAGCAGGCGATCCCGCGGCCCGACCTGCTCGAGCTGGTGCGGGGTGCGGAGGCCGTCCTCACCCTGCTGCACGACCGGGTCGACGACGAGTTGCTCGCGGCCGCGGGGCCGCAACTGCGCTGCGTCGCCAACGTCGCCGTCGGCTACGACAACGTCGACGTCGCGGCGGCCGAGCGGCGCGGGGTGACGGTGACCAACACGCCGGGGGTGCTCGACGACGCCACCGCCGACCTGACGATGGCGCTGATCCTCGCCGCGACGCGGCGGCTGGCAGAGGGCGACCGCCTGGTCCGCTCCGGCCGGCCCTGGAGCTGGGGGATGGGCTTCATGCTCGGCAGCTCGCTGCAGGGCAAGCGGCTGGGAATCGTCGGCCTCGGCGGGATCGGCACCCGGGTGGCGGAACGCGCCCGCGCCTTCGGGATGGAGATCGCCTACCACTCGCGGCGGCCCTCGCCGGCGGAGGCGACGCTGGAAGCCGAACGGCTGCCGCTGGCCGACCTGCTGGCCGGCTCCGACGTGGTCAGCCTGCACTGCCCGCTGACGCCGGAGACCCACCACCTGATCGGGGCCGACCAGCTGGCGGCGATGAAGCCGAGCGCGGTCCTCGTCAACGCCGCCCGCGGTCCGATCGTCGACGAGGCGGCGCTGGCCGCGGCGCTGGCCGAGGGCCGGATCGCCGCCGCCGGCCTCGACGTCTTCGAGCGCGAGCCGCAGGTCGAGCCGGGGCTGCTCGGGCTGGACAACGTGGTGCTGACCCCGCACCTCGGCTCGGCCACGATTGAGACCCGCAGGGCGATGGCCGAGCTGGCGGCCCGCAACGCGATCTCTGTACTCAGAGGCCAAGGGCCGCTGACCCCGGTGGCGTCACAATGAACGTGTGAGCGCGGTCGCGGCCAAGCGCACGATCCGACACCGGGTCGGGGACGAGGAACTGACTGGCGCCTCGTCCCGGACCGCGCCCGTCTGGGACCCGGCGACGGGGGAGCAGCAGGCCGAGGTGCTGCTGGCCGAGCCGGCCGACGTCGACGCCGCGGTCGCCGCGGCGCGCGCCGCCTTCGCCGAGTGGTCGCAGGCGTCGCTCAGCCGCCGCGCCAAGGTGATGTTCGCCTTCCGGGAGCTGCTGAACGAGAACGTCGAGAAGCTGGCGCGGATCGTCTCCTCCGAGCACGGCAAGGTCCTCGAGGACGCCGAGGGGGAGGTTCTGCGCGGGCTCGAGGTGGTCGAGTTCGCCTGCGGGATCCCGCAGCTGCTGAAGGGCGAGTACTCCGACCAGGTGTCCTCGACCGTCGACGCCTGGTCGTTCCGCCAGCCGCTCGGCGTCTGCGCCGGCATCACCCCGTTCAACTTCCCGGCGATGGTGCCGATGTGGATGCACCCGGTCGCGATCGCCTGCGGCAACACCTTCGTCCTGAAGCCGTCCGAGCGCGACCCCTCGGCCTCCAACCTGGTCGCCGAGCTTTACGCCGAGGCGGGGCT
This sequence comes from Solirubrobacterales bacterium, assembly GCA_036280195.1. Classification (GTDB taxonomy): domain Bacteria; phylum Actinomycetota; class Thermoleophilia; order Solirubrobacterales; family 70-9; genus VAYN01. Next base: position 60,083 of record DASURF010000034.1, on the reverse strand, counting down.
GCCGGCGGGCGTCTTCAACGTCGTCCACGGCGACAAGGTCGCGGTCGACGCCCTGCTCGACCACCCCGACGTGGCGGCGATCTCCTTCGTCGGCTCGACCCCGATCGCCTCCTACGTGCACGCCCGCGCGAGCGAGAAGCGCAAGCGGGTGCAGGCGCTGGGCGGGGCCAAGAACCACGCGGTGGTGATGCCGGGCGCCGACCTCGGCTACGCCGCCGACCAGCTCGCCGCGGCGGGCTTCGGCTCGGCCGGCCAGCGCTGCATGGCGATCTCGGTCGCCGTCGCGGTCGGCGACTCGGGCGACCCGCTGGTCGAGGAGGTGGCGCGGCGGGCGCGGGAGATCAAGGTCGGCCCGGGCCTTCACCCGGAGTCGGAGATGGGACCGGTGGTGACCCCGCAGGCCCGCGACCGGATCGTCGACTACATCGGCCAGGGGGCCGAGGCGGGCGCCCGCGTGACCGTCGACGGCCGCGAGCTGGAGGTCGGCGGCGGCGGCTTCTGGGTCGGCCCGACCCTGATCGACGACGTCACTCCCGGGATGTCGGTCTACACCGACGAGATCTTCGGCCCGGTCCTCTCGGTCGTCCGCAGCGAGAGCCTCGACGAGGCGATCGCGCTGATCAACCGCAACTCCTTCGCCAACGGCGCGGCGATCTTCACCGGCTCCGGCTACGAGGCGCGCCGCTTCCAGCGCGAGGTCGAGGTGGGGATGATCGGGATCAACGTGCCGATCCCGGTGCCGATGGCCTTCTATTCCTTCGGCGGCTGGAAGGACTCGATCTTCGCCGACCACCACATCCACGGCCCCGAGGGGGTCCGCTTCTACACCCGCGGCAAGGCGATCACCAGTCGCTGGCCGGCCACCGAAGGCGGCAGCTTCGGCGGCATGAGCTTCCCGACCTCGAGTTGACTCAGGGCGAGGGCGGCTGACCGACCGCCAGGCAGAGGCGGTCGTAGATCCCGTCGGCCTGCTCCACCGACATCGTCGGTCGCCGCCGCGCGAAGAACCCGGCGAGCATCCGCGCCGGCACGATCGTTACCCCGCGCCGCTTCGCCGGCACCCTGTCGACCACGTAGGCATGACTGAAGACCAGCAGGGCCTGGACCTCCAACCCGGTGACCGTCTCCAGGGTCTTCTTCTCGGCGTAGGCCTGCGCCAGCATCTTCGGATCCAGCCGGTCCAGCGAAAGCCGGCCTTTGCGGCTCTTCGTCTCGACGGTGAAGATGCCGCCCGGCCCGACCACGATGTGGTCGACGTTGCCGCGCCCGAAGCTGACGTCGTGGATCACCTGCCAGCCGTCCCCGGCGAGGCCCTCGAGGATCTCCCCGACGACCTCCTCCCCTTCGGCGCCCTGGGCCCAGGCTCCGTGGTCGCGCTTGAAGGAGCCGCCGAGGAATCGCAGCCAGCTCCGTCGCTTCGCCTCGGCCCGCACGTGCTGCCCCGCCGCCCGCTTCGCTTCGATCTCAATACTCATCGATGCTTGTTCGGCCGCAACGGAGCAAAGGCTGAGTCGGGCAAGCGAATGTTCGGTTTGATGGAGTGAGCTGATGGAACTGCTCGAGACCAAGATCCTGCGCGAGGGCAAGCACGTCGACTTCGTCGCCAAGCGCTATCGGCGCGAGGACGGGAACGAGGTCGAGCGGGAGATCGTCGAGCACCCAGGGTCGGTGGCTGTGCTGGCCCACGACGAGGAGTTCGCCTACCTGGTCGCGCAGCCGCGCGAGGCGGTGGAGGAGGACGAGCTGCTGGAGATCCCGGCGGGAACGTTGGACGTCGAGGACGAGGACGAGCTCGAATGCGCCAAGCGGGAGCTGGCCGAGGAGGCGGAGCTGCAGGCCGAGGAGTGGAGCGTCCTCCACGTCGTCTATCCCAGCCCCGGCTTCCTCACCGAGAAGGTGACGATCTTCGAGGCGACCCGCCTCTCGCCCGCGGGTGGCGAGCGCGACGCCGACGAGGAGATCGAGATCGTCCGCCTCGACCTTTCCGAGATCGAGCAGGCGCTGCCGGCTATCCGCGACGCGACGACCGTGATCGCGTTGCTGCGACTGAAGGAGAAGATCGCGGGGTAAGGGGAAGCTTCGTGTTCCTCTTCTTCTCCAACAACCTCGGGTGCGCCGGCTCGTTGCTGGTCTCGGCCGTGGTGACGCTGGTTCTGCTGCTCCTCTTCGGTGTGATCGAACTCGGTTAACCGTGGCGTCGGCGGCGCGGGTGGCCGCGCACCTGACGGTCGCGCTCCGCCATCTCGCGCATCCGTCGCTGGGACTCGGCCGCGTTGGCGAGGGTCAAGCTGGCTAGGAATCTCATCTTCGGCCTCCTCTCGGGCCTTGGGACACCGGCTAAATTGACTTGCCGGTGTACCAAACACTAGCTAAACTAGATAGACGGTGTCAACCCCGCTTAACAAAGCCATGCGCGACGAAGCGGAGCTCCTCGTCGCCTTCGTCAACACCCGGGACCTGGAGGAGGGGACGGACGAAATCGGCGAGCCCGGGCAACTGCAGGCCTGGGTCGAGGAGCGAACCGGCGAATACCTGCCGCTTCCCGACGACGATGCTCAGGCTCGGGTCCTGGCGTTGCGCGAGTCCCTGCGCGCCCTGCTGCGGGCAAACAACGGCGGTGAGGCCGGCGAGCGGGAGCTCGGCGCGCTGCGCGAGGCGGTCGAGCGGAGTCGCTACCGGCCCACGCTCGGAGCCGACGGCCGCCTGACCCTGTCGCCGGCCCGAGCCGACCTCAGCGGCTTCGAAGCGCGCCTCCTGCTGGCAATCGAGCGGATCCAGGCGCAGGGCGCCTGGCCGCGCCTCAAGGCCTGCACCGACGAGGACTGCCAGTGGGCCTTCCTCGACACCACCCGCAACCGCTCCCGGACCTGGTGCTCGATGGAGGAGTGCGGGAATCGCGAGAAGACGCGGCGCTACCGCGCCCGCCGCGGCGCAGCCGCAAGCTCTCGGCGCGCCGCGTCCTCGCCGAGATAGGGCCGCACCGCCAGGTACATCATCTCCGGCACCAGGTCGCCCAGCTCCACGCCTTCCGTTCCGAGTCGCCTGCTGATCACCTCGGTGATCGCGCCCACCACGCCCTCGGCCGTGAAGGGGGGAATCGCGGCGGGGTCCGGTGCGACCTCGCGGCCGGCGTCGACCATGGCGATGTACTCGCCGAAGAGATGGTCCCGCAGCGCGCCGGTCAGCTCGCTCGCCCACAACGTCTCGAGTAGGCCGAAGTGCATCTTCTTCGGGTTGTCGGCGATCCACTCGGCGTGCGCGTAGGCCGCCGCCCGCAGCGAGTCCGGCCACGCCGGCTCGCGGTCGAAAGCGCCGCGCACGGCGGCGAGGTTGCCCTCCGCGATCCCTTCGAGAATCGCCACCGCGCAGGCCAGCTTCGAGGGGAAGAGGGCTTCGAACTCGGCGCGGCTCCCGCCCGCCCGCTCGGCGACGTCGGCGACGCTCACCGCGTCGTACCCGCGCTCGAACGCGAGGTCGACCATCGCCTCCATGTAGTCGCTGCGGCGGGCGTCCTGCACCGGATCTAGCTGGCGCGCGAGCGGTCCTGCAGGGTGGCGGTGGCGAGGCGCTTCGCCTCGTCGTCCCCCAGGTACGGGGAGAGGGCGATCTTGATCGTCCCCTCGAGCAGCGAATCGGGATCCTCCAGCTCGCCTTTGGCCAGGCGCTGGTGGACGATCCAGATAATGCCGCCGAGGATCGCCTCCTCCAGAGTGCCCGGGAGGGCCGACGCCTCTTTGCTGAACTCGCGTCCCTCGCGCAGCTTCGGCGCTGCCCGGTCGACGGTTTCTTTGTAGCGCGCGTATGCGAGGGGGCCGGCGGCCTGCACCTCGACCAGGGCGATCCGCGCCCGCCGCGGGTCGGCGACGATCAGGTCGAGCAGGCAGCCGAGGCCGGCGGCCATTTCCCCCGGCCACTCGTTCTCGGCGGCGACGGCAAGGGCGACCGCATCGATGCTCTCCGCGACGATGCGGTCGAAGGCTGCGAGGAAGCAGTCCTCCTTGCTCTCGTAGATCTCGTCGAAGGAGGCGCGGCCGACCTGCGCTGTCTCGATGATGTGAGCGAGCGAGGAATCGCGGTAGCCGCGCTTGGCGACCAGCTCGACGGTGGCCGCGAACAGACGCTCGCGGCGGTCCTCGACGGAGACATCAGGCTCGAGACCGGGCCCGCCGGTCGGCACGACCACCTCGTCGGGCTTATTGGCCATGGTGTCCAAGATAGCGTCCTAGCTCGCGGCCGCCAACCACTGACGCTCCTTGGAGCGCATCACCGGCGTGGCGAGGAGGCTGCCGGCGCGTCGCCGGAGAGAGCGCAGGCGCGAGTCGTGGTCGGGTGGAAGCAGCTTGGCCAACTGGCGGTACTCGCGCGAGACGTGGGGCGCGCGGAAGACGGTGGCGATCTCGGTGAGCAGGTCGGCGGGCGCGCCGACCGTGGTGCGGGCGATCTCCTCGCCCTCGATCCGGATCACCAGCTCGGCCGGGTAGCTGCGCGCCGGCGGCGGCTGCCGCGGGCCGGTCATCGCGGCGGCGATCTCCCGGCGCAGCTCGGCGTGGACCGCGGCCGGATCCAGCGAGCGGGCGCGCCCGCGTCCTTCGCCCTCCTTGGCGACGACCCGGCGGGCGCTGCCCAGCTCCCCCTCCTCGGTTTCCTCGAGGACCCAGCGGTCGCCGCCCGCGACCAGGATCGGAATCCCCTCCGCCGCCAGCGCCTGGGCGTAGGTCTGGACCTCGCTCAGCTGCTCGCCGTCCAGCAGCACCTCCATCCCCCAGATGAAGGTGTGGGAGCAGAAGCCCTCGGGGCTGGGGGTGCGGGCGTGGTGGCCGATCATCACCACCGCATCGAGCGGGCCACCGTGCGCCTTCGACATCGAGGGCTCGGTCTCGTTCAGCGCCAGCTCGGCGATCGGCCGCACCTCGACCCCGGCGGGCATCCGCTCGCGTTCGACGTTGGTGCCGACCATGTGCCAGTCGCCGACCGAAATCCTCCCGGCGCCGCCGTCCCGCAGCGCCTCGACCGCGACCAGCACTTCGTCGGTCAGCAGCCGCCGCCCGCGCGCGTAGCGGCGCGGGTGGGAGGGCAGGCAGTCGCCGTAATGCTCGATCCCCGCGACCCCCTCCATGTCGGCGGCGATCAGGACGTTCACGGGCGGAGGCTCAGGCGGCGCGCTTGAGGTCGTCCGGTCGGCGCAGCTCGATCAGCTGCCCGCCCTTGATCTCCACCGGCTCGAACTCCGCGACGGAGACGACCACGTAGCTGTAGCCGCACGGGCAGACCTCGCGCTCGACGTCGTCGAGGGTGTCGACCACGACGTCGGTCTCCTCGGCGCAGCTGGAGCAAACCACGGTCACTTGCAACATGTCTGCGATGGTGGCGAGCGGTCCGGACGCCAGCGGCTCGCTGCAAGGGAAATCTCACGTTCCGGTCCTCCGCGGCGTCTTAGATGCATGGGCGTGAAGCGCTGGACCGCAGGGAACGGCCCTGGAGAAGGCGGTCTGGCGGGCCCTCCTGGAGATCCCCTACGGCGAGACCGCGACCTATGGCGAGCAGGCGGCGAAGATCGACCCCTCCCTCTTCGATCCCGACGTCGAGCCCTGGCAGCGCGCCCGCGTCGTCGGCGCCGCCAACGGCCGCAACCCGATCGCGATCGTCGTCCCCTGCCACCGCGTGATCGGCGCCGACGGCTCCCTCACCGGCTACGGCGGCGGCCTCCACCGCAAGCGAGCCCTGCTCGACCTCGAGAGCAACCGCCAGCTGGCGATTCTGTGACGCAGAATTTTCCGACTCGGCACACCAAGGTCTTGTTCCGTGAATGCACCAGTTGCAGGCTCGCGCGATGCTGCGAGTCAGCAGCTTTTACGGAATCACGATCTGGATCCGAGCTCGAAGCCATCAGCCCTTGAAGTCCATCGAGCCACTTCGGTAAGGCGGCTACCATCGACTCCATGAGAACCACGCCACTGCTGACGAAGGCCACGGTGTCCGACGGGCATACGGTCCACGTCTGTTTCGAGGATGGCCTGGCTGCTGACGTGGACCTTTCGTATCTCCTCGACTACGGCGGGGTCTTCGAGCCGCTGCGAAACCCCGAGTTCTTCCGCCGGCTCCGCGCCGATTCGGAAGCCGGGACGATCGTCTGGCCGAATCAGGCCGACATCGCGCCCGAGACGCTGTACGCGAGGGCGCAACTTTCTGCATCAACCTCTTAGTCCTGTGGGATAGTCAGCAGGGACTTGGGAATGCTGACCGACCGGGAAGAGACGTCTGTACCGCGGCCGCGGGCGCTCGAGTCCGCGACGCTTGCCGAGGCCTTCCAGGTGACCGTCGCCGAGCATGGCGCGAAGACCGCGCTGCGGACCAAGGGCGACGAGTTCAGCGCCACCTGGGCCGAGTACGGGGAGCGGGTGCGGACGGTCGCGGCCGGCCTCGCGGCGCTCGGGGTCGGCCGCGGCGACACCGTCGGGATCATGCTCACCAACCGGCCCGAGTTCCATTTCGCCGACACCGCGGCGATGCACCTCGGGGCGACGCCGTTCTCCCTCTACAACACCTCGACCGCGGAGCAGATCGAGTACCTGGTGGCCGACGCCGGGAACGCGGTGCTGGTCACCGAGCAGGCCTTCCTCGACACCGTCCTCGCCGTGCGCGCTGCCGACAACGCCCTCGAGCACGTCGTCGTGGTCGACGGCGAGCCCCGCGACGGCGCGATCTCGCTCGCCGAGCTTGAAGCGGGCGGCGAGGAGGGCTTCGACTTCGAGGCGACCTGGCGCTCGGTCGAGGCCGACGACCTGGCGACGGTGATCTACACCTCGGGCACCACCGGCCCGCCGAAGGGCGTGCAGCTCTCCCACGCCAACATCCTCTCGGCCTTCCGCTCCTTCGACGAAATCTTCCGCCTGCCCAGCGAGGGCGGCCTGATCTCCTGGCTGCCGATGGCCCACATCGCCGAGCGCAACGCCACCCACTACGGGCCGATCGGGTCCGGCGTCGCCACGACCTGCTGCCCCGACCCGCGCCAGGTGGTCGCCTACCTGGCCGAAGTGCGCCCGATCTGGTTCTTCGCCGTGCCGCGGGTCTGGGAAAAACTGAAGGCGGCGATGGAGATCGGGATCGGCGCCGAGCCCGACGCCAACCGCCGGCAGGCGATCGAGTGGGCGCTCGACGTCGGCAAACGGATGGTCGCCGCCGAACAGGCGGGCGAGGAGCCTTCGGCCGAGCTCGCCGCCGAGCACGCGAAAGCCGACGAGGTGCTGGCGGCGCTGCGCGAGCGGATCGGCTTCGACCAGCTGAGCTGGGCGCACGTCGGCGCCGCGCCGTGCCCGCGGGAGACGATCGAGTTCTTCCACGCGATCGGGGTGCCGCTGGCGGAGCTCTGGGGGCTTTCCGAGAGCACCGGCGCCGGCACCTGCAACCCGCCGGAGCGGATCAAGATCGGCACCGTCGGCCCGGCCGCTCCCGGCGCCGAGCTGAAGATCGCCGAGGACGGCGAGGTGCTGCTGCGCAGTGGCGCGGTGATGCCGGGCTACCGCAACGCCGCCGAGAAGACCGCCGAGGCGCTCGACGAGGAGGGATGGCTGCACACCGGCGACGTCGGCGAAATCGACGAGGACGGCTACCTGCGGATCGTCGACCGCAAGAAGGAGTTGATCATCAACTCGGCCGGCAAGAACATGTCGCCGGCCAACATCGAGGCGAAGATCAAGGCGGCGAGCCCCTTGATCGGCCAGGTCTGCGCGATCGGCGACGACCGCCCCTACAACGTCGCCCTCGTCGTCCTCGATCCCGACTTCGCCCCCGTCTTCGCCCAGCAGCACGGGATCGAGGACACCTCGCCCGAGGCGCTGGCCGCCGCGCCCGCGATCCGCGAGGAGGTCGCGGCGGGCATCGAGCGCGGCAACGCCGGCCTCTCCCGCGTCGAGCAGGTGAAGAAGTTCGAGCTGCTGCCTACCGACTGGCAACCCGGCGGCGACGAGCTGACCCCGACGATGAAGCTGAAACGCCGCCCGATCGCCCGCAAGTACGAAGCCGAGATCGAGGCGCTGTACGAAGACTGACACTCGCCCGGCCGGCACCGCAACTGCGCGGCCTTACCTGGTTTTCATTACCAGAGGACTTCTACGGTGGATTCTGGGAAAGAGAGGCAGGGATGGGTGTTCTGAGCAGAGGTACGCGAGGACAGCTGACGTTCGCGGCGGTGGCAGTGCTCCTCGTCGGGCTGGTGGGAGGCGGCAGCGCCATCGCGGACAAGCCGACCACGGTGGAAGCGGGCAACCTCGTCTTCACCTTCAACGGCGGCTTCAAGCCTAAGACGCTGCCGAAGAAGAAGATGGCGCCGATCGCGCTGACCGCTTCCGGGAAGGTGCAGACCAAGGACGGCACCCACCCGCCGGCGCTGAAGGAAGCGATCGTCGAAACCGACAAGAACGGCACCATCAACGTCAAGGGCCTGCCTGTCTGCAGGTCGGGCCAGCTGCAGTCGCGCGACACCGGGGCCGCCGAAAAGGCCTGTAAGAAGGCGATCATCGGCACCGGGCGGACGACGGTCGAGGTTCAGTTCCCCGAACAGCGGCCGATCGACGTCGACAGCAAGCTGCTCGTCTTCAACGGCGGCAAGAAGGGCGGCACGACCACCCTCTTCATCCACGCCTACTTCTCGGCGCCGGTGACCGGGGCGATCGTCACCACGGTCAAGATCAAGAAGGTGAAGAACGGCCGCTACGGGCTGAAATCGGTCGCGACGATCCCGAAAATCGCCGGCGGCTCCGGGTCGGTGAGGACGTTCAACCTGAAGATCAACAGGAAATACAGCTTCAAGGGCAGGCGGATGAGCGTCCTCTCCGCGCGTTGCCGGGACGGCAAGCTGCAGGCAAAGGCAACCGCCGTCTTCGCGGACGGCACCAGGGCGACGGGCGGGATCATCCGCACCTGCAACTCGCGGGGCTGAGGCACCAGAACCGGCAGAGGCGGTCCGGGCTCACGCATATCCCCCGGGCCGTCTCTGCTGTAGAAGTACCGGCGTGCTGATCGACGGACTGCCGCTCGAAGCCCCCGCCGCGCCGCTGGCCGACCTGCTGCGGGTCGGGCTCGACGCGGACCCGGAGGCGCCGGCGCTGGTCTCGGCCCATCGCTCGATGAGCTGGCGGGAGCTGGAGGAGGAGGCCGGGCGGCTGGCCGGCGGCTACCGGGAGATGGGGCTGGAGCCGGGCGACCGGATCGCCTCGCTGATGCCGAACCGGATCGCGCTGATCGTCCACTACCTGGCTTGCTTCAAGGCGGGCCTGGTCGCGACCCCGCTCAACTACCGCTACACCCACAGCGAGATCGACCATGCGCTCGAGGTCAGCGGCGCGCGGGCGCTGCTTGCCCACGTCGAGCGCCACGAGGACGTGGGGGAGAGCGAGCTTGCCGGCGCGCTGCCGCTGGGCGTCGTCGCCTACGCCGACCCCGAAGGCCCCGGCACCGTCGCCGACGTCGAGTGGCCCCACAGCTTCGACGCGCTGCTGGAGAGCGAGCCGCTGCCGGCGCAACCCCAACCCGATCCCGAGGAGCCCGCCGCGATCTTCTTCACCTCCGGCAGCACCGGGCCGGCGAAGGGCGTTACCCACACCCGCTCCTCGCTGCGCTGGATGATCGCCGGCGCCGCCGCGGCCTTCGAGCTCGACGCCGACGACGTCTTCCTACCCGGCTCCTCGATGTCCCACATCGGCTCCTTCCTCTGGGCGCTCAGCACGCTCTCGGTCGGCGGCCGGGTGGTGGTGGCGCGGACCTTCGACAGCCACGAGCTGCTGCCGCTGCTCCGCGAGCAGAAACCGACGGTGCTGGCGATGATTCCGGCGGCGCTGCTGGCGCTGATCCGCGACCACGACCTGCAGCCGCACGACTTCGACTCGCTGCGCATCTGCCGCTGCGGCTCCGACAAGGTCTCGACCGAGCTGCTGCACGAGTTCGCCGCCGTCGCCGGCTTCCCGATCGTCGAGGGCTACGGGATGACCGAGGTCGGCCTGGCGACGCTGAACCCGCCCTCCGGGGTGGTCAAACAGGGCTCGATCGGGCGACCGATCAGCGGCTTCACCGTCGCCCTGCGCGACGAAGAGGGCGGCCCGGTCGAGGCCGAGACGGTGGGGCGGATCTTCATCCGCACCCCGGCGAGCATGGCCGGCTACTGGCAGGCGCCGGAGGCGACCGCCGAGGTGCTGCGCGAGGGCTGGATCGACTCCGGCGACCTCGCCCGCGCCGACGCGGACGGCTACCTCTGGTTCTTCGGCCGCAAGAAGCAGGTGATCGTCCACGACGGCTCCAACATCAGCCCCTACGAGGTCGAGGGGGCGCTGGTCGACCACCCGGCCGTCGACCTCGCCGGCGCGGTCGGCGTCCACGACGAGGTGCACGGCGAGAACGTCCGCGCCTACGTCACCCTGCGCGAGGGGGCCGAGCGGCCGACCGCCGCCGACCTGATCGTCCACTGCCGCGAGCGGATCGGCTACAAGGCGCCGGAGGAGATCCTCTTCCTCGACGAGATGCCGCTCAACCCGACCGGCAAGATCGACCGCGTCGGCCTCAAGCGGATGGCCGAAGACCATCTGCACCCGCACGGCCTGGACTAGCCGCGGTCGCCCGAAAAGAAATTTCCAGCCGGTGTCGATTTCCGCCGCCCCCGTTCGTCGGGTAGGTAAAGACACCCTTAACGAGGAGGAAGCGATGCGTTTCATGGTTCTGGTCCCCAGCAGCCCCGAGTCCGAGGCGGGCGAGATGCCCGGCACCGAGCTCCTGGAAGCGATGACCCGCTACAACGAAGAGCTGGTCAAAGCGGGCGTGATGGTCGGGGGCGACGGCCTGCGGCCGACCTCCGACGGCGCCAAGATCCGCTTCGACGGCGAGGAGCGCACCGTCACCGACGGGCCCTTCGCCGAGGCCAAGGAGGTCGTCGCCGGCTACTGGCTCTGGGAGTGCGACTCGCGCGAGGACGCGATCGAGTGGCTGAAGAAGGCCCCCTTCGACGGCGGCACCGAAATCGAACTGCGCCAGATCGCCGAGCTCGAGGACTTCGACGAGCAGCTGACGCCGGAGCTGCGCGAGGCGAACGAGCGGCTGGGGGAGCAGATCGAAGGAAGCTAGCGTCCGGCCATCGGGCTACCGTGAAAACGAGCGGCTCCTTTTGTAGTACCGTGCAAAAAGGAGCTGCTCGTTTTCAACTTAGGAGGTCTCGTGGGTCTGGTGGCAGAGAAGGAGCGCGGTGAGGGCCTGAAGCCCGAGGAGCGGGTCCGCCAGAAGGTCATCGCCGACCTGCGGAAGATCGGCTGGAAGGAGACCCGGCTGCGGTGGAAGCCGGAGTGGCGGGTCCCGGACACGCCCCACGACCTGACCAAGCGCGAGCGCGGCCAGAAGTTCAAGGCCTGCGGCAGCGCCGACCTGGTCGCCTTCGCCGACGACTCCGGCGAACCCCACGCCCTGCAGGTGATCTTCGAGTTCAAGGAGCCGACGATCGAGAAGGGGCGGATGCAGCTGATCCGCTACCTCTCGAACGAGCCGGTCGCGCGGATGGGCTTCTGGACCAACGGCACCAAGACCCTCGCCGTCTACAAGTCGCACACCAACGACTGGATCTTCGTCGAGGACGCGCCGCTGCCGGCGCCGGGCGACGACCTGACCCGGCCGCCGGAGAAGCTGCCGACCTGGAACGACCTGCGGGAGCCGAACGAGGCCGAGCTGAGCGCCGCCCTGCGGCGCATCGTCGCCACGGTCGTCGTCTCCGACTCGCGCTCGACCCGCCGCGAGGACCAGCTGCGCGAGCTGCTCCACACGGTGCTGGTCAAGGTCGACGCCGACGCCTGGGCGAGCCGCGCGGCCAACCAGGGCAAGCCGCACCCGTTCCGCATCTACGGCGATCGCCAGACGATGGTCAAGCAGACCGCCGCCGCGATCCGCGGCCACTACAAGGACTACTTCGCCAAGCAGAGGAACCAGGTCTTCCATCCCGACGACCGCTCCCAGATCCAGCTCACCGACGAGACCATCTTCGAGGTGGTCGACGCCCTCGCGCCCTGGCGCATCCTCGGCGACTCGGTCGACGTGCTGGCGAAGGCGTTCCAGGTCTTCCGCACCAAGGCGCTGAAGTCCGGCGAGGGGCAGTTCCTGACGCCGCTGCGGGTCGTGCGGCCGAGCGTGATGGTGATGGAGATCACCTCGCAGGACAAAGTCATCGACCCGGCCTGCGGGACCGGCGGGTTCGTGATCGAGGCGCTGCGGCAGGTGCAGGAACGCGAGTTCCCCGACGACGAGGCCGACCTCGTCAAGTTCGCCGACGACAACCTCTACGCGGTCGACGTCGACCCGATCGGGACGAAGCTGACGCGGGCGATGATGATCGCCACCCGCGCCGGCGCCGCCCACGTGCTGATGGGGGACGCGGTGCGCATCCACCAGTGGAACGACCGCTTCAGCCACCTGGCGCACGAACTGGGCGACGGCGAGGGCGGGGTCGCCGAATCGTTCACCGTCGTCATCACCAACCCGCCGTTCGGCGAGGACCTGAAGGTGAAGGCGGCCGACGCCCGCGCCTCCGGCTACACGATCGCGGCGGCCGCGGCGAGCGGCAAGCGCGACTACGTCGACCTCGAGATCGGCCTCGTCTACCTGGAGCTGGCGCACAAGCTGCTGCAGACGGGAGGGCGGGTCGGCATCGTCCTGCCCGAGACCTACTTCTTCTCCCACAAGTACCGCTGGCTGCCCGGCTGGCTGGAGGGCCGCTTCGAGCTGCGCGGCATGTTCAACGTCGCGATGGAGGCGTTCGAGGAGTTCTGCCGCGCCAAGACCAACTTCTACGTCTTCGAGAAGGTGGGCGACGGTTCTGAGGTCGACGCGTCCGAGGAGGATCGGTCGTGAGCGCCGTCAACGCACCGTCCTGGTTCTCGGAGGAGAGCATCGTCGTCTCCACCGCGCCGACCTGCGGCGTCACCAAGGGCGGCCGCCTGCTGCCGCGGATCGACGAGCAGGGCCAGCGCGTCTACGTCGAGGACCCCGAGACCGGCGCGGAGGTGATCGACGTCGACGACGTCTACCTGGCCGACGCCGAAGCCCTGACCGCCGGCGAGCGCACGGCGACGATGCGGGACATCCCGGTCGAGGACGTCTCGATGCGCACCGCGGTGCCTACCTACTACGACCTGCGCTTCCACGAACGGTTCGTCGAGGCGATGAAGGACGACCGCTTCGCGGACTTCGAGGCGCGGACGATCGGCCGGCTGATCGCCGACGGGCTGGTCGAGGTCCAGCAGGGCCACGGCTCCCCGGGCCGCGAGGAGCGGGTCGGCGACGTGCCCTACATCAAGGTCTCCGACCTGCGGGCGGGCCTCGTCAACATCAACCCGACCAACCGCGTCCCCCGGCGCGTCGCCGAGGGCAAGTGGGGCGGCAAGTCGTCGGGGCTGCAGGCCTTCGACATCCTCTCGCCCTCGCGGACGAGCAAGAACATCGGCGACTTCTGCGTGCTGATGCCGGGGCAGGAGCGGGTGGTCCTGACCAAGGAGGTGATCGTCCTGCGGCCCGGCGAGGAGGCCGACTTCGACTCCTTCTACCTGCTCTGGGCGCTGACCCTGAAGATCGTCCGCGACCAGTGGCGGCGGGTGGTCTTCATGCAGACCAACCGTGAGGACGTCGGCCACCGCTGGCACGAGATCGAGATCCCCCTGGCCAAGTCCCGCGACCTCGCCGACGCGACCTCCAAGCCCTTCCGCGACTACTACAACGCCATAGCCGTCGCCCGCACCTCCCTAGGCGACTACCTGCGCGAGAACGAAGAGCACCACTTCTTCATCTCGGGCGCCGAGACCCCCGAGCCCGAGGCCCAAGCGGCCGCAGCCGCGGAGGGGGAGGGGCCGGCCGCGGAGGACCAGCGGCTCTAGCTGGCCGAGCGGATTCGAACCGCCGACCTCCTGGGTGCGATTTAGGTCGCTGGTTACTCGCTGTCCGCCTGAATCCCGCATGACAAGCGGTTTTGCGCCGCTCGCGATTCGCCGCCCGACCGAGCCCGATATGCGCGGATATGCGGCGATTGTCGGGGTGTTCAGGCAGAAATGCGGATTTCTGCCTGATCGGTCACCGTTGGGTTCAAACTCGTTCGAGCCCAGTTTTAGGTCAACGCGAACAGCGGTTTCGGCTGCCATCGGCCGTCCCGCCACTCGTTACAATTTCGGCAGTTCAGCAAGGTGAGGGCTTTCGACCCCATCTGAGTTGCGACGCGCTACAGCGCGGTTTTCTCTCAGAGCCTTGCTGGCGGACATAGCTTCGAAGGCTCCGTGGTCGAGAGACCACAAGGATTAGCCGCCTGTTAGGGCGGCGCAGAGATTCATTAATTGGATACGGCGAGCTAGAGGAGCAGCGGCCCCGGGCCCTGTCCCTGGGGGCGCTCGAATCCTGTTAGGGAGTACCTATGTGCTGTCGACAGTAATTCGTCTTTTGAGTCGCGGCCTCGGACAGGGAGGGGTTGACGACGGTCAGAGAGACGAGGTTGCTGGTTCCGAAGCGGCGCCCACTAGAGAAGTCTCTAGAGAGACGTTCCACTGCCAGGCGGATTGAAGAGGCGGAACTCCGCCTGGTTGAAGCAGAGGCGAAGCGTGCTGAGGATCAGGTTCAAAACGAGGGCCGACGCGAAGAACTAGCGATCGAGCGGGAAGAGATTGCCCTCGAGTCGGATCTACTTGAGCGCGAACGAAGGCGGACAGCACTGGCGCGCGAATTTACTGGTCTGGTCAAGGATGTCGCTGCTGCTGCATTGTGGGTCGTGGTGGCAGTGGCCCTGATCGTCGCTGCACTTAAAGACTCAGAGACATACACCGCGCTCACGATTCTGGGTGTGCTCACAGGGGGGAGCGGGTTCAGCATCCTCCGGGGGTCGCTCCGTCGACTGACGCGTCTCTTGTCCGCTCTATGCATGAGGCGATTATCGGGCGCTTGGGATCTTGTGCGGTCAATTGTCCAGCTCCCGTTTTAGGCTGAGCCGGTGGACAGTTCGATTGCGGCAATCATCGCGGCGGGGGCGGCTCTACTTAGCTCAGCCCTAACCGGCCTGATTACCTACAAGGTCGCGGGTCGTGAGCAACGAGGTAGAGATATTGATGAGCTGCGTTCGGCGCTCGCCCTCTACGGAGCGGTGCTTGATCGTTTCGGACGCCACCTCGATCAGATGCCGCATCCGCCTGGGCCGGTCGGGCGCTGGGTGAACAGACAGGTCTCGCGCTGGCGCGATCTCGACTGGGCGATGGGCCGGCTCTCGACCGGCACCCTCGGCCGAGGTGCGATGCGGACTCTCGATGAACTGATGACCGCGATGAACCGACTGCTGCTGATTGCCCCCAAAGACGTCTTGGATGCCGTTCGGGCGATCAACGTCTTACTTGAACGTTTCGAGCAGCGCGACGATGGGTGGCGAGAGGAATGGAGAGAAGCTCGCAACGCAGTCGCCAAGGCTTCTCGCGCCGCCGTTCCACACCTGTAGGCGAGGCCGAACTTACTGACAGCCAGAGTCGCCGACGCTAGGAGATACACCTATTAATCGTCGGCGGTGTGCTCCAAGAACTGCGCCAGCTCGTGGATCGGGACACAGGGAAACGGCAGATCATCGATGAAGGGGGCGATTACGTCGCGCCCGGTGACGATTAGGCCGCGGAGCTCCCAACCGTCTGCATCGTCGGACAGGCCGAGTCGCTCGAGTGCCGCCGGCATTCGTTTGCCAAGCCAGGCAACCCGCTCGCCGTGCTTGGTCACCGAGGTCGTCCCCGCTTGGTCGAAGTGGGAGGTCATCTCAAGCACTACTTCCGAAGAGCTAAGGCTGCCCGAGAGCGACTTGCACTCGATCGCCCACATCGTTTTCCTCGCTGGATCGGCGGCCAAGACGTCGATGTCGCCGAGGTCTTCAGAGGGAGAGCGACGAAGCTTCTCACTACCAAGACGTTTCACGCTCCGCACGACCGGGAAGCCCAGTTGCTCGACCTCCTCGGCCACCCGTCCCTCGAACTCGGCGCCGTCTTGATCGGCGAGGCGGCCAAGTTGGCTCTTCAGCTCCGGAGCGGTGGCGAGCTCCTGATAGCGGCCGCTTTCGATCTGGCCATAAAGAATGTTGAAAGCAACGAAGACTTGGCGCTGCCCCCAGAGGAGTTCCTCCTCTCCGTCGGCGTCGATCCGTCGCACGAAGGGACGACGGTTATAAGACCAGCGCCGCGCGTAGCGCCAGGGGTAGACATCAGTACCGCTGCCGTCAGGCGGCCGCAGAAAATTCTCGCGTGGTTCGAGTGCCAAGTAGTCGATCGCCTTCTCGATTTCCTCCGGCTCTCGATCGATCGCCTCCGCCAGCGCTGCGACCGCCTGCGGGCGAGCGAGGACCACCACATCCTGCCCACTAGTCAGCGCGACATGGTTGGCGGCGATCAAGGTCTCGCCAAGGATGTGGAGTGGGACGCCCGCCTCCGGAGTGAACAACGGATCGAGCTTTGCCAGCCACTTCGGCCGCTCTTCACTTTCCTTCCGCTCGAATCGGCCAGCCCAGCGCTGCTCACTTTTGCGCCGCTCGGTGGCGATGTGGCGGTCGAAGAAGAGCGAGCGTCCGGACTGGTAGCGGTCCTCGCCGGCGGGCTGCAGGACGCCGTCGCGATTGAAGTGCAAACCACGCTGGGAGAGACCGCCGTGGATCGCATCGGAGAGGTCGGCCCAGTCGACAAGCTCGGCAGCAGCTGCGAGTGCGCCGTCGTAGATCGAAAGCGAGATCGCTGCTTCTCCGCTCGGCGCCACCGCCGCGACGTACTCAACGAGGAAGCGAGAGCAGATAGACGCCAGGTTTGCCTCTGCTGACTCCTCCCGCAGGCGCAGGGCCGCCTGCGGGTAGGTCGCAAGGCGCGCCGGCAGGATAGCTCGGCGGTGCTCACTCGTTGCGATCAAGCGCTCGTTCATCTCCATCAACAGCTCCAGCAGCCCCTCCCCGCGACAGCCATCGAGCATCGTGGTGATCTCTTGGAAGAGGATGTCAACCGCCTGGTTCAGGATCTCTTTGCGCTCCTCTTGGGGCACATCGGTATCCCGATAGCCGTACTTTTTCCCTAGGCATTGGCCGAGCCGGTAGCGCACCTCGCTGCGATCGGCTTCCTGCACCGTTCGTGGCGGCTCCTGCGGCTCGGCGATCGCCCGGTTCAGCTCTGCTGGCATCAGGATCAAATGCTTCTTAATGCCAAGTGGCGCGACCGCATCGCGCACCGCGACCCGTTCCTCGGCATCCAGCGCCTCGACTTCGACCCCCGCGGCGAGGGCGGTGAGCGCCTCCAGCAACAGCGTCACCAGCTCCCGCTCGGCGGCGTTGTCGGCCTGCGGCAGCGTCCTTCGCATTGCCGGCCCGAGCCGCAGCATCACCCGCTCGTGGTCAACCATCTCGACGCTGCCAAACGAATCTGAGCCGGGCTCCTCCCCGTCCTCGAACCAATACTCAGGCGCCTCGAAATCTACGAGCACCTCGAGTGCCAATAGCTGTCTGGACAGCGCAGCGAAAAAGCCGGCCAGCGGCTCACAAAGCTCGCCGAGCCAGTAAGCAACTGACTCGACCGCGTCGAAACTGCGGGCAACATCGCCTTCCGGGCCGCTGACCCAGAGCCCCAACGGCCCCCCGGCGACCGAAATCGAGAGGCGAGGACCGGCGAAGCCGAGTTCGTAATAGATCCGGTCGTGGACGTCGAGCTCGATCGGCGTAGTTCGCCGCTCGACCTCTCGCAGCGCGTTGCCCGGTCCGGCAACACCGTGGCGGTCGCGTGCGATCGCGGCCGCAATCCGCTCCGGCCCCGCAAAGCCCGGCATGAAGCCGACGTGATCGCTCTCTCCAGCAGACCCGAAGCTGCGGCCGCCATCCCGGTAGGAGCCGTAGACGTCCAGCATCGAACTCGTCCGCATGCTGGCGCTCGCACTAAGGCGGGAGACGGCGCGAGCGAACTTCCAGAGCGCTAGCGGATCCTCGGCCTCGATCACAGCGATCGTCTCCAGATCGGCTGCGGGGAGAAGCATCAGCGGCACCTCCTGCTCATCGTCTCCTGGGGCAAGAAGAAGTGCCCGCCGCCCCGCCGCTTGCATCACCAAGAGAAGAAGCGGCGTATTTCCCGCCTTTTTCGATTCGGCTTCGATTTCGCTTAGGCGCTGATCAATCGCCTCAAATGAAGCGCTCCCATTCCAGATCGTGTAGGGCTGCGCAGAGTTCAATCCTTTGAAGTCATCGGCGAGAACCAGCGCGTGCAGCGTCTTATCCTCATCGAAAGCCGCTTCGAACTCGCTGAAGTCGCCACTTCCCTCACGCTTCGCGGTCTGCTCGGACGGCATTCCCATCCGTCGAAGCGAAGTGTGCACGTCGCGATCGACGGCGGCTCCGAAATGTTCGGCAAGATGCTCAGGCCCGCACTCTTCCGCAACCCGCAGCGAGAGATGGTGCCGCAGAGCGCTCAGTATCGCCATCGGGCGGGCAAGGACGATCCACTCGCCCGAGCGTAGGAACGGCCAGCGATCAGCCGCACCGTCCATCAACTGCTGATCGTCGAAAGAGGTCTCGCCGATCTCAACGACCAGCGGCTCGAGGGCCTCGATGAATCGCGGCGGCATCATCCTTCCGAGCCGCTCTCGGCCGAAGGTCATCTCTTTCTGGAGCTCGATCAGCCGTACGAGCTCGGGGATCTCGACCCCACTTCTCACCTCGGGCTCAATGTTCCGCTGCAGCCCTGCTCCGCGGAGGGCGGTATCGCAGATGATCAGCGCCGCCACCCAACAGTCGCGAAGCTCGGTTTGTAGTGCCGCCGGTAACGCGCCTGGCGTGAAGCAGGCGCCCGCGAGGCGACGAACGGTGTAAGCATCGCACTCGCCAAGCCCCTCGCCGACCAGATAGGAGCCGCCGTAGAAGACGATCTCCTCGGTGAAGGGCCCCTCCGGCGGGTCCTCCACCATCCCGGCCGCCTCGGCGACACTGCCTTCGTTGACCAGCGTATAAAGATCGCCCAAGGTGAGCTCGTCGAATTCGCCCTCAGGTGAGAGGCCAGCGATCATGCCTGCCAGGAACCCGAGTCGCCAGTTTCCCTTGGCATTGTCCGGCAGGACCTGGAGTGCCGCGAACCCGCTCGCCAGCGCCAGGGGGTTGAAGCGCGCAAGTGCCTCCCGCACCGCCCCGTGGTCGGCATTGGGAAATCCAGGGATCAAGTTTGGTCCGATCGGAGTACTGACCACCTCAACATAATGGCGCTCTCGTTTGGAATGAAGCGCGGACCAAAACGGGGCAAAGGGTTCAGAGATCTCCGTCGCTACCGGCGAGCTTTCGACGGAATGCGGAATGCTTTCGCGGTGATGGCAAGGGAAAGAACGCCGCCAGCTAGTGCCCTTGGGGGTAGCCGCAACGAGCGTGGAAGCGAGTACCGCGCGTATGTCGGCGCCCTACTCGCATCCTGTGTTCTTCGAGAAGAGTCACTTGCGGCAATTCAACTGACTTCAATTCCAGGCAAAGCGGTATTGCTCGAAGCCGAGGGAGACCAGCCGGTCGATGATCTCGTGGTCGAGACCGCCGAGGGTCACCGCACCTTCTTCCAAGCAAAGGCGAGCGCTGGGCTTACGCGAGGAGATACTCCTTTCGCAAAGACGTTGATCCAGTTCGCTAAGGCGCTCGATGTCGGTCTTGGCGACGAGGATCGGCTGGTCCTCGCGTGCGGAACCGCGACCAAGCCCTTGCGAGCCTTGGGGCGACTACTCAGTCGCTACCAGCTCACTTCCCATGGAAATCCCGACCCGAAGGAAGCTCGAGCTTTAGCCGACTTTCGCGAGATCGTTGGGGCGGTCGTGCCAAGCACCGATCCGGAGCACTTGATGGAGCGGATGGTGATCTGGGAAACCGATCCAAGCGAGGGGGATGCCCGTTTGGCGCTTGAGAGCCGCCTCGAGCCACAAGTTGCAGCTCCCGGTAAAGGAGGCCGCGCGGCTAGAGAGCTCGCCAACACGGTGCGCAAATTGGCGCGAATGAGAGGTGGCCTCGATGCCTTTGGTCTCGTAGGAGAGTTGAGGAGAAGAGAGGTACCGCTCTCAGCCGGCAGTCCCCCGTCCTCGCCCGTGCGGCAGGGCATCGCTCTCTCCCGCCATCGGGAGCGAGTCCGCCGACAGGGGGAGACGCTCCGCCTTCTCGGCGTCTCTGGTCACCTCGCCGATATTCCATTTGAGGGAGCCGATGCCCAAATAGAGGTGAAGGCGCCCGAGGATGAAGACTCCCGCTTGGGGCGCGACCCAGTACTGGCACTTCGGCGGCGTGGACGCGCGCTTTTGATCGGGCGCCCAGGGGGAGGCAAGAGCACTGCACTGCGCTCGATCGGCGCCCACTGGGCAGCGCGCGTGGATAGGCCGATCCCAATTTCAGTTCATCTGCATCGCCTCGCCGACAACCAATCCGGGTTCACCGCGGCGTTGCTTGAAGCGGCCACCGATGAACTCGCGGGCAGCGAACGCATCGCCCTAAAGGAAGCGCTGGAGCATGAGCTGGCGCGGGGGCGCTGCCTGCTGCTGCTCGACGGGCTAGATGAGGTGAGGCGTGGCCGAAAGATATTTGCTGCCGATCTCTCCGCCTGGTTCAAGAATCTCCATCCCGATGTGGAGATCCTGCTTGCAAGCCGACCGGTTGCTCTGGCTGATGCAGCAGCGACGGGCCTTCCCTCACTTGAGTTGCTGGAGCCGGAGTCACCAGAAAAAACGGCGGCGGCAATTCTCCGAGCCGCAGCCACTGAGGAGATCGAGGAGGGGCAGAGGGAGGCATGGGTCGCCCAGCGCCAAGAGTGGCTGGCAGCAGTGTTCAGGCGTAATCGCGAGCTCTCGACGACGCCGCTGATGGTGGTCCTGCTGGCACTTGCTGCGGTTCGCAACCAGAACGTCGCCGACCTGCCGAGTCGCCGAGCGCAAGTCCTTAAACAGAGCGTCGAAGATGCGCTCCGTGACTGGGAGTTGGAAGCGCGTCGCAAGGGAAGGGTTGCTATCGGTCCGCTCACTGGCGAGCGTGCAGCCGCGGCACTTCGCGACAGTTTTTGCTTGCTTGGAGAGAACGCGATCGGTGAATCACCGCCGATCCGAAGCGAGGTCGAGGTGGAGCTCTCAGCCTGGCTTGCCGAACACTTCGACCTTGCCCCAGGAAACGCAAGCGCGGCAGCCTCCGAGGCGATCAGCTTTTGGGAGGAGGCGGGCCTGTTCGCGTTCGATCAAAGCCTCGTCGCCAACGTTCGTTCTCTGGCGGAGCTCGGCTCGGCTTGGCGAGCTGAGAAAAGTGGCCCCGATCAGCAGCGGCGATGGGTCACCATGGCTCGAAGTGAAGAAGATCTCTGGCCATGCCTCTCACTCGCGGCTGGTCTCTCGGAAGAGATTGCTGCGCTCTGGGCGGCAGGGCTCGCCAAAGGCGGGCGCGCCGCCGAGCTCGCCGCTCTGTTGGGCGCCTATCGGGACGGTGTCACCTTCAACCCGGAGTCCATACGTGCTGTTAGCACCGGCCTGGCCGCTAGCGCTCTAACAGTCCAAGACGAAGCCGAGGACACCTCCTGGGGGTTGATTGGCCTCCCCTTAGATGAAGCAACGAAAGAGTCTCTGCGGCCCCTCCTGACGCAGGCAGTGCCGGCACCCCGGAAGCTAGTTGTGGAGACCTGGGCGATCGTTCGCTGGGATGTGCAGGGGGCGGAAGCCGACGCGCGCTTGCGAGAGCTTGTGAGTGGCCCTAAGCCTCCCCCGCCGCAGAAACAGGAGGAGGAGCAGTCGCGCCGGATCTTCTTGCGACTGGAAAGCGACGACCATTTCCATTCTGCATTTCGGGAAGCTGCGTTGCGACTCGCAGCAGGCAAAAGAAGTGATGCAGAGCTCGTGATCTCCAAGCTCGACGAAGTTGACTTCGAATTCTCACCCCGTCTGCGAGCTGCCCTCAAGCGAGGCGGTAACGAGGATTTGGAAGTGCCCGAGCGCCAGATCGCGGCCTTCAAAGGCTTCGGCTGGAAGCCTGGGGATTTCAAAGCATCCGAGCAGAAGATGCTCGGATGGGTCGCAGAAGGAGCTTCGCCGGCACAACTCACCTGGTCGGAGCGCCGGCGCCTCACGGAGATCGTCGATCTATGGGAGAGCTTCAGGGCAAACTGGATCTCTCCTCGATGGCCGCTCGATCGACCAGCGCTCGCAAAGTCCTGGATCAACTCTGCGGTAGCGCTTGGGGGATTTGATGCTGCCCTTCTAGCCGCAGAGGCTGGTCAGATTCTGGCCGAGCTCGAGAAGGGTGACGATGTGACTTCGATGCTCTTCGACGGAGGCGAGGCTCGGGAACTGTCGGACTGGCAGGCAGTTGAGGCCCCCGCAGAGACGGTGCGGCAACTAATTGGCACGATCGGCAGGGCCTCGCATCAAGTGACGATCGCAATCTGCGAGGCCCTCGAAAAAGCTCCGATCGAGCTGGGCGTCGCTGATCTCCTTGCGGATCGCGTTGGCCAGTTGCGAGCTTGGTCGCATTGGTTTGTCGCGATCACCCTCCTCAACATCGCTCCTGATGCCCAGGCGATCGCCCGGAAGTGGCAGGCCTCTGACGATCCGCTTTTGCGCTCGCCAGCGGCGATGTGGTGGGTGCAAAGTCTGGTCATCGACGGCTTGGGCGAAGACGAGGTGCTTCTTGCACTGGGAGACACTGACGGCGGTGTGCGGGACTCGGCCGTGCGAATGCTTCCGGAGTCTTGGGAGGTTCCTCCGCGAATCCGTAGGCGACTTGAGGAGATAGCTGATGAAGCATCGAGCGGTTGGTGTTGCCGCTGGTGTGGCACCGACAACGATCCGGGCGAGAAGTCGGGCTGCTCGAAGTGCCATACGACCGGACCGGAACCCTCGCGCCACGCCCGAAAGCTCCTTGAGCATCTATGAGACGCTACGACTGCGTGCATTGGGATTCGAGCGGAACTAGTCGTGATCGTTCCGCTCGATTCTAGGCTCTTTCGATATGGCCATGCAGGAACTGCGCACTGACTCGCAGCAGCAACCCTCACTGGAGGGGCCTTTGGCGAAGCTGCGTAGAGCACATACGCATCTCACAGAGCTCTACGACGAACTCAACTTATATACCTCAGAAGAAAATCACCACGTCGTCTCTGATTTCGTAGATGAAGGAGACGTGCGTATCTACACGATGCGGATCGAGGTGACCAAACCCCTGGGAAATCCCACCTGGGGACTATTGGCTGGTGATTTCGTCCACAATCTGCGGGGCGCCCTAGATCACCTTGTCTGGCAATTGGTCTTGCTAAATGGCGAGCGGCCGACTCGAGCAAATCAGTTTCCGATTTGCACAACGTCTGATCGATACTGGGATAGAGACAAGAAACAGCCGAGTGTTCGCGAGCGTACGCTCACTGGCGTAGCCGAGCCTCATCGTCAAATGATCGATTCTGTGCAGCCTTTCCTTGGACCCGTCCGCGATGAGCTGCACCTCGACTATCACCCTCTTTCAGTCCTCGCACGACTCTCTAACATGGACAAGCACCAACTGATCACCAGCGCGTTCGTCAACGTAGGCGAGATCGACGAGGGGATGTTCAACATCGTTACCAGCGATGGATCTGGAGTTGGCCTTTTCGAGGTGTATCAACATGCACTGTTCGAGGATCGCACTGAGATTGGCCAGCTTGAGATGCATGGTGTGAGACCTGATCTCGGTATCAAGATCGATGTCAACCTTCCCCTTGAGATTGGCTTCGGATATCCGAGGGGAATTCGCTCAGACGGCTTTGGGATGCTCTACGAATTCGTTCGCGACTTCGTAAAAGGATTTCGTCTCGATTTTGAAGTAGATGAGTGACTGCGCTGCCTCTGTACCGCGGGGCTATGCAGTACCGGGCGAGTGCGGATAGACGATGTTTGCGATCTTCCGTCCGACTCCTATGACCTGGAAATTGAGGGCGGCGCCAAACTCGCGGTCGGGCCAGTCAAGGCCCGACTTGCAGTAGTCAAATACGAAGCCGACGCTAGCGCATGCGTTCCTTAGCACCAAGAGACGCGCAGCGGTAGGTAAGCGCTCGTGGTTGATGAGCTGATCGTCAACCACATCCGCCGCGCTCGCCGCGGAGAGGATGGTGCTGTGCGTGTACTGCGAGAGAACCCGGTACTGGAGGTACATCATCTTCCGTAGGTCTGGGGGCGACCAGTTGAACAGCTCTTCGAACTTCGGAAAGCGAACCGCCTCGTCTTCGTAGTCAGGTACGACCCGCTCGACGATCTCGCCAAAGAGAGGCATCGGGTCGACCCCTTGCTCTGCCGCAGCCTCTCCGATTAGATACCGCGAGCGTGAGGATTCATTGAGGAACGCTTGCCTGCGGCTCTCGACATCCTCATCTACCCAGGACCACCTGGCCGACTCCTCGAACAGGGCGCGGGCAAGGTGGGCGGCCGGAACATCCCGGTCCGAAGCGAAGAGGTCCAGAAAACAACGGAAGTTCTCCCGAAGCTGGAGAAACGAAAGCTGCTCGACCAAGTATCGCCCGGAAAGGCGAGAAGGAGCGCTGACTTGGTTAAGCAGGTCGCCGATCGACTCCGCAAGTCGAAGGGCCTCCGTTTCGGCTGTTTCCGAGCTGTCCATAGATGCTTTCCGCACTTTTAAACTCTTGCTTGATCGGGGGAGCAGCCGTCTTGCTTGCCAGGTCTACGCTCCAGTGGCGCCCACTCCCCCTATGGCTTGTGGTGTCGGCCGGCTGCCAATTCGGACGCCAGCGAACGGGTTCAAGGTACTGCTCCGGCTTCCTGCGGACCGAGATCTTGGAGCGTGGCCGAGATTTACGCCCCGCCGTCATGCCGGCGATCAGCGCTGAACCGAGGTTCGAGTCGCTCGCGATCATGTAGGGCCGCGCCCTCACGGGCCGATTGGTGCGTCTTAGTTCTGGTCGCCGACCAAAGCGAGCGGAATCAACGGTCATCGCGGGTAATCGCCGCACATGTGGCGCCCATCAGGCAGTTTCTGCCTGATGGGGAGCGGGATTTGGGTCTCGGTTCAAACGACTGCCGCGACCCGATCTTGCGACGTGCAGGGGTTCTGCTGAGTGGAGCTAGGCGGATTCGAACCGCCGACCTCCTGGGTGCGATCCAGGCGCTCTGCCAGCTGAGCTATAGCCCCGGGCTATGCGGGCTGGGAAGTTGGACCCATTGCCCCGCACGGGACAGGATAACCGCATAGTCTTTGGCAGCCTGCTGTTCGAAGGGCGAGCATGAGCATCCTCGACGACGCAATCCGAGAGCATCTGGAACTGAAGCGCGCCCATGGCGCGGATGAGGCTGAGCTGAAAAGGCTCGAGGACGAGGCGTTTGGTCCGCCCAGTCGGCCTGAGGAGCCGGATCCGCTTGCCGAGGCGCCGACGGAGTTCATGACCCCGGAGGGGGGCGAGGCGTCCGAGTCCGACGAGGAGGGCCGCCGCCGGATCAACATCGCCGATCTGCAGGAGCCGCCCGCTCCGCCGGCCGCGCAGGAGGAGCCGAAGGTCGAGGCGGTCGAGACCGTGGAGCCGGAGGCCGACGCCGCTCCCGCACCTCCCGCTGAGGATGCGGCCCAGGCGGCGCCCCCGGCCGAGGAGTCCCTCGTCGCCGAGGAGCCCGCGGCCGACGAGCGCCAGGCGATCGCCGAACAGCCGACCGAATTCTTCGACGTCGAGGCGGAGATGGGGACCGAGGACGCGCCCGCCCCGCCCGCGACCGAGGCGCCCAGCCCCTCCGACGAGGACCTCGCCGAGGCCGAGATCGCCGAGCCGAAGCTTGCCCCGGTCGAGCCGCCGACCGAGATCCACGCCTCCCGCACCGAGGCCCCCGCCGAGCAGGAGCTCCCCTTCGAGGAGGAAGAGGACGAGGAGTTCTGGAGCGACCAGCGCCTCTCCGACGAGCTCGACCAGGCGCTCGAGGCGCCGATCGAACACGAGCCGGTCCGGTCCGAGCCGGCACCCGCTCCGCCGCTCGCCGACGACGACTTCGAGGACGACGAGGACGACGCGCCCGCGGCCCATCAGGCCAACTACGACCCGGACACGGGTCACGAGGACGTGCTCGAGGACACCCCCGACTTCCTCGAGGACGCCCCGGAGGACGACGAGCTCTGGTTCGAGCAGCGTCCCCCCAAGGACTTCGACTTCGACGACTAGCCAGTGGAGCCAGCCGGGATCGAACCGGCGACCTCCTGCTTGCAAAGCAGGCGCTCTTCCAGCTGAGCTATGGCCCCGCCCCGCGGATTGTAGGGCGGGAGATCGTCTGGGAGCCGGCTTTCGCCTGTGGCCGTTTCATCCCCTGGAGCGCATCGACTTGCAACCATTCGGGTTGCAGCAGAAGGAAGGACCAGTCATAAGCGGCAAGGGAAACATCGATTCCCGTGTTCGCGTGCTTGCGATCACGGTTGCGTTCGTCGTAGCGGGCGTCCTCGCGCTGCCCTCGTTCGGCGAGGCGGCGACGACGCGCGGCACCGCCGGGCCCGACACGCTGACGGGAACCGCCGGGCCCGACACGCTCTCCGGCCTCGGCGCCGCCGACAGGCTCAGCGGGCGCGGCGGCCGAGACAGGTTGCTCGGCGGTCCCGGCGCGGACAGGCTCACCGGCGGCCCGGCTGCCGATCGCCTGCTCGGCGGGCCGGGCAACGACCGCCTCCAGGCGCGGGACGGCGCCGTCGACGTCGTCGACTGCGGCCCCGGCTCCGCCGACCTCGCCATCGTCGATGCCGGCGACAAGGTCGCGCCCGGCTGCGAGCGGGTGAGCGCACCCGTCATCGACCAACCCCCCGCCCCTCAGCCGCCCGCGGAGGCCCCCCGGGTCATCCCCCCGGCGGAAGAAAAACCCGGCGAAGAACCGGGCGAAGATCCTCCCGGCGGAGACCCGGAAGTCGAATACGAAGAGAGACCGCTGGCGATGTTCCCCTCCGGCCACGGCTGGACCGGGGTCAACGGCAAATTCAGCGACGCCGGCGCGCCCTTCGTCGTCAACGGCGATCGCTCCTTCCGGATCGGCAGCGAAGGCAACGGCACCACCGCGGTCGCCGGCTCGCCCGAACTGGAGAAAACCGACCTCACCCACTCCCACGTCACCGTCCAGGGCCTGGTCAGCTTCAGCAACCGGCTGAAAACGGTGAAGCTGCGCCTCTCCTCCGGCAACATCGCCACGGACTACGCCGAGGCCACCGTCTGGCAGGAAGACTTCGACCCGATCATCCTCGGCAGCACCTTCGAGTTCCAGTCGCTGGCGCGCGGCGACTTCGCCGTCACCGGCACGGTCGACTGGTCGAAGATCAACCGCGCCCAGCTCCTCGTTACCGACAACGGGAGCGGTGAAACCGCCTTCTACGTCGCCGGCATCTACGCCGTCCCCGACCAGGAAAAGGCCACCGTCAGCTTCGCCTTCGACGACGGCGACGCCTCGGTCATGACCCGCGCGGTCAAAAAGCTCTCCACCTACCGCTATCCGGCGAGCGCCTACGTCATCGCCGACACGATCGGCACCGGCGGCTTCCTCACCCTCGAACAGCTGCACCAGCTGCGCGACCTGCACCACTGGGAGATCGGCGGCCACGCGCTGCACATCGCCAGTCACAACCTCCCGAACGGCCTCGACAGCCTCGAACCGGAAGCGCTGAAAGCCGAGATGAACGGCCTGCGCGACTTCCTCTACGAAAACGGCTTCAGCCGCGCCAGCTTCGCCTACCCGAAGGGCGCCGCGGCGCCGCGGGTGCGGCACTACGTCGAGCGCGACTACTGCGCCGGGCGGGTGACCGCGCAGGGGCCGGAAACGCTGCCGCCGCGCGACGAGTACATCCTCCGCGGCTGGTCGATCAACGGCCTCGTCTCAGACCAGGCCGACGTCGAGGCGACGATCGACAAGGCGGTCGCCGACCGCAGCTGGGCCATCCTCAGCTTCCACGACATCGTCGCCGGCATCCCGACCGAATCGACGCAGTTCAACGACGACGAATTCGAAGCCGTCGTCGACTACGTCCACGCCCTGCAGAAACAGGGCAAGTTGAGGGTGCGAACGGTCGGCGACGCGGTCGCCCCGCACTGCGCCGACTGACCGCGGCCGCCGCGCGCACCCGTCCGCAGCTAGCCCGCGAGCCCGATCATCAACTGCGAGTGGTCGCTCGGGTCGACCTTGACCGGCACCGTCGCGCCGGGCCCATCGGAACACCCGGCCGATCCGCAGAAGGTCGACCTGGCGCAGTAATACATCAGGTTTCTTAATTAATGGTAGGTTGCCGCCTCGATGCAGGGGAGAGTGTCCATGCGGCGCAGCGCCGCCATAGGTGTCGTCGCGAGCTTCGTCCTGGCGCTCGCCGCGTCCAGCCTGCCGGCGAACGCCGCGGCGGCGATCACGATCTCGGGCACCGTCCGCTGCCCCAGCGGCGCCAAAGTGACGGGAGTCTGGGTCCAGAGCTCGGGTGGCGGCAGCAGGTTCGCCGGCCGCTGGGGCTACCCCGGCAACGCCACGGTCAACGGCTACACCGCCACGGTCAACCCGGGGGCGGTCGAGCTGCACGTCGGCTGCGGCGGTACGGAAGCGAAATGGGCCTCAGACCAGTGGACCTCGAGGGTCACCGCCACGGCGAGCCGCAACCTGAACGCGACCTGCAGCGGTCCGGCCGGCACCTTCCGCAAGGTCGCCTGCGCGTTCCCGGCCCGCCCGGCGCTCACCGCGCCGACCCGGAACATGTTCGCGGCGCGCAACTGCACCTGGTACGCCGCGGAAAAGTGGCGCGCGGCGACGGGGAAGTTCCCGAGCTGGTCCGGCAACGCCAAGGACTGGAACAACAACGCCGCGCCGCAGGGATGGACCGTCACCGGCGCCCCCGCTCCGCGCTCGGTCGTGGTCTTCGAGCCGGGCGTCCAGGGCGCGGCCGCCGCCGGCCACGTCGCCTGGGTCAACTCGATCAGCTACCGCGCCGACGGCTGGTACCTGAACGTCACCGAGATGAACTTCGCCGTCCGCGGCGGCATCTCGTCCCGCACCGTCAAGCACGGTCCCGGGATGAGCTACATCTGGGCGCCGGGCTGAGCCGCAGCTGACCGGTTAGGCGATCAGCTGCTCGGCCCGATGTCCCTCGGGCAGGTTCTGGTCGGCGTGGTAGCTGGAGCGGACCAGGGGGCCGGCGGCGACCGACTCGAAGCCGAGGTCGTAGGCGGCCTGCTCCAGCGCCGCGAACTCGTCGGGGTGCCAGTAGCGGACGACCGGCAGGTGGTTCTCGGTCGGGCGCAGGTACTGGCCGACGGTGAGGACCTGGACGTCGTGCTCGCGCAGCAGGCCGAAGGTCTCGACCATCTCCTCGAATGACTCGCCGAGGCCGACCATCAGGCCGGACTTGGTGACGACGTCGGGGCCGCCCATCTCCTTGGCCATTTTCAGGACCCGGGCCGAGCGCAGGAACTTGGAGCCGCGGCGGGCGATCGGGTAGAGGCGCGGCACCGTCTCGACGTTGTGGTTGAAGACGTCGGGCCGCTCGTGGATCACCTTCGCCAGCGGCATCTCCTGGCCGCGGAAGTCGGGGGTGAGGATCTCGACCTTGCAGTCCGGCGCCAGCATCCGGATCGAGCGGATCACGCCGACGAAGGCGCCCGCCCCGTAGTCGGGCAGGTCGTCGCGGTCGACCGAGGTGACGACCGCGTGGCGCAGTCCCATCGCCTTGACCTGGTTGGCGACGCGCAGCGGCTCCAGCGGGTCGTTCCAGGTCGGCTTGCCGGTCTGCACGTTGCAGAATCCGCACCGCCTCGTACACACGTCACCCAAGATCATGAAGGTCGCCGTGCCGCGCTCCCAGCACTCGCCGACGTTGGGGCAGTTGGCCTCCTCGCAGACGGTGTGGAGATTGTCGTTGCCGATCTTCTCCTTCAGCCGCCGGTAGTTGGGCCCACCCGGCGCCGGCACCTTCAGCCACGGCGGCTTGCGGGCGCGGCGGAAGGGGACGGTGCCCTCGGCGCTGGCCGCGGTCCCGCCCGGCTTGGCGCGGGAGCGGGTGACGTGGATGCGTTCGGCGTCGGACACCGAAGGCAACGTTAGCCGACCGGCTTCACCCGCCAGCTGAACCGCGCCGCCGTCCGGTCGGCGTTGCCGAAGCGGTCGATCGCCCGCACCCTGAAGAAGTGCTTGCCGGGCTCGACCCTGACCTTGTAGGGGCTGCGGCACTTCCGCCAGCGTTTGTGGTCGACCTTGCAGCGGAAGGTCGACTGCGGCTCGTTGGAGGCGAAGCGGAACTTGGCGAGCCGCTCGAAGCCGACCCGAGCCGGGCCGCTGACGATCCGGGTCCGGGGCGGGGTCTTGTCGCGCGCCTCGGCGCTGACCAGGATCGGCGGCGTGGTGGTTCCGCCGGCAGGCACCTGCAGCTCGAAGGCGCCGATGTCGGAGCCGTCGCCGCCTTCTTTGTTGCCGATCGTCGGGAAGTCGCTGGGCCGGGGCAGGCCGCGCTGGTCGACGCTGCTGCCGAAGGAGCTGCCGCGGTCGATCGCGACGCTGCCGGGAAGCAGCGCATGGGTCGGGGTCGGCCCGCCGTTGTCCTTCAGCACCGGATCCAGGCCCGCCGGCACCCCGTTGAGGTCGCTCCCCTCGTCGAATTCGCAGCTGCCGTCTTCGTCGAGGTTGAAGCCGCCGGAGAGGTAGGTCCCCGAGCAGCTGTCGGCGTCGCCTCGCGACTCGGAGACGAGGGTGTTGCTGACGATCGGTTCGTCAGGAAGGAAGAGATTGGCGCCGAAGGCTTCCGTCGCGGAAGCCGAGTTGTCAGTGACGGTCACGCTCGTCAGCTCACCCTTGCTCCCGGCGATGCCGCCACCGCTGGCCTGGGTCGCGGCGGCTCCGTCGGCGAGGATCGAGTTGCCGCTGATCGTGCTTCGCTCGATCTTCACTTCGCCGATTGCGTCGATCCCGCCGCCGAGGACGTAGATTTCCCCGCCGTCGCTGACTGCTTTGGCGACGTTGCCGCTGATCGTGCTGCGGTCGATCGTCAATTTCCCGAAGGCGAAGATCCCGGCGCCGCCGGCTGCGGTTACGTCCAAGCCTTCGCGGGCAGTTGCCTGGTTGCCGCTGACCACCGATTCGCGCAGGGTCAGCGGCCCGGCACTGCGGATGCCGCCGCCGTCGGCGGTAGCGGCGGAAACCACTTCTTCCACCACGGCCTCGTTGCCGACCACCGCGACCCTGGTCAGGGTGAGGCTGCCGCTCCCGTTGAGGATTCCTCCGCCGGCGCCCGAAGAGCCGCCGGTCACGGTCATGCCGGTGAGCGAACCGGTGACGCCGTCGTTGAATTCGAAGATGCGGAAGAACCCCGCCGCGCTGTCGCGCTTGACGGTCAAGCTCGCCGGGCCGGGGCCGGTGATCGCAAGATCGCCCTCGATCTGGGGCAGTTTGCCCAGCAGTTCGATCGTTCCCGTGGCTGCGATCGGGATCGTGTCCGCGCCGGTGTGGGAGTTGGCGGCGAGGATCGCCGCTCGCAGGCTGCCCGCGCCGCTGTCGTCGGTGTTCGTCACCGGATAGGGATCGGCCATCGCGCTGCCCGCCGACGCGCAGGCGGCGCAGAGGACGAGCAGGACGAGTCCGACCAGGCGACGCATCGGCGGAGCCTACGCGGCGACGCTGTCGTCCACGGCGACCTTGCGGTCGAAGACCTCGGCGTAGCTGTCGACCAGCAGGGCGGCGAATGCGTTCAGGTCCTGCTCGGCGCCGAGCTCGCGGGTCAGCGAGGTCATCGCCACGCCCTCGATCCCGCAGGGCACCACCCACTCGAACGGCTGCAGGTCGTTGTTGACGTTGACCGCCAGCCCGTGGGTGGTGACGCCGCGGCTGACGTGGAGCCCGATCGAGCCGATCTTCCGCGTCCCGCGCGCCGACGGGACGATTTCCGGTCTACCTAAGCGGTTTTCGTCCCGTCGGCCCTGGACCCAGACGCCGGTCAGGCCCTCGATCGTGCTCGCTCGCACGCCGGCCTTGCCCAGCGCGCCGATCATCGTCCGCTCCAGCCCGCGCACGTACTCGTGGACGTCGCCGCCGTAGCCGCGCAGCTGCACGATCGGGTAGGCGACCAGCTGGCCCGGCCCGTGGTAGGTGACGAGACCGCCGCGGTCGGTGTCGAGGACTTCGATCCCCTGCGCTTCGTACCACTCGGCGCCCATCGGCAGCTCCTCGGGCCGCGAGCGCCGCCCGCGGGTGTAGACCGGCGGGTGCTCCAGCAGCAGCAGGACGTCGCCGATTTCCTCCCGCTGGCGCCGCGCGGCGAGCTGCCGCTGCAGCTCCCACGCCTCCCCGTAGGGGACGGTTCCGCGGCGCACGACAAGTATCTCCGAGCTCACATCCTCAATCGTCGCATGAGAGGGCTCTATGCTTCGCGGTCCAGTGCCAACGCAGATCGGTACCTCGCGTAGCTGGCTGCTGTGGTCCGGGGTCCTCGCACCAGTCCTCTTCGCGGCGCTCGCTTACATGACGCTGCAGCCGCCCAGCGTCGATCTTGCCGCGCAGCTTTTCCGTGTCGAGCTCTTCTCCTCGCACGGCTTCCTGGCGTGGAACAACTACTGGTACGGCGGCCACTACACGCTCGGCTACAGCCTCCTCTTCCCGCCGCTGGGCGCCGCCCTCGGGGCGACCGTTGCCGGCGGCCTCGCGGCGGTGGTGGCGACGGCGATGTTCGGCCTCCTCGTCGCCCGCCACTACGAGACCGGCGCCCGCCTGGCGACGTTCTGGTTCGGCGCCGGGACGATCACGATGCTGCTCAGCGGCCGCCTCACCTTCGCCCTCGGCGTCGCTATCGGGATGGGGGCGCTGGTCGCCCTGGACCGCGACCGGCTCTACCTCGCCCTGCCGCTGGCGGTCGCCACCTCGTTCGCGAGCCCGGTCGCCGGCTTCTTCCTCGCCCTGATCGGCGCCGCTCTCTTCCTCGACGGCAGCCGCCGCCGCGGCGCCGCGCTGGCCGCCTGCGCCGCCGGCCCGATCGCCGCCATGGCGCTCGTCTTCCCGATGAGCGGGCTGGAGCCGTTCGTCCTCTCCAGCGTCGCCGGAACGCTCGCGGTGACCGCGCTCGTCTACCTGATCCTGCCGCCGAGCCAGCGCCTGCTGCGCCTCGCCGCGATCCTCTACGGGGCGGCGGTCCTCTGCGCCTTCGCTATTCCCAACGCGATGGGCGGCAACGTCGCCCGGCTCAGCACCCTCGTCGCGGGGCCGATCTCGGTCCTGGCCCTGACCGGCCGCCGGCACCTGCGCCTGCTCGCCGTGCTCCTCGCCATCCCCCTCGTCTACTGGCAGTGGCAGGGGGCGGTGCGCGACTTCTCCCGCGCCTCCGCCGACCCCTCCGTGCAGCGGGGCTTCTACGCGCCGCTGCTCACCGAGCTGCAGGAGCGCACGAGCGGAGAGCCGGTGCGGATCGAGATTCCGCCGACGCTGGACCGCTGGGAGGCCTATTACGTCTCGCCCGATTTCCCCCTCGCCCGCGGCTGGGAACGGCAGATGGAAGCCGACGAGCAGAGCCTCTTCAAGTCCGAGTTGACGGCCTCCTCCTACCGGCGCTGGCTGCTGGCGAACGGCATCACCTACGTCGCCCTCCCGGACGCCCGGCTGGACTACCTCTCGCTGCGGGAGAGGGAACTGATCCTGGGCGGGCTGCCCTACCTGAAGCCGATCTGGGCCAACCCCGACTGGCGCCTGTTCGCCGTCGAGGGCGCCAGCGGCCTGGTCGACCGCCCGGCCCGGCTCACCGGTCTCGGCGCGGACTGGTTCGACCTCGCGATCCCGCGCGCCTCGCGCACCAAGCTCCGCATCCACTTCAGCCCCTACTGGAAGGTCTCGGGCCACGGCGTCTGCCTGCGCGAGTGGGGGGCCTGGACGCTGGTCGAAGCGCGCCGGCCGGCTGCGGTCCACGTCGACACCGGCCTCAGCGCGGCCGCGGTCTTCGGCCGGCACCGGGTCTGCGCCGACTAGCGTCGGCGCGGGCGTCCGGCTAGCGGGCGCCCTCGAGCGTCGCCAGCGCCGCCTTGACCACGTGCTCCTCGTGCGGGATCGCCGCCTGCTCGAGGCGTTTGGAGTACGGCATGTGGACGTCGGCGCCGGTCACCCGCTGAACCGGGGCGTCGAGGTAGTCGAAGGCCTGCTCGGTGATCAGGGCCGAGAGGTTGGCACCGACGCCGCCGTGCGGCCAGCCCTCCTCGACGATCACCGCGCGGTTGGTCTTGCGCACCGAGGCGAGGATCGTGTCGAGGTCGAGCGGGCGCAGGGTGCGCGGGTCGATCACCTCGGCCTCGACGCCGTGCTCATGGGCCAGCTGCGTCGCCGCGCCCTCGGCCACGTGGGCCATCTTCAGCACCCCGATGATCGTCACGTCGGAGCCCTCGCGCCGGACCGCCGCTTCGCCGAAGCGCAGCGGCTCGCCGCCGTTCTCGCCGTCGCCCTCGGGCACCTCGCCGCGGACCCCGTAGAGGCTCTCGTGCTCGATGAAGACCACCGGGTTGTCGTCGCGGATCGCCGCCTTCAGCAGCGCCTTGCCGTCGGCCGGGGTCGAGGGGCAGGCGACCAGCAGCCCCGGCACCTGCAGGTAGAGCGCCTCGAAGCTGTGGGAGTGGGTGGGGCCGAGCTGGTGGCCGCCGCCGCCCGGCATGCGGATCGTCAGCGGCACCTTCGCCTGGCCGTTGAACATGTAGGGGATCGCGGCGGCGTGGTTGACGATCTGGTCCAGCGCCAGGAGGCTGAAGTTGACCGTCATCAGCTCGACCACCGGCCGCAGCCCGTTCATCGCCGCGCCGACGCCGGTGCCGACGATCGTGTTCTCGGAGATCGGCGTGTCGCGCACGCGGCGCTCGCCGAACTCGTCGAGCAGCCCTTCGGTCACCTTGAAGGCGCCCTGGAAGACGCCGACGTCCTCGCCCATCACGAAGACCGCCTCGTCGGCGCGCATCTCCTCGGCCATCGCGTCGCGCAGCGCCTCTCGCATCCGCAGGGTGGCCATCAGCCCTCGCCCTCGCCGTCGCTCGCCTGCTCGGGCTCGTCGCCGACCTCGTGCTCGGCCGAGACCCGCGGCTCGACCCCCTCCTGGGCGTCGCCGTGGGTCGCCGGGTTCGGCCGCGGCCCCTCCGACTGCCCGGCGTAGGCGGCGCCGGCCTCGGCCAGCTCGCGGGCGGCCGCGGGCATCTCCGCCTCGTCCTCGCCGCGGTGGGGATGCGGACTGCGCTCGTCGACCGCGTACCAGCCGCCCGGCTCGGTCTGCGCGTAGAGGTTTTCGTACATCGTGTCGAGCGCCGGCTCGGGCGAGGCTTCGGCGAACTCGACCGCGGCCTTCACCTGCTCCTCGGCCGCGTCGCGCGCCTGCTGCACCTCGCGCTCGCCCAGCACCCCGGCCTCGACGCAGCGCCTGGCGAAGCTCTCGATCGGGTCTTTCTCCTGCCACTCCTCGACCTCCTCGCGCTTGCGGTAGACCTCGGGGTCGGCGGCGGAGTGGCCTTTGTAGCGGTAGGTGAAGGCCTCCAGCAGCGTCGGCCACTGCTCCTCGCGCGCCAGCCGGATCCCCTCGGCGACCCCCTCGCGCACCGCGACCACGTCCATCCCGTCGATCCGCTCGCCCGAGATCCCGTAGCCCTCGGCCTTCTTCGAGAGGTCGGTCTGGGCCGAGTGGCGCTCGACCGAGGTCCCCATCCCGTAGAGGTTGTTCTCGACCATGAACAGGACCGGCAGCTTCCACAGCGCCGCCAGGTTCATCGTCTCGCCGAAGTTGCCGGTGTTGGAGGCGCCGTCGCCGAACATGCAGACCGTGACCGCGTCTTCGCCCTTGTACTGGGAGGCGAGGGCGATGCCGGCCGCGATCGGCAGGTTGCCGCCGACGATCCCGTAGCCGCCCATGAACCGTTTTTCGGCGTCGAAGATGTGCATCGAGCCGCCGCGGCCGCCGCTGGTCCCGTCGACCCGGCCGAACAGCTCCGCCATCACCCGCTTGGGGTCGGTGCCGCGGGCGATCGCGTGGCCGTGGGTGCGGTAGGTGCCGACCAGGAAGTCTTCGTCGCGCATCACCGAGGTGGTGCCGACGATCGTCGCCTCCTCGCCGATCGCCAGGTGCAGGAAGCCGCCGGCCCGCGCTCGCTGGTACTGGCGCCCCGCCTCCTCCTCGAAGCGGCGGATCAGCGCCATCCGCGCAAGCAGCTCGTAACAGGTGGCGGCGTCAGGCAGATCTGCCATCGCCATTCACCTTAGATGACTACCCGTGTCGCTTTTGTCCTCCACGGGTGGGACAAAAGCGACACTCGCTAAGCGCCCGCGGCCTCCACAGCTTCCTCAAGCCGGTCGTCGCCCCAGAAGACCTCGTCGCCGACGACCACGCTCGGCACCCCTTCCACCCCGACGTCCCCCGCGCGATC
Source organism: Solirubrobacterales bacterium (assembly GCA_036280195.1). Classification (GTDB taxonomy): domain Bacteria; phylum Actinomycetota; class Thermoleophilia; order Solirubrobacterales; family 70-9; genus VAYN01. The sequence goes on along the minus strand of DASURF010000034.1, from coordinate 23,715 downwards.
CGTCGCCTCGCGCAGCGCCCCCTTCACGCCTTCGGTTTCGACCGCTTTCAGCAGCGCCCGCGGGTGCAGCTCGCAGGCGGCGCCGGCGATCGTCACGTTGTCGACGTCGGTCAGGTCGCGGCCGGCGGCGAAGGCCTGGCGGAAGGCTGCGAGGGAGAAGGAGACCGCGCGCCCGGTCTGCTTGGCGAAGGTCGCCGCCCGCATCGCCACCAGCGTGTTGCCCGGCCAGGGCTTGGGCCAGGCGATCGGCGGCAGCCCGTACTCCGCGGCCCGCCGCTCGATCTCCGCCATCCCCTCGGCCCGCGCCGGCGTTTCCGACCACGACCCGCGGTCGAAGCGACCGAACAGCCCCCCGAGCAGGATCGGCTGCCACTCCGGCTGCTCAAGCTCGGCTTCGGTGAAGAGCCCGCTGATCCGCTCGGCGCTGAGGTACGCGTAGGGGGAGCCGAGGTCGTAGTAGAAGGTCGTCCTAGTCATCCGAGCGTCCGAAAATCAAGCAGATCGGGGGACGCAGGGAAGTGAGGGGAGGGGAGCGCACTTGTGTGCGTGACCCGAGCCGAACGACCGAGGACCCCGAGATGCGCCGATTTGCAGGACGCTCAGGCGTGGATCGCCCAGCCGTCGACCGCGCGGGCCGCGTCGAGGATCGCCTCCGACACCGTCGGGTGCGGGTGGACGATGCGGGAGAGCTCCTGGTAGCCGCCCTCGAGCTCCATCGTCGCCACCAGCTCGGCGATCATGTCGCAGGCGCGGTTGCCGACCACGTGGGCGCCCAGCAGCTCGCCGTACTTGGCGTCGACGACGAGCTTGACGAGGCCGTCTTTGTCGTCGTAGACGACGCCCGCACCCTCGCCGGCAATTTTCTGCTTGCCGACCTTGACGTCGTGCCCGGCGTCCTTGGCCTGCGCCTCGGTCAGGCCGCAGCTCGCGACCTGCGGCTGGCAGAAGGTGGCGCCGACGATCAGGTTCTGGTTGACCGGATGCGTCTCCACCCCGGCCGCGGTCTCGACCGCGATCACGCCCTCCTCGGAAGCCTTGTGGGCGAGCGCCTTCTGGTTGACCAGGTCGCCGATCGCGAAGACCTTCGGGTTGGTGGTCCGCTGGAACTCGTCGACCTTGATTTTGCGGCCGCCCTCCTCCAGCTCGACCCCGGCCTCCTCCAGGCCCAGCCCCTCGGTGTCGGGGGCGCGACCGCCGGCGATGCAGAGGTAGTCGACCTCGGCGCTGTTGTCGCCGTAGGTGAACTTCACGGAGGAATCGCCCGCCTCGACGTTCTCCACCGGCGTGCCGGTGGAGATCTCGATCCCTTGCTTCTTGAAGACGCGTTCGACGACCTTGGCGATGTCCTTGTCCTCGGCCGGGAGGATCTGGTCGAGCATCTCGATCAGCAGCACCTCGGTGCCGAACTTGGAGTAGGCGGAGGCGAGCTCGGCGCCCGAAGCGCCGGCGCCGACCACGGCGATCTTTCCCGGCCGCTCGTCCAGCGACCAGGCCTTCCAGGTGTCGAGGACGCGGCCGCCGAACTCGGTGCCGGGGATCGGCAGCGCCACCGACCCGGTCGCCAGGGTCACGGCCTTGGCCTCGTAGACCTCGTCGCCGACCTTGACGTTGCCCTCGGCGGTCAGCGAGCCGTCGCCCTCGATGAACTCGATCTTGTTCTTCTTCCACAGCCCTTCGACGCCGCTGGTCAGCGTCGCCGAGACGTCGGCGCGGCGTTTCTGCAGCGCGTCCCAGTCGAGCTGGACGTCGTTGCCGACGACGCCGAGCTCGGCGCTGGCGGTCGCCTCGTGGAAGATCTCGGCGGTGCGCAGCACCGTCTTGGCCGGGATGCAGGCGTAGTTGAGGCAGCGGCCGCCGGCTTTGTCGCGCTCGACGACCGCGGTCTTCTGGCCCAGCTGGGCGGCGCGGATCGCGGCGACGTAACCGCCTGGGCCCCCGCCGATGACGATCTGGTCGAAGGAGTCGGCCATGCGTGTTGAGCCTATCTAGGTCACTCCGGCGGCAGCCGGGTCGGCATCTGGATCCGCGCCATCGCCTTGACCATGAAGAAGAAGAAAGTGCCCGCGCCGGCAAGCAGGGCGACGGTGCCGATCACCTGGCCGACGCTGGAGGCGCCGACGACGAGCCCGAAGAAAGCGCTGAAGAGGACGATCACCAGCATCAGCTGGAAGCCGAGCACCGCCCAGTAGCGGGCGTGCCACATGCCCCAGGCCATTACCCCCATGATCACCGCCGGGGCTACGACCTGCGGCAGTTTCGGCTGTTCGCCGTTGACCTCGACCCCGGTGGCGTAACCGATCACGATCGAGAGCGAGATCAGCGCCGCGACGATCGCGCCGATGGTGACGACGGTCGGCCGCTCGCCCTCGGCCAGCGGCTGCAGCGCTTCGCGTGCTTCCTGGTTGCGCTGCTCGGCCTTGGCGTAGCCGCGCGCCATCGGGTGCTGCTTCTCCGCACCGGCCGCGCCGCGCCGCTTGCGCTTGACCTTTTCGTCAGTCACCGCACACCTCAGCCACCGGGCGCCACACCCTTCTCGCCGGCGGCGAACGCCTGCCGCAGCTGCTGCGCCGCGGCTTCGGGGTCGGCAGCGTCGCGGATCGCCCGCACCGCGCAGAGCCGCTCGGCGCCGGCCTCGACGACCTGGTCGGCGTTCGACGGGTCGATGCCGCCGATCGCGAAGAACGGGTGCGGAGCCTCGGCGGCGGCGTGGGCGATCAGCTCGAGCCCGACCCCGGGGCGCCCCTCTTTCGTCGGCGTCTCCCAGATCGGGCCGACGCTGATGTAGTCGACCGGGCGCTCGGCGCTGGCCGCGATCTGCTCCTCGGAGTGGGTCGAGAGCCCGACGATCGCGTCCGGCCCCATCACCTCCCGCGCCCGCTCGGCGGAGACGTCGTCCTGGCCGACGTGGACGCCGTCGGCGTCGCAGATCCGCGCCAGCTCGGGGTCGTCGTTGAGGACGAAGAGGGCGCTGAAGGTGTCGGCGACGCGGCGGAAGGTGCCGGCCGCGCGTTCGATCTCCTCCCGGCCCAGCTCCTTCTCGCGCAGCTGGACGATGTCGGCGCCGCCGGTCAGCGCCGCCCGCAGCAGCGCTTCCAGGTCGGTGTCGGGGCGGGCGTCGCAGACGAAGTAGAGGCGGGCGGTGCGCAGGCGCTCGCGGCGCAGCGGCCCGTCGCCCTCGGGCAGGGAGAGGCTCATATGGCTCGATTATGGCTGGCGCGCACTCGGGGGACCGGCGGAGGGGTAGCATCGGAGGCGTACGGGAGCCCGCGAGGGCTGAGAGGGTGGCATCGAGGCCACCGACCGTTTGGACCTGATCCGGGTAATGCCGGCGGAGGCAAGGCTTTGAGCGAGAAGCGCGGTTTCGATGTGGTGGTCGTCGGCGGAGGCGTCATCGGCCTCGCCTGCGCCTGGCGGCTGGCGCAGCGCGGGGCGGAGGTGGCGGTGCTGGAGAAGGGCCTGCCGGGCGAAGGCGCGACGCGCGTGGCCGCCGGGATGCTGGCGCCGGTCGGCGAGCTGACCTTCGGCGAGCCGGAGCTGCTGGAGCTGACCCTGGCGGCGGCGCGGATGTACCCGGAGTTCGTCGCCGAGCTGGAGGAGGCGAGCGGGGAGCGCACCGGCTACGAGCAACTCGGGGCGCTGCACGTCGCCCTCGACCGCGACGAGGCTGCGCAGCTGCGGCGCGTGCACGACCTGCAGCGCTCGCTGGAGCTGGAGGCCGAGTGGCTCGCGACCCGGCAGTGCCGCGAGCTGGAGCCGGGGCTGGCGCCCTCCTTCCACGGTGGGGTTCTCGCCGCGGGCGAGGCTGCGGTCGACCCGCGGGCGCTGACCGAAGCGCTGGTGGCGGCGTGTGCGGCGGAGGGGGTCGAGGTACACACCGGCGCCGAGGTGGTCGACGGCGTCTTCGAGGCCGAGCGACTCATCGGAGTCAGGGCTGCGAAAGGTCGATCCGACGTGCAGAGCACGTTCGATCGACCACTCGAGATCCGCGCCCACGCCGTCGTGCTCGCGAACGGCGCCTGGTCCGGTGCGACGACCTGGCTACCCGAGCACGCGCGACCAGCGGTCCGCCCGGTCAAAGGCCAGGTCGTCGAGCTGCGGACGCGGGACGCCCAGCCGCCCACCGACCACATCCTCGCCTCCGAGCGCGTCTATCTCGTGCCGCGCTCCGACGGCCGCCTCGTCGTCGGCGCCACCGTCGAAGAAATGGGCTTCGACACCACGGTCACCGCGGGCGGCGTCCACGAGCTGCTGCGGGAGGCCTACCGCCTGCTCCCCGAGGTCGCCGAGATGGAGCTGGTCGACGCGATCGCCGGCCTCCGCCCCGGCACCCCGGACAACCTGCCGCTGGTCGGTCCCGGCGCGATCGACGGCCTCGTCCTCGCCACCGGCCACTTCCGCAACGGCATCCTTCTGGCGCCGCTGGCTGCCGAGGCCGTCGCCGGCATCGCCACCGGGTGGGAGGTCACCCGATGAGGATCGAGCTGAACGGCACGCCCCGCGAGCTGCCCGACGGCGCCACGCTCGACCTCGCCGTGCGCGAGTCCGGCGCGGGGGAGGGAGGCCGGGGGATCGCGGTCGCCCTCGACGGCGAGGTCGTCCCCCGCGGCGAGTGGGAGCGCACGCCGCTGCGCGAGGGACAGGCGGTCGAGGTCCTGGCGGCGATCCAGGGTGGCGCCGACAGCTGGCGGCTCGGCGACCGCGAGTGGTCCTCGCGGCTGATCGCCGGCACCGGCGGCTTCCGCTCGCTGGAGCAGATGGAGCAGGCGCTCTCGGCCTCGGGCACCGAGATCGTCACCGTCGCCCTGCGCCGCATCGACCCCGCGGCCGAGGGATCGGTGCTCGACGTGATCGACCGCCTCGGCCTCTTCCTCTTGCCCAACACCGCCGGCTGCTACACCGCCCGCGACGCGGTCCGTACCGCCAAGCTCGCCCGCGAGGCCTTCCAGACCGAGTGGATCAAGCTGGAGGTGATCGGCGACGACCGCACCCTCTACCCCGACGCGGTCGAGCTCCTCGACGCCGCCGAGCAGCTGGTCGCCGACGGCTTCACCGTCCTCCCCTACACCAACGACGACCCGATCCTCGCCCGCCGCCTGGAAGAGGCCGGCTGCGCCGCGGTGATGCCGCTCGGCTCGCCGATCGGCTCGGGCGCCGGCATCCGCAACCCGTACAACATCGCGATCATCGCCGAGAAGGCCGAGGTCCCGGTCATCCTCGACGCCGGCATCGGCACCGCCTCCGACGCCGCCCAGGCGCTGGAGCTCGGCTGCGACGCGATCCTCGCCGCCAGCGCCATCTTCGGCGCCGAGGACCCGGGGGCGATGGCGACCGCCCTGCGCCGCGGGGTCGAAGCCGGCCACCTCGCCCGCCGCGCCGGCCGCATCCCCCGGCGCACCCACGCCGAGGCCTCGACCGCCTACGAGGGACTTCCGGACCTCTCCTGAGCGCTGCCTCTACCATGAGCACCGCGCCCCTGTAGCTCAGTTGGTTAGAGCGGCGGCCTTTTAAGCCGCGCGGCGCGGGTTCGAATCCCGCCGGGGGCATTTGGGGTCGACCGTGAGAAGCCGCTCTTGGGTCGCGCGGGGCTGCTGCGCCGTCGCCGCTGTCCCCCGTCTCGGTCTCGACGACTGCCTGCCCTAGGACGCGTGGTGGCGAACGGCAGGGGAGACCAGCGCCTCTTTCGCGTCCCCTGCGACGTCGAAGAAAGGGACGAGCGCCGCCTCGACCGCATCCGCGAGGAGATCGACGCTGCCTTCGAGGCGCTGTGGGACATCGAGAACGGCGTCTCGCTCTTCGGCTCGGCCCGGATCGCCGAAGACCACCCGTGGTACGAGCTGACCCGCGAGACCGCGGCCTGCCTGGCCAAGCACGGTTTCAGCGTGATCACCGGCGGCGGGCCGGGGCTGATGGAGGCGGCCAACCGCGGTGCCAAGGAGGCCGGGGGAGAATCGATCGGGCTCAACATCGAGCTGCCGCACGAGCAGGAGGCCAACGCCTACCTCACCCGCTCGCTCCAGTTCCACTACTTCTTCGCCCGCAAGCTGATGTTCGTCCGCTACGCCCGTGCCTTCGTGATCATGCCCGGCGGCTTCGGCACCCTCGACGAGCTCTTCGAGGCCCTGACCCTGATCCAGACCGAGCGCATCCATCACTTCCCGGTGATCCTCGTCGGCTCTGACTTCTGGGCGCCGATCCTGGAGTGGGTCGACCGCGGCCTCGAGGACCACGGCCTGATCTCCCCCGGCGACAAGGAGCTGCTGAAGGTCGCCGACGAGCCGATGCAGGTCTGCGAGCACGTGATCCGCGCGAGTGAGCGGCAGCGAGCGCTGACGTAGCGCAGCAAGATTTCCCGAGCACTCATTGCTTCTTGATGGCCTGCCTCGATTCTGCTAGGGCTAGCTGAATGCGGCTCCAGATCTGGAGCACGGACAAGGGAGAGAGAACATGAAGCACCTCAAGAGTCTCGGCTTAGCCGTCATCGCGGCTCTGACCATCACGGCGTTCCTCGGAGCCGGCTCGGCTTCGGGGGCCGTCCTCTGCAAAGTCACAGCGACGCCATGTGGGGCGGGCAACATCTACAGCGGCGCGCTCAAAACCAGCACGACCTCGGCGGTGTTCAAAGATTCGGAAGGGACTGCTGTCAGCACCTGCACGGGATCTGAACTCGGAGGCAAAATCGAACAAGCGGGAGGCGCCGGGAAACCCGTTGTGGTGGGCACCAACTACCTTGCCTTCACCGGGTGCTCGGCGAAAACCTGGGTCATCAAAAACACGGCGACGCTGAACGTCAACCACATCGCCGGCACCGACAACGGCGCGATCGAAGGAAAAGGCGAACTGACAGTGACGATCACCATCGGCGGCACCGAATGCAACTTCTTCCTCGGTGGCACGATGATCGAATTCGGCACCTTCAAAGGTGGAAAACCTGCGGTGATAGAAGTCGGCACGACGATAACGAAGTATTCGATCTTCGAATTCTTCTGCCCCGGCTCACTCACCTGGGAAGGCAACTACTCCGTCACGGAACCCGCCAGCACGACACTCCACTCGCAGGCGGAATAGTCAGCTAGTGCCGGAAGTGGCGGTGCTTGGTGAAGACCATCGCCACTCCGGCCTGCTCGCAGGCCTCGATCACCTCGGCGTCGCGTTTGGAGCCGCCGGGCTGGATGACGCTGGTGGTGCCGGCTTTGATCGCCAGCTCGGGGCCGTCGGCGAAGGGGAAGAAGGCGTCTGAGGCGAGGGCGGAGCCGGCGAGGAGGGAGTCGGCATCGATACCGCGGGCCTCGCGGCACTTCTCGACCGCGAGGCGGACCGAGTCGACGCGGCTCATCTGGCCGGCGCCGATGCCGAGGGTCGCGCCGCCCTTGGCGATCACGATCGCGTTGGAGCGGACCCGGCGGCAGACCGTCCAGGCGAAGAGCATGTCCTGCCACTGCTCCTCGCTCGGCTCGTTGCCGGTGACCGCCTCCATGATCTCCCGCGGCTCCGGGTCGCCGTCGCGGTCCTGGATCAGGAGGCCGCCCATCACCCGCTTGACGTCGCGTTCGCGCGGGTCGGGCTCGCGGCGCTCCTCCTCGCAGAGGATCCGGATCGCCTCCTTCTGCGTCAGCACCTCCAGCGCCCCGTCCTCGTAACCGGGCGCGCTCAGCACCTCGACGAAGTTGCGGTGCAGCTCCTCGGCCAGCTTGCGACCGATCGGCCGGTTGACGGCGATCACGCCGCCGTAGGCCGAAAGCGGGTCGCAGGCCAGCGCCTTCAGGTAGGCCTCGAGCGCATCGGCGCCGACCGCCACCCCGCAGGGGTTGTTGTGCTTGACGATCACGCAGGCCGGCTGCTCGAAATCGCCGGCCAGGGCCCGGGCCGAGTCGAGGTCGAGCACGTTGTTGAAGGAGAGCGCCCGCCCGTGCAGCTTCGAGCAGCGGGAGAGGATGTGGCTGCGCAGCCCCGACTCGGCGTAGAGCGCTGCCCGCTGGTGCGGGTTCTCGCCGTAGGAGAGGTCGAGCACCTTCTCGTAAGCGACCGCCAGGTGTTCCGGGAAGTCCTCGTACTCCATCGAGAACCAGCGGCTGATCGCGGCGTCGTAGCTCGCGGTCTGGGCGAAGGCCTCGTTGGCGAGCCAGTGGCGGGTGGCGGCGGAGATCTCGCCGCCGCTCTCCTCCAGCTCGGCGCAGACCGCGTCGTAGGACTCCGGCTTGACGACGACGGCGACGCTCTCGTGGTTCTTCGCCGCGGCCCGGATCATCGTCGGTCCGCCGATGTCGATGTTCTCGATCGCCACCTCGTGGGCGACTTCGTGACCGGCGACGGTCTGCTCGAAGGGGTAGAGGTTGACGCAGACGACGTCGATCGGCTCGATCCCCTCGCGCTCCAGCGTCGCCATGTGCTCCGGGTCGCCGCGCCGCGCCAGCAGCGCCGCGTGCAGCCGTGGGTGCAGCGTCTTCACCCGGCCGCCGAGGATCTCCTCCTGGCCGGTGAACTCGGACACGTCGGTCACATCGAGCCCCGCCTCGCGCAGCGCCGTCGCGGTGCCGCCGGTGGAGAGGATCTCGACCCCGAGCGCGCTCAGTCCCTTGGCGAAGTCGACGACGCCGGTCTTGTCCGAGACCGAGATCAGCGCCCGCCGCACCCGCAGCTGCCCGTTCTCAAGGCTCTCCTGCTGGGCGGTGTCGGTGGCGGGCTCAGTCATCGATGAGGACCCGGCGCGGGTCGTCGGGGTCGATCCTAACTCTGCCCTCCGCGATCATGCGGATCGCCTCCGGGTAGAGCTGGTGCTCGACCGTGTGGACGGCGGCCTCCAGCACCCCGCGTTCGCGGCCGACCGGGACCGGCACCGACCGCTGCAGGATCACCGGGCCGGTGTCGATCCCCTCGTCGACGAAGTGGACGGTGACGCCGGTCTCCTGCACGCCGGCGTCGAGCGCCTGGCCGATCGCGTCGAGGCCGGGAAAGTCCGGCAGCAGGGCGGGGTGGATGTTGACGATCCGCCCCGCGAAGCGGGCGACGAACGGTTCGGTCAGCAGCTGCATGTAGCCGGCGAGGACGACCAGGCCGGGGCGGTGGGCTTCGACCCAGTCGCCCATCGCCGCGTCGCGGCCCATGCGGTCGGCGTAGGCGTCGGCGGGGAAGACGGCGGTATCGACGCCTGCCCGCGCGGCGCGCTCCAGCGCCCCGGCGCCCGGCTTGTCGGAGCCGACGCCGACCACCTCGACCAGGCCCTTGCCGTGCAGCTGGTCGAGGATCGCCTGCAGGTTGGTGCCGCTGCCCGAGGCGAGGACGACGATCCGGAACGAGCTCACGCGCGCATCTTCGCGCAAGGCAAGCGCAGCCGCCACGAGGGGCGGCTGCGCTGAACTGGCTCTGAACCGGGTTGACCCGGTCTCAGAGTCCTATTCGTCGATGTAGAGGGTGCTCGGGTTCACGACCCTGTAGCTCCCTGTCCATTCGCCGAATCCTCCGCAGAAGGCGCTGTCGCCGGTCCGAGGGATGAGCGAGGAGCCGATGTCCAGTGTGGCGTTGCCGCCGGTGGTAGCGGTACTTGTGAGGCTGCCGGTACCGACATCGGTGTTATTGGTTTGGAAGAGGCAGTTGATGCCGAACGGGCCGTGGATTGTGAATTCGGCGCCGGTCGATGTCACTGTGCCGTCGGCGTCGCTTCCTTTCACGGTGGCGTGAGCTTCCAGCGTGCCGAGTTTGAGGAATGTAACCGAGTAGCTACATTCGGTGAAGTTGAGCGTGGTGATGCTGCCTTTGGTTGTGAGGCCGGCCCCGTGCTGCGAGATGTTGCCTTCCACGACCGATTTCCCGCACGAAACCGAGAAGGCTTCCCCGTGCAGTTCGGTCGTGCCCTCTGCTTCGGCTTTGTAGGTGCCTGTGTAGGCAGTGCCTTTCGGCGATGTGGGGGTGGTTGCCGAAGCGGTGCCGGCGAATGCCATCAGGGCGCCCACGACAACGGCGAACAGCCCGAGTAGCCTGGCGTAATTCATGTAGTTCCTCCTAGGTCAGCGCATAGAGCGCAGGATTGAGGCGAGGAACCTATAGAAATACTCAGACATCTTTGTGCATAGGCCAGGGGAACGGTGGGTAGCCTCCGCGGGACGATGAGCGAGCAGGACTTCTGGCACGCCGTTCTCTACCTGCACCTGCTGGCGATGGCCTTCTTCGTGGGTGGCCAGCTGGTCTTCGGGGTCGCCGTCGTTCCGGTCCTCCGCGGTGACCCGGACCGCGAGCGGGTGCGGGCGATCGCGCGCCGCTTCGGCTACGGATCGCTGGTTGCGCTGGGAGTTCTCCTCGTCAGCGGCTGGGCGATGGCCTCCCACTACGGCCTCTGGGACAGCTCGACCCTGCAGTGGAAGCTCGCCCTGGTCGGGGCGGTTATCGGCTTGACGATCGTCCACCTGCGCCGCCCCAAATGGCACGCGCTCCAGGCGGCGATCCTGGCCCTCTCGCTGCTCGTGGTCTGGCTTGGGCTCGACCTCGCCACCTAGCTTTGCTAGAAATTTCTTGATTAAAAGCGCCGGAAGTGCTATTCGGAACTCTCCGTTATCTAACTACGGCCGAGCGCGGGAGCGTTCGGCCGAGCGGGAGAGATGAAATGAAGCATCTGAAGATTCTCGGGCTGGCTGTAATGGCTGCGGCCGCGCTGATGGCATTCGGCGCGGGCACCGCCTCGGCCACACCCACGGCACTCTGCAAAGAACCGACAACATTCGGCGGGCTGCCGATCTGCGAACCAAATCACATCTATCCGGCGGGACAGAGGATCCACGCCGAACTGGAGCTGGGGACGAGCCTCAACATCGCGACCCCCGCCGGCGTCGTCCAGTGCACATTCTCGACACTCGACGCGAACACCGAGCAACAGACAGAAGTACCGCTCGGGGCGATCGTCAACGTCCTCATCTTCGGCAACTGCCATCAGGGAGAAGAGGAAGTCGAAGTGATCACGATCAAAAACGGCACACTCGACATCGAGATCATCGATCTGCCGTTCTGGACGCACGACGGCACACTGACCCTGACAGGGACCGAAATCACAATGCGCTGGAAAATGTCCGGCCGTCATTGCCGGTACGACGCGGGTCACACCGGAGTCCTCACAGGCGGTCCGATGGCGACAATCGACTGGTTCGGCACCTTGACCAAGACAGGCGGGAACCTGCTCTGCCCTGAAGGCAACGCCAACTGGAACGGCGCCTACACAGTCACAACCCCGGAACCTCTCTGGATCTCGATGTGAACGTAGGCCGATGAACATGGGCGCGGCGGCTCTCAGCGCCGCGCCCGGTTCGATCTAGGCCTTGGTCAGCTCAGCGCCCGGCAGACCGCCCGCGCCTGCGCTTTGGTGATCTCTTTGGAGATCAGCTGCGATCCCTGCCCGGGGACGATCTGGGAGTTGGCGACGAAGACGACCGAGCGCCTGCCGTCGGAGCTGGCGGCGACGAAGATCCGGTACCCCGGGAAGGAGCCGGTGTGGCCGTAGACCGTGCCGCAGCCGGTGCGGTAGCGGAAGATCCCCAGCCCGGCGAAGTTCTTGCCCGGCCCCGGCGGCGAGGAGGAGCCGAGGCGGAACGGCCCTTCGACGGTGGAGGTGGCGAGCACCGTCGGCACGTAGCGCCGCACGAAGCGGGCGAGGTCGAGCGGGGTGGAGACGATCCCGCCCGAGGCCCAGGCGCCGGCCGGGTTGATCAGTTCGCTGACGTCCTCGGGCCTCTCGCCCGGCGTGACGTCGTAGCCGTGCAGGAACGGGCGCGGCATCTTCACCGTCGCCGGCAGGCTGCTGTCGCGCATCTTCAGCGGCCCGAAGATGCGCCGCTGGAGCAGTTGGTCGTAGGTGAGGCCGCTGGCTTCTTCCTCGATCAGGCCGGCGGCGACGTTGTCGGTGTCGGAGTAGTGGTACCGCGAGCCTGGCGCGAACTCGAGCGGCTCGTCGCGGACGAACTCGGTCAGCTGGATCGGGGCGAAGTAGCGCGCCGGGTCGGCGAGCAGCTGTTCGACGAAGGCGGGCGCCCTGATGTAGTCGGCGAGGCCGCTGGTGTGCTGCAGCAGCTCGCGCAGTTTCACCCCTTCGGCCGCCGGCAGTACCCCGGGGATCCTTTCCCGCAGCGTCGTGTCCAGCGAGAGGGCGCCGTTGCCGATCAGCTTCGCCGCCAGGTAGGCGTTGAACCCCTTGGCGACGCTGGCGATGCGGAAGGCTTCGAACGGGGTCGGCGGCCGGCGGTTACTGACGTCCGCCACGCCGGCGGAGAAGAACTCGGTGTGCTTGCCGCGGTCGATCAGCATGGCGATCCCGGGCGGTCCGGCCGGCGACTCCACGATTCTCGTCAGTTCTTTCTGCAGCTTGGAGTTCGGCGCGCCGCGGAACTTGGCCGAGGCCGTCGGCGCGACCAAGAGGCCGACAAGGACAACCACGCTCGCGGCGATCATCGCCGCCTTCAGACGGTCTCTCAGCACTTCGTACCCTCCCTACGGAGCCGCGGCGATCGTCTCCAGGGCGAATTTGCCGTCCGCCTCGTCGGGATCGCCGAGTGGATAGTTGCCGGTGAAGCAGGCGTCGCAGTGCTCGCCGGGGTCGCCTTCGATCGCCTCGTAGACGCCGGCGATCGAGAGGTAGGCGAGGCTGTCGGCCTCGAGCTCGTCGGCGATCTCCTCGATCGAGCGGTTGTGGGCGATCATCTCCTCGCGGGTCGACATGTCGACTCCGTAGTGGCAGGGGTTGCGGATCGGCGGCGCCGAGATCCGCAGGTGCACCTCGGCGGCGCCGGCGTCGCGCAGCATGCCGACGATCTGCCGCGTGGTGTTGCCGCGCACGATCGAGTCGTCGACGACGACCAGGCGCCGGCCGGCGACGATCTCCGGCAGCGGGTTGAACTTCAGCCGCAGCCCGTGCTTGCGCAGCTCCTGGCCGGGCTGGATGAAGGTACGCGCCACGTAGCGGTTCTTGATCAGGCCGTCGTCGCGGGGGATGTTCGAGGCGCGGGCGAAGCCGGCGGCGGCCGGGTTGCCCGAGTCCGGCACGGCGATCACCAGGTCGGCCTCGACCGGCGCCTCGCGCCAGAGGATCTCGCCCATCCGTCCCCGCGCCTGCTGCAGGACCTTGCCCTCGAGGCGGCTGTCGGGACGGGAGAAGTAGATGTGCTCGAAGACGCAGCTGGCGCGGCGCTCGGCCTTCACCACCTGGCGCGTCTCCAGCCCGCGCTCGGTCAGCGAGACCATCTCGCCGGGGTGCACCTCGCGCATCAGCTCGGCGCCGATGATGTCGAAGGCGCAGCTCTCCGAGGCGACGACGAAGCGGTCACCGAGGCGGCCGAGGCTGAGCGGCCGGATCCCGTGCGGGTCGCGGAAGGCGACGATCGCCCGCTTGGTCATCACCACGGTCGAGTAGGCGCCCTGCAGCCGCGGCATTACGTCGGCGACGGCGTCCTCGATCATCTTGCCGTCGTGGGAGGAGAGCAGCGCCGCCATGATCTCCGAGTCGGAGGTGCCGCGGAACTGCAGCCCCCTCTCCTTCAGCTCGCCCCAGAGCTCGACCGCGTTGGTCAGGTTGCCGTTGTGGGCGAGGGCGACCTCGCGGCCGTCGTCGCGCCAGATCGGCTGCGCGTTCTCCCAGGAGCCGCCGCCGGTGGTCGAGTAGCGCACGTGGCCGATCGCCATGTCGCCCTCCAGCGCCCGCAGCTTCTCCTCGTCGAAGACCTGGGAGACGAGGCCGGACTCCCGCATCGTCGTGATCATCCCGCCCTCGCAGGTGGCGATTCCGGCCGACTCCTGGCCGCGGTGCTGCAGCGCGTAGAGGCTGAAGTAGGCCAGCCGGGAGACGTCGTGCCCAGGTGCGTATACGCCGAAGACGCCGCATTCCTCTCGCGGCCCCTGACGATCGAGACTGAACCCCTGATCGGGAGTCAAAGCGCGTGTTCCTCGCTGCGATTGAAGACGGACGCGCAGGCAGACAGGCTGCCTACCCGAGGAGAGTAGCAGCGCCTGACGGCGGCGGACCGGCGCGGGGCGGTGTCCTCAGTCGGCCGAATAGCGCTGCTATTCGGCCTCCCTGCGTCCTTGCCCCGCTTGGTCCGGCGCCGTCAGGAGGTGAGCTGCAGTGCTGACTCCACCGGCTCGCCGATGACCAGGCCGAAGCGCTCCAGCAGGCCGGGCACCGTCTCCGGTTTCATTTCCAGGCCGTAGCGGTCGTTCAGCGCCGCCAGTTCCTCCTCGCTCGCGTTCAGCACGCCGCCCAGGTCGACCAGCTCCTCGAAGAAGTGCTCGAAGCCGGCCGGGGCGATGATCTCGAGGATCCGGCAGGGCTCGTCGCCGGCGTTCCAGAAGGTGTGCCACTGGTTGCGCGGCTTGAAGACCAGGTCGCCGGGTCCCGCCTCGACCACCTCGTCGCCGAGCAGTCCGCCCATCCGCCCCTCGAGCACGAAGCTGTACTCGTCCTCGCGGGTGTGCCGGTGCAGCGGCGCCGCCAGCGCCCGCGGCGAGAGCGGGTGTTCGACCAGCGAGAAGTCGCCGCCCGCGTCCTCGCCGTCGATCATGAAGCGCACTCCGATGCTGCCGAGGAAGCCCGCCTTGCCGTCACTGGGACCGATAACCGTTGCCATCGTTTTCTCCTTCTAAATTTCGTTGAACACTGCTGTTGCGCGAAAACCGTAGCGACTGTTGATGGATCTGTCAATATTGGCCGTACACCCATGTCCGATCGAAAGCGGAAGTACGAGAAGAAGGCCCGCGCCGAAGCCGAGGCGCAGACCAGGCAGCGGATCACCGAAAGCGCCGTCGAGCTGCACGGCTCGCTCGGCCCGGCCCGCACCTCGATGAGCGCCGTAGCCGAGGCCGCAGGCGTTCGCCGCTCGACCCTCTACCGGCACTTCCCCGACGAGCGCGCCCTCTTCGGCGCCTGTTCGGCTCACTGGGCAGAAGAGAATCCGCCGCCGGACATCAGCCGCTGGGCGGGGATCGAAGATCCCGACCAGCGCCTCGACGCCGCCCTCTCAGACCTATACGCCTACTACCGCCGCACCGAGGGCATGTTCGACAAGCTCCTCCGCGACGAAGCCACGGTCGAGGTCGTCCACGAGCTGATGGGCGGCTACCGCGCCCTGCTCGACCAGGCGGTCGAGATCCTGATCAAGGGGAGAGGTCTCCGCGGCAACGCCGCCAAGCGAACCCGCGCCGCGATCGGCCACGCCCTCGCCTTCCGCACCTGGCAGGACCTGACCGAGGCTCAGGGCCTCGACGAGGAGGCCGCCGCGGCGCTGATGTCAGTTCTGGTCGCCGCCGCCTGAGGCGTCCCGCAGGCTCTCGCCGCTTTCCGGGTCGAATAGGTGGAGCTTCGCCGTGTCGGCCCAGAGCTCCGCTTTCTCGCGGCGCTTGACCTTGCTGGTCGGGTCGAGGCGGGCGACGATCTGCTCGTGGCCCTCGCGGATTTCGCCGGCGCCGGTTTCCTCCAGGCTCTCTTCGACGATGTCGGCGAGCTGGTCGGACTGGACGCCTTCGGACTCGATGTGGAAGTAGGCGAAGAGGTCTGAGCCGAGCGACTCGACGAGGTCGATCTCGGCCTCGAAGGTGACCCCGCGCTCCTCCCGCAGGTCGCCGATCACCTCCGTGTCCTCGAAGTTCTCCGGCCGCAGGCCGGCAATCACCTGGCCGTCGCGCCGCTCGACCCCGAGGTCGCCCAGGTCGACCTCGCCGATCGGCAGCTGCAGCTTGCCGCCGCTGATCTCCGCCGGCATGAAGTTCATCGAGGGCGAGCCGATGAAGCCGGCGACGAAGAGGTTCTTCGGGTGGTCGTAGAGCTCGGCCGGCGTCCCCACCTGCTGCAGCACGCCGGCCCGCATCACCGCCACCCGGTCGCCGAGGGTCATCGCCTCGGTCTGGTCATGGGTGACGTAGACGGTCGTCGTTTCCAGCTTCGACTGCAGCCGCGCCACCTCGGTCCGCATCTGCACCCGCAGCTTGGCGTCGAGGTTGGAGAGCGGCTCGTCCATCAGGAAGGCCTTCGGGTCGCGGACGATCGCCCGCCCCATCGCCACCCGCTGGCGCTGGCCGCCGGAGAGGTTGGCCGGCCGCCGGTCGAGGTGTTGCTCGAGGTCGAGCGTCCGCGCCGCCTCCTCGACCTTCTCGTCGATCTCGGCCTTGTCGACCCCCGCCAGCTTCAGCGCGAAGCCCATGTTCTCGCGCACGGTCATGTGCGGGTAGAGCGCGTAGTTCTGGAAGACCATCGCGATGTCGCGGTCCTTCGGCGAGCGGTCGTTGACGGTCTCGCCGTCGATCTTCAGCTCTCCCGCGGAGATGTCCTCGAGCCCGGCGATCATCCGCAGCGCGGTCGACTTGCCGCAGCCCGACGGGCCGACGAGGATCATGAACTCGCCGTCCTGGATGTCGAGGTTCATGTCTTTGACGGCTTCGTAGCCGTCGGCAAACGTCTTGGTGACTCCGTCGAGGACTATCTCTGACATCGGTTGGCTCCTTATCCCTTGACGGCGCCGGCGGTGAGCCCGGCGACGATTCGGCGCTGGAAGAAGAGGACGAAGACGATGATCGGTAGCGTCACCACCACCGCAGCGGCGGCGATGCTGCCGGTCGGGGCGGTGAACGACGATTCGCCGGTGAAGAAGGCGAGGGCGGCGGGAACGGTCCGCGACGCGTCCGAGCTGGTCAGCGAGATCGCGAAGAGGAAGTCGTTCCAGCAGAAGATGAAGACGAGGATCGCGGCGGTGAAGACGCCGGGCGCGGCCAGCGGCACGATCACCTTGGTGAAGGCCTGGAACGGCGTCGCTCCGTCGACCTGCGCCGCCTGCTCCAGCTCCCAGGGGATCTCGCGGAAGAAGGCGACGAGGACGTAGATCGCCAGTGGCAGCGAGAAGGTCAGGTAGGGGATGATCAGCCCCGGATAGGTGTCGTAGAGGCCGAGCGCCCGCCACATGTCGAACAGCGGCCCGACGGTGGAGATCGGCGGGAACATCGCGATCGCCAGCGCCCCGGCGAGGATCAGCCGCTTGCCGGGGAATTCGAGCCGGGCGATCGCGTAGGCGGCGAAGCTGGCGAGGACGATCGAGATCACGGTCGTGATCAAGGCGATCGCGATCGAGTTGATCAGCGGTTTGATGAAGGGGCTGTCGTCGATCCCGCCTTCGAACAGGCTCTTGTAGTTGTCGAAGGAGACGCTCTGGGGGATGAAACGCTGGTCGGTCAGCTCGTCCGGCGGCTTCAGCGAGATCGAGATCAGCCACAGCACCGGGATCAGCGCGAACAGCACCACCAGCACGATGGCGATGGTCCAGAGGGCGTAGTCGCGTCCTTCGTGTTCCATCTCAGCCTCCCGGTCGCCCTTCCTCGAGCTTGGTCCCCAGGCCTTTGACGAACAGCAGCGCGATCAGGAAGACGCAGACGAAGATCAGCACCGAGACCGCCGAGCCGAGCCCGAGGTTGAGGCGCGAGATCAGCTGGTTGTAGCCGAGGATCGAGACCGATTCGGTGTCCAGCGCACCCCGGGTCATGATGAAGATCGTGTCGAAGACGCGGAAGGCGTCGAGGGTGCGGAACAGCAGCGCGACGAGGATCGCCGGCTTCATCAGCGGCAGGGTGATCTTCGTGAAGCGCTGCCAGGCGCCGGCCCCGTCGACCCGCGCCGCCTCGTAGAGCTGGCCGTCGATCGTCACCAGCCCGGCCAGCAGCAGCAGCGCCATGAACGGGGTCGTCTTCCAGACCTCGGCGAGGATGATCACCGCGAAGGAGCTGAAGCGGCCGCCGAACCAGTCCATTTCGTCGGAGATCAGCGGCAGGTTGTTGACGAAGCCGGTTTCCGGCGCGAAGGCGAACTGCCAGGCGAAGGCCGCAACCACGGTGATGATCCCGTAGGGGATCAGGACCGAGGTGCGGACGACGCCGCGGCCGAAGATCGCCCGGTGCATGACCAGCGCGATCGCCATCCCCAGCACCAGCTCGATCGAGACGGTGACGAGCATGATGAAGACGGTGTTGAAGAGATCCGTCCACCAGAGGTCGGAGGTCAAGACCGTGACGTAGTTGGAGAGGCCGGCCCAGCTGTTCTCGTCCGGGAAGCGGAGGTCGACGTTCTGCAGCGAGAGGATGATCGCGTAGGCGATCGGATAGGCGGTGACGAGCAGCATCGCCAGCACCGCCGGCGCGCAGAGCATCCAGCCGAGTTTGCGTTCCGAGCGGGTGCGCGAGGAGGTCTTGGTTGCGTGCGCCTCCATCAGAGCAGCCCTTCCCGCTTGACCGCGTCTTCGACGTTCTCCTTCAGTTCGTCGTAGATCGGTTCGGTGTCTTCGGGGTCGATCTTGTCCGGCGGATGCAGCGCGCGCTGAACCGCGAGCGAGACGTCCTGGTAGGCGGGCGTCGTCGGCCGCGGGCCCGAGGCTTCGATCGATTCCTTCACCAGCTGGGCGAACCCGGGATACGCTTTCGTCACGGCTTTGTCGGTGTAGAGGTCCGAACGCGAGGGAGGCAACCCGTCGAGTTCGACCGCGGTTTTCTGGCTTTCGTCATTGGCCAGGCAGGCAGCCGCTTCGAAGGCGACGTCCTTGTTCTCGGAGAAGGCGCTGACCGCGAGGTTGAAGCCGCCGAGCGGCGGTTTGCTCGGCTCGTCCGCGGCGACCCGCGGGAAGCGCGCGTAGCCCATGTTCTTGAAGACGTCCGGCGCTTCTTCCTTGGCGCTGGCGTAGGCGAAGGTGTAGTTGGTCATGAAGGCCGATTCGCCGGCCTCGAAGCCGAGCCGGGCGGTGTCCTCGTCGGAGGTCGAGAGGCTGGGCGGCGCGGCGCCCCCGTTGGCCAGCTTGCCGATCACTTCCAGCGCCTTTTCGGTCGGCTTCTGTTCGAGGTCGACTTCCTCGGGGCCGGAGAGGATTTCGGTGCCGGCGCTCTCGATCAGCGCGTTGACGAGGACCATGTAGCCCTCGTAGCGGTTGGCCTGCACCTGGATCGAGCCGGCTTCCTCCAACCCTTCGGCCTCTTCGATCATCTGGTCCCAGGTCGCCGGCGGCTTCTTCACCAGGTCTTTGCGGTACCAGAGCAGCTGGGTGTTGGTGTTGAACGGCGCCGCGTAGAGCTTGCCGTCGAACGACGCGGTTTCGATCACGTTGGCGAAGACACTGTCCGTGACCTGCTGCTTCAGCGGTCCGGTCCACTCTTCGACCCAACCCGCATTGGCGAACTCGCCGGTCCAGATCACGTCCATGCCGACGATGTCGATCGAGGAGTCCTCGGCGCCGAGCCGGCGGACCAGCTGTTCGCGCTGCTGGCTGGCGTCGGTGGGGAGGAATTCCGGCGTGATCGTGTACTTGCCCTTCGATTCCTCCGAGCACCGCTTCGAGACTTCCTCGATCGTCCCGCCCGGCTGGATCGCGACGAAGAAGGTGAGGTCGCGCGAGCCCGATTCGTCGGAGCCGCCGCCGCAGGCGACCAGCCCGACCGCCGCCAGCGCCGCGCCGGCGAGGCAGATCAGGGCGCGCGTCGCCCGTCCGGGTTTCACGGTCTCTCCTCCATAACCCACCCCGGCCGAAGCCTCGAGGGTGCACCAGGAAAGCTGCCCGCGAGAGGTCTTGTCTAAACCCGTGCGCTCAGGCGGCGGTGAGCAGCGCCTCGAGCGCCTGGTGCAGGCCGCTGATCGCCGAGTCGAGCGGCGCCTGGTCGCCGGCGGCGCGGGCGCGGATCAGGGCGCCCTCGATGGTCGAGACGACGAGGCCGGCGAAGCTTGCAGCGTCGTCGGGGCCGACGCCTTCGTCGCGCAGTGCGGCGGCGATCGGCGCTTCCCAGCTTTCGAAGGCGCGGGTGGCGGCGGCGGCGAGCGCCGGGTCCTCGGGCCGGGCCAGCGCCGCGGCGGCGACCGGGCAGCCGAGCCGCTCCGGCTGGTCCTTGACCCGGCGGCGGAACATCTCGCCGAAGGTGCTGAGGGTCTCGGCCAGGCCCAGCTCCTCCACCGAGCCTTCGATCGCGACTCGGATTTCGGTCCCCTCCAGTTCGGCCGCCTCGACCGCGAGCTGGCGCTTGCCGCCCGGGAAGTGGTGGTAGATCGAGCCGCGGGGCGCCTTGCCGCGCTCGGCGACGTCGCGCAGCTCCATCCCGGCGTAGCCCTTCTCGGCCAGCAGCCTGCGCGCCCCGTTGAGGAGCCGGTCACGGCCGTCGCGGCGCGTCGGTTCGACCGCTTTCGCATCGGCAAGTCGCGTTATGCCCACGGACATAGTATAGTCGCCGCCACGATGTATGACCGCGGTCATAGAGCAAGCGTGGCCATCGCCTGCACCGGTGCCTTCCTCGCCTTCCTCGACACGACGATCGTCAACATCGCCTTCCCCGACATCTCCGCCTCGTTCCCGGAGGCGAGCCGCGGCCTCCTCTCCTGGGTGCTCGACGGCTACTTCGTCGTCATCGCGGCGCTGCTGGTCCCGGCCGGCGGGCTCGCCGACCGCTTCGGCCACAAGCAGGTCTTCCTCGCCGGGCTCGCCGGCTTCACCGTCGCCAGCCTGCTCTGCGCGGTCGCTCCCTCGCTGGAGATGCTGATCGCCTTCCGCGTCCTGCAGGGAGTGGGGGCGGCGGCGATCGCGCCGACCTCGCTGGCGATCGTCCTCGACAGCTTCCCGGTGGAGAAACGGGCGACCGGGGTCGGCCTCTGGGGCGCGGCGGCGGCCGCGGCTGCGGCGGTCGGCCCGACCCTCGGCGGGGCGCTGGTCGAGCTCTCCGACTGGCGCCTGGTCTTCCTCGTCAACCTGCCCCTCGGCGCTGCCGTTCTCCTCGCCGGCCGCCGCCTGCTGCCCGAGCGGCCGGTCCGCGACAGCCGCCTGCCCGACCTGCCGGGAGCGCTGATGCTGGCGCTCGGCCTGGCGGCGGTGACCCTGGCGATCGTCGAGGGCAACGACTGGGGCTGGATCGCCGCCGGCACCCTCGCCGCTTTCGCGGCCGGCGCGATCCTGATGGCAGGCGTCGTGGTCCGCAGCCTGCGCCACCCGCGGCCGATCGTCGAACCCGAGCTTTTCTCCCATCGCTCGTTCGCGCTCGGCAACCTCGGCACCCTGCTCTTCGCCGCGGCCTTCTTCTCGCTGATCCTCGGCAATGTCCTCTTCCTCACCTCGGTCTGGGGCTACAGCGTGCTCAGCGCCGGCCTCGCCACCCTGCCCGGGCCGGCGATGACGACCGTCGTCTCCGGCCCCGCGGGGCGCCTCGCCGACCGCTTCGGGCACCGCGCCGTGATCGCCCCCGGCGCCCTCGTCTTCGCCGCCGGGGTGATGGTCCTGCGCTCGGCCGGCCCCGAGCCGGACTGGGTCGGCCTCTGGCTGCCCGGCGCGGTGCTGACCGGGATCGGCATCGGCCTCGCCTTCCCGACCCTCGGCTCGGCCGCGGTCCGCGACGTCGCCGACGACCGCTTCGCCACCGCCAGCGCCGTCAACGCCGCCTTCCGCCAGGTCGGCGCCGTGCTCGGCACCGCGATCCTCGTCGCCATCGTCGGCGATCCGGCCGGCCTCGGCGAGGCGTTGCGCGTCTCCGACTCCGCCTACCTCTTCGCGGTCTTCGCCGCGCTCGCCTCAGGCGCCGTCGCGCTCGGCCTGAGCCGGCAGCGAGCGCCAGGCGCTCTCGGCGTCGGCGAGGGAGACCGCGATGCTGCGGTCGCCGGCGGCGATCTCGACCGCCTCGCCCCCGACCTCGCCGAGCAGAGCCGCGCCTAGCTCTTCGAGCGTCGCGCGGTCGCCGCTGACGAGGAAGCCGCCGGCGCCCTCGCCGAACAGGGCCTCCTCCGGGGTGCAGCCGCGCTCGCGCAGCGGCTCGAGGTTGAGGCTGCAGCCAAGTCCGCCGGCGATGGCGCTCTCGGCGGCCGCGCAGGCGAGGCCGCCGTCGGAGATGTCGTGGGCGCTGTTCAACTTGCCGGCGCGGACCGCGTCGCGGACGACCGCGCAGGCGGCGGCGACCGCGTCGACGTCCGGCTGCGGCAGGCCCATCTTCAGCTCTCCCCGCTGCTTGGCCAGCTCCGAGCCGGCGAGGTTCGGTTCGAAAGGACCGACGAGGCCGATCGCGTCGCCCTCGCGGGCGAAGCCGTTACCGGCGACCTGGGCGGGGTCGGGCAGCTCGCCGACCATCGCCACCACCGGGGTCGGGTAGATCGGGCCGTCCGGCCCCTCGTTGTAGAGGGAGACGTTGCCGCCGACGACCGGGACGCCGAGCGCGTTGCAGGCGTCGGCGAGGCCGCTGACCGCGCGGTCGAGCTGCCAGGCGCCGGTCGGCTTCTCGGGGTTGCCGAAGTTGAGGCAGTTGGTCAGGCCGAGCGGCTCGGCGCCGACGCAGGCGAGGTTCTGGGCGCACTCGAGCACGCCCTCGATCGTCCCCGCGTAGGGGTCGCAGGCGACCCGGCGGCCGTTGCCGTCGATCGAGACCGCGATCGCGTTGCCGGCCTCGGGCAGCTGCAGGACCGCGGCCTCGGCCTGCTCGGGCCGGCGCACGGTGCGCGAGCCGACGATCGAGTCGTACTGCTCGAAGGCCCAGCGCTTGGAGGCGATGCTCGGCGCGCTCAGCAGGGCGAGCAGCTCCTCGGCCGCGCCCGCGCCCGCGCTCAGCGTCGCCCGGTTGCCGTAGATCCAGCCCTCCGGCTCGGCCGGGTCGAGGTCATACAGCGGGCAGCCGTCGACCAGCGCCTCGACCGGCATCTCGCCGACGACCTCGCCGTCGCGCAGGATCCGGATCGCGCCGCTCTCGGTCACCGTGCCGATCTCCGCCGAGCCGGTCTGCCATTTCTCGCAGATCGCCCGCACCTCGGCGACCCGCGCCGGCTCGACCACCGCCAGCATCCGCTCCTGCGACTCGGAGACCATGATCTCGAAGGGCTCCATGTCGGCCTCGCGCAGCGGCACCCGGGCGACGTCGATGTCGATCCCGACCCCGCCGGCGCTCGCCATCTCGCCCGCCGAGGAGGTCAGCCCGGCCGCGCCGAGGTCCTGCAGCGAGACCAGCAGCCCCTTCTCCAGCAGCTCCAGGCAGCACTCCAGCAGCTTCGACTCCTCGAAGGGGTCGCCGATCTGCACCGTCGGCCGCTTCGCCTCGTCGCCCTCGCCGAGCTCGGCCGAGGCCAGCACCGAGGCGCCGCCGATCCCGTCGCGCCCGGTCGAGGCGCCCATCAGCACGACCGCGTTGCCCGGCCCGGCGGCCGCCGCGCGCACCATCTCCGAGGTCCTCGCCAGCCCCACGCACATCGCGTTGACGAGGCAGTTGTGCTCGTAGGGAGCCTCGAAGTAAATCTCCCCGCCGACGGTCGGCACGCCGATCGAGTTGCCGTAGTGGCCGATGCCCTTCACGGCGCCGTCGAAGAGATGACGGGAGCGCAGCGAGTCGAGCTCGCCGAAGCGCAGCGAGTCGAGGATCGCGATCGGCCGCGCGCCGAGCGCGAAGACGTCGCGGAGGATCCCGCCGACGCCGGTCGCGGCCCCCTCGAACGGTTCGACCGCGCTGGGGTGGTTGTGGGACTCGACCTTGAAGGCGACCGCGTAGCCGCTGCCGATGTCGACGGCGCCGGCGTTCTCGCCCGGTCCCATCACCACCCGCTCGCCCTCGGTCGGCAGCCGCCCCAGCAGCTTGCGCGAGTGCTTGTAGGCGCAGTGCTCGGACCACAGCAGGCTGAACATCGCCAGCTCGACGTCGCCCGGCTCGCGGCCGAGCTTCTCGACGATCAGCCCGTACTCGTGGTCGGTCAGCCCGAGCTCGCGGTATTTCGGGGTCGCC
>DASURF010000033.1:0-6929 GCA_036280195.1 Solirubrobacterales bacterium | reverse complement strand
ACCCTCTACTTCTCGGACGTCGTCGCCCCCGAGAGCGCGGTCCTCGGCGAGGTCGACCAGGGCTGGACCCAGCTGATGGCCGGGCTCATCGTCGAGCGCCTGATCCTCGCGGCGACGATGCTGGGGATCGCCCAGCGCGCCTTCGACGACGCCCTCGCCTACGCCAAGGAGCGCAAGCAGTTCGGCCGCCCGATCGGCTCCTTCCAGGCCCTCCAGCACCGCTTCGCCGACCTCGCCACCGACCTCGAGGCGGCCCGCCTGATGACCCACTGGGTCGCCACCCTCGTCGACGAGGACCCAGACCGGATGCTCCCCAAAGAGGCCTCGATGGTGAAGCTCTTCGTCACCGAGGTCGCTAAGCGCACGACCCTCGAGGGGATGCAGATGATGGGCGGCTACGGCTACTCCTCCGAGTACGACATGGAGCGCCTCGTCCGCAGCTCGCTGGTCTCGACGATCTACGGCGGCACCAGCGAGATCCAGCGCACGATCATCAGCAAAACGCTGGGCCTCTGAGCGCGGGCTTCAGGCCGTCGCGGCCATCCGGCCGCCGTCCACCAGGGCCGGTTCGCCGATGTGGAAGCCCTGGGCGAAGTCGACCTCGAGGGCGCGCACCATCGCCAGCGTCTCGGAGTCCTCGATCCCCTCGGCGACCGTCTCCTGGCCGAAGGCCTTGGCGAACTGGACGAGGGCGTTGACGAGGCGCTGGTCGGTCGGCGAGCGCGGGAGCTCGCGGATGAACTCGATGTCGATCTTCAAGTGTTGGACCGGGAGTTCCTTCAGGTAGCTGAAGGAGCTGAAGCCGGTGCCGAAGTCGTCGAGGCCGAGGCCGCAGCCCATCCCGGTCACGGTCTGGGCGAAGGTGCGGGCGTGGTCCATGTTGGAGATCGCCGCCGTCTCGGTGATCTCGAAGTCGAGCCAGGCCGGGTTGAGGCCGTCGGCGATCGCCTGCCGCACGTCCTCGATCAGCCGCGGGTCGCAGAGCGAGGCACCGCTGACGTTGACCGCGATCGGTCGCGAGCGGCCGGCCAGCTCGATCGCCTTGGCGAGGACCAGGCGGTCGATCTCGGTGATCAGCCCCAGTCGCTCGGCGGTCGGCAGGAAGGAGGAGGGGGGGATGACGTCGTCGTCGGCGTCGAGCATTCGCACCAGCAGCTCCTCGCGGGCGACGCAACCGTCGCGCAGGTCGACGATCGGCTGCGCGTAGACGACGATCCGTTCGCGATCGAGCGCTTCCCTGATCCGGTCGGCCCAGGTCAGCTTCAGGTTCGGCCCGCTGGCGGCGTCGACCGCGCGGCCACCGCCCTGTTCCTTGGCTTCGCAGAGGGCGATGTCGGCGGCGATCATCAGCCCTTCGGCGCTGATTTCCTCGCCGGTGCCGCCGAAGGAGGCGATCCCGACGCTGGCGCCGACCGCCGGCTGCCCGCGTTCGCGCACCAGCGCGATCAGCCGCTCCGCCGTCGCCATCGCCTGGGCCGGCGTCGCCCGCTGCAGCAGCAGGGCGAATTCGTCGGCGCAGATCCGCGCCGGCAGGTCGTCGGCCCGCGATTCGTCGCGCAGCGTCGCCCCCACGGTCTCCAGCAGACGGTCGCCGGCCTCGTGGCCGAGCGAGTCATTGACCAGGTGGAAGGAGTCGATGTCGAGCAGCAGCAGGGCGCCCGTCTGGTTGCGTTGCAGGGGGTCGAGCAGCCGCTCTTCCACCTCTTCAACGAACTGGTCGCGGTCGAAGAGACCGCCGTTATCGATCGCCTCTCCCACCGTGACCTCCGTCTGCCCGGATGGATTGCCTAAAAAACGACTTTACAAAGAATTGGGTAGTGCGTGTGAAGCGCCGCTGCGCTGGGCGCCGCCGGTCAGTCCCTGGGCGCCGCAGAGCGCTATCCTTGCCTCAGCCTCGTGCCCTGGCCCGAGGTTTTTCTTCTGTAACGACTGTCCTCAGGCACGGAACGAGGGAGAAGATGGCTCGCGGAGATGTCCGCATCGCGGTGACGATGGCTTGCGAAGAGTGCAAGCGCCGCAACTACCAAACCAATAAGTCCCGGCGGAACACGCCGGATCGCATCGAGATGCGCAAGTACTGCCGCTGGTGTGGGCGCCACACCCCTCATAAGGAGACCCGGTAGCCCCCGATGGCAAAGACCCGCGCACAGCGCAAGGCCGAGCGCCGGGCTCGGGAAGCTGAGGAGCGGAAACGCTCCGGCGGGCACGAGAGCCCGGTAGAGGCTCAGCGTGAGACCCAGACGGGGGTTTCCGGCGAGGTAGCCGAGGTCGAAGCGGTCGAGGCAGGGATCGCCGCCGGCGCGCCCGAGTCGCAGCTCGAGACCCCCGACGCCCCCAAGCCCCGCTCCGCCCGCCGCGCCGAGGCGAGGGTGGCCAAGGAGGCGGAGAAGCGCAAGCGCGAGGAGCAGAAGCGGCGCGAGCGTCAGCAGCTCGAGAAAAAGCAGAAACAGGCCAAGGCCGAACGCCAGCGCTCCGGTTTCATCGGCTTCCTCGTATCCTGCTGGCAGGAGCTGAAGAAAGTCCAGTGGCCGGACCGCGAGACGCTGGTCCAGGCAACTGCGGTCACCATTCTCTTCGTCGCCATCGCGGCCGCCTATCTCGGCGCCCTCGACGCGGCCTTCAGCTGGCTCATCAAGCAGATCCTCTAGCGAGGGTCCCGAACAAAGGCTTCATTTAGAGATGTATCGCTGGTACGTGATCAACACCTACTCCGGGCACGAGAACAAGGTCAAGCACAACCTCGAGCACCGGGTCGAGACGATGAGCCAGGTCCGCAACGTGCGGCAGGTCGTCGTCCCCACCGAGCAGGTCTCCGAGATGAAGGACGGGCAGAAAATCCAGACCGAGAAACGGACGATGCCCGGCTACGTCCTGGTCAACATGGAGATGACCGACGACGCCTGGAACCTGGTCAAAAACACCCCCGGGGTGACCGGCTTCGTGGGCGCCGAGCGCAACAAGCCGGTGCCGCTCTCCAAACCGGAGGTCGACCGCCTGCTCCACCGCGAGACCGCCGAGCGGCCCCGCACCCAGGCCCAGTTCGCGATCGGAGAATCGGTCAAAGTCATCTCCGGCCCGCTCTCCGACTTCTCCGGCGAGATCGCCGAGATCAACGAGGACGCCGCCAAACTTAAGGTTCTGGTCTCCATCTTCGGGCGTGAGACGCCCGTCGAGGTGGGCTACGACCAGGTCAAGAAGATCTAGCTCGCGAAGAGCGCTACCCTCTCGAACCCCTTATGGCCAAGAAAGTCCTCACCGTCATCAAGCTGCAGATCCAGGCGGGCAACGCCAACCCGGCGCCGCCGGTCGGTCCCGCGCTGGGCCAGCACGGCGTCAACATCATGGACTTCTGCAAAGCCTTCAACGCCCAGACCCAGGGCGAGGGCGGGACGATCATCCCGGTGGAAATCACCGTCTACGAGGACCGCTCCTTCACCTTCGTCACCAAGACGCCGCCCGCCGCCGTCCTGATCAAGGAAGCGATCAAGATCCCGAAGGGCTCGGGCGAGCCGCACGTCAACAAGGTCGGGACCATCTCCGACGCGCAGATCCAGGAGATCGCCGAACGCAAGATGCCCGACCTCAACGCCAACGACATCGACGCCGCGAAGAAAATCATCGCCGGCACCGCCCGCTCGATGGGCGTCGACGTCGCCTAGGAGACTTCGATGGCCCACGGCAAGCGATACCGGCAGCAGTACGACAAGGTCGAGCGCGATCGTGCGTATCCGCCGGCCGAGGCGATCACGCTGCTGAAGCAGACCGCGAGCGCCAAATTCGACGAGACGGTCGAGCTGCACATCCTGCTCGGCGTCAACGTCCGCCACGCCGACGAGCAGCTGCGCGGCACCCTGGCGCTGCCGCACGGTCTCGGCAAGGACGTCACCGTCGCCGTCTTCGCCCAGGGTCAGCAGGCGCGCGACGCCGAGGCGGCCGGGGCGGACTTCGTCGGCGGCCAGGACCTGGTCGAGAAAGTCCAGGAGGGCTGGACCGACTTCGACGTCGCGATCTCGACCCCGGAGATGATGAAAGGCGTCGGCCAGCTGGGCCGCGTGCTCGGTCCGCAGGGCAAGATGCCGAACCCGAAGGTCGGCACCGTCACCGACGACGTCGAGAAGGCCGTCTCCGACTCGAAGTCGGGGAAAGTCGAATACCGCACCGACCGCCAGGCGATCGTCCACATGGCGATCGGCAAGGCCAGCTTCAACGAAGGGCAGCTGCTCGCCAACTACGAAGCTGTGATGGAGGAGATCCTCCGCGCCAAGCCCTCCTCGGCCAAGGGCAAATACATCGTCTCCGCCACCCTGGCGACGACGATGGGCCCCGGGATCCGCGTCGACTCCGGCAAATCTGCCGACCGCGAGACGACGGCTTCGGGCGGAGAGGCAGCCGCCCCCGCGGCTGACGAGACCGCACAGGAGCCCGCGACGGTCTAAGCTCCGTCGCCGCTAACCGCAGACCACCGGCGGGGCAGTTGCCCGCAAGCCCGGTGCAGGTGAGACGATGAACCGCGAAGAAAAGTCCGCAGCCATAAAAGAGATCGCCTCCGAGATCGAGGCGTCCGAGGCGATTTTCGCCGTCGACTACCGCGGAATCAGCGTTCCCCAGGCGGCCGAGCTGCGCTCGAAACTGCGCGAAGCCGACGCCAGCTTCCGCATCGTCAAGAACCGGTTGACGAAAATCGCCGCCGATCAGGCCGGCGAGGAACGGCTGGCCGAGCTGCTGCAGGGGCCGACCGCGCTCACCTTCGTGCGCGGCGACACCGCTCAGGCGGCGAAGGCGATCACGAGCTTCAACAAAGAGCACGAAGTGCTCACCTACAAGGGCGGTTTCATGGACGCGACTTCGCTCGACGAAGCCGCGTTCAAATCGATCGCCAAACTGCCTGGCCGCGAAGTGCTCAACGGCCAGCTGGCCGGCGTCGTCGCCAGTCCGCTCACCGGTCTGGTCCGCGGCCTCGGCAGCATGATCCAGGGCCTGGCGCTACAGCTGGGCCAGATCGCCGAGCAAGGGCTGGTGTCCGGCGAGGCCCCGGCGGCCGAGGAGCCGAAGGCCGAGGCCGAGGAGGCTCCCGCCGAGGAGCCGAAGGCCGAGGAGGCTCCCGCCGAGGCGGAGCCGGAGGCGGCAGCAGAGACTTCGAATGAAGATTCAAACGAGGAAGAGGGGTAGCGACTGATGGCAACCAAAACTTCAACCGAGGACTGGATCGAGGAGCTGAAGAGCATCTCGGTCCTCGAGCTCTCCGAGCGGATCAAAGCGCTCGAGGAGGAGTTCGGCGTCTCCGCGACGGCCGTTGCGGCCGCGGCGCCGGCCGCCGGCGGCGGTGGCGGCGGTGGTGACGAAGGCGGCGGCGAGGAGTCCTCGACCGTCGACGTCATCCTCAAAGAGGTGGGCGGGCAGAAAGTCCCGGTCATCAAGGTGGTCCGCTCGGCGACCGGTCTCGGCCTGAAAGAGGCCAAGGCCCTCGTCGACGAGGCTCCGAAAGCGATCAAAGAGGGCGTCGAGCGCGACGAGGCCGACAAACTCAAAGCCGAGCTGGAGGAGGCGGGCGCGACGGTCGAACTCTCGTAAGAGTTCGACCGCGCCCTGCGGATCCCAGTCAGGGAGCCAAGTTTGTAGGCGCATGCGGCCGTGTGTTATTTTCCGCGGTCGCGCGCTTTTTGAGTGCCCCTGCCCATATCTGCGCAGTATCCACGTCCCTCTGACCGTTCGAGGAGTCGCCGACTTTGGCACGTTCCAACGCTGCCCCCGTAACCCGTAGGAGCTTTTCCCGCCTAGACAACCCTCTCGAGGTTCCACATCTGATCGATATCCAGCGACGTTCCTTCGAGGAACTGACGGATCCGAAGAAGGGTGGCCTGAGGGAGACGATCAACGACATATCCCCGATCGAGGACTACACGGGGAACCTCCAGATCGTCTTCGGCGATTTCAAATTCGAGGAGCCGCCGCACACGATCGAGGAGTGCCGCGAGAAGGACATGACCTACTCGCGGCCGCTGACCGCGACCGTTGCCTTCCAGAACAAGGAGACCGGCGAGATCCGCGAGCAGGCCGTCTTCATGGGCGACTTCCCGTGGATGACCGAGCGCGGCACCTTCATCATCAACGGCACCGAGCGCGTCGTCGTCACCCAGCTGGTCCGCTCGCCGGGTGCCTACGTGATGGCGCCGAAGGACCCTGAAAAGCAGGTCTTCATCGCCAACCTGATGCCTGCCCGAGGCTCCTGGCTGGAGCTCGAAGTCGACAAAAAAGGCAAAGTCTTCGTCCGCATCGACCGCAAGCGCAAACTGCCGGTCACGGTCCTGCTGCGCGCGATGGGCTACGTCGAGGACCAGCAACTGCTGGACATGTTCGACAACTCGGTCTACATCCGCCACACGATCGAGGCGGACACCGAAGCGACCAAGACCGAAGAGGGCGCCCTGATCGAGCTGTTCAAAAAGCAGCGGCCGGGCGAGCCGCCGTCGGTCGACGCCGCCAAAGGCCTGCTCGAGCAGCTCTTCTTCGACCCCAAGCGCTACGACCTCACCCGGGTCGGCCGCTACAAGCTCAACGCCCGCCTCGATCTCGACATCGACCTCGAGACCCGGGTCCTGACCCACGACGACATCATCGCCCTGGTCAAGGAGCTCGTCAGCCTGCCGAAACTGCTCGGCATCCCGGAGGAGATCGACGAGGAGAACCCGATCAAAGACTATGCCGCGGAGGCGATCACCTACCCGCGCGAGCAGGTCTACGACCACCTCGACGAGTACGAGCACTTCGGCAACCGCCGCCTGCGCACGGTCGGCGAGCTGATCCAGGAGGCCTTCCGGATCGGCCTCTACCGGATGGAGCGCGTCGTCCGCGAGCGCCTCACCACCGAGGACGCCGACGCGATCACCCCGCAGACGATCATCAACATCCGCCCGGTCGTGGCGGCGATG
>DASURF010000032.1:0-25247 GCA_036280195.1 Solirubrobacterales bacterium | reverse complement strand
GCCCCCTTCGATCGGAGCGGGCAGGGCGTCGATCGCCGCGAAGGCGTCGATCAGCCCGGCACCGGCGGCCTCGGGCGGGAAGGCACCCACCGGGACGGCGGTGTCGGCGAGGGCATCGCGGACCTGTTGCTCGGAGAGCGTCGGCTTCGCCTGGCGCACCAGGCCGGCGACGGCGGCGGCATGGGGCGCGGCCGCGGAGGTCCCGCAGAAGCGCCAGGTCCCGGCCGCGAGGAAAGCGAAGAAGGTCGTCGCCCCGCAGTCGGTGGCGGCGATGTCCGGCTTTGGGATCTCTTCGGGGGAGCCGAGCGGCAGCGCGGGCAGGACCCCTTCCACCGGCCCGAAGTAGTGGGTCACCGGGCCCCGCGAGGAGTAGGGCTCGATTTCGGCGCTGTCGTCGAAGGGGACCGCGGCGACGGAGATCGCGCTGGCGGCGCCGGCATGGCCGTAGATCGCCGGCCCGACCACGTCTCCCCCGCTCGATTCCGGGTACTCGATCGCGCTCACCCCGCCGCCGTTCTGCAGGAGGATGAACTTCAGCCGCGGGCTCGAGGCGCCGGAGAAGCGGTTGACGGCGAACTGGACGGTTTTCGCCGTCGCCGAGGTGTTTTCCCACTGGACGATCTCCACCGGGCGCTGGGTTCCGCTCGGCCCGGAGTTCTCTTCGAAGGAGGCGGCGACGACCTGCCCGCCCGAGACCAGGAAGGCGTCGATGTCGGTGGAGACGCCGTTCCACGGTTCCGCCCACTGCAGGTCGACCGTCAGCACTTCGCCCGCTTCGACCGTGATGCCGAACGTGGTGTCGCTGCCGGCGCCGGGATCGAAGTCCATGCAGTGGGTGCCGTTGAATCCGGCGAGGGCCGCGACGGCCGACGGACAGGTGCCGGAGTCGCGGAAGGCGGGCGCCTCCCAGGAGGAGATCTCGTTGTCGCCGGAGTCGAAGAGGTTGTCGTTGCCGGTGGCGCTCAGATAGCTGACGCCGTCTTCGGTGACCCGGTTGATCGCGACCGCGACCGGTCCGTCCTGGAAGAACGGCTCTTCGAACCAGGCGACGTCGTCGACGATCACCTCGGCGCCCGCGCCCCCTTCGGAGACGGGCCGGGCGAGCCGTTCGATGTTCTCCGCGAACC
Organism: Solirubrobacterales bacterium; assembly: GCA_036280195.1. GTDB lineage: Bacteria > Actinomycetota > Thermoleophilia > Solirubrobacterales > 70-9 > VAYN01. The sequence continues at coordinate 24,120 of DASURF010000032.1, read as the reverse complement.
CTTCTTCGCTCTCGAAGGCGGTCGCGAAGGCGAGCGAAGCCTTCGGGGCGAGGTCGTGGACGATCTGCAGCATCGCCCGGCCCTCGTCGCTTTCGCCGGGCGGGCCCTCGTCGATGACGTCGACCGGCAGCTGCTGGTCTGAGCAGGTCCCGGCCAGGCCGGGGAGGTCGTTGCTGCGGATGTCCTCCGCGGCATCGGTCGCCGTCCCCGAGGCGGTGTCGTAGGAGTCGGAGAGGACGCCGATCGTGATCCCCTTGCCGCGCAGTTCGAAGGCTTCCCGTGCGTCGTCGACGCGCAGCTGCTCGACGCCCTCGGAGATCACCGAGCCGCCTTCGCAGGGCCCTTCGGGGGCGCGGAGGATCGGCTCGCGAACCTGCCAGACGGCCCGCACCCCGGGCACGGCGGCGATCGCGGCGAGACGCTGCGGGGCGACGCCGAGGGTGACGGTCTGCAGGCCGCGGCTCGTGCTGACGACGCGAGCGCCGGCCGCGCGCAGGTCGTCGAGCCGCGTCGCCATGCCGCGAGCGAAGCGAGCGGTGACGAGAACCCGCCCGCCCTCGCGAACCAGGCTGCCGGGGCCCTTGACCGGGAGCCCGAGGCGATCGGCCTGCGCAGCCTGGGGCTTGGCCGCCACCGCAGGCTTGGCGAGCTCCGTGAGGACGGGCGAGAGCGGGCTGCCTCCCTTCGGCCCGAGAACCGCAGCCGAGCTTGCTGCCGGAATCAAGCAGCCGGCTACGGCCGCGAGCGCGAGCAGTGGGAAGAGGAATCGAGGAGGACTAGGGGCGTTGAGCATCGACCAGATAATTATCGGTAGCGCAGGCAATCTTTTTAGCGCGATGTTCACGCGGTGCCGGGGGGCGATCCTGCTACGGTCCCCTCCGTTAGGGCCGGTCGATACCGGCAAAAGTTGTGCGTAGCGCTCGCAGTCGTTGCTTCACCGCATCCTCCGCGTTCGCAGCACATGAAGTGGAGGCAATGCATGCCGACTGGAACTGTCAAGTGGTTTAGCGACGACAAGGGCTACGGGTTCATCACGCCCGACGACGGCTCGAAGGACGTCTTCGTCCATCACACCGCGATTCTCGGCGAGGGCTTCAAGTCCCTGACCGAGGGCGCCAAGGTGAGCTACGAGTCCGAAGAAGGCCCCAAAGGCCCGGCCGCCGCGAGCGTTCAGCAGCAGTAGTCTCGCTAAACGCTTCCAGCAGTCCGAAGCCCGCCGCTCGGCGGGCTTCGTTTTGGTCAGACCCAGAATCCCTCGTCCCCTACCCTCCGAAGTCGCCATGAGCACCGCCAGAGAGAACCTCCGCAACGTCGCGATCATCGCCCACGTGGACCATGGGAAGACGACCCTGGTCGACGCGATGCTGTGGCAGACCGGGACCTTCCGCAAGGGCCAGGAGGTCGCCGAGCGGGTGATGGACTCGATGGACCTGGAGCGCGAGAAGGGGATCACGATCCTCGCCAAGAACACCGCCGTCAACCACGGCGACGTGAAGCTGAACATCGTCGACACCCCCGGCCACGCCGACTTCGGCGGCGAGGTGGAGCGGGCGCTGACGATGGTCGACGGGGCGCTGCTGCTGGTCGACGCCTCTGAGGGGCCGCTGCCGCAGACGCGGTTCGTACTGCGCAAGGCGCTGGAGCGCAAGCTGCCGATCGTCCTCGTCGTCAACAAGGTCGACCGGCCCGACGCGCGGATCGCCGAGGTGGTCGACGAGGTCTACGAGCTGTTCATCGACCTCGACGCCGACTCCGAGCAGATCGACTTCCCGATCGTCTACACCAACGCCAAGGCCGGCTGGGCTTCGCTCGAGGAGGGGGTCGAGGGGAGCGACCTCTCCCCCCTGCTCGACCTGATGCTGGAGAAGATCCCGGCGCCCACCTACGAGGAGGGAGCGCCGCTGCAGGCGCACGTGACCAACCTCGACGCCTCGCCCTACGTCGGGCGGCTGGCGATCTGCCGGGTGCACCAGGGGACGATCCGCTCCGGGCAGCAGCTCGCCTGGTGCCGCGCCGACGGCAGCGTCCAGCGCGCCGCAGCCTCCGAGCTCTACGTCACCCAGGGCCTCGAGCGGGTCGCCGCCGAGGAGGCCGGGCCGGGCGAAATCATCGCCGTCGCCGGGATCGAAGAGGTGACGATCGGCGAGACGCTGGCCGACCCCGAGGACCCGCGGCCGCTACCGGTGATCACCGTCGACGAGCCCTCGCTCTCGGTCGTGGTCGGGGTCAACACCTCGCCGCTGGCCGGCACCCAGGGTGGCGACAAGCTGACCGCGCGCCAGATCCGCTCGCGGCTCGACGCCGAGCTGGTCGGCAACGTCTCGCTACGGGTCAAGGACACCGAACGGCCCGACGCCTGGGAGGTGCAGGGGCGCGGCGAGCTGCAGCTCGTCGTCCTGCTGGAGATCATGCGCCGCGAGGGTTACGAGCTGACCGCCGGCCAGCCGCAGGTGGTGACGCGGGAGATCGACGGGAAAACTCACGAGCCGGTCGAGCGGCTGGCGATCGACGTCCCCGAGGAGCACGTCGGCGACGTCACCCAGATGGTCGCCGCGCGCAAGGGCCGCCTCGAGCAGATGGTCAACCACTCGACCGGCTGGGTGCGGATGGAGTACCTGGTGCCGGCGCGGGGGCTGATCGGCTTCCGCACCGAGTTCCTCACCGTGACCCGCGGCAGCGGCCTCCTCCACCACGTCTTCGACCGCTGGGAGCCCTGGGCGGGCGAGCTGCGCACGCGGCAGACCGGGTCCCTCGTCGCCGACCGCCGCGGCCAGTCCGCCGGCTACTCGCTGATGAGCCTCCAGGACCGGGGCAAACTGTTCGTCGCCTCCGGCGAAGAGGTCTACGAAGGGATGATCGTCGGCGAGAACTCCCGCTCCGAGGACCTCGACGTCAACCCGACCAAGGCCAAACAGCAGACCAACATGCGCGCCGCCAGCGCCGACGTCCTCGTCCGCCTGGCGCCGCCGATCCAGCTTTCCCTCGAAGCCGCGCTGGAGTTCGTCCGCGAGGACGAGTGCGTCGAAATCACCCCGCAGGAAATCCGCCTCCGCAAGGTCGAGCTCGACAAGATCAAGCGCCTGAAGGCGTCCAAGCAGCGCGACAAGGCACCGGCGCGCTAGCCGCTTCCCCGCTGCGCCAGCAGGCGGGCGACGCGGCGGACCACCTCGTCCGGTTCGCGCTCCAGCCGCGGCCCGGTCACCCGCGTCATCGCGATGCCCGCGAGCAGCAGCTCCTCCTGGCGTTCCCGGTCGCGCTCGAAGGCGGCGCGCGTTCCATGCGTCTCGAACACGTCGAGTTCGACCGCGAAGCGCTGCTCCGGCCAGTAGCAGCCGTGCTCGACGTAATTGGTGCGGGGCTGCGGGAGACCGGCCTCCAGGACCAATTCCAGCCATCGCTTCTCCAGGCCCGAGCGAGTGAAACTGGAGGGCTTGTAGAGCGCGATCGCCTGCCGCAGACGCCCATGACCATGGTGGCCGACAGTACGCGCCAGCATGTCTTCAACCGCCCGCAAGTCGAACAGTTCGAGCTCTTCCGCCCGCTCGACCATCTTCTCCAGCCAGTCGAAACGCACAGTCGCGGCAAGGTCGAGCAGCGTCCGCGACACCGCCGTCACGGGGATCTCCTCCTCCACCGCTCGATCCTGCGGTGCAAACCAGCGAGTCTCGTGGAGCCGGATCGGCGGTCGCGGCTTGCGATGGATAGGAGTGGTCACCGACGCTGGCAGTGGCGAACTCTTCGTAAGGCCCCAAAGCCAAGCGGCGGATAGATGGCTGAGCACGGCGTTCGGCCCAGAGGCGAGAACGGCGCCAAGGCACTGGCCGTGAAGCGAAAGACGCGTGTGTCCAACCGCAAAGACCCCGCGGTGAAGACGGTGCAACCGACCAGCTCCTACCGCGCGACGGATACCGCTTCGCGAATAGCCAAGCGGTCCAGTCAGCTGCTCAAAAGAAACGACTCCATGCTGCCGCGCTGCAAGGTCCGCAAGTCGCCGCCCCGCTCCAGGGTCCGCCGGTCTTTCGTGCCGCATAGGACGCCTAAGGTCCGGCGGACCCTGGTTCTCCCCGCCTTTGGCCTCAGTTGGCGCTACGAGCATGAAAAAAGCCGCCGGCCCTGGGCCGGCGGCTTTGCGAATCGGCGCTGCGCTTGAAGCTAGACCGTGGCGGCTGCCTGGTCGGACTGGCTCTGCTCGGAGGCCTGGGCCTTTGCGTCGGGCGCGGCGGTTTCCTGGCGCGGGAGCAGCACTTCTTTGGCGATGACCAGGCGCTGGATCTGGCTGGTCCCCTCGTAGAGCTGCATGATCTTCGAGTCGCGCATCAGTTTCTCCACCGGGTACTCCTTGATGAAGCCGTAGCCGCCGTAGACCTGGACGGCGTCGGTGGTGACCTCCATCGCCGAGTCGGCGGCGAAGCGCTTCGCCATCGAGGAGACCTTCGAGTTGCGGACCCCCTGGTCGAGCAGGAAGGCGGAGTTCCAGGTCAGCAGGCGGGCGGCCTCGACCTTGGTCGCCATGTCGGCGATCATGAACTGGATCGCCTGGTGCATCGCAATCGGGACGCCGAACTGGACCCGTTCTTTCGAGTAGTCCGTGGCGTACTCGAGGGCGGCGCGGGCGATGCCGACGGCCATCGCCGAGACGCCGGGGCGGGTCCGGTCGAGGGTCATCATCGCCAGTTTGAAGCCCTTGTTTTCCTCGGCCAGCAGGTTCTCGGCCGGGACCTCGACTTCGTCGAAGGAGATGGTCGCGGTGTTGGAAGCCCGCTGCCCCATCTTGTCCTCCTTCTTGTCGACGGAGACCCCGGGGAGGTCGGCGTCGACGACGAAGGCGCTGATGCCGCGGTGACCGGCCTCAGGGTCGGTCTTGGCGAAGACGGTGAAGTAGTCGGCGTAGGTGCCGTTGGTGATGAAGCACTTGGAGCCGCTGAGGACGTACTTGTCGCCGTTCTTCACGGCCTTGGTCTTCATGCCGCTGACGTCGGAGCCGGCGTCCGGCTCGGTCAGGCCGAAGGAGCAGAGCTTGGGGGCTTCGGTCAGCATCCCCAGGTACTTCTTCTTCGTCTCCTCGGAGCCGCCGAGGGTGATCGGGGCCGAGGCGAGGCCGTTGGCGGCCAGCGAGGTGCCGATCCCGGAGCAGCCCCAGCCGAACTCCTCCTCGATCAGGCAGCCGGAGAGGTAGTCGAGGCCGGGACCGCCGTAGGCCTCGGGGATGTGGGTGTTCATCAACCCGACCTCCCAGGCCTTCTCGATCACGTCCTGCGGCCAGGTGCCGTCCTTGTCGTACTCCCATGCGACGTTGCGCATGTCTTTCTCCGCGAAGCTGTGAGCCAGCTCGCGCAGGTCCTTCTGCTCGTCGGTAAGGGTGAAGTCGACCACCGGTCGGTGCTCCTTTTCTTCGCGTTTCTCTGAAGTCTGCGGGAGCGCCGCCGGGAAGCAGGCGTTCCACCGATTGACTGATCAGTCAATCGGCCCACAAGGTTAGCGGACAATCAGGTCCCCACCGGAAGCATCCGCGCGCTTTACCCTTGCTCAATGGAGCTGGCGCTTGCTCTGACGGCTACTCAGAAAGGCGCGATTCTGCTGGCCATCTCCGGCATCGCGGCCCCTGTGGCCGGCTACCTCTTCCACCGCTCGGCGGCCGCCTGGCACTCCTTCGGCCAGGGGCCGTTCGCGATCGACTCCGAAGTGCTGCCCTCCCCGCGCGGCGCGCCGCAGCCCGTCGACCCGGCCATGCGGGCAGCCGAGGTGCGCCAGATGCTGACCGCCAAAGCGGAGCGACAGCGGCAGCGTGGCGAGCGCCCGCTCGACGTCGAGGCAGAGGCCGAGCGCCTGCTGGCCGAGGCCGAGCGCCCCCGCGGCCGGGCAGCGATCGACGCCGAGTTGCGGGCCGAGGTCCGCCAGCTGGTCGTCGCCCGCAACGAACGGCTGATGCGCGAAGGCCGGCAGCCGCTCGACGTCGAGGCGGAGACCGAAAAGCAGCTCGCGGATTTCATAGGATCGGGTCGATGACGCCCCCAGAGAACCTCTACGAGGTCGAGGAGATGCTCAACCAGCCGGGGACCTACTTCAATCCCCAGACCGAGGTCGTGGTGATCGTCGACGACTCCGCCTCGCCCGACCAGGAGGTCTTCAACAACCTCGAGGGCTACGAAGGCGCCGACTGGGTCCGGGTCTCCGACGACGTCCCGGTCGACGAAGAGGGGCGCGACCGCGCCCTGGAGACCTTCGAGACCAGCAACCAGGGTGGCTCGCTCGCCCCCGACGCGCTCGAAGCGAGCGACGACGACTTCGAAGAAGAAGAGGAACGGCCGGAACCGGACCCCGAGCCGGAGGAGTAGCGATGCCGGCCGAGGGAGACAAGGCCCCCGACTTCGCCCTGCCCGACCAGAACGGCGAGACGGTGAAGCTGAAGGACCTGCGGGGCGAAACCGTCGTCCTCTACTTCTACCCGAAGGCCGACACCTCGGGGTGCACTACGCAGGCCTGCGGCGTGCGCGATCGCAAGGCCGACTACGCCGCCGCCGGCGCGCGGGTGATCGGGATCTCGCCGGACGAGGTGAAGGACATCGACAAGTTCGCCGGCAAGCACGACCTCGACTTCACCCTGCTCGCCGACGCCGACCACGCGGTGGCGGAGAAGTACGGCACCTGGGTCGAGAAGTCGATGTACGGGAACAAGTACATGGGCGTGCAGCGGGCGACCTTCATCATCGATTCGAAGGGCAAGATCGCCAGGATCTTCCCCAAGGTCCAGCCGAAAAAGCACGACGAACTCGTGCTCAAGGCGCTGGACGAGCTGGCCGTCGCCTGAAAGCGATCCTCCGGATCAGGCGCTGACGGCGACCGCGACGATGAAGCTCACGTAGAGCACGAACCAGCCGATCACGGCCGGCAGCTTGAAGCGGCCCGAGATGTGGAGGCTCTCGTAGGCGAGCAGGCCGCCCGCCAGGCCGAGGCCGATCGAGAGGACCGCGGTCCAGGTCAGGTCCCAGTCGGTGAAGATCAGGCCGATCCCGACCGGGATCATCGACTGGAAGACCATCGCGCCGGTGATGTTGCCCAGCGCCAGCGCGTCCTTCCCTTCCCGCACCCAGAAGAAGCTGTTGACCTTCTCCGGCAGCTCGGTCGCCAGCGGCGCCAGGATCAGCGCCAGCACCAGCGCCTCTACGCCGACGCTCTCGGCGATGTGAAGCAGCTCCTCGACGAAGAGGTGGGCGCCGCCGACCATCGCCCCCAGCCCGACCAGGAGCTGGAGCACGCAGAGGATCAGCGCCGGGTCTTCGCGCCGCTCGCCGCGTCGCTCGAAGATCAGCGGGTTCAAGCTCTCCTCTTCCTGGACTTCGCCGCCGCCGCGCAAGGTCAGCGCGATGTAGAGGAAATAGGCGAGGATGAAGATGATCCCGACGGCGATCCGCAGCGGCGCCGGCGGGCCCCAGGCGAGCAGGCCGCCGAGCGCAAAGAGGACGAGGAAGAAGACGAGGTCACGCTCGAGAGTCGGCTTGTGGGCGTTCAGCTCGACGCCCTGCTCGCGCTTCTCCCGGTAGAGGTAGGCGAAGAGGCCGACCAGTCCCATCGCCAGGGTGCCGAGCAGGAAGGGGGCGCCGACGATCGCCCCGATCGCTACGTCTTCGGAGCCCTCTGCCGCCCCGAGCAGGGCGACGATCGCGATCAGCGTCTCCGGCATCGCCGTCCCGACCGCGGCGAGGATGCTTCCCACCGCACCCTCGCCGACCGCCATTTTGTGGCCGATCCACTCGACGGCGTTGGTGAACAGCAGCGCCCCGGCGAGGACGACGGCGAAGCTGAAGAGGAGCAGTAGCGCTTCCATCAGGCGAAGTAGAAGGCTAGGCCGAAGACGAAGTAGAGGGCGAGGAGCTGGACGCCCTCGAACCAGTTCGACTCGCCGTCGGCGGTGACGTGCATCCCCGCCAGGATCGCCAGCAGGATCGCTCCCAGCTCGAAGCCGTTGAAGACGAGCGCCAGCGGATGCGGGCCGAGGAAAAAGGAGGCAAGAACCAGGACCGGGGCGACGAAGAGCGCAACCTGGGCGCTGGAGCCGATCGCGATGTTGACCGCCAGGTCCATCTTGTTTTTGACCGCGACCAGGACAGCGACCCAGTGCTCGGCGGCGTTACCGACGATCGCGACCACGATCGCGCCGATGAAGAACTCCGAGAGCCCGATCGTCTCGGAAGCCTCGGTGATCGAGCCGACCAGGACCTCGGACATCAGCCCGACCAGCACGCCCGCGATCGCCAGCGCGATCACCGAGGTGCGGACCGACCAGCCCCAGGTGTCCTCCTCCTCGTACTCGGGGTTGAAGAGCGAGCGGTGCGTCTTCATCGAGAAGAAGAGCCCGACCACGTAGGTGGCGATGAGGACGACCGCGACCGCGAGCGAGAGGTGCTCGACGGTGCCGCCGTAGTCGATCGACTCGGCGCCCGGCGCCGGCAGGCCCTTGCCCTCGACCAGCTCGAAGATCGCCGGCATCACCAAAGCGCCGCCGGCCAGCATCAGCATCGTCATCTGCACGCTGGCGCTGGTCCGGTTGAAGGTCTGCTTGTCGCGCCGGAAGCCGCCGGCGAGCATCGCCGCGCCGAGGACCAGCAGCATGTTGCCGAGGATCGAGCCGACGATCGAGGCCTTGACCACCTCCTGCAGCCCCTGGCCCAGGGCGAAGAGGGCGATGATCAGCTCCGGCGCGTTGCCGAAGGTGACGTTGAGGAAGCCGCCGATCCCCGGTCCCGAGCGGGCGGCGAGCTCCTCGGTCGCCCGCCCCATCAGCGCCGCCGTGGGGATGATCCCCAGCGCCGAAGCGGCGAAGACCAGCGTCGCCGGCACGTGGGCGAGCTCGAGCGCGACCGCGACCGGGATCAGCGGCGCCAGCAGGTAGGGCCAGCCCTGTGCCGTCCCCAGGAAGGACGGGCTCAGCCGCGGGGCGCTCGGGTTCACAAAGCGGGAACGAGCCTGCGCGCCATCAGCGCAGGCTCGCGCATTTCTGCAGGTCGGCCGTGGTCTGGGCGCTCTGCAGGCATTCGGCGCGGGCGCTGCCGCCGGAACCGCCGGAGGCTCCGCCACCGGCGATCCCTTCCAGCAGGCCGCCGAGACCCTGGGATCCCCCCGCTTCGAACAGTTCGAGCGGGTTGACGCCGAGTTCCTTGAACAGGGCTTCGAGCGGCTTCGCGTCCGACGGCGAGGAGAACTCCTGCTCCTCGTTGACGCCGCTGAGAGTCAGCTCCAGATCCAGTTCCACCTTTTCGTCCGCTGCTTCCGGCGGGGCGATGGTCAGTTCGGCGTCCATCTTGCGGACGATGTCGTCGTCGCCGACGTAGAGGTCGACGTGGGCCTTTTCGATCACCTTGGAGAGTTCGTCCTTGGCTTCTTCGAGTTCGCCGATCGGCAGCGGGCCGGCCGCTTCCAGCTGCGAGCTGCAGGCGGGGTCTTCGGTCAGCTTGATCACCGCGTCGATCGCCCCGTCGACGTTGAGGTCGCCGCTGACTTTGGTCGTCGAGGTGCCGTCGACGTCGGCGCTTCCGTCATTTTCGAGGTTGTCGGCGAACTGGCTGAATTTGATCCCTTCAGCCGCCTCCTGGCAGGCGGTGATGTCCTGTTCCCCGCTCTGCTGCTGGGAGCGTTCGAAGGCCGACTTGAGGAAGCTGAAGGTGGTCGGATCGACTTCGTAGTCGGTCCCTTCGTAGTCGACGAAGGCGCGGTCGGTGAGCAGCGTCAGCCCGCCGTCGAAGTTGATGTCTTCGCCGGCCGCCGAGCCGCTTACTTCCGCGCTCAGTTCCATCTGGGGCAGTTCTTCCTTGCTGCCGGCTTCGAACGGGCCGGAGAGGTTGACGTCGACGTCGCCGCCTTCCTTGCCTTCGGATTTGACGTGCAGGGCGAGATCGAGGTTGCCGCTGGTGACGCCTTCGAGGCTGGCGCTTTCGACGACCTTCTGCGGGTCTTCGTTGCTGCTGCCACCGCTGTCGTCGCTGCCACCGCAAGCGGCGAAGACGGTCGCCAGAGCGGCCAGGGTCGCAAACAGGGCAAGGATTCGAAAACGGCTCAAGAGAACGGCTCCTCGTGCTCGGTGAACAGGGCGGGGGCGGGAGTTTACGGACGGGGCGGGGGAACCTGCCCCCAGCGCCGCATTCCAGCTTCGATTTCCTCGTTGACGAGGCGGATCACCTCGACCCGGGCGAAGCGCTTCGACTCCGCCGAAACCACGTGCCAGGGGGCGTGGGGCCGGTCGGTGCGCTCCAGCATCTCCTCCACCGCCTCCTCGTACTGCGGCCGCTTCTCGCGGTTGCGCCAGTCCTCCTCGGTCAGCTTCCACGCTTTCAGCGGGTTCTCCGCCCGCGCTTCGAACCGCCTCAGCTGCTCCTCGGAGGAGACGTGCAGCCAGAACTTGGCGACGATCGCCCCCTCCTCGGCGAGGCCGCGCTCGAAGGCCTCGATCTCGCCGTAGGCGCGCTGCCACTCCTCCTCCGTGGCGAAGCCCTCGACCCGCTCGACCAGGACCCGGCCGTACCAGGAGCGGTCGTAGACGCTCATCCCGCCCCAGCCCGGCAACGCCGGCCAGAAGCGGCCGAGGAAGTGGTGGCGCCGCTCGTCCTCGCTGGGAGCGGCGAACTGGGCGACGCGCACGTGGCGGGGATCGAGCGGCGCGACCAGGCGCTTGATCGCCCCGCCCTTGCCGGAGGCGTCCCAGCCCTCGAAGACCAGCATCAGCGGCGGGCCGAGTCGACGCTCGCCGATCAGCCCGCCGAGGGTGAGGCGCAGCTGCGCCAGGCGCTCGCCTTCCCGCTTCAGCCCCTCCTTCTCCCCGTCCTTGTCGAGGTCGAGGCCGAGATCGACTTCGTCGAGACGTCCCATGACCGATTCCTACCCGTTATTCGCCAGAGTCGCCACGCGATTCCTCGATCGGCGGCGGCCGGTCTTCGGTCGTCACGTTGGCGAGGAGGGGGAAGAGCAGGGCGCCGAGGAAGATCAGGATCACCCCGGCGGCGACCAGCCAGCGGGCGCGGGTGAGGTGGCCGAGGATGCCGACGACGAACCCCGCCAGCATCAGCGTGATGTAGGGCGTCGGGCTGTGCGGCAGCAAGGCTGCGAGCGGCGGTGCGAGGTCGAGCACTGGCCGGGATTATCATCGGCGGCCATGGCTGACGGTTCCGTCGCAGATGTGAAGCAGTCGCTGGCCGAGGTCGGCTACCTCGCCGACGAGCCCGCCGCGCTGGTTTCCTTCCTCGCCCAACGGCTGGGAAAGCCGGTCCTGGTCGAGGGCCCGGCCGGGGTCGGCAAGACCGAGCTGGCCAAGGCGCTCTCCCGCGCCACCGGCCGCGAGCTGGTGCGGCTGCAGTGCTACGAGGGCCTCGACGAGGCGAAGGCGATGTACGAGTGGAATTACCGCAAGCAGCTGCTGCGGATCCAGGCCGGCGGCGAGGCCGGCTGGAGCGACGTCCAGGACGACATCTTCAGCACCGAGTTCCTGCTCGAGCGGCCGCTGATGCAGGCGATCGCCAGCCCCGAGCCGGTGGTCCTGCTGATCGACGAGATCGACAAGACCGACCAGGAGTTCGAGGCGATGCTGCTCGAGCTGCTCTCCGACTTCCAGATCACGATCCCCGAGCTGGGGCGGATCGAAGCGAAGACGATGCCGATCGTCGTCCTCACCTCGAACGACTCCCGCGAGCTGACCGAGGCGCTGAAGCGCCGCTGCCTCTACCTCTGGCTCGACTACCCGGACATCGAGCGCGAGATGGAGATCGTCCGCCTCCACACCCCGGAGCTCTCCGAGACGCTGGCGCGCAAGCTGGTCGAGGTGATCCGCATGGTCCGCTCGCTGGACCTGAAGAAGCCGCCCTCGATCGCCGAGTCGATCGACTGGGCGCGGACGTTGCTGCTGATGGGCGCCGAGGACATCGACCGCGAGACGTTCAACCAGTCGATGTCGATCATCGTCAAGCACCGCACCGACATCGACCTGGTCGCCGAGCGGGTCGGGGTGAAACTTGCCGACCCCCTACGGACCGAAGGCTGACGCCGGGCCGCCGGGGATGGCGGCGAAGCTGCTCGGCTTCTGCGAGGAGCTGCGCGGCGAGGGGGTCGCGGTGGGGACCTCGGAGCTGCTCGACGCCTTTGCCGCGCTCGACTACGTCGACTGGACCTCGCGGGCCGACTTCCGCGAGGCGCTGGCGACGACGATCGCCAAGTCCCAGGACGACCGCCGCGTCTTCGAGCTGCTCTTCGACCGCTACTTCTTCCGCAACGCCGAGGCCGAGGCCGTCCAGCGCGGGGTGACCGAGCACGCCGAGGGCGGGCCGCCCGCCGGCGACGGCGAGCGCTTCGACATGGACGAGCTGAGCGAGGCGATCCGCGAGGCGATGGCGGCCGGCGACGAGGACGCGATGCGCGACCTGGCGCGCCTCGCGATCGCCGCCTTCGGCCGCGCCGAGGGCTCGGGCGTGGTCGGCGTCGACGTGCAGCGGATCCGCCGCACCCTCGGCCTCACCGCCGGGCAACAGCCGCCGACCGCGGACGGCGGCGAGCGGCCGCCGATCGACCGCGACCAGCTGACCGGATTCGAGCGCCACCTGCGGCGCGAGCTGGAGCGCGACCTGATCGAGCGGACCGAGACCCTGCCCCCCTCCCGCCCCCTGGCGGAGCTCGACCGGGCGCTGCCGACCAGCCCGACCCAGGACCTGGCGGCCGTCCACCGCGCGGTCTCGCAGATGAAGCGCCGGCTGGCGACCCTCGGCCACGAGCAGCGCGGCCGGAAGAAGGGGCAGATGGTCGACGTGCGGCGGACGATGCGCGCCTCGCTGGAGACCGGCGGCGTGCCGCTGCGCCTGCGCTACCGGCCGAAGCGGCCGCGGCGCCCGGAGATCTACGTCCTCTGCGACGTCTCCACCTCGGTCACCTCGGCCAGCGTCTTCTTCCTCTCGGTCCTGCATGCGCTGCACGACTCGTTCCGCAAGCTGCGCAGCTTCGTCTTCATCGAGCGGATCTCCGAGGTGACCGAGGTCTTCGAGTCCGAGCGCGACTTCGCCGCGATCGCCCAGAAGATCTCCAGCGAGGGCGGCGTCGCCGACGTCTCCGGCTACACCGACTACGGCCGCGTCTGGCTCGAGTTCCTGACCGAGATCTCCGAAGACCTCGATCCGCGCTCGACCGTGATCGTGCTCGGCGACGCCCGCACCAACGGGCGCGAGCCGCACGCCAAGGTCTTCGCCCAGATCGCCGAGAAAGCCGGTCGCCTCTTCTGGCTCAACCCCGAGCCGAAGCTCTACTGGAACTACGGGGACTCGGTGATGGCCGCCTACGAGCGCCACTGCGACGGCACCTTCGAGTGCTGGACGACGAAGCACCTGGAGAACTTCGTCAACGTCGTCGCCGGCGCCGCCCCCGCCGCCGAATGAGGGCGCTCCTCCTCCGCCACGGCGAGTCGGTCCACAACGCCGACCGCAGCGGCGAGCCCTCGGCCCACTCCGAGCGCGACCGGCTGACCGAGAAGGGGCTCGAGCAGGCGCGGGCCGCCGGCGCAGGCCTGCGCGACCTCGGGGTCACGCGGCTGCTCAGCAGCCCGCTGCGGCGGGCGCGGGAAACCGCGCAGGCTGTCGGCGACGCCATCGGGCTCGAGGCCGAGGAGATCGACTACACCGGCGAGCTGACCTCAGGCGAGACCTTCGAGCAGGCGGTCGAGCGGGTGCGGCGGCTGAAGGCCGAGCTCGAGTCCGGCGCCGACGGCGAGTTGCCGCTGCTCGTCACCCACGGCATCTTCACCCGCTTCTTCCTCCTCGACTCGGTCCTCGGCGAGCGCTTCGAGGCGCCGATGGCGGCCGGCCTCTGGAACCTCGGCTCGCACAACTGCGGCCTCTCGATCTTCGCCCACGGCGAGAGCCGCGACCCGCTCGGCCAGCCGATCCCCGGCTGGACCTGCCTCACCTGGATGGAGCGGCCGTGGAGCCGGCCTTGACGATCCGCACCGGGTCGTCCGGCGAGACCTGCCACTGCTCGTTGACGATCGCCCCCTCGGGCGGGTCGATCGGGCCCTCCAGCAGCGGGTCCTCGGTCTCCCGCATCCAGGCCTCGAGCCGCTTGCGCAGCTCCGCCAGCACCTCGGCCTTGGTCGGGTCGCCGGCCAGGTTGCTCCCCTCCTGCGGGTCGAGCACCAGGTCGTAGAGCTGCTCCTCGGGCAGCTCTAGGTCTCCCCACCCCGCCGCGACCAGCAGCGCCTTGCTCTCGCTGTCGTCGCAGTTAGCCAGCACCGGATGCGGGTATTCGTCAAACCTCCTTATGTACTTCCAACGCTCGGTCCGGATCGCCCGGTGGGGCTGGTAGGCGGCGTGGTAGGTCGTCTCGGCGAAGATCGCATCGTGGAGGGAGTCCACCTCCCCGCGCACCAGCGGCATCAGCGAGCTGCCCTGCAGCCAGTCCGGGTGCTCGGCGCCGGCGAGGTCGCAGAGGGTCGGGTAGACGTCGAGATGACTGACCGGGGCGTCGACCACCTTGCCGGCGGTGAACCCGGGACCGCGGACGATCATCATCACCCCGATCCCGCCGTCGAACAGGGTCGCCTTGGCGTTGGGGAAGGCGATTCCGTGGTCGGTGGTGCAGATGACGACGGTGTTCTCGACCAGGCCGAAGTCGTGCAGCGCGTGCAGGACGGCGCCGATTCCCTGGTCGAGCGAGCGGGCGCTGGCCTTGAACTCGGCCATGTCGCGGCGGGTGACCGGCGTGTCCGGCAGGTTCGCCGGCGGCAGCGAGTAGAGCGTGTCGCGAACCGAGGTCGGGGCGGAGAACTGGCGGTGGGTCTCGAAGAAGCCGACCGACATGAACCAGGGCTCGGGCGGGACTTCGCGCAGCGTCTTGATCGTCAGCGGGGCGACGAAGTGGGCGTGGTTCTGGTCGACCGGGACGATCTCGTCGTAGCCGATCGCCGCCGGGTCGAGCGAGATGTGCTGCTCGCCGATCAGGATCGAGCGGTAGCCGGCCGGGCGCAGGGTGTGGACCCAGTGCCGGCTGTAGTCGTTCAGCTTCCAGCCGCGGTGGGCGAGGCCGAACATGCCGTTGTTGTGGCAGTAGAGGCCGGTGAGGAGGCTGGCGCGGCTGCCGGAGCAGGTCGGCGCGGCGCAGAAGGCCTGGCGGAACAGCACCCCCTGGTCGGCCAGCATCTGGATGTTCGGGGTCGGGACCTGGAACCCGTAGGGCTGGACGTAGCGGCCGGTGTCGTGCGAGTGGATGTAGAGGACGTTCGGCGGCAACATGGGGGCTACCTAAATTAGATGAAACCGGACCGTTCCTACCTCGTCTGCGCCACCCCCCGCAGCGGCAGCACGCTGGTCTGCCACGCGCTGGAGGAAACCGGCGTCGCCGGGCGCCCCGAGGAGTACTTCGAGGCGCTACGCCACAGCGGCCGCCCGCGCCGGCCCGAGGAATACTTCCTCGGCGTCGAGGACCAGTCGATCCGCGACCACCTCGGCGAGCGCAGCGTCGGCTCCGACCCCCAACCGCGCTCCCCCCTCTGGAGTCGCGCCGCCTACGACCGCTACCTGGAGTGGGCCTTCGAGACCGGCACCACCGGCAACGGGGTCTTCGGCGCCAAGCTGATGTGGGGTTACTTCGGCGAGTTCGTCAGCCTCCTGCGCAACATCCCGGCCTACCGCGACGTGCCGCTGGCCGAGCTGCTGCCGACCGTCTTTCCCGACCTCACATTCGTCCGCGTCGTCCGCGCCAACAAGGTCCGCCAGGCGGTCTCGCTGTGGAAGGCGGTGCAGACCGCGACCTGGCGCGAGGACCAGGTCAGCGCCGAGGCCGGCTCGGTCGAAGAGGACGGCGGCGCCCCCTACCGCAGCTTCCTCGAGGAGCACCGGCCGCAGCTGCGCTTCCACTACCGGGCGATCGACCACCTGCTCGAAGGGCTGCTGACCGAAGAGGCCTCCTGGGACGCCTTCTTCGAGCACTGCGGCATCCGCCCGCTTCTCGTCCTCTACGAGAACTTCGCCGCCGACTACGAGACCAGCACCCTCAACCTGCTCGAGCGCCTCGGCATCTCCTGCCCTGAGGGTTTCGAATTCGAGCCGCGGATGAAGCGCCAGTCGGACCGCGTCAACGACGACTGGACCAAGCGCTACTGCGACCTCCGCCTCGGCCGGGACTTCGACCTGACGCCCGTCCCGGCCGAGGAGAGGACGGCCTAGCGCGCGACCCAGGCGTCCGGAGCGGCGGCGAGCTCGCCCACCACGCTCGGCAGTTCGCCGGAGACGAGGTCGGCGAGGGTGACCTCCTCCAGCACGCTGCGGAGGCTGGCGCGGACCGCGATCCAGACTTCCTGCAAGTGCTCGGCGTGGCCGCGGTACTCGATGTCCTCCGGCGGGGTCGACTGCACGTGGGCGATCGGGCCCTCGACGGCGCGGACGATCTCGGCGACGGTCACCTCGTCGGCCGGCCGCGCCAGCCAGTAGCCGCCCTTGGCCCCGCGCCGGGCGCGGACGATGCCGTGGTGCTTCAGCTCCAAGAGGATGTGCTCGAGGAACTGGAGGGGGATGTCCTGTGCCTCGGCCAGGCGCTCGCCCTTGACGGGGCCCTCGTCCCCGGCCGCGGCAAGCTCGGCAGCGGCCCGCACCGCGTAGTCGGCCTTCGCGGAAACACGCATGCAGCTAGTTAATCAGTCGGCGGGCAGCGTCCGCGCCAGTGCCGCGGCCTGATCTTCCTCTTGCTGCAACTGCTGCTCGCGGCGGCGGTTGATCCAGTGCGGCGCGTAGAGGATCGCGGCGAGGCCGACGGCGGCGATCGCGGCGGCGATCGGCCAGACCTCGGGGTCTCCCTTCTGCACGGTGACGATCCCGGAGCCGATCAGGACCAGCCCGAGCGAGGTGCGGAGGAAGCCCTGCGGCGCTTTGTCGGAAAGGGACGCGCCGATCACTACGCCGGGGATGCTGCCGAGCAGGATGTTGCCGGCGAGGACGAAGTCGACGTTGCCGCCGACCCAGTGGGCCAGGCCGGCCGCCCAGAGCAGGATCGCGGCGTGGAAGACGTCGGTGCCGACCACTTTTTTCGGCGCCAGCCGGTAGATCGCGATCAGCAGGATCGCGATCACGGTGCCGGAGCCGGCCGAGGTGATCCCGATCACGAAGCCGGTGGTCGCGCCGATCACGATCGCCGCGACTTTGTGGCGCCGCTCGACCTCGAAACGGTCGCGCTCCTCGATCAGGCTGCGGAGGATCAGGGCCCGGGTGAGGGTGATGACGCCGACCATCAGCAGGGTGCCGCCGAGGACCGCGTAGACCAGTTCCTCGAGGCGGGCTTCGCCGATCCGGGTCTGCAACCAGGAGACGAGGATGACGCCGCCGACCGCCGAGGGGACGCTGCCGAGCGCCAGCCACTTGACCAGGTCCATGTTGACCGTCTTCATCTTCAGGTGGCGCCAGCCGCCGACGGTCTTGGTCACCGCCGCGTAGAAGATGTCGGTGCCGATCGCCGTCGTCGGCGAGATCCCGAAAAGCAGGATCAGCAGGGGCGTCATCAGCGAGCCTCCGCCCATGCCGGTCATACCGACGAGTACGCCGATGCCCAATCCGAAGAGGACGATTGCCGGGTCCATAAGTTGCTCCTGGGGCTCCGCACGCCCCCGATCTCGACTTTCCTGACCTCTTTGGTCAGAAGTGCGGAGTGCGCCAGGATACCAGGATGAGTCCCGAAACTGGGAAGTCTCAAACCGTCGATCCGGGTCCGCTGCCGGGGGATACGACGGGCGGCGGCATCCTCCTGCGCGCGGTCGGCCATGCCTACGGGGAGCTGCAGACCCTGGCCGGGATCGACCTGGAGGCGGCGCCACACAACGTGATCGGCCTCGTCGGCCCCTCGGGCTGCGGCAAGTCGACGCTGCTGGAGCTGGTCTGCGGGCTGCAGGAGGCGAGTGCCGGCGAGATCGCGGTCGGCGGGGCGACCGGCGCCGAGCAGCGGCTCGCCCGCTGCGCCTTCATGCCCCAGCGGGACCTGCTGCTGCCCGGGTACTCGGCGATCGACAACGCCGCCCTGGCGCTGCGCAACCAGGGGATCGGCCGGCGCGAGGCCCGCGAGGCCGCCGGCGCCCTCTTCGAGCGCTTCGGCCTCGCCGGCTTCGAGGCGGCGCGGCCCGGCGAGCTGTCGGGCGGGATGCGGCAGCGGGTCGCCTTCCTGCGCACGCTGGTCGCGGGCAAGCCGGTGCTGGCCCTGGACGAGCCCTTCGCCTCGCTCGACGCGATCACCCGCGCCGAGATGCAGGAGTGGCTGGCCACCGCCCTGCGCACCGACCCCCGCACCGTCGTCCTCGTCACCCACGACGTCGAGGAGGCGCTCTACCTCTGCGACCGGGTGGCCGTTCTCTCCGCCCGCCCGGCCCGGATCGTCGCCGAGCTGAGCGCCCCTGCCCCCCGCGCCGAGGACCGCGACGCCGCCGTCACCGACCCCGCCTTCGTCGCCGCCCGCGAGGAAGCGATGCGAGCCCTCCACGCCGGAAGTCGTGGTTCCTAGGTCCGGCTATGGAGGACAAAGGAACCACGCGATTGCGCAGGTGGCTGCTGCCGGCGTTCCTGCTTGCCGCCCTGCTCGGCCTCTGGCAGGTCGCCTGCTCGACCGGGGCGATCGCCGACGCGCTCAACCTCGAGGACTTCCTCGTCCCTTCGCCGGCGGAAATCGCCGGCTCGCTCTGGGACAACCGCGACCTGCTTGCCGAAAACGCTTGGGTGACCCTGCGGGAGATGCTGCTCGGCATCCTCGCCGCCCTCCTGGTCGGGATCGGCTTCGCGGTCCTGATGCAGCGCTGGCGCGTGCTCCGCGACGCGGCCTACCCGCTGGTCGTCGCCTCGCAGACGATCCCGATCGTCGTCATCGCGCCGATCCTGATCGTCTGGTTCGGGTACGGGATCACGCCCAAGATCATCATCGTCGCCCTGATCTGCTTCTTCCCGATCACGGTCAACGTCCTCGACGGGCTGCGCTCGGTCGACCCGGAGGCGGTGAAGATGATGCGCAGCCTCGACGCCTCCCGCTGGCAGCGATTCCGCCGCGTGGAAGCACCTGCTGCCCTGCCCAATCTCTTTACCGGAATCAAGATCGCCGTCGTCGTCGCCCCGATCGCCGCGGTCTTCGCCGAGTGGGCCGGCTCCGACTCCGGCCTCGGCCACCTGATCCAGTCCGATACCGCCTACTTCCAGGTCGCGCGACAGTTCGCAACCGTCGCCGTCCTCTCGGCGATGGCACTGGCGCTGATCGGCCTGACCGCCCTCGCGGAGCGACGCGTCGTCACTTGGCGATAGAACTCCGGGCGATGACGCACCTCCGGATTCCCGCGCTCGCGCTCGCCGTCCTCGCCATCGCCCTCGTCCTCGCCGCCTGCGGCGAGAAGTCCGAGGAAGGCGGCGGCGAGCGGGAGAGCTTCAACCTGACGCTCGACTTCTACCCCAACCCCGACCACGCAGGCATCTACATGGCGGAGAAGCTGGGCTATTTCGAAGAAGCCGGCCTCGACGTCAGCATCGACACCCCCTCGGACCCGGCGGCGCCGATGAAGCTGGTCGCCGCAGGCCGCTCAGACCTGGCGATCTCCTACGAGCCCGAGGTGGCGCTGGCCCGCGACCAGGGCCTCGACGTGGTCGCCGTCGCCGCGCTCGTGAACCGGCCGCTCACCTCGATGATCTGGCTGCAGAAATCGGGAATCAAAGGCGTCGCCGACCTCAAGGGCAAGACCATTGCCACCGCCGGCATCCCCTACCAGGACGCCTTCCTGGAGACGATCCTCGCTCGCGTCAACCTCACCCCGGATGACGTCAAAGCGGTCAACGTCGGCTTCGGTCTCCTCCCCGCCCTGGTCGGCGGCTCGGCCCAGGCGATGCTCGGTGGCTTCCTCAACGTCGAGGGCGTCGATCTGCGCGAACGCGGCAAAGCCCCGGTCGTCACCCCGGTCGACCAGCTCGGCGTCCCCACCTACAGCGAGCTGGTGCTGGTGGCGAACCGGCAGAGCCTCGAAGCGGACCCGGAGAAGTTCCGCCTCTTCCTCGCCGCCCTCGAGCGCGGCACCGAGGCGGCGGTGGCGCAGCCGGGCGCGGCCACGGCGGCGATCACCGAAGCCAACCCGGACCTGGAACCGAAGCTCGCCGCGGCGGAGGTGAAGGCGACGCTGCCGCTGCTCGGCGCCCGCACCGAGGGGCAGCCCTACGGCTACATGGACCCGAAGGAGTGGGAGACCTTCGCCGGCTGGATGCGGGACAACGACCTGATCGACTCCCTGCCGCGCGCGAGCGAACTGCTCGACGACGGCTACCTGCCCTCGGGCGAGATCCCCGAATAGCCGAGCGCCCCTTCGGCGATCAGGCGGCTGACCTCGCGCTCGGGCATCGCCGCGTGGAAGAGGTGGCCCTGGGCGTAGTCGCAGCCGAGCCGGCGCAGCTCGGCCAGCTGCACCTCGCTCTCCACGCCCTCGGCGATCACCTCCAGCGAGAGCGCCCGCGCCATGCCGATAATCGCCTCGACGATCGCCGTGGGCTCCTGCTCGATCCCCAGCGCTTCGACGAACGAGCGGTCGATCTTCAGCGCGTGGAAGGGGAAGCGGTTGAGGTAGGCGAGCGAGGAGTAGCCGGTGCCGAAGTCGTCGAGGACGAGCCGCACCCCGAGCTCGTTCAGCGCGTGCAGCGTGGAGATCGCCGCCGCCGACTCCTCGACGAGGACGCTCTCGGTGATCTCCAGCCGCAGGTGCACGGGGTCGAGGCCGGTGCGGGCGATGATCTCCTCGACCGCCCCCGGCAGGTCGCGGTGGGCGACCTGGCGGGCGGAGAGGTTGACGGAGACGTCGAAGGGCCGTGAGTCGGGCCGCAGCTGGTGCCACTCGAGCGCCTGGCGGCAGGCGCGCTCCTGCACCCAGCGCCCGATCGGCTCGATCAGGCCGCTGTCCTCGGCGATCGAGACGAAGTCGGCCGGGTCGAGGATTCCGCGCTCGGGGTGCCGCCAGCGGACCAGCGCCTCGAGCCCGGTGATCTCGCCGGAGCGAAGGTTGACGACAGGCTGGTAGTAGAGCGCCAGCTCGTCGCGGTCGAGCGCCTCCCTCAGCTCCCGTTCGACCTCCAGCCGGCGCATCGCGCCGGCCCGCATCTCGGCGTCGAAGAGGACGCAGCGGGCGCGGCCGCCTTCCTTGGCGCGGTACATCGCCGCGTCGGCGTCGCGGATCAGCAGCTCGGCGTTGACGGTCCGCTCTTCGGCGGCGGCGGCCACGGCGACGCCGATGCTGGCGCTGACGAAATGGTCGACCCCGTCGATCGAGAACGGCTGGGTGAAGGCGGCGGCGACGCGGTCGGCGATCGCCAGCGCCTCGCCTTCGTCGGCGAGGCGGTCGATCAGGATCCCGAACTCGTCGCCGCCGAAGCGGGCGACGACGTCGCCCGGCCGCAGGTGGGAGCGCAGGCGCGGCGCGACCGCCCGCAGCAGCGCGTCGCCGGCGTGATGGCCGAGGCTGTCGTTGATCAGCTTGAAGTGGTCGAGGTCGAGGAAGAGGATGCCGACCGGCGAGCCGGAGATCGTCGCTTTGCTGAGGGCGTCGCCGAGCGCGTCGACGAAGCTGAGCCGGTTGGGGAGGCCGGTGAGCGAGTCGTGCAGGACCCGGTAGCGCAGCGCCTGGTCGGCTGCGTGGCGCTCGATCGCGTCGGCGAGCACATTGGCGGCCGCCTGCACGAAGGGCACGTCCTTGGCGGTGAAGCGGTGCGGCTCGGTGGCGTGGACGTCGAGCACGCCGAAGGGCCGGTTCTTGCCGTCGATCACGACCGCGAGGCTGCTGGCGGCGCCGAAGGTGCGCAGCACCGGCGGCATCGTGTGGCGCGTCTCGCTCTCCCAGTCGCCGACGATCGCGTGGGTCCCGGAGTCGAGCGCGGCGCCGGCGTGCGAGTCGCGCGAAGCGGAGACCCGGCGGCCGCTGCCGAGGACCGAGCCGTCGAGGCCGGCGCGCAGGTTGAGCCGGCGGCCGTCGCGACCCAGCTCCCAGATGCAGGCGCTGTGGACGCCGTCGACTTTGGCGATCAACTGGGTTGCGACCTCCATCAGCTCCTGCGGGTCGCTGTCCTGCATCGCCCGCTCGCCGAGGCGGGCGACGACAGCCTGCTGGGAGAGGGCGCGCTGCAGCTCCAGCTCGGTCTCCTTGCGCTCGCTGACGTCGTAGAGGACGCCGTGCCAGATCGGTACCCCGTCCTCGCCCGCTTCCAGCACCGCCTCGTCGTGCATCCAGACGACCTCGCCGTCGCGCCTGACCATCCGGTATTCGACCGGCGTCGTGTCGCGGTTGCCGAGGTGGTCCTCGGTCTCCAGCGCCAGCGCGCGCTGGCGGTCGCCGGGGTGCAGCAGGCTGGCCCAGAGGCCCGGGTCGCGGATGAATTCCTCGGGCTTGTAGCCGAGGATCTCCTCGACCTGCGGGCTGACGTAGCGCCAGCGCCCCCGCTCGCCGAGCTCGGCGGAGTAGACGATGACCGGCAGCTGCTCGACCAGCCGCTGGAAGTCCTGGCCCCCCGCGGCGAGCTGGTCGAGGAAGCGCTTCACCTCGTGCTCGGACCAGTTCCTATCGGCAGGCTCGCGCATCCTCCAGGCTTATCGGGCCGTGCCTGGCCAGGCTTGAGCGTTGAAGGCTCGGAAGCGTCAGGCGGCGAGCCGCATCGGCGGCCCCTGCGAGACCAGCCGGTACAGCCCGGCGAGGGTGAGGGCGCCGACCAGGCCCCGGTAGGGCTCGTACGGGGCGTAGAACTCTTCGACCTCCGGGATCGTCGCCCGCCGCCCTTCGCCGCGCAGACGGCCGACGAGCTTGATGTAAGCGAGGTCGCCGGCGGGGAGCGAATCGGGTTCGTTGCGACCGAAGAGGCCGAGGCATTGCACGGTCCAGGGACCGATCTGCGGCAGCGCCAGGAGGCGCGCGTCGCTGCCGGGGTCCTCGATCCGACAGCGGCCGGCGGCGACGTCGCGGGCCAGCCGCCGCATCGCGATCGCCCGTTTCCCGGCCAGTTCCATCTGCTCGAGCTCGGCCGACGCCCGACCGGCGATCGCCGCCGGCCCGGGGACGTCGCGCAGGGCGCCCCGCCCCTCCCCCAGCCGCGCGCCCCAGCGACCGGCGATACGGCGCTCGATCAGCGCCGCCCGCCGGGCCTCGATCAGCTGGCCGACGACCGCCGCCGCCAGCGCCTCCCAGGGCCACGGCCGCCCCTTGGGGCGGAAGTCGGGCAGGCGCCTGATCAACGGCCCGACCAGCGGGTCGCGGCGGAAGCGGCGCTGGAAGTCGGAGAGGTCGACGTCGACCCAGAGGGCGCTGCGCATCCGCTCGACGGCCAGCTCGAGCTGCTCGCGACCGGCCGGCCCGGGGCAGGGCGGCAACGCGATCTGCGGCCGCGAGACGCGCTCCGGCGCGATCGCCTCGGCGCGGAAGCGCACCCGGTCGCGCGCCGGCTGCCAGGCGCGGACGAGGACCGGGCTGCCGTCGACGTGGAGCAGCCGGCTGGCGACCCCGCCCCGCACCCGCAGAGTCCGGTCGGGACTGCCGCTGCGCGGCAGCCGAAACGGCGAAGGCGGCCTTACCTCTGCTTCAGCGACCGAGCAGGTGTACATCGACCAGGAACGAACGACTCGCCACGACGTTCTGGCGCTCGCGGCGGCGACCGCCGAGGCGGCGCGGCCCCCGCGTCTTGGCGGCGGCACCGGTCACCGCCCTGACGGCGGCGACGGTGGCGGCGCCGGCCAGCACGCCACCGGCGGCGGCGATCGCGGCGGTCCGCACCTCCGGCCGCAGGACCGGCAGCGAGGAAGCGGAGTCGCCTTCGTAGCCGGCGGGCAGGGGACGAACCGGAGCGGTCGCGTCCTCGGGACCGGCGTCTTCTTCGGCGATGACCTCGCCGTCTACCTGCAGCTCGTCCACCCGGGCGACTCTAGCGCGGGCCGGGGTCGGCCTTTACAGAGAACGCTCGTAAAGACGGTACTTCTTGACGACCTTGCCGCCCATGCCCTCCATCGCGCGGTTCATGGGGTCGTTGGTCTCGAGGATCCAGCCCATGTGACCGCCACGCGGCCCGACGTTCGCCGCCATCTGCACGTGGCGCTCGTACAGCGCCGCCGCGACACCCAGATGCTGGTACT
>DASURF010000031.1:0-48911 GCA_036280195.1 Solirubrobacterales bacterium | reverse complement strand
CCATGGCAGACATCGAGGCACACATCACCGGCAACGTCTGGAAAATCGAGGTCGCGGTCGGCGACGAGGTCTCCGACGGCGACACCGTCGTCATCCTCGAGTCGATGAAGATGGAGATCCCGGTCGAGGCCGAAGACGACGGCGTCGTCAAGGAGATCCGCTGCGAGGAGGGACAGTCGGTCTCGGAAGGCGACGTCCTGGTCGTACTGGAGTAAGGGCGTGGACGAGCTCGCAGGTGGAAAGCTCCTCCTCGACCGTCCGGCGGAGGCGGTCTCCCGTCTGACCATTTCCAACCCCGAGCGGCGCAACGCGCTCGACCACGAGATCCTCGACGCGATCGCCGAGGTCCTCCCCCAGCTCGACCACGGGATCGAGAGCCGCTGCGTGATCCTCACCGGCGCGCCGCCACTCTTCTCTGCCGGCTACGACATCGCCGGCATCCCCGAGCAGACCTTCGAACGCGACGCCGAGGCGCTCGTCGCCCATCCCTTCCACGCGGCGATGGAAGCGATCTCCCGCCACCCCTGGCCGGTCCTCGCCGCGATCAACGGCCACTGCCTCGGCGGCGGCCTGGAGCTGGCGATCACCTGCGACCTGCGGATCTGCGCCCGCGGGGCGAAACTGGGGATGCCGCCGGCGAAGCTGGGGCTGATCTACGGCCACACCGGGCTGCGCAAGTTCCTCGACACCATCGGCCTCGCCCACACCAAGGAGCTCTTCCTCACCGGCCGCAACCTCGGCGCCGAGCGAGCGGAGCGGATCGGCCTCGTCACCGAAGTCGTCGACGACGGCGAGGTGGCGGACGTCGCCGTCGCCCTGGCCGCGGCGATCGCCGCGAACGCGCCGCTCTCGATGCGCGGCAACAAACGCGCGATCGACCTGCTCAACGCCAACCCGGAACTGACCGAGCAGCAGGAGGCCGGGCTGGTCGCCCTGCGCGAATCGTGCTTCTCCTCGGAGGACTTCCGCGAGGGAATCCGTGCCTTCGGCGAGAAGCGCCGACCGCAGTGGACGGGACGGTGAGCGCGCCGGCGCGCAAAGCACTTGCCGCCTCCGACCCGACGATGGAGGCGCTGATCGAGCGGGTCGGGAAGATCGACATCGCCACCCGGCTGAAACGACGCAGCGAGGAGCGCCCGACCGATGCCTACGGCGCGCTGCTGCGGGCGATCGTCGGCCAGCAGCTCTCGACCAAAGCCGCCCGGACCATCTACCTGCGGGTGATCGACCTCTTCGGCGGCTCCACCCCTTCGCCGGAGCAGCTGCTGAAGGCCCGCGAAGAGGACCTGCGCGCCGCCGGCCTCTCCGGTCGCAAGACCGAATACATCCGCGACCTCGCTTCCCACGTGCTCAGCGGTGAGCTCGAGCTCGAACGGCTCGAGGAGCTGAGCGACGAGGAGGTGATCGCCGAGATCGTCGCCGTCCGCGGCCTCGGGCAGTGGACCGCGGAGATGTTCCTGCTCTTCCACCTCGAACGCCCCGACGTCCTCTCCGGCGGCGACCTCGGCATCCGCAAGGCGATCCAGGTCGAGTACGCCCTGGAGGCGATGCCGACGCCGACCCGGGTGCTGGAGATCGGCGAGCCCTGGCGGCCCCACCGTAGCCTCGCCTCGCTCTATCTCTGGGAGTCACTGGCGGCGGTGCCCGGATGAGACGGCGCTTCTGGCTCGGCATCGCCGCCGTCATCCTCGTCGCGCTGGGCTCGGTCCTCGCCGCGATCCTCGTCTACGCGGACGACCGCGAGGAGTTCGACCGCAAGCAGGGCAATGAGGCGCTGCGCGCCGCGCGCCAGATGGAAACGGTGGCCGGCCTCTCGGTCGACCAGCTGACCAGCGCCGCCGCCTTCTTCAAAGCCGAGGACGACCTCAGCCGCCACGAGTTCGAGGTCTACGGGCGCTCCCTGATCCAGCAGGGGGAGCTGTCCGGCACCGTCTACATCCCCCGGGTCCCGGCGGCCAAGCGGGCGCGCTACGAGCGGACCCACGGCATCGAGATCCTCGAACGGACGGGGCCGCTGCGCTTCCGCCGCTCAGGCCCGCGCGATACCTACTTCCCGATCACCTACGTCGTCGCCGACAAGGAAGAGCGGCGGCGGGCGCTCGGGTACGACCTCGGCCAGGACCCGGAGCGGGCGGCCTACCTGAGCCGCGCCCGGGACCGCGGCACCACCGTCTCCAGCCCGGTCATCCCGCTGCTGATCGGCGGCCAGGGGATCAACGTCTTCCGCGCCGTCTACCGCGACGGAGCGTCCGTGGATACGGTCGCGCAGCGGCGGCGGGCTCTGGTCGGCTTTGCCGCCGGCAGCTTCCGCATCGACGACCTCGCCGCGACCGCGGGGGAGGTCGTCTCCTCCGACGTGCGGCTGCAGCTGAGCGCGGGCGGCACCACGATCTTCGGCGCGACGGGAGAGCTCGCCGACGGCGCCTCGGTCCCGATCCACATCGCCGACCGGACCTGGACGCTCACCGTCGAGGACCCGGACGGTCCCGGGCTGACCCTTCCCCTCGCCCTGGCGATCCTCGGAATCTCCCTGGCGGCGCTGCTCGGCGCGCTGGTCCTCACCTGGAACCGGCGCGAACGGATGCGGGAGCTGGAGCGGCAGGCGAGCGAGGACTCGCTGACCGGGCTCGACAACCGCCGCCGCTTCGAGAAGGACCTGGCGACGGCGATGGCGCGCAGCCGCCGCGACCGCTCGACCGGAGCGCTGCTGATCCTCGACATCGACGACTTCAAGCGGGTCAACGACTCCCAGGGGCACCCGGCGGGCGACCGGCTGATCCAGGAGGTGGCCGCAGTGCTGCGGCGGCGGACGCGGCGCAGCGACAATCTGGCCCGCCTCGGCGGCGACGAGTTCGCGGTGATCCTGCCCCGCTGCAGCCGCGAGGAGGCGCAGATAGCCGCCGAGGCGATCGCCCGCGAGGTGCGCGAGCATCGCTCCGAGGAAGACGGCCAGCCGGTCACGGTCAGCGTCGGCGTGGCGATGTTCGGCGACGATCCGAGGACCAGCGCGGCAACCGTCTTCTCAGAAGCCGACACGGCGATGTACGCGGCCAAGGACGAGGGGCGCGACGGCGTCCGCGTCTTCGACCCGGTCGCGGTGCGCGACGACCTTCCCGAGCGCTAGCGGGCCAAGCCGGCGCGCAGGTCGAGCACGCGCTGGGCGGCGGCCTCGAACTCGTCGCGGTCGAGCGCGCCGGAGCGCAGCTTGCCCACCAGCGCCTTCCAGGCCCGCTCCGCCGGCCCGAGGCGGGCGAAGAGGAGCAGGTCGGCGCCGGCGCGGGCGCCGGCGATCGCGACCTCGGCGGTGCCGCCGAAGTCTTCGACCGCCGGGGTTTCGAGCGCGTCGGTGATCGAGACGCCCTCGAAACCGAGCCGGCGGCGCAACTCGCCGGTGGCGATCGCCCGGGTGAAGGCGGCGGGCCGGTCGGAGAAGGCCGGGTAGATCGCGGTGCTGAGCATCACCAGCTTGCCGCGGGCTGCGGCGAAGGCGGCGTAGGGCCTCTCGTCCACCGCCCGCAGATCTCGCCTGGAGAGGTCGACCCGTTCGACCGAGAAGTCGGTGTTTTCGGTCGCGGCGCCGAATCCCGGGAAGTGCTTGCCGGCCGCCGCCACGCCGCCGGCCTGCAGCGCCTTCGCGAAGGGGATCGCGGTCGCTTCCACCCGCGCCGCGGTGGTGCCGAAGCTGCGTTCGGTCTCGGCGATGACGCCGCCGGGCCGTCCCACGTCCAGGACCGGGGCGAGGTCGACGTTGACCCCCAGCTCGCGCAGGTTGGCCGCGGTCGCGCGGCCCTGCTTGGAGCTGAAGGCGGCGCCGCGGGCGCCCATCTCCCGCGCCGAGGCGGTGGGAGCGCCGCCGACCCGCTTCACCAGGCCGCCCTCCTGGTCGACCATGACCAGCAGCGGGTCGCGCAGCTTCGGCGGCCGCTTGATCCCCTGCAGCCGGGCGATCAGGCGCCTGCCGGCGGCGCGGTTGGGGAAGTTTTCGGCGAAGAGGACGACCCCCGCGACCCGGCCCCCGGCGATCGCGGCCCGCAGTCCTTTCGAGATCGAACGCCCCGGCAGGCCGACGACGATCCGCTCGCCGGCGAGCTGCTTCGCCGGCAGCGTTTCAGCCACGCTCGGCTGCGGCGGCGCGGGCTCGTCGCCCAGCGTGGCGCCGCAGGCAAACGCTCCGATCGCGAGCAGGGCAAGAACCGCCAGGGCCACCCGCCGCCGCCTCTGCATCGCCCGCGCCATGACCCGATGCTAGGCGTCCGGCCCGATTCTTAGATTTGCCGCAGCGTGCCCCCCCTGATCACCGCCGACGAAGCCCGCGCCTACGGCCGCCTCACCGACCACGCCGAGATCGAAGCCCTGGTCGAACGCGCCTGGGAGGTGCGGGTCGAGAACTTCGGCGACTCGACCGACATGTGCTCCCTGGTCAACGCCAAGTCCGGCGGCTGCGCCGAGGACTGCGGCTTCTGCGCCCAGTCCCGCTACGCCGAGGCGGACACGCCGATGCACGCGATGATGGAGCCGGAGCAGATCCTCGAGCACGCGAAAGCCGCCGAGGCCGCCGGCGCCCACCGCTTCTGCATGGTCACCCAGGGCCAGGGACTCTCCAAGCGCGACTTCCAGAAAATCCTCGAGGGGACCCGGCTGGTCGCCGAGCAGACCAACCTCAAGCGCTGCGCCTCGATCGGCCACATGTCGGCCGAGCGCGCCAAGGCGCTGAAGGAGGCCGGCGTCCAGCGCGTCCACCACAACGTCGAGTCGGCCCGCTCCTATTACCCCGAGGTCTCGACCACGGTCCGCTACGAGGGGCGGCTGCGGACGATCCAGGCGGTCAAGGAGGCCGGGCTGGAGACCTGTGTCGGCGGCATCCTCAACCTCGGCGAGAGCGAGGAGCAGCGGGTCGAGATGGCCTTCGAGCTCTCCGAGATCAATCCCACCTCGGTGCCGATCAACCTGCTGATCCCGAAGGAGGGGACGAAGTTCGGCGACCGCACGGTGATGGACCCGTGGGAGGTCGTGAAGTGGATCGCGATCTTCCGCCTGATCATCCCCGGCGCCCTCTTCCGCCTCTGCGGCGGCCGGGTCGAGAACCTCGGCGAGCTGCACAAGCTCGCCGTCAAGGCGGGCCTCAACGGGGTGATGATGGGCAACTTCCTGACCACCCTCGGGGCCGAGCCGGCCGAGGACCGGGCGATGTTCGAAGAGCTCGGCCTCAACGTCGCCCGCCAGCCCGACAACGGCGCCAACCCGCGGCCGGACAACCGCTCCGGCTGGCTCGAGGGCGAGACTCCGGAGACGCCGATCGACGAGCTGATCGACAGCCAGGAGGAGGCCAACTTCTGGGACCCCTCCACCCAGCTACGGGTCGTCAAGAAGGCGAAGAAGCCGCCTTCCTACCCACGGGCGGCGTGACCGACGTCGCCGAGCGGCTCGAGGAGCTCCGCGACCGCGGGCTCTACCGCAGGCTCCGCCTGATCGAGGGACCACAGGGCCCGACCGTCACCCTCGACGGCCGGCAGGTTCTTCTCCTCTGCTCGAACAACTACCTCGGTCTCGCCGACCGGGCCGAGGTGCGAGACGCCGCCGCCGAGGCGGCGCTGCGCTGGGGCGCCGGGTCGGGGGCCTCACGCCTGATCTCCGGCAACATGGAGCCCCACCGCCGCCTGGAGGAGCGCCTTGCCGACTTCAAGGGCTACGAGGCGGCGCTGCTGTTCGGCTCCGGCTACCTCGCCAACACCGGCGTCATCGCCACCCTCGCGGGGCGCGGCGAGGTCGTCTTCTCCGACGAGCTCAACCACGCCAGCATCGTCGACGGCTGCCGCCTCTCGCGCGCCGAGACCTTCGTCTACCGCCACGGCGACCTCGAGCACCTTGCTTGGGGCCTGCGCCGGGCCGGCGGCCGGGCGGCGCTGGTCGTCACCGACGGCGTCTTCTCGATGGACGGCGACGTCGCCCCCCTGCCCGAGCTGCTGACGCTGGCGCGGCATCACGGGGCGAGGCTGATGGTCGACGAGGCGCACGCAACCGGTGCCGTCGGCCCCGGCGGCCGCGGCTCGGTCTCGGCCGCGGGGCTGAGCGGCGAGGTCGACGTCGTCGTCGGGACCCTCGGCAAGGCGCTCGGCTCCTACGGCGCCTACGTCTGCGCCGGCGCCGAGATCGTCGATCTGCTGGTCAATACCGCGCGGCCGTTCATCTTCTCGACCGCACCGCCGCCGCCGGCGATCGGCGCCGCCCAGGCCGCGCTCGCCCTCCTCGAAGCCGAGCCCGAGCTGGTCGACCGGCTGCAGGCCAACGCCGCGCTGCTGCGCCGTTCGCTCTCGGCCGAGGGTCTAGAGGTCGGCGGCTCGACCACGCAGGTGGTCCCCGTGCGGGTCGGCGAGGCGGAAGCGACGATGGAGCTCTGCGAGCAAGCGCTCGAGAAGGGGGTCTTCGCCCAGGGGATCCGGCCGCCGACGGTTCCCGAGGGGTCCTGCCGCTTGCGCCTGACCGCGATGGCGACCCATCGCCGGGAGGACCTGGTCGCCGCCGCCCACATGGTCGGGGTCGCCGCCCGTGAGGCGGGCCTGGTCGCGACCCAGCCGCTCGCCGCCTGAGCCGCGATGCCGCCCGGGGTCTTCGTCACCGGCACCGGCACCGAGGTCGGCAAGACCGTCGTCGCGGCGACGATCGCCCGGACCCTCGCCGCCGACGGCCAGAAAGTGTCGGTGTTCAAGCCGGCGGTCACCGGCCTCGACGAAGGGGTCGAGACCGACCATGCGCTGCTGCGCCGCGCCTCGGGTTCGGACCAGAGCGACGAGCAGATCGCCCCCTACCGCTACGGACCGCCCGCCTCCCCACACCTGGCGGCGGCGCTGGCCGGCGAGGAAATCGATCCGGAAAGGCTGCGACAAGCTGCAACAGCCGCCGCCGTGAGGGCCGACGCGGTCGTCTGCGAGGGCGTCGGCGGCCTGCTGGTCCCGCTCTCCCCCGGCTACCTGGTCCGCGACCTCGCGATCGACCTCGGCTACCCGCTGGTGATCGTCGCCGCTCCGGGCCTGGGAACGATCAACCACACCCTGCTGACCATCGAGGCCGCCCGCGCCGCCGGGCTGGAGATAGCCGCCATCGTCCTCAACCCCTGGCCCGAGGAGCCGACCGAGATCGAGAGCAGCAACCGCGAGACGATCGCCGGTCTCGCCGGCACCCCTGTCCTGACCCTCCCCCAGATCGACATCGCCGATCCGAACACCTGGCCGCCCCTCTCCGTCGACGGGACGATTTCCGCTTAGGTAGACCGCTTTTCGTCCCGTCGGCGGGGAGTCAGACGACCACGTCGAGGTTGCCGTCGGTCAGCTCGACGGTGAAGCCGGCCGCCTCGGCGACCGCAGCGACGCTCTCCGGGTCCCTCGGCTCCTTCTTCGCTTCCAGCAAGACCTTCGCCACGTCGCCGCGCACCGCCTTCGCCATGTGCGAGACCGCCTTGCGTTGGCCACCCTCCTCGGTGAAGGCGCGCACCGCCAGCAGCTTCGCCCGCCTCGGCTTCCAGGCGGCGGCGTAGGCGCCGGAGCGCATGTCGACGACCAGGTCGCCGTCGGAGTCCGGCAGCGCCGCGGCCAGCGTCGGGCGCCAGAACGCATTCGGCGCCCCGATCCCCTCCAGCCGCGTCTTCGGCGGGAACTTGTAATAGGGGATGCGGTCGTCCGGCCGCACCACGCCCCACAGCGCGCTGGCGATCAGCACCCGCTTCCGCGCGGCCGCCGACAGCTCGGGCAGCTCGAGCCGTTTGAAGAGGACGCCGGTGTAGACCTTGTGCGCCGGCGCCGCCGGCGCCTCGCGCAGGCCCGGATCGAACGCCTCCAGCAGCTCAGCCCGCTTCTCGCCCAGCTCGTCGGCGAAGACAAGGGAGTCGAGGTCGACCGGATCGCCCGCCTCGGGGCGGGCCTTGCCTTCGGACGGCGGCAGCAGGATCAGCATCGGGCGGCAGCCTATGCCGCCCGATGCACCCGACGCTCCTAGGCGGCCGCCGCCTCCCGGGCCTCCTCGCCGGCAAGCGCCTCGCCGCCGGGATTGGCCTCCGCGACTGCCGCCTCGGGGGTGGTCTCGCGTGCTTTGGCGCGGATCGCGGTCGCCCCGATCAGCGCCCCGGCGAGGGCGACGAAGCCGGAGACGGTCATCGCGTGGCTGAGCGCGTAGACGAAGGCTTCGTTGCCCGCCGCCACGATTTCCTGGGCCTGGCCCGGGTTGAGCCCCGCCACGTGCGGCACCCCACCCCCGCCGAGCTGGTCGGAGATCGACTCCCGCTGCGCGGCGGTCACGCCGGCCCCGCCCAGGAGCGAGTCCAGCTTCGAGCTGACCAGCCCCTGGAAGATCGCACCGGTGACGGCGATGCCGAGGCTGCCGCCGACCATGCGGAACATCGAGAGCACCCCGGAGGCGATCCCGGCTTTCTGCACCGGCACCGCGTTCATCGCCGCGCTGGTCATCGGCGACATCGTCATCGCGATGCCGATGCCGAGCAACATGAACCCGGGCAGCAGGTCGAGGTAGCCGGAGTCGACCGCGATGCGGCTGAAGCTGAACAGCGAGGCCGCGACCAGGACCAGCCCGCCGGCGATCAGCCAGCGCGGCCCGAAGCGGTCCGAGAGCCGCCCGGCGACCGGCGCCACGCCGACGATCATCAGGGTCGAAGGCAGGAACCGCACCCCCGCCTCCAGCGGCGAGTAGTGGAGGATGTCCTGCATGTAGAGGGCGAGGAAGAAGAAGACGCCCATCATCGCGAAGGTGATGATCAACGCCACCACCACCGCGGCGAGGAAGTTGCGGTCGCTGAGCAGGTCGAACTGCACCATCGGCGCCTTGACCCGGTTCTCGACGAAGACGAAGGCGGGCAGCGCCACCGCCGCCCCGACCAGCAGGGCGATGACCTGCGGCGAGCCCCAGCCCCAGGCGTTGCCCTCGACCAGGGCGAGGACCAGCGCGGTCAGGCCGGCGGTCAGCACGGCGACTCCGGCGTAGTCGACGTCGCGCCCGACCGAGGTGTCACGCGACTCGCGCACCGCAAAGAGCGTCGCGATCACAGCGCCCACCGCGACCGGGATGTTGATGTAGAAGATCGCCCGCCAGCTGACGTGCTCGGTGAGGAAGCCGCCCAGCACCGGGCCGACCGCCAGCGCCAGGGCCGAGACGCCGGCCCAGGTGCCCATCGCCTTGCCGCGCTCGTGGGCGGGAAAGGCGTCGGTGATGATCGAGAGCGTGCCCGGCATCATCAGCGCCGCGCCGACGCCCTGCACGATGCGGCTGACGACCAGCGCGGTCTGGTCGGGCGCGAAGCCCGCGGTCGCCGAGGAGGCGGCGAAGATGACGACGCCGGTGAGGAACATCCGCCGCCGCCCGAAGATGTCGCCGAGCCGGCCGCCGGTCGCCAGCAGCACCGCGAAGGAGAGCGTGTAGCCGTTGATCGTCCACTCCAGCCCGCTGATCGAGGCCCCCAGGTCCTGCTGGATCGAGGGCAGGGCGACGTTCACGACCGTGTTGTCGAGCATGATCATGAACAGCGCGAAGCACATGGCTCCGAGCGTCCACCACTTGCGGTTGTCGTCGGTGATCAGGTGGCGGTAGCGGGTCAAGAGCGCTCACTTCCCTTCATCTGCTGGTAGGTCTGAGCGAGGTCCTCGCGGTCGAGGAGCGCCTCCACGGCGGCGTCGAGCTTGCGTCGCTGCGCCGCGCTCAGGGTGGTTACGAAGGTCTCGATTCCGGTCATGCGGACGGTGACGAGGGTGGCGACCAGGTCCTTTCCCTTGGCCGTGATCTGCACCCGGCGCACGCGGCGGTCATCCGGGTCCTCGACCCGGGTCGCCAGCTTCGCCTTCACAAGTGCATCGACAGCGCGGCTCATCGAGGGGACGGAGACGCCGAAGCGCTCGGCCAGGTCCGAGACCTGCCATGGCTGCGGTTGGTCCCCCAGCCCGCCCAGCTCCAGCAGCGCCTTGCACTGGGTCATCGAGAGCCCCGACTCCTCGATCACCCGCAGCTGGTTGCCACGGTCGTAGAGGAAGACGTGGTGCAGGAGCGCCGCCACGCGGGCGGCGGTGTCGTGCTCAGCCGAGCTCACCTCGCGGCGAGCTTCGGCGATCGCTTTCAGGTCAGTCGCATGCATCCCGATAATAGTTGCACGGGCGCAACCATTTCAAAAGGGCAATAGTTGTTTGTGTGATGCATATCCGCCGCAGCTGCCGCCGCCGCCGCGGCTAACGTCCGCCCCATGCAGCCGGACTACGCGCAGCTCGATCGCGAACACGTCTGGCACCCCTTCACCCAGCAGCAGGGCTGGAGCGAGGAAGAGCCGCTGATGATCGAGCGCGGCGAGGGCTCCTACCTCTATGACGTCGACGGTCGCCGCTATCTGGACGGCACTGCAGCTCTCTGGTGCAACGTCCACGGCCACCACCACCCCGTAATCGACGCCGCCGTGCGCGAGCAGCTCGACCGGGTCGCCCACACGACGATGCTCGGCCTCTCGCACCCCGGGGCGACCGAGCTGGCGGCGCGCCTGGTCGAGATCGCGCCTGAAGGCCTTTCCCGCGTCTTCTACTCCGACTCCGGCTCGACCGCGGCCGAGATCGCCCTCAAGATCGCCTTCCAGTACCAGCAGCAGCGCGGCGGAGAGCATGCCGGGCGAACCAGGTTCGTGCGCCTGCGCGAGGCCTACCACGGCGACACGATCGGCTCCGTCTCGATCGGCGGCATCGACCTCTTCCACTCGACCTACCGGCCGTTGCTGTTCGAGACCCACGTGGCGGAGCCGGGCGACGCTGCCGACCTCGAGCGGGTGCTGGAGGCTCACGGCGAGGAGGTGACGGCGGTCGTGGTCGAGCCGCTTGTCCAGGGCGCTGCGGGGATCCTCGTCCAGCCGTCCGGCTACCTGCGCGCCGCCCGTGAGCTCTGCGACCGCCACGGCGTGCTGCTGATCTGCGACGAGGTGGCAACCGGTTTCGGCCGCACCGGGACGATGTTCGCCTGCGAGCAGGAAGGCGTCTCTCCCGACCTGATGTGCCTGGCGAAGGGGATCACCGGCGGCTACCTGCCGCTGGCGGCGACCCTGACCACGGAAGAGATCTACGAGGGCTTCCTCGGCAGCTACGAGGAGTTCAAGACCTTCTTCCACGGCCACACCTACACCGGCAACCCGCTCGCCTGTGCGGCGGCGCTCGCCAACCTCGACGTCTTCGAGCAGGAGCGGACGCTGGAGCAGCTGCAGCCGAAGATCGCCCTCTTCGAAGAGCTGCTGGCAGAGGTGGCGGCGATGTCCGAGGTCGCCGAGGTGCGCCAGAAGGGCGTGATGGTCGGGATCGACCTCGGCGACCACGACGCGGCTCTGCGGATGGGCCACCGGGTGACGGTCGAGGCGCGCAGCCGCGGCGCCTTCATCCGCCCGCTCGGCAACACGATCGTCCTCATGCCCCCCCTCTCGATCTCTACCGACGAGCTCCGCGAGCTCGTCGCGATCGCCCGCGACTCGATCCGCGCGGCCGTCGCCTCGGCGCCGGCCGACCTCCCCCAAGCCGCCTAGCGCGTCCGGGACGAATTCAGCGTCCGCTGAAAAGGTGCCCCATAGCGGCCCGAATTCAGCGTCCGCTGAATACTGGCCGTGATGGATTCCGATTCCGGCCGTAGTACGGGCATGGAGCAAACGCTTGTCGCCGAAGCCAAGGACGCGCCGCGGGCCGGCGACCTCGCTTTCGACCGCCTCTACCGCTCCAGCCGCGATGACGTCTACGCCTACGTCGCCGGCCTGCTGCGCGACGCGCCGGCGGCCGAGGAAGTCACCGCCGCCGCTTTCGAGCGCGCCTACCGCAAGCGCCACCGCTTCGACCCCGAGCGCGGCGAACCCCGCGCCTGGCTCTTCGGCATCGCCCGCAATGCCGCCCTCGACGAGCTGCGCCGCCGCGGCCGCCAGGCCGAGCTGACGGCCGAGCCCGAGGACCTGCACGCCCGCGCCCTCGCAGAGGGTGCCGAGCACAGCGAGCGACGACTGGCGGTCTCGGCGGCGCTGGAGCGCCTTGACCCGCCCGAGCGCGAGCTGATCGCGCTGAAGTTCTTCGCCGGCCTGGAAAACCGCGAGATCGCCCGCGTGCTCGGCATCGGCGAGTCGAATGCCGGCACCCGCCTGCACCGGGCGATGACCAAGTTGAGGGAGGCCTGCGATGGACACGCCTAGAGACGACCAGTTGACCGCCGAGCTGCGGGCGCTGCGACCGGCGCCGCGGCCCGAGTTCACGGCCGAGCTCGACGAGCGCGCCGCCGCGGGCTTCCCGCGGCGCTCGCGCCTGCCGCGGCTCTCCTTCCGAATCCAGCCGCGGCGAGCTCTCGTGCCGGCGGGCGCTTTCGCCGTCATCGCCATCGCCGTGGTGACGGCGATGATCGCCACGAACGACACCGAACGCCAGAGTCCGAACTTCGCCGCTTCCCCGGAGGTGACGGAGCAACCCAAACCACCGATCGAGTTCGAGAAGGCGGTTCCCGCCAAGCCGGAAGCAGAAGCAGCCGCGGGTGCGGGTTCGGGTTCGGCGGAAGCCGAATCGGGCGAAGCGGCGGCCAACAGCAGCTTCGACGGCAGCGGCGGCTATGTCCGCGGCAGCGCCCACCTCGCCAACCGCGCGGTCGAACGCTCCGCCACGCTCGTCCTCGGTGCTGCGCCCGCAGACGTCGGCGAGGACTCGGCCAAGGTCTTCGAAGCCGTGCACGCCCACGACGGCATCGTCATGCGCTCCTCCACCCGCGAGGGAGAGCCCGGCGAAGCCGGCGCCACCTTCGAGCTGCTGATCCCGAGCGCCAAGCTCGGCGACGCGCTCGCCGCCCTCTCGGCGATCGACGAGGTCCGCTCGCGGCACGAGGCGACCGCCGACATCACCGCGCCCACGGTCGACCTCACCGAGCTGCTGCGCGACTCGAAGGCGCGGATCGACAGCCTCCTCGGCCAGCTCGAGGGCGCGGAAACCGAATCCGAGCGCGAAGCGGTCGAAGCCGAGTTGGGCCAGGAGCGGCGCCACCGCGCTCGCCTGCGCTCCCAGCTCCAGCACCTGCAACGCCGCGCCGACCTCTCCCGCGTCCTGGTCCGGATCGAGACCGGCGCGACCGAGGAATCCGGCACGGGCGGCGGCACCTGGGGCATCGACGACGCGCTCGGCGACGCCGGCAAGATCCTCGCAGTCACCGTCGTCGGCCTCGCCATCCTCGGCCCGATCGCCCTCGTCGCCCTGCTCGCCTGGCTCACCCACCGCGCCTGGGTCCGCCGCGAGCGCCGTCGCGTCCTCAGCTGATCGCCGACGTGTCTGAGCAGAAGGAGTCCTAAGCACCCGTTTGCTCAGACACCCCCGCCGGTGGTTAGGGTGGACCGATGGAGGAGAGGCGACGGGGACCGGCGGAGCTGCCCAACTTCGGGCCGCCCTCGACGCCGCGCCCGGCCGCCTCGATCGTCCTCCTGCGGCGCGGCGGCAAGCACGCCCAGCGCGCCCTCGAGGTGCTGATGCTGCGGCGCAGCGAGGAGGCCAAGTTCATGCCCGGCGTCTGGGTCTTCCCGGGAGGCTCGGTCGACACGACCGACGGCGCCGAGGAGGCCGGCCTGCGGGCCTGCGCGGTGCGCGAGCTGGCCGAGGAGGCCGGGATCGAGCTGCCCGCCGAGGAGGAGCTGGTCCCCTTCACCCGCTGGATCACCCCGGAGCTGATCGCGACCCGCTTCGACGCCTGGTTCTTCCTCGCCCTCGCCCCCGCGCACACGCCGCCGCAGCCGGACGGGGTCGAGACCACCGAGGCCCGCTGGTTCGAACCGGCCTCAGCGCTCGAGGCGCATGCCGCGGGCGAGATCGTCCTCTCCTTCCCCACCCAGACGCAGCTCGGCTGGCTGGCCGAGTTCGGCACCTCCGACGAGGCGCTGGCCACCTATCGCGAGCGCAGCGTCGAGCCGATCCTGCCGAAGGTGATCGCCGACGACGGTCCCGAACCGCGCGTCGTCCTCCCGGGCGACCCCGACTACCCCTCATAAGAAACAGGTTCTAGGAAACAGGTTCTAAGGCGCCGGCGCGTCCGGGAACGGCTCCAGGCCCGCGTGCCAGGGTCCGGGCGCGTAGGTGTGGATGCCGCTCTCTTCCATCTCTCCCTGCAGCCGTTTGAACAGCTGCCCGGCGTTCTTCAGGGCCGCTTTGAGTTCCTCGGGGCTGCGCTCTCGCAACCGCCAGAGGAACCAGAGCTGGCGGTCGTTGATGCCGAAGTCGATCTCGCCGCTCATCGTCGTCACCCAGCCGAGGAACCCCGGACCGAACAGCTCCCGCAGCGCCACCGGGTCGTACTCGCTCGGCACCGTGGTGAGGAAGCGCTTGTTGAAGTCGATCGACTCGAACTCGACCTTGCGCTGGAAGCGCTGCGTCACGACCTCGTGCCGCTCGATCGACTCGACGTTGAAGGCCGGCACCACCTGCGCCAGGTCCGGCATGTGAGCCTTGGCAAGGACCGCGGTCGGCACCACCGCCTTGCTGAAGAAGCCACCGACCTCCTTTTCGTCGGCGTCGCAGGAGGATCCCCAGAAGCCCTCGGCGAGCTGCCCGGTCAGCCGGTTGACCCCGCCGACGCAGAGCGCCACCGGCCCGTCTTTGGGATTGATCCCGCCGACCGGCTCGTAGGTGAGCCCGTTGCGCTCGCCGTAGCGACGCACGATCTCGGCCCATTCCTGCGCTTCGTGGTTCGCTGCCATCGCGCGATCCTACGGCGTTAGGATGCCCTTAACCCCGGTCCGACCACAGGAGCCTTCATGACCATCGTCATCATCGTCGTCGTCGCGATTCTCATCCTCGCGGTCCTCTACTACATCGCGAAGCGCAACTCGATCATCGCCGCGCGGAACCGGGTGGACGAGTCATGGAGCGGGATCGACGTGCAGCTGAAACGGCGCCACGACCTCGTTCCCAACCTGGTCGAGACGGTCAAAGGCTACGCCGAGCACGAGAGCGCGACCTTCGAGAAAGCGACCCAGGCGCGAGCCGAGGCGATGCAGGCCTCGAGCGTCGCCGACACCGCCAAAGCCGAGTCGAAACTGACCGGCGCCCTGACCGAACTGCGCGCCGTCGCCGAGAACTACCCGACCCTGCGGGCGACCGAGAACTTCCAGCAGCTGAGCCGCAACCTCTCCGAGCTCGAGGACGAAATCCAGGCCTCGCGCCGGATCTACAACTCCAACGTCCAGAGCTACAACACCGACATCCAGCAGTTCCCGGGCTCGATCATCGCCAACCAGGGCGGCTTCACCGCGCGCGAGTTCTTCGAGATCGAAGACGCCGCCGAGCGCAACGCCCCGCAGGTCAGCTTCGGCAAATAAGCGCAGACCAGCCCGTCTCTAACATTCAGAGCATGACCACCGAGACCAAAGACGCGACCCTCTGGATCTGCGACAGCTGCGGGTTCATCTACGACCCGGCGATCGGCGATCCGGACGGCGGCATCCCGGCGGGCACCGCCTTCGAGGACATCCCCAAGGACTGGTTCTGCCCGGTCTGCGGGGCGCGCACGACCGACTTCCGGCCGCTCGAGCCCGGCGAGGCCTGAGCCCCCAGTAGGCTTGACTGGCTGATGAGCCAGTACGACTACGACTGGGTGGTGGTCGGCTCCGGGTTCGGAGGGTCTGTCTCTGCCCTGCGCCTGGCCGAAAAGGGCTACAAGGTGGCCGTCCTGGAGTGCGGCAAGCGCTTCACCGACAAGGACTTCCCGAAGTCGACCTGGGACGTGCGCCGCTACTTCTGGGCGCCGCGCCTCGGCCTGCGCGGCATCTTCCGCCTCTCGACCTTCAAGGACGTCTCGGTGGTCAGCGGCAGCGGCGTCGGCGGCGGCAGCCTCGGCTACGCCAACACGCTCTACGTCCCTCCCTCCAAGTTCTTCAAGGACCCGCAGTGGGGCGACCTCGCCGACTGGGAGTCGGAGCTGGCTCCCCACTACGCCGAAGCGCAGCGGATGCTCGGCGTCACCCAGGTCCAGATCGACGACCCCGCCGACGAGCTGCTGCGCGAGTACGGCGAGTCGATCGGGGTCGGCGGGACCTACCAGAAGACCCCGGTGGGGATCTACTTCGGCGAGCCGGGGAAGACGGTCTCCGACCCCTTCTTCGGGGGCGAGGGCCCGGACCGCACCGGCTGCAGCTTCTGCGGCCGGTGCATGGTCGGCTGCCCTCACGGCGCCAAGAACACGCTGGTCAAGAACTACCTCTACCTGGCCGAACAACGCGGCGTCGAGGTCGTCCCGGACCGCACCGTGACCGAGATCCGGCCGATCGGCCCGGCCGACGGCAGCGAGGGATACACGATCACCAGCGAGCGCTCGGGGATGATCCCCGGCCGCGGCAAGCGCACGATCCGCGCCCGCGGCGTGGTCGTCGCCGCCGGCGCCCTCGGCACCAACAAGCTGCTGCAGCGCTGCCGCCTCGGCGGCGCCCTGCCGCGGATCTCCGCCCGCCTCGGCGAGCTGGTGCGGACCAACAGCGAGATGATCCTCGCCGTCACCGTCCCCGAGGACTACCCGGACGACCTGACCAAACGGGTGGCGATCAGCGGCAGCATCTACCCCGACGCAGACACCCACATCGAGACCGTCAGCTACGGCAAGGACGGCGACTCGATGAGCCTGCTCTACACGCTGCTGGTCGGCGACGGCACCCGCGTCACCCGGCCGCTGAAGCTGCTCGGGCAGATGCTCCGCCATCCGGTCCGCTTCGCCAAGGTGATCTACCCGAAGAACTGGTCGCGGCGGACGATCATCCTGCTGGTGATGCAGACCCTCGACAACGCGATCGCCCTGCGCCCGAAGCTGAAACGCTCCGGCAACGTCTGGCTGCAGACCGAGCAGGACCCGGAGAAACCGAACCCGACCTTCATCCCGGTCGCCAACGAGGCGGCCGAATGGCTGGCCGAGCGCACCGGCGGCGTCGCCCAGAGCTCGGTGACCGAGGCACTGCTGAACGTGCCGACCACCGCCCACATCCTCGGCGGGGCGGTGATCGGGCACGGGCCCGAGGACGGCGTCGTCGACGCCCGCCAGCGGGTCTTCGGCTACGAGAACCTGCTGGTCTGCGACGGCTCGGCGGTGCCGGCGAACGTCGGCGTCAACCCCAGCCTGACGATCACCGCACTCGCCGAGCACGCGATGAGCGGGGTTCCCCCCGCCTCAGAGCAGCAGAGCTACGAGGCGAACCTCTCCGCGACGTAGTCCCAGTTGACGACGTTCCAGAAGGCGTCGAGGTATTCCGGGCGCTTGTTCTGGTACTTCAGGTAGTAGGCGTGCTCCCAGACGTCGACGCCGAGCAGCGGCGTAGTCCCGTCGGAGATCGGCGAGTCCTGGTTCGGGGTCGAGATCACGGCGAGGCCGGAGGAGTCCTTGACCAGCCAGGCCCAGCCGGAGCCGAAGCGGGCGATGCCGGCGTTTTTGAACTCCTCTTTGAAGGCGTCGAAGGAGCCGAAGGTCTCGTCGATCGCCGCGCCGAGGTCGCCGCTCGGGGCGCCGCCGCCGTCTGGGCCCATCATCTGCCAGAAGAGGGTGTGGTTGTAGTGGCCGCCGGCGTTGTTGCGGACCGCAGCCTGCTTGTCGCCGGGCAGCGCCGAGAGGTTGCGGAGGACGTCCTCGACGTCGCGGTCGGCCCACTCGGTGCCCTCGAGGGCGGCGTTGGCTTTGTCGACGTACGCCTGGTGGTGCTTGTCGTGGTGGATGCGCATCGTTTCCTCGTCGATGTGAGGCTCGAGCGCGTCGTAGGCGTACGGCAGGTCGGGTACGGAGAAAGCCACTGGAATGCTCCTTTTCTCGGTTTGGAAGTCCGAGCGGAGCCTAGCTATTCGGGCGCGTTTTCCTCCTTGCCGGTACCGGGTTCGGAGCGGTCGCTGCCGATCCGGGGCACCGTGCCGGCGTCGCCGCCGGTCCATTCGTTGAAGCGGTACCAGGCCGGCTTCGCTTCCCGTTTCTCGGTCAGCAGGCCCGCCGAGTGGCAGAACACGCAGCTGCCGCCCTCGTCGGACCAGGTGAACCACCAGACCCCGTTGACCCGCCAGCGCAGGCGGTTGGCGGAGAGCATCGCGAAGGACTTGGAGAGCTGGTTCGCCTGACCCCAGAGGCCCCGCTGCCAGCGGGTCGGGCCGCTGTCGGAGCCCCAGCCGAGCTCGGTGACGAAGAGCGGCGTGGCGCCGTCGTGGTGGCGGCGCATGATCCGCCGCAGGTTGGTCAGCTGCGCCCCCATCGCCTTCGCGTCGGCGACGTAGGGGTGCAGGGCG
This sequence comes from Solirubrobacterales bacterium, assembly GCA_036280195.1. GTDB lineage: Bacteria > Actinomycetota > Thermoleophilia > Solirubrobacterales > 70-9 > VAYN01. The sequence goes on along the minus strand of DASURF010000031.1, from coordinate 30,642 downwards.
ACGCCGTCGAAGTAGGGCCTCACCCGCCGTGCCCGGTAGAAACGGTTGAGGAAGTCACCCGAAGCGACGTTGGGCGGGATCTGCAGCGGCCGGCCGAAGAGACCGCCGAGGATCACCTTCGTCCCCGGCGCCTCGCGGTGGATCACCCGGCCAGCGGTCCGCATCAGCACCGCGAAGCGCTTCGGTTCGGGGTCGGTGGAGAAGGTGACGATGTTCTCCTCGTTCCAGATCTCCCAGCGGCGCATCGGCAGGTAGGGCAGGTCTTCTTCTTCACGCCAGAAGCTGCCGTCGACCCCGTAGCGGCGCACCGCGGCGCGCAGGAACGAGGCCCATGCCCGCCGCTGCCAGCCCTTGGCGACCGGCAGGTCGATCCCGTTCGAGGTGACCCACGGCGGCGAGGCGGTGATGAACGGGAAGATTTCGATCCCCTCGCGCGCCGCCAGCCGCACGTCATGGTCGAAGAAGTCCCAGCGCCGTTCCGAGTAGGCGGGGTTCTCCGGCTCCACCGCGGCCCAGTAGAGCGGCAGTCGCACGCTGTAGACGCCGGCTTCCTGCATCAGCTCGTAGTCCTCGGCGTTGCCGGGGTTCTGCGGCGAGACGCCGATGAAGCCCGGCGGCAGGTAGGCGCGAGCCGCCGCCGGCATCGCCGCCAGCAGCAACAGAACGAGGATGGGAATCAGCCTGCGCGCCATGGTCTTGGGGAGAAACAGCCTCCTCGTCCAAAGTAGCGGCGCGAGCCTATCCGCGCCCCTCCCCCGGCGTCTGGGATAATCGCCTCTCTCGGGGCGTGGCGCAGCCTGGTAGCGCGCACCGTTCGGGTCGGTGAGGTCCCCGGTTCAAATCCGGGCGCCCCGATGTAGACAACTCCTTCCGGCCGATCTGCCATCCTGTCGGCGATGGCCGGCACGAAAAAATCCGCGCCTTCGCTCGAGTTGATCGCCGGGCCGGCGATCGAAAAGCGGATCTTCGTCATCCGCAACCGACAGGTGATGCTGGATGAAGATCTGGCCGACCTGTACGGCATCGAGACGAAGCGGCTGATCCAGCAGGTCAAACGGAACCTGAAGCGCTTCCCCGAGGACTTCATGTTCCAGTTGAGCAAAACCGAGACCGAGGCTTTGAGGTCACAATTTGCAACCTCAAACGAGGGCCGCGGCGGTCGTCGTTATGCGCCCTACGTCTTTACCGAGCAAGGGGTGGCAATGCTCTCCGGTGTCCTGCACAGCGACCGAGCCATCGCCGTCAACGTCGAGATCATGCGGGCGTTCGTCGAGCTGCGCCGCGTCGCCACCTCCTACACGGCGCTCCAGGAGCGCTTGGACGCCAGGGCCGCTACCTATTAGCGCTCACGGTCCGAGTCGGCAAAGCTCGGTTTAAATCCGGGCCTCCCGATACGCCAGAACCCAACCCAAGCCGTGGCGCCTGGCGGTACGCTCGACGTTCAGAGCCGCCCTCGCGACGCCTGGCAGCTGCATCAGCCAGGGCCAGTCGCTCGGAGATTTCGAGATCGAACCGAGTTCTCTCACGCTCCAGGCGTCGACCGCCTGGTCCAGTTCGTAGACATAGTTCTCCAGCGTCACCGGCTCCTCGCCAAGCGCCTCGGCCAGTCCTTCCAACAACTGCCAGCCGCGATAGCTCCGAACCTTGCGGGGCTCCGAACATAGGACTCCTCCGGCGGGCTCATGGGCATCGTAGGTCCACACATGGTCCGCCCCCGGGCCCCCCGGGCCGAGCAGGGAATCAACTTTGCCGAGCGAGAGGAAGTCCGAGGAACTAACCACGGCACGCAGAGCCTGCATTTCCTTCAGGTGGTCGCCCGAGACGAAGCTCGCGGCCGCGTAACAGACCTCTGCCAACCCAGAGACCTCTGCCTGCAGATTGAGCAAGCGGTCGAGCTGAAACCGCCCGAGCCCGTATCGCAAGTACGGGAGTGGCGGGGCGACCCCAGCTTCCCTACGTGGCGCCGCCTCCTTAGCCGACCCACCTCTTAATTCTTCGGGCCTCTTGTACTGGAGAAAGAGGCTGGCCGCGAAGGCGGGCGCCGAGGGGTGACCGAGGATGCCTTGGCCCGGCGGCACGCCGATCGGAGGAGCCGACAGTCCAAGCAGTCCCCAGACCGAGGTCAACCCGGGAACAAGAGCGATGTCGTAACCGAGCCATTTCTCGGCAACCTGACTCGGGACCGAGTACTTCCCGTTCCCGGCAAGCAGCTCGATATTCATGGCGAGCTCATATTCGCGCTCGGAGAACTGCGCAGGCACCGGCATGAAAATCAACAGTACGTGGGAGCCTGACGCTAGTGTCTCTCCATGCCTCCCGTCCCCGCCTTCGAGGTTCACGAGGCGAATCTGCATGGGCACCGCGCGGTCTACCGGACCGTCGGCAGCGGCCCGACCGTGGTCCTGATCCACGGGATGATCAACTCCTCCCGGCACTGGGAGACGGTGGCTCAGCGGCTGGCCGGTTCGTATCGGGTGATCGCGCCGGACCTGATCGGGCACGGGGAGGCGGCGACGCCGCGGGGGGACTACTCGCTGGGCGCTCACGCGGCGGCGATCCGCGACCTGCTGACGACGATCGGGGTCGAGCGGGCGACGATCGTCGGGCACTCGCTCGGCGGCGGCGTCGCGATGCAGTTCTTCTACCAGTTCCCCCAGCGCACCGAGCGGTTGGCGCTGATCTCCAGCGGCGGCCTCGGCCATGACGTCAGCCCGCTGCTGCGCGGCGCGGCGCTGCCGGGCTCGGCGGCTCTGCTGCGGCTGGCGACCCGGCCGCGACTGGTCGGCGCCCTGGCCGCCGGCGGCAAGCGGCTGCGCGAGCGCGGCGTCTCCACCGGCGTCTACCTGCAGGCGGTGGCCCGCGCCCTCGGGCCGCTGCAGGACGACGGCTCGCGCCGCGCCTTCCTGCAGACCCTGCGCTCGGTGATCGACGTCCAGGGGCAGAAGGTCAGCGCCCGCGACCGCCTCTACCTGCTGGGCGAGATGCCGACCCTGATCGTCTGGGGCGAGCGCGACCGCACGATCCCGCTCTCCCACGGCCTCGAGGCCGCGGACTCGATCCCCAACTGCCGCTTCGAAACGCTGCCCAAGGCCGCCCACTTCCCCAACCTCGAAGACCCCGAGGGCCTGGCCGACGTGCTCGGCGACTTCCTCGCCACCACCGCACCGGCCCACATCGTCGACTCCGAGTGGCGCGACGTCATCGCCCGCCGCGCCCGCCTGCGCCGCGTCGCCTAGAGGCGCGGCTACGCCGCCACTTCGGCGATCGCCGCTTCGACTTCCTCCAGCGACGGACCCTCCTGCAGGGTCACCGTGCCGCTCGGACCGCTGACGACCATCCCCTGGCCGGTGCGGATCTTCAGGTTCCGGCCCAGCTCCTCGTAGCCTTTCAGCCGCTCGTCGATCGAGCCGCCGGGGGCGCCGTTGTCTTCGAGGTCCTTTTCCCATTCTTCGATGTCGAGCTCCTCGACCGACCCGGCGATCGAGGCCAGGTAGTCCTGGTCGATTCCGAAGCGCTCGGCTTCGTCCTGGTTGCGGAAGAAGAGGTAGATGTAGTTCCAGCCGTAGTTCTGGTCGGCGGCCGCCTCGGCGCCGTAGAAACCGAGCTGCTCGGGGTTGATGCTGTTCGAGTAGTGCCGGTAGAGCAGCTTCACCTCACCGGGGCGGACGTAACGTTCCGCCAGCTCCGGGATCGTCGAGAGGAAATCGTCCCGGCAGTCTCCGCACTGCAGGTCGTTGAAGACCTGGATCGTCACCGGCGCGTCGTCGGAGCCGAACCGGTCCCCTTCCTGCGGCACGCCGCCGAACAGACCCTGCGCGTCGGTGACGCCGTCGACGTGGACGACCGGGTCGCCCGGCTCTTGCGTCGACATCTCGACGATCATGTAGCCGAGCGCGGCCAGGGCCAGCGCCAGCAGCGCTACGACCCAGAGCCTGCCCCGCCGGGGCAGCGGCCTGGAAGCGGCTTCGGAGGACATTCGCAGCCCATTATCGCGAGCCGGCGCCGCCGGCGATCCCCCAAGCTGCGGCTCTGCCCCATTGACGGCGTCCAGTCCCGGCGGTACACATGTGGCTACCGATTTTCAACGACCCTGGAGGTCATCGATGGCCCATCACCTGACGCCCGCCGAGCTCGCCGACCAGCTGCAGATGGAGCGAGGGGAGGTGATCGGCAAATGCGTCCAGATGGGTGTGCCGATCTACCACGGCCGGATCGACAGGACGTTGTTCGAAAGCTCGCTACGCAGCGTCGATTCCTCGCGCTCGCGGCAAGCCTCGCCCCGATCGCAGCGCTGAACTAGACTCCCCCGGCAGATGTCGGGGAGAGGTACCAACTCGAAGACGGTCGCTGACCTGCTGCCGAAGGCAGCCGCGCTCTACGGCCCCAACGTCGCCGTCAAATACAAGGACGGCGACCGGTGGCTGAGCAAGACCTTCGCCGAGGTCCAGGAGATCGTCATGCCGCTGGCCCTGGGCCTGGTCGAGCTCGGGATCCGGAAGGGCGACCGCGTCTCGATCCTCGGCAACACCCGCCCCGAGTGGACCTACTTCGACTTCGCGGCGCTCTCGATCGGCGCCACCGTGGTCCCGATCTACCAGACCAACTCGCCCGAGGAGTGCCGCTACGTCCTCGATAACTCCGACTCGAAGGTCGTGATCGTCGAGGACGCCGAACAGCTGGAGAAGGTGCGAGCGGTCCGCGACCAGCTGCCGCAGCTGGAGCAGATCGTGCTGATGACCGGCGACGCCGAGGACGCCCTCTCGACCGAGGAACTGGCCGCCAAGGGCAGCGACGACGCGAGCCGCTGGGAGCAGCTCTACGAAGCCGTCACCCCGGAGGACATCTGCACCTTCATCTACACCTCCGGCACCACCGGCCCGCCGAAGGGCTGCATCATCAGCCACGGCAACTACCGGGCGATGCTGGACATGGTCAAGGAGACCAGCGTCATCGAGGAGGGAGACCTCACCTACCTCTACCTCCCTCTCGCCCACTCCTTCGCCCTGCTGATCCAGCTCGGCAGCTACGACCTCGGCACGGCGATCGCCTACTGGGAGCGGGATCCGCTGAAGATCCTCCCCAACCTGGCCGAACTGAAGCCGTCCTACTTCCCCTCGGTGCCGCGGATCTTCGAGAAGATCTACACCGCCGCGACCAGCGCGATGGAGAAGGAGGGTGGCCTCAAAAAGGCGATCTTCAACTGGGCGATCAAGGTCGGCGCGAAGATGCGCGAGGCCGAACGCTCAGGCCGCAAGCCGGGCTTCCTCCTGCAGCGCCAGTACGCCTTCGCCGACAAGAAAGTCCTGTCGAAAATCCGCGGCCTGTTCGGCGGCAACATCCGGCTCGCCGTCTCCGGCGCCGCCCCGATCAACCCGGAGATCCTGCGCTTCTTCGACGCCGCCGGGGTTCTCGTGCTCGAGGGCTGGGGGATGACCGAGACCTCGACCGCGGCGACGATTTCTTCTCCCGACGACTTCAAGGTCGGGACGATCGGCAAACCGTTCCCCGGCTGCGAGGTGAAGATCGCCGACGACGGCGAGATCCTCGTCAAGGGCCCGAACGTCTTCCAGGGCTACCACAAGAACCCGGAGGCGACCGCCGAGACGATCGTCGACGGCTGGCTCCACACCGGCGACATCGGCGAGGTCGACTCCGAGGGCTTCATCAAGATCACCGGCCGAAAAAAGGACATCATCATCACCGCGGGCGGCAAGAACATCACCCCCGCCAACCTCGAGGCGGAAATCAAGCAGCACCCGCTCGTCTCCCAGTGCGTCGTCGTCGGCGACCGCCGGCCCTACCTGGTGGCGCTGGTCACCCTCGACCCCGAAGAGGCGGTCAAATACGCGCAGGAGCACAACCTGCCCGAGGACCCCGCCCAGCTCGCCTCGAACCCCGACGTGAAGGCCGACATCGAGGCCCACGTCGAGAAGATCAATCAGAACTTCGCCCGCGTCGAGCAGGTCAAGAAGATCGCCATCCTCCCCCAGGACCTCTCCCAGGAGAACGGCGAGCTGACCCCGACGCTGAAGGTCAAGCGCGCCGTCGTCGCCCAGAAGCACGAGGGCGCGATCGAGCAGCTCTACGCGGCTTAGCCCTTAGCTCGCCTTGGTGTTGCCCGGCGCCACGGCCTTGTCCGGGGAGGCAGCCGGAGCCGGCGTCGGCGCACCCGCCGCTTCGATCAGTGACTGGGTGTTTTCAACATGCGGGCCCAGCTCAACCGTGACGGCATTCGAAGCCGCCTCCGCAAGGTCATCGAGTACGCCCTGCATCTGGCCGGGTTGGACGCCCGCGTCCTGCAACGTTTGCTCAATATCGGAGCTGGGAGCGGTGATGCTGGCTTTGACAGCATTAGGCACGGCCTCCGCCATGCTCGCCACGCCTTTGCTGGCAGTGTCAACCGCAGTTGCTTTTTCGGCCTTTGCCCTCCCCGCTTCGATCTGACCCAGCGCACGCGACTGCATCGACTGCAGAATCGCGGCCCCAGCAGTGCCCACCAGCAGCGAGAAGGCCACCAGCTTGATCAGGTCGTAAGACCGTTCCAAGAGCTCCCCCCCTTCATTCTTGACTTCAGTGACGGGTGGGAAGAAGTAGAGGACGGCAACCGCCGCGATCCCGCCAAGGACCACGGAAGCAACGACGGCGAGAAATCCGAGTTTGGATGGAGTGCTCCCATCTTCTGCTTCCTTCTGTCCTTTCTTCCATTCGAGAAGCGCCGCGCCTATCCCGCCAAGCAGCCCTACGCCGAACGCCACCAGCAGCATCACAATCGTGTTCCAGGTGCTGTTCAGCTCGATCATTCATCTCCCTTTCGGCCAAGTACCACTGAGTACCGAAAGAGAATAGGCGCGCTCAACGGCATACCGGTGAAATCGCTACTTTTTCACTCCGGAAAATCCGGATTTAGGAAGCTTGACCGCTCTGCCGCAGCAGGACCGAGGTGGTCTGCTCGAGGACCCGGCGCCAGGCGGACAGCTGTTCGGGCTCGTCTTCGGAGGCCTGCTCGACTACGCGGCGGACGCGGCGCTCGGAGATTTCGAGGCCGTGTTTCTCGGCGATCTCCTTGTAGCGGTCGTAGTCCTGGGCCAAGGTGGCGGTGACCGATTCGAACCCGTGACGGGCGATCTGCAGGCGCCGCGAGTAGTCCATGATCGGCGTCCCGAACATCAGCTCGTCGTTGGGCTCGGGCTCGAGCAGCACGATGTCCACCCCGGGGTATTTCTCCTGCCACTGCTCGACCGCCTGATGGAGCCGCTGGTGGGCGATCAGGCGGAAGGTCTGGTTGGCGATCGCCGGCAGGCCCATGTCGGAGACGCGGCGCACGCGGCGGCCGAACACGGTCGGAATCGTCTTCTCGAAGTCGTTGACGTAGGGGACGAGCGGGTTGACGACGACGATGAACTTGGCGCCCTTCTCGACCGCGATGTCGACGTTGGTGGTCGAGCGGATGCCGCCGTCGACGAACTGCCGCCCTTTCAGGTCGACCGGCTTGTAGACGATCGGCAGGCAGGTGGAGCACTCGACCGCTTTCGAGATCGGCACGTCCGACCAGTCCTCCTCGCCGAAGACGATCCGCTCGCAGGTGTCGAGGTCGGTGGCGGTGAGGTAGAGCTCGGGGTCCAGGAGCCGGAAGTCGTTGACGCGGCCCGCGTCGCCGAGCACTTCTTCGACGTAGTCGGAGAGGCCGGAGCCCGAGTAGATCCCGGTCGGCAGCGCCTCGGCGAGGCCGACGCCGATGTCGATCGCCGAGAGCTCGCCGATCCGTACCAGCGAGCGCAGCAGCTCCGCCGTGCGCAACGGCAGCGCCGCCGCTTTGCCGAGGAAGCCGAGGTAGTTGGGTTTGAGGACCTTGTTGAGATCGAGGTCTTCGAGCCCCATGTTGTCGTCGGAATTGATCACCTGCATCATTTCCTCGGGGGTGACCCCGTTGGCCAGCATCGAGGCAACGAAGGAGCCGGCGCTGGTGCCCACGTAGACGTCGAAGTTGTTGACCGTGCTGTTCACCGCCAGCAGGTCGAGCGCGCGCAGGGCGCCGATCTCGTAGACCCCGCCGGTGAAGCCGCCGCCGCCGAGGACGAGCGCCGTCTTCGACGGCTTTTTGCGCCGGGTGGGCCGCTTTCGCGGTTTGGACTCGATGTCTACGACTTCACCCATACGTGCAGTATTCCAGGGCGAGAGGTCATCCTTAGCCGCTACCTTCCACATCTCGCGTGTTGGAAAACCCGGTGAGACGCATCCTTTTCCTATTTTTGGTCGCCTCAGCAGGCCTTTTCCTGCTGGCAGGCGCCGCTCAGGCGAGCCCGAGCTGCGACCGGATGCGCGCCTGGCTCCACCAGGGAGGCGGCTCGGCCAGCGGGTTGCTGGTCGTCGATACGGAAACCGAGCAGGTTCTCTGCGCCAGCGCGCCGGGCCGATTCCGGCCCCTGGCCTCGAACATGAAGCTGTTCACCACCGCCACCGCGCTCTCCAAGCTCGGGCCCGAATACCGGATCCCGACCAAAGTCTTCCGCGACGGGCCGGTCGACGCCAAGGGCGTCCTCCACGGCAGCCTCTACCTGCAGGGCGGCGGCGACCCGGCGCTCGGAACGCCCGGCTTCTACAACGCCTACTTCGGCGGCCTCGGCACCAACATCTTCGCTCTCGCCCCGCAGATCAAGGCGGCGGGCATCAAGTCGATCAGCGGCCGCCTCTACGCCGACGACACGGTCTTCGACCGCCGCCGCGGCGTCGCCGACTCGGGCTACGCGACCAGCCCCTACATCGGCCCGCTCTCGGGTCTCGCCTTCAACTCGGGCTTCGCCGGCGCGACCAGCACCAGCGGCTTCGCCTCCGACCCGGCGAAGCTGGCGGTGAGCAAGCTGGCCCGCTCGCTGCGCGGGGTGGTGCCGCCGCAGACCGCCCTGCGCCCGACGCCGCCGAACGCCGAACGGATCGCCCTGGTCCGCTCCCCCACGCTGGACCGGATCGTCAACCTGACCGACGTCTACTCCAACAACTACTTCGCCGAGATGCTGATCAAGCTGCTCGGGGCGCGCTTCGGCGGCGCCGGAACCACCGCCGCGGGAGCGAACGTGGTCGAGGCCTTCGCCCGGGGCCACGGCTCGGCGGTCGACGCCGTCGACGGCTCCGGCCTGACCCGCTCCAACCGCTCCAGCCCGCGCGAGATCGTCGACCTGCTGCTGGGCATGCAGGAGGACCCGGCCGGCGAGGAGTTCATCCAGGACCTGGCGCTGACCGGCCAGGAGGGCACCGTCGCCGACCGCATGGAGGGCACCGCCGCCTACGGCCGCTGCCGGACCAAGACCGGGACCATCAGCGGCGTCAGCAACCTCTCCGGCTACTGCTTCAACCGCAGCGGCCGGGTGATGGCCTTCTCGATCCTGATGGCGGGCGTCGGCAACCTCACCCTCGCCCACCTGAACCAGGACCGGATCGCCGCCGCGGTCGCCGGCTACTAGGAGCGGCCGACCAGCTCGCGCAGCCCCGCCTCGTCGAGCACCTCGGTGCCGTATTTCTCCGCTTTGGCGAGCTTGGAGCCGGGGTTGTCGCCGGCGACGACGTAGTCGGTTTTCTTCGAAACCGAGCTGGTCACCTTGCCGCCGGCTGACTTCACCAGCGCCGCCGCCTCCTCGCGGGTCAGCTCCGGCAGGGTGCCGGTGAGGACGACCGTCTTGCCCTCCAGCGGCCCGCCCTCCTGCCGCCGTTCGGAGGCATCGGCCTCGAGCCGCAGGCCCTTCTCGCGCAGCTTCTCGACCAGGGACCAGGTGGCGTCGTCGGTGATCGACTCGGCGATCTGCACCGCCATGATCGGCCCCACCCCCTCGACCTCCTCGATCGCCTCCGGGTCGGCCTCGTGCAGAGCGTCGATCGAACCGAAGTGGTCTGCCAGCGCCTCGGCGGTCACGTAGCCGACGCCGGGTAAGCCGAGCGCGTAGAGGACGCGTTTGAAGGGCCGCTGCTTCGATGCCTCGATCGCCGCGACCAGGTTCCGCGCCGAGGTCTCGGCGAAGCGGTCGAGCTCGACCAGGCGCTCGACGGTGAGGTCGTAGATGTCGGCGACGTCTGCGATCACTCCGCCTTCGAGGAAGCTCTGCGCCTGCTTCTCGCCGAGCCCCTCGATGTCCATCGCGCCCTTGCTGACGAAGTGCTTGACGTGCTGGAACGACTGGCCCGGGCAGCCGGAGCGGTTGGGGCAGATGGTGAAGACCGAGCCCTCTGGTTTGACGGTCTCGGTCCCGCAGGAGGGGCACTTCTTCGGCGGCTTCGGTTTGCGGGTCCCCTTCGGCCGCCGCTGGGTCAACGGCGAGACGACCTGCGGGATCACGTCGCCGGCCCGCATCACCACCACCTCGTCGCCCTCGCGGACGTCCTTGCGGGCCAGGTCCTCCTCGTTGTGGAGGGTGGCGGTGGTGACGGTGACGCCGCCGACGTGGACCGGCTCCAGCATCGCGAAGGGCACGAGGTGACCGGTGCGACCGACGTTCCAGACCACCTTCTTCAGCGTCGTCGTCGCCGTCGTCGGCGGGAACTTCCAGGCGATCGCCCAGCGCGGCTCGCGGCCGACGACGCCGAGCTCTCGCCAGAGAGCCTTCTCGTCGACCTTGACGACGACGCCGTCGATCTCGTAGTCGAGCTCATCGCGGCGCTCCTCCCACCAGTGGCAGCGCTTGACGACGCCCTCGACGCCGGCGTGGTGGTCGGTGTCGGGGTTGACCTTGAAGCCGCGATCCTGCAGCCATTCGACCTCGTCCATGTGGGTGGGGAGGTCGAGTCCATTCACCGCCCCGATCCCGTACATCCAGGTCGAGAGCGGCCGTTCGGCGGCCAGCGAGGGGTCGAGCTGCCGGATCGAGCCGGCGGCGCTGTTGCGCGGATTGGCGAAGGTCGGTTCGCCGGCCTCGGCGCGGCGCTCGTTCAGCGCTTTGAAGGCGGCGATCGGCAGGTAGATCTCACCCCGTACTTCGACCAGCGCCGGCGCCTTGTCGATCCGCAGCGGCACCGAGCCGATCGTGCGCAGGTTCTGGGTCACGTCCTCGCCGATGCGGCCGTCGCCGCGGGTGGCGCCGCGGACCAGCACCCCGTCCTCGTAGGTGAGGGTGACCGCCAGCCCGTCGATCTTGGGCTCGGTCGTGTAGCTGAACTGCGAAGCGGTGATGTCGAGCCGCTTGAGGTAGTTGGCGATCCGGTTCTCCCAGCCGCGCAGCTCCTCCTCGTTGCGGGCGTTGCCGAGCGAGAGCATCTGCTCGTAATGCTCGACCGGCTCGAAGCGCTCCAGCGGCGGCGCCCCCACCCGCTGCGTCGGCGAGTCGGGGGTGCGCAGCTCGGGGTGCTTCTCCTCCAGCGCCCGCAGTTCGTTCAGCAGCTCGTCGTAGGTGTCGTCGCCGATCTCCGGGTCGTCGAGGACGTAATAGAGGTGGTTGTGGTGGGCGAGCAGCTCTCGCAGCTCCGCCGCCCGCTGCTCGGCGGAGCCGCTCACGCGGTCGCGGCGCTCGCCGCCAGCATCTCCTCGAAGCCCCAGCCCCGCAGCCGCTCTAGGCCGCCGTGGTCGGTGAGGTCGAAGTGGATCGGGGTGACGGAGATCCGGCCCTCGGCGACCGCGTTCAGGTCGGTTCCCTCGATCTCCTCGTAGCCGGGCTGCCAGCCGTAGATCTCGTAGTGGCGCCGTCCGTCTGCCTCCTTGACCAGCTTCAGCTCGTCGTTGTAGATCCGTTTGCCGAGCTTCGTCACCTCGATCCCGGTCGGCTCGCAGGAAGGGCAGTTGACGTTGATCAGGGTCGCCTCCGGCATCGACTCCTCGAGCAGGCGCGAGACGAGCTGGGCGGTGAAGGCGGCGGCGACGGTGAAGTCGAAGCGCCCGCTGACGTAGCCGAGGCCGCCGGCGGAGGACTGCTGCGAGAAGGCAACGGCGGGGATTCCCAGCACGATCCCCTCCAGCGCGGCCGCGACGGTGCCCGAGTAGGTGATGTCGTCGCCGAGGTTGGCGCCGTGGTTGATCCCGGAGACGATCAGGTCCGGCCGGCCGCCGACCAGGCCGAGCTCGGCGAAGCGGACGCAGTCGACCGGGGTGCCGTCGGTCGCGAAGCCGACGCGGCCGTCGTCGAAGGTGACCTCCTCGACGGTGAGCGGCGAGCGGGTCGTGATGCCGCGCCCGATGGCGCTGCGGTTGGAGTCGGGGGCGATGACGTCGACCTCGATGCCCTCGAGCTCGACCAGCGCCCGCCGGGCCGCCTGCAGCCCCGGAGCGGAGATGCCGTCGTCGTTGGTGAGAAGGATGCGCACCAACCCGATTCTAGGTGGGGCTCGCGACGGCCGAAGTCGGAGATACTGCCGCCGTGCCCACCGTCCGCCTCGAGATCGAATACGACGGCTCCGGCTTCCGCGGCTGGGCCAGGCAGCCGGGCCTGCGCACGGTCCAGGGCGAGCTGGAGACGGCGCTGGCGACGGTCCTGCGCGAGCCGGTCGAGCTGACCGTGGCAGGTCGCACCGACACCGGCGTGCACGCGCTGGGCCAGGTCGCGAGCTTCGACCTGGCAGGCGATCCGCCCGGCGACCTGACCCGGCGCCTCAACGGGGTCGGCCCCGACGACGTCGCCGTCACCGCCGCCGCGATCGTCGCCGACGGATTCGACGCCCGCCGCGACGCCAAGGCGCGCAGCTACCGCTACCGCCTGCTGGCCCGCTCGGCCCCGAGCCCGTTCGAGCGCGGCAGGGCGCTCTGGTGGCCGCACCGGGTCGATCGCGAGGCGCTGGACGCCTGCGCCGCCGCCCTGCGGGGAACCCACGACTTCACCGCCTTCACCCCGACCCAGACCGACCACGTCCGCTTCGAGCGCGACGTCCTCGCCGCCTCCTGGACCGCCGAAGGCGACGTCCTCAGCTTCCGCATCACCGCCGACGCCTTCATGCGCAACATGGTCCGCGTCCTGGTCGGCACGCAGCTCGAGGTGGCCTCGGGCAGGCGCACGGTCGAGGGCTTCACCAGCCTCCTGAAAGGCGCCCCCCGCACCGAGGCAGGCGACACCGCCCCGCCCCACGGGCTCTACCTCGAGTCCGTTACGTACTAGACCAGCTCGAGGTAGACCATCTCGGTGGAGTCGCTCCGCCGAGGGCCCAGCTTGACGATGCGGGTGTACCCGCCCGGGCGCGTCGCGTAGCGCGGCGCAACCTCGTCGAACAGCTTGTGGACGATGAACTTGTCGTTGTGGAGGGTCGCCAGCGCCTGGCGGCGAGCGTGGAGGTCGCCCCGCTTGGCGAGGGTGATCAGTTTCTCCACTTCGGGCTTGACCGCCTTGGCCTTCGCCTGGCTGGTCTGGATCCGCTCGTGCTCGATCAGCTGCTTCGAGAGGTTCGAGAGCAGCGCCTCGCGGTGGGCGGAGTCGCGGCTGAGCTTGTTCCGCTTCTTTTTGTGCCGCATAGCTCCGCCTCGCCCCTGGTTAGTCCGCCTGCAGGTCCAGGCCGCGGGAGTGCAGGGTCTCGATGACTTCCTCGATCGACTTCTGGCCGAAGTTCGGGATCGCGTTCAGTTCCCCGCGCGACTTGCGAACCAGGTCGCCGACGGTCTGGACACCGGCCCGCTTCAGGCAGTTGTAGGAGCGGACGCCCAGTTCGAGCTCCTCGATCAGGATCTCGTCGAGGCCGTTGGCGGCGGCACCGCCGTCGCCCCCGGACGAGGAGAAACCGTCGGCGGGGATGGCCGGAGCCGGCTCGCGCGCGGTCAGCTCCTCGACGCGGTCGGCGTCGGTGAAGATCGCCAGGCTCTTGATCAGGATCTCGGAGGCCTCGCGCAGCGCGGCTCCGGGCTCGATCGAGCCGTCGGTCTCGAGGTCGAGGGTCAGTTTGTCGAAGTCGGTCCGCTGGCCGACGCGGGCGGCGGCGACCGAATAGGAGGCGCGCCGGATCGGCGAGAAGATCGAGTCGATCGGGATCACGCCGATCGGCTGCTCGTCGGACTTGTTCTCTTCGGCCGGCGAGTAGCCGCGGCCGCGGCCGATCGTCAGGTAGACCTCGAGTTTGGTTTTTTTCTCGAGCGTCGCGATCGGCGCCTCGGGGTTGAGGATCTCGACGCCGGAGGGCAGGTCGATGTCCTTGGCCTTCACCTCGCCGGGGCCGGTGGCGACCAGCGGCGCCTCGACCTCGTCGGCATCGGTGTGCATGCGGACGACGAGGTCCTTGAGGTTGAGGATGATGTCGGTGACGTCCTCTTTGACGCCGGGCACGGTTGAGAACTCGTGCGCGACTCCCTCGATGCGGACGCTGGTGATGGCGGCGCCGCCGAGCGAGGAGAGGAGGACGCGACGAAGGCTGTTGCCGAACGTGTAGCCGAAGCCCTTGTCCAGCGGCTCGATCGTGAACGTGCCGCGGCGGTCGTCGACTTTCTCGGAGGTGATGCGGGGGACCTGGAAATCGGTGGTCATGAGTTCCTTGCTCTGGGGTGTTTCAGAAGTCGTTTCCGGACTACTTGGAGTACAGCTCGACGATCAGCTGCTCCTGGACCGGCGCCGAGATCTCGGAGCGCTCGGGGTAGCGCAGGACCTTGGCGGTGAGGGCATCGTGATCAGCCTGCAGCCACGCCGGAACGGTCGAGACCAGTTCCGTCGCCCGCTGGATCGTGTCGGTGGCGTTCGATCCGGACTTGATCGAGATGATGTCTTCGGGTCGTACCTGGTACGAGGGGATGTTCACCCGGCGGCCGTTGATCTGCCAGTGGCCGTGGGTGATCAGCTGTCGCGCCTGGCGCCGCGAAGCGGCGAAGCCGAGGCGGACGAGGACGTTGTCGAAGCGGGACTCGAGCAGGCGGAGCAGGTTCTCGCCGGTCACGCCCTCCTGGCGCGAAGCCTTGTCGTAGTAGGCGCGGAACTGTTTCTCGAGCACCTGGTAGTAGCGCCGCGTCTTCTGCTTCTCGCGCAGCTGCACGCGGTACTCCGACTGGCGCAGACGGCCGCGGCCGTGATCGCCGGGCGGGTAGGAGCGGCGCTCGACGCCGCACTTGTCGGTGAAGCAGCGCTCGCCCTTGAGGAAGAGTTTCTGGCCCTCGCGCCGGCACTGCTTGCACTGCGGCGAAGTATCTCGAGCCATTAGACGCGCCTCCGCTTCTTCGGCCGGCAGCCGTTGTGGGCCTGCGGGGAGACGTCCTTGACGGTGGTCACGTCGAGCCCGGCGGCCTGCAGCGAGCGGATCGCGGTCTCGCGGCCCGAGCCGGCGCCCTTGGCGAAGACTTCGACCCGCTCGAGGCCGTGTTCCATGCCCTTTTTGGCGGCCGCGTCGGCGGTCACCTGGGCGGCGAAGGGGGTCGACTTGCGCGAGCCTTTGAACCCGGCCGAACCGGCCGACTCCCAGGCGATCACGTTGCCGTCGGTGTCGGTCAGAGTGACGATCGTGTTGTTGAAGGAAGTCTTGATGTGCGCCTGCCCGTAGGTGACGTTCTTTTTGACGCGGCGGCGCGAACGCCCTTTGGCGGGTTTTTTCTCAGCCATCTCTCTGCCTATACCTTGCGCTTACCGGCGACGCTGAGGCGCCGCGGGCCCTTGCGGCCGCGCGCGTTGGTCTTGGTCCTCTGGCCGCGGACCGGCAGGCCGCGCCGGTGGCGCAGGCCGCGGTAGGAGCCGATCTCCATCAGCCGTTTGACGTTCTGCGAGCGCTCGCGCCGGAGGTCTCCCTCGACCTCGCGGTTCTCGACCGCTTCGCGAAGCTTGATGACCTCGTCCTCGGTCAGGTCCTTGACCTGGGTGTCGGGGTCGACGCCCGTCTCCTTGAGGATCTGCTGGGCCGTCGAGCGGCCGATCCCGAAGATGTAGGTGAGCCCGATTTCGGTCCGTTTGTTGACCGGGATGTTGATGCCGGCGATGCGTGCCATGCCCTAGCCCTGCCTCTGCTTGTGGCGCGGGTTCTGGCAGATCACGAGGACCGCCCCATTTCGGCGGATGACCTTGCACTTCTCGCACATCGGCTTGACGGAAGCTCGAACCTTCATTGCTCCGGATCTCGTATCGACAACAGGACTCCCACGTGCCCCATGAATCGGACACAGGGACATACAACCGGCCCATAAGGCCGACGAGGAAAGATAGCAGGGGAGCCCCTTCGGGGACGCCCGGTCAAGCGCCCTCGACGAGCGCGATCAGGAAGCCGTCGTAGCCCTTGACGCCGACCGTCTGGATCGTGGTCGCGCTGACCCGCGGATCGCCGCGCAGTTCCTCGTGCAGGCGGCGCTGGGCGACGGTCGCCTCGTCGGGGTCGTCGGCGTCGCCCAGGGACCCGCCGCGGACCACGTTGTCGGCGACGATCAGGCCGCCGGGACGCGTGTGGTCGAGCGCCCAGTCGAAGTAATTCGGCGTGTTGACCTTGTCGGCGTCGATGAAGACGAGGTCGAAGGGCTCGGCACCCTCCTCGTCCAGGCCCGGCAGGGCCTGCAGCGCGGCGCCGACGCGGATCTCGACCCGGTCCCCCACCCCGGCCCGCTCGATGCTCTGCCGCGCCACCTCGGCGTACTCGGGCTTCGCCTCCAGCGTGATCAGCCGCCCGTCCGCCGGCAGCGCCCGCGCCATCAGGATCGCGCTGTAGCCGCCGAGCGTGCCGAACTCGAGAATCCGCTTCGCTCCGACCAGCCGGACCAGCAGCTGCAGCAGCTTCCCCTGCGGCGGCGAGACCTGGATCGAGGGCAGCCCGGCCGCCCCGGCGGTCTCCACCGCTTCCCGCAGCGCCTCGTCCTCGTCGAGCAGCGTCCCGGCAACGAACTCGTCGACCGCGGAGAACGTCTCCTGGTCCACGGCGGCTACTCGTCTTCGTGCCAGGGGGTGAGGATGCGGGGGCCGTCGGGGGTGACCGCGACGGTGAACTCGAAGTGGGCGGCCAGGGAGCCGTCCTCCGAGTAGACCGCCCAACCGTCGTCGCCCATCCGCACCAGCGGGCCGCCGACGTTGACCATCGGCTCGATCGCCAGCACCATCCCCGCCTCCAGCTCCGGGCCCTTGCCCGGCTCGCCGAAGTTCGGCACCTGCGGTTCCTCGTGCATGTCGCGGCCGATGCCGTGGCCGACAAGCGTGCGGATGATCGAGAGGCCCTCGATCTCCACCGCCCGCTGGATCGCGGCCGAGACGTCGCCGAGGTGGTTGCCGGGTCGCATCTGCTCGACTCCGGCGAACAGCGATGCCTTGGTGACGTCCAGAAGCTTCTGAGCCTCAGGGCTGACCGGGCCGATCGGCAGCGTCATCGCCGCGTCGGAGACCCAGCCGTCCTTGACGACGCCGACGTCGATCGCGATCACGTCGCCGCGCTTCAGCTCGTAGGCGTCGGGGATGCCGTGGACCACCATCGAGTTGGGGGAGGCGCAGATCGAGCCGGGGAAGCCGCGGTACCCCTTGAAGGCAGGCGTGGCGCCCTGCGAGCGGATGAACTTCTCCGCCGCCGCATCCAGTTCCTCGGTCGTGACCCCGGGTCGCGCCTTGGCGGCAAGCATCTTCAGGCAGCGGACGAGGATCTCCCCCGAGGCCGCCATCTGATCCACCTGCTCCGGCGTCTTCTTGATGATCATCCGATACACGCTAGTGGTCACGGCAAGCGGCGCCGGGCGGCCAACCTCAGACGGTCTCGTCCTGCTCCATCCGCATCGTCGCCAGGGTGCGGCGGATCTGCTCCGCCACGGTTTCCGGCTTCGCCTCTCCCGCGATCCGCCGCAGGACGCCGCGGCTGTCGTAGTAGGAGACGAGCGGCTCGGTCTTCTCGTGGTAGGTGTCGAGCCGCTTGCGGATCACCTCGGGCTTGTCGTCGTCGCGGACGATCAAAGGCGAGCCGTCGATGTCGCAGACGCCCTCCTCCTTCGGCGGTTCGAACTCGACGTGGAAGACGTGGCCGTTCGCCTCGCAGGTGCGGCGGCCGCCCAGGCGTCGCACGACCTCGTCGTCGGAGACGTCGATCAGGAGCACCCCGTTCAGCCCCCGGCCGAGCTCGCTCAGCTTCGCGTCGAGCGCCTCTGCCTGCGGTGTGGTCCGCGGGAAGCCGTCGAGGATGAAGCCGTCACGCGCCTCGCTGGAGTCGATCCGGTCGGCGATGACGCCGACGATCACGTCGTCGGGCACGAGGTCGCCGCGATCCATGTACTCCTTCGCCGTGCGGCCGAGCTCGGTTTCCTCCCGCACCGCGGCGCGGAGGATGTCCCCGGTCGCGTAGTACGGCAACCGCAGGTCTTCGTTCAGCCGCTCTCCCTGGGTGCCCTTGCCGGACCCCGGGGGACCGAGGAGTACGAGGTTCAGCTCCGGCATCCCGGGCAGCTTATTTGAGGAAGCCCTCGTAGTTGCGCATCATCAGCTGCGCCTCCAGCTGCTTGACCGTGTCGAGCGCGACGCCGACCACGATCAGGATGGAGGTGCCGCCGAAGTAGAAATTCGCCGCGGTCTGGCTGATCAGGATCGTCGGCAGCGCCGCGACCGCGCCCAGGTAGAGGGCGCCGGGAAAGGTCAGCCGCGAGAGAATCCGGTCCAGGTACTCCGCGGTCGGGCGGCCGGGACGCACGCCCGGGATGAAGCCGCCGTATTTCTTCAGGTTGTCGGCCTGGTCGACCGGGTTGAAGGTGACCGCCGTGTAGAAGTAGGTGAAGACGATGATGAAGAAGACCTCGCCGACCACGTAGGCCCAGCCGTTGGGTTCGAAGAAGGCGGCGAAGTCGAGCGCGGCGGGGGTGTTGATCAGCTGCCCGATCGTCGGCGGGAAGGCCATGATCGAGGCGGCGAAGATGACCGGGATGACCCCGGCCATGTTCACCCGCAGCGGCAGGTAGGTGGACCCTCCGGAGGTCATTTTCCGGCCGACTACGCGTTTCGCGTACTGGACCGGGATCCGCCGCTGCCCCTCCTGGACGAAGACGATGGCGACGACCACCGCCAGGGCGATGAAGGGCATCATCACGACGAAGACCTGATCGGGGTTGTTCCACCACTTCGAGAGGCCCGGCACGAGTTCGGCGGTGATCGAAGCGAAGATCATCAGCGAGATGCCGTTGCCGATCCCGCGTTGGGTTATGAGCTCGCCGAGCCACATCAACAAGGTGCAGCCGGCGGTGAGGCAGAGCACCATCAGCATCAGCTTCGGAAAGGTGAGCTGGCCCACGACGCTGCTTCCTGACGTGCTGTCGAAGGAGCGGAAGAGGAAGACGTAGCCGATCGACTGGCCGAAGGCGAGGCCCACGGTCAGGTAGCGCGTGTACTGGGTGATCTTCTGCTGCCCGACTTCGCCCTCTTTCTGCAGGCGCTCCAGCGAGGGGACGACCACCGTCAGCAGCTGCAGAATGATCGAGGCGGTGATGTAGGGCATGATCCCCAGCGCGAAGAGGCTCAGCCTCGAAAGGCCGCCGCCGGAGAAGATGTCGAGGAAGGGCAGGATGCCGCCGCCGCTGAAGTTGCTGGCCGCTTCCTCGACCGCCTGGGTGTCGACGCCGGGCGTCGGGATGTAGGACCCGAGGCGGTACAGAGCCAGCATCGCCGCCGTGAACGCAATCTTCTTGCGAATGTCGGCAACGCTGAACGCGTTGAGAATAGTTCTGAGCATTACGGCTCCAGAGTGTGACAGGAACCGCCGGCTGCCTCGATCTTCTCCTTGGCAGCCGCGCTGAAGGCGTGCGCGTGGACCTCTAGCTTCTTCTTGATCTCACCGCGGGCGAGCACCTTGACCGGGTCCTTGCGGGTGGCCAGGCCCTTCTCCTTGAGGCTCTCCGGCGTTACCTCGGCGCCGCTGTCGAAGCGCTCCTCGAGGTCGGCGAGATTGACCGGCTGGGTCTTGGTGCGAAAGTTCTCGAAGGGCATCGACTGCTTTTTGTGCGGACCGCGCAGCTTTCGCATCCGCATGTGGATCGGGTTCTGCCCGCCCTCGTAGCCGGCCTTGCGCTTGCGGCCGGAACGGGAGCCGGCGCCCTTATGGCCACGGCCCGAGGTCTTACCCAGGCCGCTGCCCTCGCCGCGGCCGATCCGCTTGCGCGGCTTTTTCGAGCCGGGCTTCGGCTTCAGGTTGTGCAGGCCGATCTCCTCGGCGCGCGAGGTGCTCTTGTCGGAGTCCTTCTCGGCTTTTTTGCCGGCTTTCTCAGCCACCGTCGACCTCGACCAGATGGGAGACGACCCGCAGCTGACCCTGCAGCTGCTCGGAGTCCTTGATCTCGGAAGCCTTCCCGATCCGTCCCAGCTTCAGCGCCTTCAAAGTCGCTTTCTGGTTCGGATTCGTCTTCGCGGCAGAACGAACCTGCCGGATCTTCACCGTGCTCACGACTCATCACCAGCCTTCTCCTCGGCGACCGGTTTCTCGGCGTCCTCGGACGGCTGCTCCGACGTGTCTGCCGCGGGTGGCGACGATTCCGAGGACTCTCCCGGTAGGGAGAGCCCGGAATCGGAGACAGGACCCGCGGCCCCAGCGCCTCCGTTGCCATTCCCGTCCATCCCCAGCACCTGGGTAACCGTCAGCCCACGCAGCTCGGCAACCTCCTCAGGCCTACGCAGACGAACCAAGCCGTCCATCGTCGCCTTCACCAGGTTGATCGGGTTCTGCGTCCCGATGCTCTTGGTCAGCACGTCACGCACCCCACCCAGCTCGAGCACGGCGCGGACGCCGCCACCGGCGATGACCCCGGTACCGGGGCTGGCCGGGCGCAGGACGACGTGGCCGGCGCCGAAGCGGCCGATGATGCGGTGGGTGATCGTGTTGCCGTATTTCGGCACGCGAATCAGGTTCTTGCGGGCGTCCTCGACACCCTTCTGGATCGCCAGCGGGACCTCGCGGGCCTTGCCGTAGCCGATCCCGACCACGCCCTCCTCGTCGCCGACAGCGACCAGCGCGGTGAAGGAGAAGCGGCGGCCGCCCTTGACCACCTTGGCGACGCGGTTGATCTCGATCACCCGCTCCTGCAGGTCGAGCCCGCGGGGGCTGACCGTCTCGACGTTCTTGGTATCCATGCCCTTCATAAGCAGCGGCCCACCGTAGCGGAACTAGAAGGCCAACCCCCCCTCGCGTGCTCCTTCGGCCAGGGCCTTGACGCGGCCGTGGTACTGGTAGCCGCCGCGGTCGAAGACGCAGGTCCCGACCCCGGCGCCCTTGGCGCGCTCGGCGAGCAGTTCGCCGGCCTTCTTCGCCTGCTCGGAAGCGGTGAGCTTGCGCAGGTCGGGCTCGATCCAGTTGACGGCAGCCACGGTATGGCCCTTGGTGTCGTCGATGAGCTGGGCGAAGACGCCCTTGTTCGAGCGGTAGACCGAGAGCCGCGGCCGCTCGGCCGTGCCGCGGACGCGGGCGCGGACCCGGCGGCGCCGTTTGAGCCGGCGCTGACGCTTGGTGAGGACGGTCATGCGCGCTTACCGACCTTTCGCAGAACCTGCTCGTCCTTGTAGCGGATGCCCTTGCCCTTGTAGGGCTCCGGCGGGCGGCGCTTGCGGATGTCCGCCGCGACCTGCCCGACGAGCTGCTTGTCGATGCCCCTGACGATCACTTCGGTCGGCTGCGGGACCTCGAAGTCGATCCCCTCCGGGGCGTCGATCGCCACCGGGTGCGAGAAGCCGAGCGCCAGCTCCAGTTTTTTCCCTTTCAGCGCCGCGCGATAGCCGACGCCCTGGATTTCCAGGCGCTTCTCGAAGCCGTCGGTGACGCCCTCGACCATGTTCGCGATCAGGCTGCGGGTAAGCCCGTGCAGGGCGCGGTGCTCGCCACGGTCGGTGGGACGGGCGACGGTGACGACGCCGTCTCCCTGCTCGACGGTCATGTCGGACGAGAAGGTCTGCTGCAGCTCCCCCTTCGGCCCTTTGACGGCGATGTTGCCAGGGGCGATCTCCACCGTGACGGCGTCGGGGACGGGGACGGGCTTTCTTCCGATTCGGCTCATCTCAGTTCCCACTCACCAGACGTAGGCGACGACCTCGCCGCCGACGCCCTTCGCGCGTGCTTCGTGGCCGGTCATCACGCCGGCCGAGGTGCTGACGATCGCGGTCCCGGTACCACCGTGGACGCGGGGGACGCTCTTGTGGTCGACGTAGCGGCGCCGGCCCGGGCGCGAGACCCGTTCGATCCCGATGATCACCGGCTGGCGCTCCTCGGTGTACTTGAGCTCGACGTTGATGTTCTCGCCGACGGCAGCCGGCCTGCGGCTGAAGTCCTTGATGTAGCCCTGCTCCTTGAGGATCCGGGACATCTCCAGCTTGAGGCCGTTGAGGGGGATCTCCACCTCGTCGTGGCCCGCGCGGATCGCGTTGCGGATCCTGGTCAGGTAATCGGCGATCGGGTCGGTGTGCATGCGTCTCGTCCTACCAGCTCGACTTGGTCATTCCGGGGATGTACCCCTCGTGAGCGGCCTCGCGAAGGCAGATCCGGCAGAGGCCGAATTTGCGGTAGTAGGCACGCGGACGCCCGCAGCGCCGGCAGCGGTTGTAGCTGCGCGACTCGAACTTGGGCTTCCGGCCCTGCTTCACCTTCATTGAAGTCTTAGCCATTGTCAGAACTCTCCTCGGCCGACTCGCCGGCCTCTTCGTCTCCGCCCTCGGCGGCACCCTCGTCCTCGCCTTCGGGCTTGGCGTAGGCCTCCGGGTTCTCCTCTTTCAACTGCTCGAGGGCCGCCTGTTCGACTTCTGCCTTCTGGCGGGCTTCCTCTTTGCGCTGCTCCTCTTCGGCTTCTTTTTCTTTTGCTTCGCGCTCGGCCTGACCGGGGCGTCCCTCCTGGGCGAAGGGCATCCCCAGTCCGAGCAGCAGCTCGAACGCCTCGAGGTCAGTTTTAGCGGAAGTGGTGATGGTCACGTCCAGACCCCGGACGACGTCGATCGAGTCGTAGTCGATTTCCGGGAAGATCAGCTGCTCTTTGACGCCCATCGAGTAGTTGCCGCGGCCGTCGAAGGAGCGTGGGTTGAGGCCGCGGAAGTCGCGGATGCGCGGCACCGCGATCGAGACCAGGCGGTCGAGGAACTCCCACATCCGCGCCCGGCGCAGCGTCACCGAGACGCCGACCGGCATTCCCTCGCGCAGCTTGAAGGAAGCGACCGACTTGCGGGCGCGGCGCACGTTCGGGTACTGGCCGGCGATGATCGCAAGCTGTTCCTGGGCGGCTTCGAAGGAGCGTTTGTCCTGTTTCTCGGTGCCGAGCCCCATGTTGAGCGTGATCTTCTCCAGCCGCGGCGCCTGCATCGGCGTCGAGTAGCCGAATTTCTGCGTCAGCGCCGGCAGGACCTCCTGCTCGTAGCGCTCGCGCAGGCGCGGCGGCGGCGCGGCCTGCGAAGTGGTCTCCACGGTCGCCTCCATCAGCCCAGCTCGTTTCCGGTCCGCTTCGCGTAGCGGACGCGCTTGCCGCCTTTGTCGGCGCGGACGCCGATGCGGGTCGGTTTGTTGTCTTTGGGGTCGAGCAGCATCACGTTGGAGACGTCGATCGGACCCTCCTTCTCGACGATCCCGCCGGCCTGCGGGTTTTTCAGGTCGGTCTGCGAGCGCGGCCGTTCGTGGCGCTTGATCATGTTCAAGCCCTCGACGTAGATGCGGCGCCTTTTCGGGTCGGTCCGGGTGACGCGGCCTTTCTTGCCGGCGTCCTTG
The DNA here is from genome assembly GCA_036280195.1 of Solirubrobacterales bacterium. Taxonomy (GTDB): domain Bacteria; phylum Actinomycetota; class Thermoleophilia; order Solirubrobacterales; family 70-9; genus VAYN01. Next base: position 7,107 of record DASURF010000031.1, on the reverse strand, counting down.
CCGCTGATCAGGACGACCTGGTCGTCGGTGCGGATGCGCATCGACTTCGCCATCAGAGGACCTCCGGCGCCAGCGAGATGATTTTCATGAAGTTGCGGTCGCGGAGTTCGCGCGCGACGGGGCCGAAGATGCGGGTCCCGCGCGGGTTGTTGCTGGCCGGATCGATCAGCACCGCGGCGTTCTCGTCGAAGGAGATGTAGGTGCCGTCGGGGCGGCTGAGCGGCTTGCGGGTGCGGACGACGACCGCCTGCACGACCTCGCCCTTGCGGACGCCGCCCTGCGGGCTGGCCGATTTGACGGTAGCCGTGATCACGTCGCCGACGCTCGCGTAGCGACGGTGGGAACCGCCCTTGACGCGGATGCAGAGGATCTCGCGCGCGCCCGAGTTGTCGGCGACCTTGAGCCTGGACTCCTGCTGGATCATCTCGCTACCTCGCCTTCTCCACGACGTCGACCAGGCGCCAGCGCTTGGTCTTCGACAGCGGCCTGGTCTCGATCACGCGGACCACGTCGCCCTCGCCGGCCTCGTTGCGCTCGTCGTGAGCGTGCAGCTTGGTCGAGGAGCGGACGATCTTCTCGTAGGTGCGGTGACGACGGGCGATGTCGATGCGGACGGTGATCGATTTGTCGCCCTTGCTGGAGACGACGATCCCCTGGCGCACCTTCGCCGCGTTGGCCTCGTGCTCGGCCGGCGGGGTGCCGGTGCCGGCGGTGTGAGCGGACTTCGCCGCAGCACGCTGCTTGCGCCGCAGGGTCGCCTTGCGCTTCCGCGCCTCCAGGCGCGCAGCCTTGCGCTCCTCAGGATCGGACGGACCGGCTTTGCGCGGCTGCCGCCGCGATTTCGCCAACCGCCGCCGCTCCTTCCAAGGCAGCTCGTCCTCCGGATTCGGCTCGGCCTCGGCTTCCGCGGCCGGAGCGTCTTCGGGAGCCTCCTCAGCCGCAGGGGCCTCCTCTTCAGCCGCAGGGGCCTCCTCTGCGGGAGTCTCCTCAGCCGCGGCGGCCTCCTCGACCGTCTCCTCGGCCTGGGGCTCCTCGGTGGTCTCGTCTTTTTTGGTCTCGTCGTCGCTCATATCTTCCGCGTCTCTTTCTCAACGTCGATGCCGCGCTGGCGCGCCACGGTCAGCAGTCGCGCGATGTCCTTCTTCGCCTGCCCGAGACGCGCGGTGTTCTCGAGCTCGCCGGTCGCGTGCCGGAAGCGCAGGTTGAACGCCTCCTGCTTGGCGTCGATCAACTTTGCCACCAGCTCGTCGTCTTTGAGGTTGTGGACCTCGGCGGCCTTCATCAGTCGCCCGCCCCCTCACGCATGACGAATTTGGTTTTGACCGGAAGCTTGTGACCGGCGAGGCGCAGCGCTTCCCGCGCCAGCTCCTCGGGCACGCCCGCCAGCTCGAACATCACCTTGCCGGGCTTGACCACGGCGACCCAGCCCTCGGGGTTGCCCTTGCCGGAGCCCATCCGGGTCTCGGCCGGCTTTTTGGTGTACGGCTTGTCGGGGAAGACGTTGATCCAGACCTTGCCGCCACGTTTGATCTTGCGGGTCATCGCGACACGGGCGGCCTCGATCTGGCGGTTGGTGATCCAGCCGCGCTCGAGCGCCTTGATCCCGTACTCGCCGAAGGCGACGGTGCTGCCGCCCTTGGTGTTGCCGCGCATGCGGCCGCGGAACTGTTTGCGGTGCTTGACCCGTTTCGGCATCAACATCAGCGACCACCTCCACGCTGTCCGCCACGGCCGCCGCCGCCGGGACCACGCCCGCCGCCGCCACGTCCGCCGCGATCTCCACCCGGCCCGCGACCGCCACGGTCGCCGCCGCGCCCGCGACCGCCGCCGCCACGATCGTCACGGCGGCCTCCGCCGCCGCGGTTCTGGCTCTGGCCGTCGGCGTCGCCGGAGACGAGGTCGGAGCGGAAGCCCTCGGGCATCACTTCGCCCTTGTTGATCCAGCATTTGACGCCGATCCGACCGGTCGTGGTGCGTGCCTCGAAGAAGCCGTAGTCGATGTCGGCGCGCAGGGTGTGCAGCGGCACCCGCCCGTCCGAATACTGTTCGGTCCGCGCCATCTCGGCGCCGCCGAGGCGGCCGGAGACCTGGACCTTGACGCCCTTGGCGCCGGAGCGCATCGCCGAGGTGAGGGCGCGTTTCATCGCCCGCCGGAAGGCGACCCGGTTCTGCAGCTGCTCGGCGATCGACTGGGCGACCAGTTTGGCGTCGAGCTCGGGGCGCTTGACCTCACGGATGTTGACTTTCACCGGGCTGCCGGTGAGCTTGTGCAGCTCCTTGCGGAGGGCGTCGACTTCGCTGCCGGACTTGCCGATGACGATGCCCGGGCGAGCGGTGTGGATGTCGACCGCGACCTCGCCGCGGCGCTCGATCGTGATGCTCGAGAGCCCCGCGTGGGAAAGCTTGCTTTCGATGTGGTCCCGGATCTGCAGGTCTTCCTGGAGGACGTCGGCGAAGTTTTTGTCCTCGTACCAGTTCGACTTCCAGTCGTGGATGTAGCCGACGCGGAATCCCTCGGGGTGGATCTTCTGTCCCATGCTCTAGTCCTCCACCGGGGTCAGGGCCACGGCGATGTGGCTGGTTCGCTTGTTGATCGGGGTGGCCCGGCCCATCGCCCGCGGGCGGAAGCGGCGCAGGGTCGGCCCCTCGTCGACGGTGATCGAGGCGACGCGCATCTCGTCCCCGACGAGGTCGTGGTTGTTTTCCGCGTTGGCGGCAGCGGAGTCGATCAGCTTGTGGATCGGCAGCGCCGCGCCGCGCGGTGAGAACTGCAGCAGGGCCCGGGCCTTTTCGATGTGCAGGCCGCGCACCTGGTCGGCGATCAGCCGCGCCTTGCGCGGGGCGATCCGCACGTAGCGCGCCTTCGCCTTGACGACAGGCGGCGCAGCGGGCGCCTTTGCCGCAGGCGCCTTCTCGGCTTTTTTCGCCGGCTCTTTTTTCGCAGCAGCTTTTTTGGCCGGGGCTTTTTTGCCTTTGGCCTCTTTTTTGGCGTCGGCTTTTTTCTCTTTGCCTTTCGCCGAAGTCTCTTTTTTCGCAGCAGCTTTTTTGGCTGCGGCTTTTTTGGCTTTCGCCTCTTTTTTCGGCGCAGCCTCTTTTTTGGCCGCCGGTTTCGCCGCTTTTTTGGCTTTGGTGTCTTTTTTCTCGTCAGCCATCGCTAGTCCTTACCGCCGCCGTGGGAGCGGAAGGTCCGGGTGGGGGCGAACTCGCCCAGCTTGTGCCCGACCATCGACTCGGAGATGAAGACCGGGACGTGTTTTTTGCCGTCGTGGACGGCGATGGTGTGCCCGACCATCTCGGGGAAGATCGTCGAGGTCCGCGACCAGGTTTTCACCATCTGTTTTTTGCCGGCCTCGTTCATGGAGGTGATCCGCCCCATCAGGCGCTCCTCGACCCACGGGCCCTTTTTCGTCGAACGTCCCATCTCTAACGGCCCTTCTTCTTGCCGCGGCGACGGCCGCGGACGATGTAGCGGTCGGACTGCTTGCCCTTCTTACGGGTGCGGTAGCCGAGCGTCGGTTTGCCCCACGGGGTGACCGGGTGGCCGCCGGGAGTGTGGTGCGCCTCGCCGCCGCCGTGCGGGTGGTCGACGGGGTTCATCGCGACGCCGCGGGTCTGCGGGCGCTTGCCCTTGTGGCGGCTGCGACCCGCCTTGCCGACCTTGAGGTTCTGGTGCTCGGCGTTGGAGAGGGTGCCGACGGTGGCGCGGCAGTTGGCGCGGACCATCCGCATCTCCGAGGAGGGCAGGCGCAGGGTGACCATCTCGCCCTCCTTCGCGACCAGCTGGATCGCGGTGCCGGCGGCGCGGCCGAGCTTGCCGCCCTGGCCGGGGATCATCTCGACGTTATGGACGATGGTGCCGGTCGGCATCTGGCCGAGCTCCATCGCGTGGCCCGGTTTGATGTCCGCCTCGGAACCGGATTTGACGACGTCGCCGACCGAGAGCTGCGACGGGGCGAGGATGTAGTCCTTGTGGCCGTCGGCATAGTGCAGGAGGGCGATGTAGCAGGTGCGGTTGGGGTCGTACTCGATCGAGGCGACCTTCGCCGGCACGCCGTCCTTGAGGCGCTTGAAGTCGATCTTGCGGTAGCGCCGCTTGGCGCCGCCGCCGCGGTGGCGGGCGGTGACGCGGCCGTTGGCGTTGCGACCGCCGGACTTTTTCAGCCCCTCGGTCAGCTTCCGCTCCGGCTCGGAGGCGGTCACCTGCTCGCGCAGCGGGTAGGTCGCGAAGCGGCGGCCCGGGCTGGTCGGTTTGGTCTTTCGGTTCGGCATAGTTGGACTCCCTAGGCGGTCTCGGCGCCCTCGAACAGCTCGATTCGCTCGCCCGGCGCGAGTTGGACGATCGCCTTCTTCCAGGCGCGGGTGCGGCCTTTGGTGAGGCCGCGGCGCTTCGGCTTCGAACGCACCTTGGCGGTCCGCACCTCGGCGACGTCGACCCCGAAGACCTCTTCGACCGCCTGCGCGATCTGGGTCTTGTGGGCGCGATCGTCGACCCGGAAGGTGTACTTGCCTTCGGCGATCAGCGCGTAGCTCTTCTCGGAGATCACCGGGCGGATGAGGATCGTGCGCGCGTCCATCAGGCGAGCCTCTCCTTCAGCGTCTCCAGGGCGGTTTCGGAGACCACCACGGCCGCGGCGCCGATCACGTCGGCGACCCCGGCGGCGCCCACCTCGAGCACCTGGGTGCGGGGCAGGTTGCGGAAGCTCTTCATCGCCCCGATCTCCTCGGCGGTGACCAGGACCAGGATCGGGTTCTTGGCGCCCCATTTGGCCAGCGCCTGCGCGGCCGTCTTGGTCGAAGGCATATCGAAGGTGGAAGCGTCGAGCACGGCGACCGAATCGCGCTCGGCGTGCACCGAGAGCGCGGAGCGCATCGCCCGGCGGCGGGCTTTGCGGTTGACCTTGACCGTGTACTTGCGCGGCTTCGGGCCGAAAGCGACACCGCCGCCGAAGCGGTTTGGCACGCCGAGCGAGCCGACACGGGCGCGGCCGGTTCCCTTCTGGCGCCAGGCCTTGGCGGTCGTGAAGGAGACCTCGCCGCGGGTCAGGGTCGAAGCGGTGCCGCGGCGGCGGGCGTTGAGGTCGGCGCGAGCCGCCTCGTGCACCAGCGACTGGTGGAAGGGCTCGGCGAAGAGCTCTTTCGGCAGGTCGGCTTTGGTGGTCTTGCCGAGAACGGGTGCTTTAGCCATCGGTCCTCACCTCGACGATTCCGTTGCGGGAGCCGGGCACCGAGCCCTTGATCAGCAGCAGGTTGCGCTCGGCGTCGACGTCGGCGATCTCCAGGCCCTTCTGGGTGACCCGCTTGTTGCCCATCTGGCCCGGCATCCGCATGCCTTTGAAGACGCGGGCGGGGAAGGCGCTGGCGCCGATCGAGCCCGGAGCGCGGACGTTGTGGGAGCCGTGACTGACCGGCCCGCGGCTGAAGTTGTGACGCTTGATCCCGCCCTGGAAGCCCTTGCCGATCGAGATCCCGGCGACCTTGACCTTCTGGCCGGCCTCGAACCCCTCGACGGTGACGTCGTCGCCGACCTTCGGGCCCTCCTCGGAGCCGAGGTCCTCGTCGCGGAACTCGACCAGGTGCCGCATCGGCGGCGCCGAGGCCTTCTTCAGGTGGCCTTCCTCGGCCTTGCTGAGCTTGCCCTGCTTGACCTCGCCGAAAGCCAGCTGCACGGCCGCGTACCCGTCGCGGTCGGCGTCGCGGACGGCGGTGACTTTGCAGGGGCCGGCTTCGATCACCGTTACCGGGATGACGCTGCCGTCCTCCTGGAAGACCTGGGTCATGCCGAGCTTCTTGCCGAGGATCGCCGCCATCAGGAACCTCTAGAGCTTGATCTCGATGTCGACGCCCGCCGGCAGCGAGTCCAGGCGCTGCAGCGAGTCGACGGTTTTCGGCGACGGCTGGAGGATGTCGATCAGCCGCTTGTGGGTGCGGATCTCGAAGTGCTCGCGCGAGTCCTTGTCCTTGAACGGCGAGCGGATCACGCAGTAGACGTTTTTCTCGGTCGGCAGCGGCACCGGACCGGAAACGGTGGCGCCGGTGCGCTCGGCCGTCTCGACGATCTCTTTGGCAGCCCGATCTATGGCGTCGTGGTCGTACGCCTTGAGTCGGATCCGAATTTTCTGTGCCGCAATGGTTGCCACTTCGCTGCTTTTCTCTCTCTTTTTCTCTTCGCTTTACCGCGCAAAGAGGGCGGGGCCCCATTTGGTGGGGCGCCGCCCCGGTCGTATGTCCTTGCAGTTGTCTCCCGCCCGTGGACGGGGTTGGGGCGGGTGGAGGCCCGCCCCTGGGGTGTCGCTACTCGATGATCTCGGAGACGACCCCCGAGCCGACGGTGCGGCCACCCTCGCGGATGGCGAACCGCAGACCCTGGTCCATGGCGATCGGCTGGATCAGCTCGATCGTCATCTCGACGTTGTCACCCGGCATCACCATCTCGGTCCCCTCGGGGAGGTTGGCGATCCCGGTCACGTCGGTGGTCCGGAAATAGAACTGAGGCCGGTAGCCCGAGAAGAACGGGGTGTGACGACCACCCTCCTCCTTCTTCAGGCAGTAGACCTCGGCTTTGAACTTGGTGTGCGGCGTGATCGAGCCGGGCTTGCAGAGAACCTGGCCACGCTCGATCTCCTCGCGCTTGGTACCGCGCAGGAGGCAGCCGACGTTGTCGCCCGCCTGACCCTCGTCGAGGATCTTGCGGAACATCTCGACCCCGGTGACCGTGGTTTTGCTGGTCTCGGGATGGATGCCGACGATTTCGACCTCGTCACCCGTGTTGACGATGCCCTGCTCGATACGGCCGGTGGCGACGGTGCCGCGGCCGGTGATCGAGAAGATGTCCTCGATCGGCATCAGGAAGGGCTTGTCGAGCTCGCGGGTCGGCTCCGGGATGTAGGAGTCGAGCGCCGCGGCCAGCTCGAAGACGGCTTTCTGGGCCTCCTCGTCGCCTTCCAGCGCCTTCAGCGCCGAGCCCTTGATGATGGGGGTCTCTGCGCCCGGGAAGTCGTACTCGTCGAGGAGTTCCTTGACCTCCTCCTCGACCAGCTCGATCAGTTCCTCGTCGTCGACCTGGTCGATCTTGTTGAGGAAGACGACCACGTGCGGGACGTTGACCTG
>DASURF010000030.1:0-42789 GCA_036280195.1 Solirubrobacterales bacterium | reverse complement strand
GCGCCTTCGGCTCGCGCTTCGTCCCCGGCGCCAAGGTCTACGACTACCCGCGGCTCAAGTACGTGATCAACCGGCTCGCCAACCAGTTCATCCGCATCCTCTTCCGCCACCGCTACAACGACACCACCAACGCCTTCAAGGGCTACCGGCGCGAGGTGATCGAAACGATCCAGCCGCTGCTCTCCAAGCACTTCAATCTGACCGTCGAGATGCCGCTGAAGGCGATCGTCCGCGGTCACAGCTACGCCGTCGTCCCGACCTCCTGGACCAACCGCACCTCGGGCGAGGCAAAGCTGGCGATGCGGGAGATGGGCAGCCGCTACCTCTTCATCACCCTCTACGTCTGGCTGGAGATGACCCTCAGCCGCGGCGACTACCAGGTCCGCAAGCCCTAGCGGGGGAGAGTTTTCGCCTCTGCTCCCTTAGGGGGAGGTGGATGGGCAATTCGAGAAGCTGGCCTACGAGGCTGCGCTGAGAAGCTTGGACAAGCAGGAGGCCTACGTGGAAGAGCTGCGGGCGCGGGCAGGCGTTCTGCTGGCCGCCTCCTCGTTGGCTCCCTCGCTGCTTGGACATCAGGTGTTCCAGGTTCAGAGCCGACCTGGGCTGGTGATTGCGGCACTGCTTGCGTTCGTCATCTCGATTGGAGCCGGGGTCTTCATCCTGCTGCCGAAGCAGAGCCTCGTCTTCGTGCAGGTCGGGGTAGAGATCTACGAGGCTTTCTACGGAGTCAGCGATGACATGCCAGAGGTGTATCGCCGCCTCACGTATGACCTCGACAGATTCTGGAGGTCGAATGACGCAAAGGTCAAATGGCTGGTTCGTGTGTTCGCTCTCGCGGCTGTTGCGCTGATCGTCGAGGTGCTTGTCCTTGTCGCTCTTCTATGGGACAATCTTTTGTCTGCATGAGTACTGAGCCCAAGCCCCTTGCCGGCGGCGCGAAAGCCCCGCCCCCTCCGCCCCCTCCTACTCCCGGGATTGGTCGGCCCGAGACCGAATACGGCCTGCTGCCCCGGTTTAAGTTCCGACGCCGGCGGAAGCCGTCGAACTAGTCCTTGCGGCCGATCACCAGGAACTGCTTGCCGAGCAGCTTCCAGGCGAACGGGGTCTTCAGGTACATGCGGGTGAGGGCCGGCGAGGGGGGCAGGATGCCGCGGAAGGAGTAGGGGAGGTAGCGGGGGATCACCCGCTCCAGCTCGAAGCCGGCGGCGTAGAGGTGCTCTTCGATCGCCACGTGGGTGAGGGCGACGTAGTGGTCGGCGCAGTCCCAGTACTCCTCGGAGCAGTAACGGTAGTTGGGGCCCATGATCGCGATCCGGCCGCCCTGCTCCATCGTCCCGTGCATCTTTTCCAGGAAGGCGGCGATCGCCTCCTGGTCGTATAGGTGCTCGAGGAAGTTGGAGACGAAGACGCCGTCGAAGTGACCGCCGGGCAGCTCGGCGTCCATGATCGGCGAGACGATCACGGTCGCGTCGGGCTTGTAGGAGGCCTGCTCGTAGCTGACCTGGTCGACCGCCCAGGTCTCCTTCGCCGGTACCGCGCCGATGAACTCGCCACGGCCGGCGGCCGGGTCGAGCACCTTCTGCGGCGCCCCCATCAGGCCGTAGACGTGGGGGGCGATCTGGTTCCAGACCTCCTGCCGGCCGTCCTGGTCGATGTCGCGGAAGCGGAATGAGTACAGGCGCTCGTAATTCATCGGTCGGCCATCAAATCAGCTCCAGCGCTCAGACGAGCTGGCGGCGGAGCATCGCCCCGGGGCGCCGCTTGGCCCAGGAGAAGTAGGAGGGGATGCGCGGCAGGCCGTAGCGCAGGTTCGGGTTGCCGTAGGGGTCGACCGCGGCGTATCCGGACCAGCGGTCTTCCAGCTGCTCCACCTCCCATTCGTCCACGTCCGGGTCGCGGCTGGAGGACTCGAAGTGGAACATGACCAGGTCGGGGTCGTAGACGATCCGCCGGCCGCCGGCGTGGACCTTGAGGCAGTAGTCGACGTCGTTGAAGTTGACCGGCAGGATCTTGGTCAGGCCGCCGACCTCGTCGAAGACCTCGCGGCGGGTCATCAGGCAGGCCCCGGTCACCGCCAGGCAGTTGCGGGCGATCATCGTCGCGTTGGCGTAGCCGCGGAAGTCTTCGGCGAAGCCGCGGTAGTCGTGGCCGGGAAGGCCGCCGTCGAAGCCGATGCCGACGTGTTGCAGCCGCCCGTCGCCCCAGAGCAGCTTGCCGCCGACCGCGCCGATCCCGTCCTGGGAGGAGTACATCACCATCCGCTCGATCCAGTCCGGGGTGCGGACGTCGATGTCGTCGTTCAGCAACAGCAGGTGCTCGCCGCGCCCGGCGACGGCGCCGAGGTTGATCTTGGCCGAGAAGTTGAACTTGCCCTCGTAGGGGACGAGGCGCAGGCGCTCGCCGCCGATCTCCCGCAGCCGCTCCAGCACCTCCGGCGGCGTCGCTTCGCCGAAGACGACGACGATCTCGTAGTTCGAGTAGGTCGATTTCTCGACGATCGCGCGGACGCAGTTCTCGACCAGCACGACCTCCTCGAAGCGGACTTCGCGGCGCTGGCCGGCGGTGGGGATGACGATGCTGACCAGCGGCTCTTGCTGGAGCCGCGGCTGCAGGTGGAGGACGCCGGGGTCGTCCGGGTCGCGCTGGACCTCGGCCGGCAGCCCGATCCGCTCGCAGTGGGCCTGGACGGCGCGGCGGCCGGCCTCGAAGGCATAGGGCTTGGCGGCTTCGCCGCCGCCCGCGGCCGAGGTCTCGAGCATCCGCCAGTGGTAGAGGATGCGCGGCACGTGGACGACGCTGCGCGCCCGCTCGGTCACCTTGAGGACCAGGTCCCAGTCCTGCGAGCCCTCCATCTCGGGATCGAAGCCGCCGACCTCCTCGACCAGGTCGCGGCGCAGGACGCTGAAGTGGCAGGTGTACATCTGGGTCCGCATCCGCTCCGGCGACCAGTCGGGCTTGAAGAACGGCGCGACGTGGATCCCCTTCGGGTTGATCTTGTCCTCGTCGCTGTAGACGTAGTCGGCGTCGGGGGTGCGGTCGAGCGCCTCGGCGACGTGGGCGAGCGCGTCGGGGTGGAGGGCGTCGTCGTGGTCGAGCAGGGCGACGAACTCGCCCGTGGCCATCGCCAGTGCCCCGTTGGAGGCGCCGACGATGCCGCTGTTGGCCGCCGCGAACTCGACCCGGATGCGCGGGTCGCTCGCCGCCGCGGCGCTCAGCAGCTCGCGCACGTGGGGCTCTTGCGAGGCGTCGTCGAAGAGGCAGAGCTCCCAGTCGCCGTAGCTCTGCCCCGTGACCGAGGCGAGCATCTTCTTCAGCACCCCGGCCGGGGTCTCGTAGACCGGGGTGAGGATCGAGAAACGCGGCAAGGGCTATCCCCGCAGGCGGAGCAGCCGCTTGAGCAGTCGCGTCAGCAGGCCGAAGCCGGGGATGCCCGCCTCCAGCCGTTCTTTGGCGCCGGTCAGCCGCCGCGCCCGGTCTTCGTACTGCGCCAGCCGGCCCTTGGTGACGCCGAGTTCGTGGTCCTTGCCGATCAGCAGGTCGCGCAGCTTGAGGATCTCCTCGCGCTGGCGCTCGATCTCGGCCTGCAGCTCGGAGCGGTTCTCGGCGCCCTGCTCCTCGAGCTCGGCCAGGCGGCCGTGGGCGGTGATCAGCGAGTCGCGCAGCTGGTCGGTCTCGCGCCGCAGCCGCCACCAGCTGCGGTCGTAGCGGCGGACGCTCTCGGCCAGCGGCTCCTCGCTGCGCGAGTAGAGCGCGGCCCACGGGGTGACGTAGGAGACGTCGTGTTCGACGTCGCGCAGGAAGCCGTTCTGGGCCAGCATCGCCGACCAGGCCTCCGGTGCCTGGACGTTGAGGTGGGTGGCCTCGCCGAAGTCGTCGGGGGTGGTGGAGAGCAGCAGCCGGTCGGTCGCCGCGCAGAGGTTCGCCACCGCGGCGTTGGCCTCGGCCGGCGGGATGTGCTCCAGCGTCTCGACGCTGACGATCAGGTCGTAGCGGCGCGCCAGCGGCGCCGTCAACGTGCCCACCTGGCAGTACTCGCGGACCGACTCGTGCACCTCGGAGATCGCGTGCTCGGAGATGTCGATCCCCCAGGCCTCGACCCCGCGCTCGCGCAGCGCCTCGACCAGGAAGCCCTTGGCGCAGCCGGCGTCGAGGACGCTGGTCGGCCGCAGGTCGCGGACGATCGCGTCGGCCATCGCCCCGAAGAAGGCGAGCCAGTGGTCGTTCCGCTCGTAAGGGACGCCGCAGTCGTGGCGGAAGTAGTACTGCCCGTACTCGACGCCCTGCGCGCTTGAATGCTCGGACACTCCGGCGCAGTTTACCCCTGGAGCGGGGACGCTTGACAGCGATGGCAAGCTGTCCCGCTTATGCGCGGGCGCTGGCACTGGGCGATTCCGGCCGGGGTGACGTTGTGCTTCCTGGCCCCGATCCTCTTCACCGACAGAACCTTTGCCAGCGATTGGGGCAACCACTACTGGCTGATCTACATGCAGGGGCAGAACATCGGCGCCCTCGGCGAGCCGAGCATCTACCTGCAGTCGACGATCGGCGCCTTCTACCCCTACTACGCCTTCTACGGCGGCACCTTCTACGCCGTCACCGGCTTCATCTCGTATGTCTTCGACACCGACCTGGCGGTGCTGGTCGCCACCGCCGGGGCGATCCTCGCCAACTACCTGGGCTGGACCTGGATGGCGCGCCAGGCGGGGGTGACGGGATGGCGCATGCAGCTGCCCGGCCTGATCGCCGCGACGGCGCCGCTGGCGGTCAGCAACCTCTACGGGCGGGGCGGCATCCCGGAGCTGATCGGCACCTCGATGCTGCCGCTGGTCGCCGCCGCCGCGATCAGCCTGGTGCGGGAGCCGCGGCTGCGGGCCCGGGACATGGTCGCCTTCGTCGTCAGCCTCGTCTTCCTCACCGGCAGCCACGCCCTCTCGATGGTCTGGGGCCTGGCGCTGCTGGCGGTCCTCGGGGCGCTGCTCGTCGCCTGCTACTGGCCCTTCGTCAAGCAGCGGGCGATGCGGCTGCTGGCGGTCGCCTGGCTCGCCGTCCTCGCCGGCGCGATCAACGCCTGGATGCTGATCCCGACGATCGTCTTCCGCGACAAGACGATCGAAACCGAACCGGACCCGATCAGCCAGACCGCCTACAGCGACGCCGGGAACCTCTTCCGCGTCCTCCGCGACCTGCCCAGCCCTTACGAATGGGTGCACGCCGACGTCCAGCCGGCGCTGCCGGTGCTGGCGTTGATCTGGGCGCTGGCCTGCGGGGCGATCGCCTGGCGGATCGCGGCGCCGCGGATGCGGGCGCTCGGGATCGGCCTGGCGACCGTCCTCGCCGGGCTGGTGGCGGTGATCCTGCACCCGCCGCTGCTCGAGGGCCTGCCGGAAGTCCTCCAGTACGTCCAGTTCCCCTACCGGATCGTCACCTTCGCCGGCTTCTGCGTGGTCGGGCTGGTGACCGTGGTGCTGGCCACGCTGGAGCGCTCCGAGTGGCGACCGCCGTGGGCGTTCCCGGCGCTCGTGGCGCTGGTCGCGATCGCCGCCTTCAACTTCGCGATCTCGGTCAAGCAGATCTCCGACGTCCGCTCCTGGTTGCCGGGCGGTCGCGCCGAAGCGCTGGCCTCCTCGGTGCAGCCGCCCCCCTCCTGGTACGCGATCATCCAGTTCGGCGACGGCGCCGCCCCGGTGATCGAACCGAGCCTGCCCGATCCCCTGCTGGTGCCGGTCGAGGAAGGCATCCGCGACAGCTACACGGTCGAGTACCCGCCCGGGCCGGCGGGCACGGCGCAGACCAACATCGACACCGGCGACTACCTGGTCGACGTCGAGGGGGCGACGCCGGTCGGCCGCAACGAAGCCGGGCAGATGATCGTCCGCCTGCCCGCCTCGCCCGAGGAGCCGCGAACGGTCACGGTCAGCGGCGAGGACTCATCCACGCTCGTCGTCAGCCGCTGGGTCACCGTCCTCTCGCTGCTCGGCTCGCTGATCGCGCTCGGCGGCTACGCGGTCGTCAGGCGGCGGTTCAGATGAGCCGCGACGGCGCCAATACACTCCCGGCCCGGATGCAGCGAATCCCGCGCAACCTCCCTCTCTATCTCCTCGTTGCCGCCATGGCGGTGTCGGCTGCCTACAACCTGGCACTGACCTGGCACTTCACGTTTCTCCAGGACACCTGGGACCTGCTGATCAACCGGCGGCACGTCACCGTCGACGCCTATTTCCTGCCGCACAACGAGCACATCGCGGTGCTTCAAACGGCGATCGAGCAGGCTCTGCTCCACCTCTTCGGGATGACCAGCGCGAGGCCCGAATTCTTCGTCCTCACGATCGGCCTGCTCGTCACCGCCTGGCTGCTCTTCGTCTACGTCCGGCGCCGGCTGGGCCCCTGGTTCGCGCTTTTCGCCGCCGTCCTGATCCTCTTCCTCGGGCCGGCCTGGGAGCTGCTGCTCTGGCCCTTCGAGATCAGCCTCCTCGGCTCGGTCCTGTTCGGACTGGCGACGCTGCTCTCGCTCGAGCGGGGAGATCGCCGCGGCGACGTCGTCGCCTGTGTATGCCTGATCCTCTCCCTCGGCTTCTCCAGCCTCGGGATTCCCTTTGCGGTGGGGGCCCTGGTGGCGATCCTGCAGTCCCCGCGCGCGCAGTGGCGCTCGCGCGCCTTCGTCTTCGTCGTGCCGGTGCTCCTGTTCGCCGCCTGGTACGCGGGCTGGGGGCACGAGGCGGAATCGCATCTCACGGCTCGAAACGTCCTCACCTCACCCCGCTTCGTGATCGAATCCGTCGCGGTCGGCATCGGGAACCTGTTCGGGCTCGGCGCCAACCCGATCAGCGACAGCACCGAAATGGCCTGGGGCGCGCTCCTCCTCGTCGTGGTCGCGGCTCTGGTCGGCTGGCGGCAGCTGCGCCGACCGGGATTCGACCCCGGCCTCTGGCCCGTGGTAGCCGTTGCGGCGACCAACTGGTTCCTCACCGCTTTCAACCAGATTCCCGGCCGCGATCCGGTCTCGAGCCGGTATCAGTATGCGACCGCGGTCCTGATCATCATGCTCCTCGCCAACCTTCTGGCGAAGGAGCGGTTCGGAACGCGTTCGGTCGTCATCGGGGCGATCGTGACCGTGCTGGCGGTGGCGCCCAACATCGTCGTCCTCAAGGACGGCAGCGACAACTTCGAGCTGCAGAGCGAATTGACCAAGGCCGACACCGCGGCACTCGAGATCGCCCGCCGCACCGTTCCGGCGGAATTCCAGCTCAACCCCGAGATCTCGGGAACCGGCACGCTGGTGAACGTCTATGCCGGCAAGTACCTGGAAGCGGTCGACGAATTCGGCTCGCCCGCCTACACCCCGAGCGAGCTGGAAACGGCACCGCCGTACGCGACCAAGCAGACCGACATCATCCTCGGCCAGGCGCTGCCGCTATCGACCCGGACGCAGCCTGGCGTCTACGACCCCCGCGGGGGAGAGAACTGCGTGACGATCACCGAGGGCGAGCCGCAAGAGGTCCGCATCGACCCCGGCCAGACCAGGATCGAAGTCGCCCCCGGTCCCGACGCAAGCTTCTCCCTGCGCCGCTTCGCCACCGAGGAATACCCGGTCCGCACCGCCGGCGCCCCCGGCGAATCGACCACCACCCTGCGCGTCCCCCGCGACGAAGCCCCGCAGCCCTGGTACCTGCACGTCGAGGCCGAGCAGACCGCCAGGGTCTGCCGCTAGACCCGGCGACGACGCTCACATCTTCAGACCCAGCGGCCTACCCGCGGGTCCGAAGGGATTGCAGGAACACGGCGATCACCGTGATGAACAGGACCACCTCGACGACCGTCGAGAGTCGGGCCAGATCGGACACCGGCGTGAGGTCGCCGAAGCCCACCGTCGCCCCCACCGCGGTGCTGAAGTACAGCATGTCGATCCAATTGACATCGCAGGGAGTTGCGCTGAGGGCGGACCCGCTGGAGGCCAGGAGCGACATGTAAACGGCCGCGAAGCTGACAAAAAGGGCGATGGTCGAGGCAACCGCTATCACGACCGGGCCGAGCACCCCTTTCCGGTCCTCGCTCGGATGGGTTCGAATGATGGTCTGGCCGGCACTTCTGCCGAGATCCTCCTTGGGGGCATGGCCGTCCAGCTGCAGGAAGGTGAGAACTCCGGTCAGGGCAACTCCCACGCTCAGCATTGCGCCGGCGACGGTCATCCAACCGAGCAGGGGAGGCACGGTATGGAGGTAGTGACATCCACCATCCGCGGTCTGACGGCCCTCGACGGATCCGATCGAGAGGAAGATCAGACAGGCGAGAAGGCTCGCCAATACGGGCGAGCGAAACAGTCCGTCGATCACGAGCCGAAGCCCCAGCCGGCGAAACCTCACCTCCTCTCCCCATTCCATCTCGCGCCGTTCCCCCCAGGCGAACACAGGCGTCCAGTCGAGGCTCCTGCTCTCGACAGACGCGCCGTTTGGAGTCACCTTGGTGCGTTTGATCTGGATGCCCGACGCGATCGCGTCGGCAACCTTCACTCCTCCTAGAAGGATTACCGCGATGGTGAGTGCCCAGCTCATCCGTCTAGGGGCATACCCGCCGGAGCCTGTGACCGGTGGTGCCGTTTTCACCCAGAAGCGTGATCAGTTCATGGCACTGGTGTGCTTGGACTGCACGTTGCGCTTCGATGTGTGGGGTGGCATATCGCTGCCCGTCACCTTTGCGCGCCGCTTCCACGGCGAGCTTGCCGAGCCGGTAGTCGCCGGCGGCAATCAGGTGTTCCAACCAGAGCGTGTCCCGCGCGGAGCCGGACAACTCCCCTGGCTGGTCGTCGAAGATCTGATTCAGGTAGGAAAGCGAGAGCGCGGCGGCGAGCAAAATCGAGACCACGGTCACGCCGATGCTGCTGCCGACCAGGAACACCGTCTCCGATCGCTTGCTGCGGACCCCCGCGACGAGCCTTCGCAGCCAGGGAAGCCAGACGACGAGAAACACCGCCAGGGCGCCTCCCAGCAGGGTGCCGCCGACAACCCAGGCATGAAAAGTGTCGGTCGAGCGATTGGCGATCGCGTCGATGGCGACGATCTCGGCGAAGACGACCCAGGCAGCGACAGCTGGGACCAGGCAGACGACCACCAAGGTCAATGCGGGGCGGCGCGCCCAGAAGAGCAGCCAGACGACGAGACGCACGTACCAACGAGCCCAGGACCAGGGAAACAACGTGGCGACGAACTCAAAGGCCGCGTTCCTCGACATCTCATCCACCCTTACGCCCTCGACCTTTGCCGGTGGCTTGGGCGGCCGGAAGTTCTCGATTACGGTGCTTCCGATGAACAGCAGTGGAATCAGCGTCGCCGCGACTTCGTAAAAGGCGGTCGCGCCACTTTGCATTCGCCCATCCTAATTACTTAAGAGTGAGTCGCCCGCGTAGAAGAGTTGGTTCCGATTCCGGCGAGCTCAGCCGAGCAACCTGTACGTGATCGATTCCTCGCCCGCCTACAGCTCCTCGGCGATCTTCGGGGCTTCGCGGTTGAAGATCCAGACGGCGAAGAGGCAGATGCCGACGTAGAGGCCGGCGGCGGGCAGCAGGTGCACCCAGCCGCCGGCCGCCTCGGCGGCGGTGGGGGCGCCGGGTTCGAGCATCCAGACGCGGATCTGCTCGAAGATCGGGGCCAGGGGGTTGACCATGAGGAGCTGTTCGTAGGTCTCGTTCTGGAGGGCTTCGATCGGATAGAGGATCGGGGTGAAGTAGAAGAGCACCTGGGCGAGGACCACCCAGATGATCGCCACGTCGCGGAAGCGGACGTAGAGGACCGAGAGGGCCATGCTGACCGCGGCGGTGAAGACGACGAGGGCGAGGAGGGCGAGCGGGAAGAGCAGCCAGGTCCAGCTCGGGTCGACGCCGAAGGCGAAGATGAAGGCGAAGACGACGACCAGGTTGGTGGCCAGGTTGAAGAGGCTGGTCAGCACCATCGAGAGCGGGATCACCAGGCGCGGGAACTGGGTCTTGCGGACCACGCCCTCCTGGGTCACGACCGAGGTGACGGAGTTGCTGGTCGCTTCCTGGAAGAAGGTGAAGACGACGATCCCGAGCAGCAGCAGGACGGGGTAGTGCTCGGCTTCTTCGGAGCCGATTTTGAACACCTTGGTGAAGACGAAGAGGAGGACGCCGAAGAACATCAGCGGCCGGATCAGCGACCAGAAGTAGCCGAGGACGGTGCCGAAGTAGACCCGCTTGAACTCGGTCGCCGACATCAGCCAGAGCAGGTCGAAGAAGCGGCGGGTGCCGCCGCCGAGGGCGGAGGGGCCGCGGACCTCGCGCAGCGGCTGCTGCTCCGGGGAGCTGACCACGGGCTCGGCGCTCATCGCTCCTCCGATCGGTCGACGCTCGCCTCGATCTCGAGCGGCAGGGTGACGACGCCGCTGGGGGTGTCGACGCCGGCGTAGACGACGAAGTCGATCGCGTTGTGGACGTAGAGGGCGACGCTCTGGTTTTCGGCCCGGTTGACGCCGCAGTGGACGTAGTAGTGGCCCTGGGTGAGGAGGTTGCCGACCTCGGCGCCGATCGTCACCCGGGTGCCCGGCCGCATCGGCGCGTGGGCCCCGCCCTCGTCGACCCCGGTCCCGAACTGGAAGACGCCGACCCCGTCGGCGTTGGAGAGGATGAAGCCGACCCCGATCCCCTGCAGCTCCCCCAGTGCTTCCAGCTCGACCCGCAGGCGGATGTCTTCGCCGCCGGCGACGTTGGCGACCCGGTTGCCGTCGGCGTCCTCGACCCAGGCGTCGACCATCCGCACCTCGTCGGTCGGGCCGGTGGTCGGCGCCGCGCCCTCTTCGGTGCCGCGCTCGAAGTTCAGCTGCAGGTAGTGGCGGCCGACCTCGCCGGGATCGCCGAGGTGCTGGATCTTGCCGCCGTCGATCAGCATCGCC
Organism: Solirubrobacterales bacterium; assembly: GCA_036280195.1. Lineage (GTDB taxonomy): Bacteria > Actinomycetota > Thermoleophilia > Solirubrobacterales > 70-9 > VAYN01. The sequence continues at coordinate 31,890 of DASURF010000030.1, read as the reverse complement.
CGGTGGCAGTAGCGCTCGACCGTGGTCATCTCGTGGGTGACGAGGACGATCGTCTTGCCGGCCGCTTTCATCTCGCCGAAGGCGTCGGCGCATTTCTGCTGGAAGGCGGCGTCGCCGACCGCCAGCACCTCGTCGATCAGGAGGATGTCGGCGTCGGCCTCCATCATCACCGAGAAGGCGAGCCGGACCAGCATCCCGGACGAGTAGTTCTTCAGCTTCAGGTCGGCGAACTCGGTCAGCTCGGCGAACTCCAGCACCGCGTCGAGCCGTGACCGCATTTCCTGCGGGGTGAGGCCGACCATCACCCCGTTGAGGACGACGTTTTCGCGCGCGGTCAGCTCCGGGTTGAAGCCGACGCCGAGCTCGATGAACGGCGCCAGCCGCCCGGCCATCCGGATCCGCCCCGCGTCGGCGCGGTAGATGCTGGCGAGCAGCTTCAGCAGCGTGCTCTTGCCGGAGCCGTTGCGGCCGACGATGCCGAAGAACTCCCCCTGGCCGATCTCGAAGGAGACGCCGTCGAGCGCCCGCAGCTCGTGGTACTCGCGGCTCGTGAACGGCCGCACCACCCGCTCTTTCAGCGAGTCGACCCGATTCTTCGGGATGCGGAAGGACTTGTGCAGGTCCTCGACCTGGATCGCGAGAGGAGTCGTGTCGGCCATGGCGTCGTCGGAGTGGCTACGGCGCGGGGGCCGCGTATTCGGACTCTAAGCGCTCGCAGGGGATGGCCACGGTCCATTCGGCCGGCGAGATCGGGATCGGCTCCGATTCGGCTCCCTGGGCCCGGCATTCCGCAGCCCCCTGCCGGAGGCTCCCGCGCCACGACGGCATGTCGCGATTGGCGTCACCGCCGAAGGAGGTGATCATGGCGAGGACCAGCACCACGGCGGTTGCCACGGCGACCCATGGCCGACCGCCCTCGCGCCGCCCGCGGGAGTCGGCGAGGACGATCGCCGCACTGGCGACCAGCAGCGCCGGGATCATCACGTAGCGGGCGCCCAGCGAGTTGTAGCCCCCCTCGTACCAGACCATGGTCGGCCCCAGCGCCCGCTGGTAGCAGGAGGCGAGGAACATCCCCACGCCGGTGAGGACCGCGATCAGGGCGAAGAGGCGCCCCGAGCTCGCCCGGAGCGCCAGCGCCAGCAGGACGGCGGCGACCGCGATCGAGATCGGGGCCAGGAACGCCCAGCCCCACTCGGCCCAGGCTTCGCCGGCGAGTTCGAGCCCGAGCGCGGAGCCGGCGACGACGCGCTGCAGGAGGGTGGTGAGGATGTTGGCGGTCCACGTCGGATCGGACGCCTCTTCGCCCAACGCAGTCACCGGCGCCTGAATCGCCAGCGCCAGGCCGTAGGCGCCGACGATCAGGCCGTCGCGGCGGTCGCGTATCGCGATCGCCCGCAGCGCCGCCAGCGGAAGGAAGAAGAAGAAGGCGGGGCTGCTCAGCCCGGCGCAGAGGATCAGCAGGCCCCCGAGTCCGGCACCCCAGGTCGTCTCCGGCTTCCAGAGCAGCAGCCAGAAGACCGCGAAGGAGGAGTACCAGATGACGTTGGTCGCGGTGACCACCGTCTCCAGGCCGCTGGTCGGGGGCAGCAGGACGAGCGCCACCAGCAGTACGCGCAGGAAGGAGCTGCGCACCAGGCCGGCGCTGGAGACCCAGACCGCCAGCCCGCTGACGCCGACAACCAGGACGGCGCCGATGTTCATCGTCTCCGGCGCGTAGCGCAAAGGCAGCGTCGCCCCCGCCTCGCCCAGCAATCTGGGGATGAGGACCAGATAGCCGGCGTAGGGCGTGACCAGCGAACTGAACAGGCCATGGGAGAGGCCTTCGCCGAGGAAGACGGCCCCGTCCTCGGCGAAGAGCGCCCCGATCGACTCGGGGCCGGCGCGGAGAACCTGCAGCACCCCCACCAGGACGAGGAAGGAGACGAGCACCAGCGCCCCTTCCCAGCCGCCGAAACGCAGGCTGCCCGGCTGCGCGGGCCGGAACAGGGACCTGTCCAGCTCGCCGCGCAGCCTCTCGATCACGGTTCCCGCCCGGCCGTGCATCGCGCGCACCTTAGTCTTCCGGCGGTGGATCCGGAGCGCACGGTGGCGGTCGTCATCCCCAGTTGGAACTCGCTCGAGCTGCTGCCGCGCTGCCTCGGCTCGCTGCGCGAGCAGGGAGTGGAGCTGGAGACGCTGGTCGTCGACAACGGCTCCGCCGATGGCACCCTCGCCTACCTGGAGCGCGAGGGCGTCCCGCATGTCTCGCTGCCCGAGAACGTCGGCTTCGCCCGCGCCGTCAACCTCGGCGTCGCCCGGGTGCGGAGCGAGGCGGTCCTCGTCTTGAACGCCGACGCCGTGCTCGAGCCGGGGGCGGTCGGGACCTTGCTCGCGGCGCTCGACGCCGACCCGTCGCTGGGGGGCGTGCAGCCGCGCATCCTGCAGCTCGAGGAGGAGGCCGCGGGCGACGTCGCGGCCGCCCGCGACGTCGCGGCCGCCCGCCTCTACAGCGCCGGCCAGGGACTGACCCGCGACGGCCGCGCCTTCGAGACCGGTGCCGGCGAGGCGCAGGCGGCGTACGCCGGCCCGCGCGAGGTCTTCGGCGTCTGCGGCGCCGCCTGCCTGCTACGACGCGAACTCTTCGACCGGCTCGGCGGCTACGACGAGCGCTACTTCGCCTTCTACGAGGACGTCGACCTCAACGTCCGGGCGCGGATCGCCGGCCGGCGCTTCGCCTACGTGCCCACGGCGGTCGCCTGGCACCTCGGCAACGCCTCCTGGATGGCGCAGGCGCCCGCGCCGGGCGCCTGGAACGCCCGCCTCGTCGCCCGCAACCGGATCGCCACCCAGGCCAAGTTCATGCCGCTGCACTCGCTGCCGCGAATCCTCGCCGTCGAGCTGGGAGCGCTGGCGCGGGCGGCGCGCCAGGGCCGCCTCCGGGCCACCCTGCGGGGCAAGCTCGAAGGCCTCGCCTGGCTGCCGGCGATGCTGCGCGAGCGGCGCCGCCTGCGGGCCGAAGGGGACCTGGACCGGGCGCGGGAGTGGCTCGGGCGTTGAGGCGGAAGGTCTGCATCGCCGCCGCCGACGAGGCGCCCGCGATGCGGCGCTGGGCGGAGCTGCTGGCGGCGCGCCACGAAGTGCACCTGATCGAGGCGCCGGAGGCGGGGGAGGGGATCGCCGCCCTCTCCTTCGCCGGCGAGGACCACCGCCGCTCGGCGGCCGTGCTGGAGCGGATCGAGCGTGCCTACGGCGAGGACGGGCCCGACCTGCTGCTGGTCGGCGACCGCCGGGCGCCGGGCCTGGTGCCGCTGCAGGCTCGCGCGGCCGGGCATTCGTCACTGCGCGGCACCCTGGTGGCGGTCCAGCTGCTGGCCACCGCCGAGCTGCTGGCCCTTCACGACGGCCGCTCCTCCCAGCCGGGCGAAGCGCGCGCGGCCGAGCTCGAGCGCGAGCAGCTGCGGCTCGCGGACCGGCTGGTCTGGCCGGGCGGCGATTCGCTCGACCTCTACCGGCGCTACTACGGGGACCTGCGGCTGCCGCCCGCGGTGCGGATCGCGCCCGCCTTCACGGCCCCCGAGCCTCCGCAGCGGCCCGCGCCGCACGATCCCTCTGCGCCCCTGCGAATCCTCTACGCGGGACGGCTGCAGCGACACGAGGGCGTCTTCGACCTGGTCGAAGCCTGCCTGCGCCTGCCCGACGACGAGTGGCAGCTGACCCTGGCCGGCGCCGACACCGAGACCGCGTCGATGGGCCAGTCGGTGCGGCTGACGTTGGAAGCGATGTGTGGCGGCGACCCCCGGGTCCGGTTCGAGGACGAGGCGGATCTGGCGGGGCTCGCGAGAGAGCACGACCTGGCCGCCGCCCCCGCCGGCTTCGCCGTCGGCGCCGACCCGGTCCTCGAGGCGATGGCGGCGGGACTGCCGGTCCTGGCGACGCCGGTCGGCGCCCAGGCCGAGGCGGTCGAGCCGGGCGTCGGCGGCTGGCTGACCGAGGGAACCGGGACGGCGGCGATCGAGCGCGCCCTGACAGCGCTGCTGGAGGACCGCGACGGGGTAGAGCGGGTGCGGCGCTCGGGCCAGGCCTACGAGAGCTTCCTGCGTCTCGCCGATCCCGAGCCCGCCCTCGACGCCTTCGACGAGCTGCTGGCGGAGGTGCCTTCGGCCGGGACCGCACCCGCGCCGGCCGGAGCGCAGGAGCCGCTTGTGACCGCGGTGGTCCCCTACTACCGCGCCCACCGCTACGTCGCCGAGGCGGTCGCCTCGCTGCTGGCGCAGACGCACGCCAACCTGCGCGTGGTGGTGGTCAACGACGGCTCCTTCGAGGCCGACGACTCGGTGCTGGAGGAGCTGGAGCTCGATCCGCGCGTGCAGGTCGTCCATCAGCTGAACCGCGGCGATGCGATCGCCCGCAACCTGGGCATCCTCCTCGCCGAGGGCGAGTACCTGCTGATGTTCGACGCCGACAACGTGCTCGAGCCCGAGTTCGTCAGCCGGGCGCTGGCGATGCTGCAGGCCGATCCTCAGCTCGCCTACGTCACCTGCTGGCTGCGCTTCGTCAGGGCCGACGGCGAGGAGCTGGAGGGGCGCGGCTACGCGCCGCTCGGCAACCGCGTCGTCGACGGCGAGGAGGAGAACTGGGACGGCGACACGATCGCCCTCTTCCCCCGCCGTGTCCTCGCCGGGCCGGCGCCCACCTTCGACACCGAGATCTCGATGCACGCCGACTGGCTCTTCTACCGCCGGCTGCGGGCGCGAGGCGAGTTCGGCGCGGTGATCCCCGAGCGCCTGGCCCGCTACCGGGTGCATCCCGACTCGCTGCTGCGCTCGACCGACGAGCGCCTGCACCGGCGCAACTGGGAGGAAGGGCGCGACCGGCGCCGCCTCGCGGACGCACAATCGGTGGTCGAGAGATGAGGGAGAGCGAGAGTGAGAAGGCCGAGGCCCGCGTCGACGAGCTGCTGCGGGTCAACGCAGAGCTGGCCGCCGAGCTGCGGGCGCTGACGCAGGGACGCGCCGGCGCGCCGCGCTCGGGCCGGGTGCCCGCGGCGCGTGGGGTCGCCCGGCTGCGGAGCGAGCGCGACGAACTGGCGGCGCGGCTGGAGGGAACCGAGGCGGCGCTCGCCGTCACCGAAGCCGACCGCGACCGGCTCGAGCAGCAGAACCGCGAGCTGGCGGCCGAGGTCGCCCGCCTCAGCACCGGCCTCGCCGGGCTCCTGCGCCGCGCCCGCGGCCGCCTGCTCAGCCGCGGCGGCGGCGGCGCAGCGCCAGGGCCTGGCGGGCGCTGAGGTCGAGCAGCGGCGCTCGGTCGACCTCCCGCGGCTCGAGCCCGGCGCCCTCGCGCCAGCCGCGCAGGCGTCCCTTCAGCCCCGCCGCGGTGCGGTCCTTCAGCAGCTGCCCGGCGCAGAGCGCCCCCTCGCAGGCCAGCGCCCGCAGTGCCAGGCGGGGGTGCCGCATCACGCCGTAGCGGCGCAGCATGTAGCCGCGGCTCCAACCGGTCCGCGCGTACTTGGCGGCGCTGGCGGCGCCGAGGCTGGCCGAGTAGGCGTGCAGCGCCCGCGCCTCCGGCGCCAGTCGGCAGAGCCCCCCCGCCGCCGCCATCCGCAGCGCCAGGTCGAGGTCCTCGTAGTAGAGGAAGATCCGCTCGTCGAAGCCGCCGACCGCCTCGAAGGCCTCGCGCCGGTAGAGCGCCGCGCCGCCGGTCGGGCCGAGCGGGGGCGGCGCCCCCGCCGCGGCCTCGGCCGGCTCGCCGTGCAGGTAGTCGAAGCCCATCAGGGTCGCGTCGGCGACCACCCCGGCGGAGTCGATCAGCTCCGGCGCCCGTTCCTGCAGCAGCACCCCGGCGACCGAGTCGACCCCGGCGCCGAGCCCGTCGAGCAGCGCCTCGACGAAGCGCGGCTCCGGCTCGGCGTCGTTGTTGAGCAGGATCACGGCGTCGGCCGGGTGCGCCGCAACCGCCCGGTTCAGCGCCGGCCCGAAGCCGAGGTTCTCGCCCAGCTCCAGGACTTTCACCTCAGGCAGCTCGCGCCGCGCCAGCGCCACCGAGTCGTCGCCGGAGCCGTTGTCGACCAGGACCACCTCGACCGGCTGCGTCTGCGCCGCGAGTCCGCGCAGGGTCCTGCCGAGCTGGGCCGACCCGTTGAAATTCGGGATGTAAACGGCTGGTCTCAGTCGAGCTGGTTTTCGACGAAGGCAGCGAACTGACGCAAATCGTCAAGGCGACCAAGGGCTTCCCAAACCACCTGGTCATCGACTTTCAGGTAGTCATGCACGAGAACGTTCCGCATTCCGGCGGCCTCGCTGAGGCGGTCCGCTAGCTCGGACTCGAGCCCTCCTGCTTTGAGACTCGCAAAGACGCCTCGATAGTCATCGGGGACCTTCCAGCCTTCCTCCACGATCAGGTGTGCCCCGATGTCGAGGCAGACCTGGATAGCCAGCTGTAGAGCATGAGCAGCCGCGAGCCGACTCCTGAAGGTCGCTTTGTAGGAGTCAAAGCCGTCCTTCTCTATCTCTGAAAGCTCATTCAGTAATTCCGAAAGCCGCGCCAACCGATCGGAGACTTTTTCAGGGTCGACCAAATCGGCCCTCCTGAATTCTGTGCTTGAGCCCCCGCCTTAATTCATCGCGCAGGGGCTGGGTATCCAGAAAGTCGAGAATCGCTCGCGTCTCGAACCTGACACGTTGGTCGTGATCCCGTTCGACCAGTCGCACCGCATCGCGAATCGCGCGCTGCTGGAGCAACGGTGGCGCCTGGTTGAGCATGACGAGATCGACTTCGTTGGTCCTGAGGATGTCCTGCGCTGCACCCATCAGCGACATCTGGAGGTCCCAGCGCTGCTTCTGGTCCATTCCCGGCTCATGCCAGATCGCGATGTCCACATCCGACAGTGGCCCTGCCTCGCCGCGCGCCTGCGATCCGATCAGCATTGCTGCGATCACGCCCTCCTTGTCGAGGACCTTGCGCAGCCGCTGGCGGGCGTCGTCGTCGATCTCGGGCACGAATGCGCGCTCGTCCACCTTGGTCATGGCGTCATGGTCGCGGATCTGCCGGATCGAGTCCAGGCGGAAACATTGCTGCAACAGCCGCTCTTTCTCACTCCCAGTAGGGTTGCAGCCTCGCATGGAGCCCTTGAAGGGACTGATTCTCTCGGGTGGCGCGGGCACGCGCCTGCGCCCGATCACCCACACCTCGGCGAAGCAACTGGTGCCCGTCGCCAACAAGCCCGTGCTCTTCTACGGGATCGAGGCGCTGGTCGAGGCCGGCGTCAAGGAGATCGGGATCATCATCGCCCCGGAGACCGGCGATGAGATTCGCGAAGCGGCCGGGGACGGCTCGCAGTTCGGCGCCGAGATCACCTACATCGTCCAGGACAAGCCGGCCGGCCTCGCCCACGCGGTGCTGACCGCGGAGGAGTTCATCGGCAGCTCGCCGTTCGTCATGTACCTCGGCGACAACCTCCTGCGCGACGGCCTCCGCGGCCTCGTCAAGGCCTTCACCGAGGGGGAGCCCGACGCGCTGATCCTCCTCACCCCGGTCGACGACCCGCAGTCCTACGGCGTCGCCGAGCTCGACGACGAGGGCCACATCGTCCGCCTGATCGAGAAGCCGAAAGACCCGCCCTCGAACCTGGCCCTGGTCGGCGTCTACCTCTTCAGCAACCTGATCTTCGACGCCGCCCGCTCGCTGGAGCCCTCCTGGCGCGGCGAGCTGGAGATCACCGAGGCGATCGACAAGCTGATCGACGACGGCCGCGCCGTCCGCTCGGAGGTCGTGCGCGGCTGGTGGAAGGACACCGGCCAGCTCGCCGACATGCTCGAGGCCAACCGCCTCGTGCTGGAGGAGCTGCAGACCGAGATCGAGGGCGAGGTCGACGAGGACTCCAAGGTCGAGGGGCGCCTCGTGCTCGGCCCCGGCGCCCGGCTCGAGCGCTCGGTCGTCCGCGGCCCGGCGGTGATCGGCGCCGGCGCGGTGGTCGAGGACGCCTACATCGGCCCCTACACCTCGATCGGCGACGACGTCCACGTCCGCCGCTCCGAAGTCGAGAACTCGATCGTCCTCTCCGGCTCCGTGGTCGAGGACCTGGGGACGCGGATGGAGGCGAGCCTGCTCGGCAAGGAAGTGAAGCTGACCCGCAGCGAGGGGATGCCGAAGACCCTGCGCCTGCTGGTCGGCGACAAATCCGAGATCAAACTCGTCTAGTGGGGGTGGTACTGACGAGACCCAGGCGCCGTCAGGCAAGGACGCAGGGAGGCCGAATAGCAGCGCTATTTGGCCGACTGAGGACGCCGCATGGCGGCGATCTGGGGCCGTCAGCGTGAAGCTGCTTGTCACCGGAGCCGCCGGGATGCTTGGCCGCGACGTGCTGCTCGCCGCCGGCAACGCCGGCCACGACGTGGTCGGCTACGGCCGCGCCGAGCTCGACGTCACCAACCCCGAGGCGCTGAAGCGCAAGCTCGACCTCGAGCGCCCCGACGTGGTGATCAACTGCGCCGCCTGGACCGACGTCGACGGCGCCGAGGACGCCGAGGAGGCGGCCTTCGCCGTCAACGGCAGAGGCGCCGGCAACGTCGCCGCCGCGGCCGACGAAGTCGAAGCGCGGATCCTCCACGTCTCCACCGACTACGTCTTCGACGGCGCCAAAGGCGCGCCCTACGTGGAGAGCGACCAGCCGGCGCCGCTCTCCGCCTACGGCCGCACCAAGCTGGCCGGGGAGGAGGCGGTCGTCGCTGCCAACAAGCGCCACTTCATCGTCCGCTCGGCCGGCCTCTACGGGCTCGGCGGCCGCAACTTCGTCGACACGATGCTGCGCCTCTCCGAGGCCCAGAACGAGGTCACGGTCGTCCGTGACCAGGTCGGCTCGCCGACCTACACCTGGCACCTCGCCTACGGGATCGTGCGCCTGATCGAGGGGATCGAGTACGGCATCCACCACATGGCGGCGGCGGGCCAGTGCTCCTGGTACGAGTTCGCCCGCGAGATCTTCGAGCAGGCCAAGGTCGAGTGCCGGGTGCTCTCGATCACCAGCGAGGAATTCGGCGCCGCGGCGCCGCGGCCCGCCTTCTCGGCCCTGGTCAGCCAGCGCGAGCACGCGATCCGGCTCCCCAGCTGGCAGGACGGGCTGGCCGGCTATCTCGCCCAACGACAAGCGGAGGCAAGCGAATGAGACTTCTGGTCACCGGGGCCGCCGGCTTCATCGGCTCCACCTACGTGCGGCTGGTTCAGGACGAGCACGACGTCGTCGTCCTCGACAAGCTCACCTACGCCGGGCGGCGGGAGAACCTGCCCGAGGGGACGAAGCTGATCGAGGGCGCGATCGAGGACCCCGCCGTCGTCCGCGAAGCGATGCAGGGCGTCGACGCGGTCGTCAACTTCGCCGCGGAGTCCCACGTCGACCGCTCGATCGACGACCAGGAAGCCTTCGCCCGCACCCACGTGGTCGGCACCGGCACCCTGCTCGACGCCGCCCGCGAGCTCGGCGTCGAACGCTACCTGCAGGTCTCCACCGACGAGGTCTACGGCTCGATCGAGTCCGGCTCCTTCACCGAGACCTCGCCGCTCGACCCCTCCTCGCCCTACTCGGCGACCAAGGCGGCCGGCGACCTGCTCGTCTCGGCCCACTTCCACACCTACGGGATCGATGCCTCGATCGTCCGCGGCTCGAACAACTACGGCCCGCGCCAGTACCCGGAGAAGCTGATCCCGCTGATGGTCCTGAACGCGGTGCACGGCGACTCGCTGCCGGTCTACGGCGACGGCAGGCAGGTCCGCAACTGGCTCTACGTCGAGGACTTCTGCAGCGGCATCCACACCGTGCTGACCAAGGGCCAGGCCGGCGAGGCCTACAACGTCGGCGGCCCGGACGAGTGCGAGAACATCGAGGTCGTCAAGCGGGTGATCGAGCTGACCGGCGCCGACGAGTCGCTGATCGAGTACGTCAAGGACCGCCCCGGCCACGACCGCCGCTACTCGCTCTCCTCGGAGAAGCTGAAGCGCGAGCTCGGCTGGGAGGCGCAGGTGCACTTCGCCGAGGGCCTCGAGCGGACCGTCGACTGGTACCGCGACAACGAGGACTGGTGGGGCCCGATCCGCTCCGGCGAGTACCGCGAGTACTACGAAAAGCAGTACGGGAAGGCGCTCGGCTAGTGGCCGAGCGGCTGGAGACGAAGCTCGACGGCGTCGTCCTGATCGAGCCGGTCGTCCACGGCGACGAGCGCGGCTTCATGCTCGAGTCCTACAGCCGCGAGGAGTGGGCGCGGCTCGGGGTCGAGGTCGACTTCGTCCAGCACAACCACTCGCGCTCCTCCAAGGGGACGCTGCGCGGGATCCACTTCCAGACCGAGCCCGGGCAGGCGAAGCTGGTCCGCTGCCCCCGCGGCGAAATCCTCGACGTCGCCGTCGACCTGCGTCGCGGCTCGCCCACCTACGGGCAGTGGGAGGCGCACGTGCTCGACGACGTCAGCCACCGCCAGCTCTTCGTCCCGGTCGGCTTCGGCCACGGCTTCGCCGTCCTCAGCGACGTCGCCGACGTCGCCTACCAGGTCTCCAGCTACTACGACCCGGCGACCGAGTCCGGGATCGCCTGGGACGACCCCGACATCGCCGTCGACTGGCAGGTCGACGAGCCGCTGCTCAGCGAGCGCGACAAGACCGCACCGCGGCTGGCCGACGTCGCCGACTCGCTGCCTTTCTAGAAAATCCTGATTCTTGGTAAGTAGTTGTCTGTACTCTGCCGGCGATGAGCCGTCGCCGGGCACCTCTTCTTGCCGCCGCTTTCCTTCTCGCGCTGCTGGCGATTCCGGCCTCCGCCTCGGCGCGGTTCAGCGAGGACTTCGCGGAAGCGGTGAAAGCGGTCCCGGACAGCGACTGGAAGACGTATTTCAGCGCCGATCTGGAGGCGTCGACGAAGGAGCCGGACGAGCCGGACCACGCCGGCTACCCCGGCGGTCACTCGGTCTGGATGAGCTGGAAGATGTACAAGGACCAGGTCGTCCAGGCCAGGGCCTGCGGCAAAGACGTGGAAGAGCTGCTCGCCGTCTACACCGGCACCGTCCTCGACCAGCTGACCGAGGTCGCCGCCACCGCCACGCAGGACAGCCACGGTTGCGCTGTCCTCGATTTCCCCGTGCAGGCAGGGGTGACCTACCGGGTCGCGGTGGACGCCAAAGGGGACCCGGGGGACATCTACTTCCGCATGTACCGGTATGCCCCCGATGATGACTTCGCCGACGCGATCGTCCTCAGCGGATTGCCGACCGCAGTCGACAGCGATCCGACCCTGGCCACCACCGAGCCGGGAGAGCCCGATCATCCCGGCGGTGGCGAAGGCAACTCGATCTGGTACCTGTGGACGGCAGCCGAGAGCGGCAGGGTGCACCTGTACAACTGCGAGTACTGGTCAGGCGCATGGTTCTCCGTCTACACCGGCGCGGAGCTCGGCTCCCTTGCTCTGGTGGCGAGTGGGACGGGAGGCGGCAACGCCTGCGGGAACTACGGCGGCGCCCGCTGGAACGCGGTCGCCGGCACCACCTACGCGATCGCCGTCGAAGGCTATGCCGGCAAAGGCGGCACCCTCGGCGTCTATCTCGGCCGGGACCCCGAGCACCCGTTGACCGTGAACGTCACCGGCAACGGTGGCGGCACGATCACCTCCGACCCGCCGGGCATCGATTGCGGCGAGACCTGCCAGGCGGACTTCTACGCCGGTCAGGAAACCGAAGGCCTGGCTCCGGTCACCCTGGCGGCGACCCCGGCCCCGGGCTCGGTCTTCAAGGGCTGGTCGGGCGAAGGCTGCAGCGGCACCGGCTCGTGCCACCTGAAAATCCCCGTGAAAGGTGCCGAAGTCAGCGCCGAGTTCGAAGCGGCGCCGCCTCTCCTGGCGGTGAAGCCGCCGGCCGTCCTCTTGCCCGCCGCCTCGGCGCCGGCGGCCGAACCCAAGGCCCCCTGCGCGAAGAAGAAGGGCAAGAAGGGCAAGAAGGGCAAGAAGAAGCGCGGCAAGGCGAAGCGCCACCGCTGCGCCAGGCGCTGAGCGCTACGGCCGGGCGCGGCCGCCGGTGACGGCGACGAAGGCGTGCCAGGCGGGCTTCGCCCGGAACTTCGGCCCTTCGCGGAAGAGGCCGGTGGAGTCGCAGAAGGTGCACTGGTCCTTCAGGTCCTTCCAGGAGAACCAGTAGACCTGCTTGAGGTTGAGCCGGCGGCGGTTTTCCAGCAGGTAGCCGTAGGAGGCTTTCAGCTGCTTGACCTGGCCGCGGATCCCCTGCTCGAAGGCGACTTCCTCGAAGTTGCTCTCCGAGCCCCAACCCATCTCGGTGATGTAGAGCGGCACCCGGTCGTGGGCTTCGACCGTCACCTCGTGGATGTCCTCCACCATTTCTTCCAGGTCTTCGGCGAAGACCGCGTAGGGGTGCAGGGCGATCCCGTCGAAGTAGCGCTTGATCCCCGGCGAGCGGTAGACCGCTTTGAGGAAGGTCTTGGCGGGCATCCCGCGCTTGCCCTTCGCGGTCGGTTCGCCGAACAGGCCGCTGAGGATCACCTTCGCCCCCGGGTCGACCCGTTTGATCGCCGGCGAGGAGATCTTCAGCAGCTTGGTGAAGCGCGAGGTCGAGACGGGGTAGGCGAAGTAGAAGAAGTTGGCCTCGTTCCAGACCTGCCAGGAGCGGATCGGCACCGGCCTGGAGATCGCCGGCTCGTACTGGACCACGCCGGGCGCCCGCTCGCTCCAGAATTCGCCGCCCGGGCCGTAGCGCCGCACGGCGGCTTCGAGGAACTGGCTCCAGGCGGTGCGGGCGCGGGCGTTGCTGACCGGGATCGTCGTGTACTTGCGGGAGATCCAGGCCGGGGTCGCGTAGACGAAGGGCAGCACCGTCAGGCCGTGGCGGGCGGCGACTTCGACCACTTCGTCGAACCCTTCCCAGTGGTAGCCGCCGGTCCGGGTCGGCTGGATGCCGGCCCACGGCAGCGGCCAGCGCACAGCTTCGATCCCGCCGGCCTTCATGTACTGGGCGTCGCGGTCGGTCAGCACCGTCTGCGGGTCGATCCCGAAGAAGCCCTTCGGGGCGGGGATCGTCGGCTTGGCGGAGCCCGACTGCGCCCCGATCACGAGGGCGAGCAGCAGGCAGGCGGCGAGGACAGGTACGGCGAGGAAGCGCTTCATCGAGCACGGAACGGTAGCGAGCCCGCAGGCGCGGAATGTTTCGGTTCCGCTACCTGCATGCGAAAGAACGCGAATCGGAGACCGTCGCCGGCCCCGGTCAGCGCCAGCGTCCGCGCCTGCGGGATCGGCGAGAAGTCGCTGCGATCGAGGAAAGCGCCGCGGCCGCGCAGGAGCAGCCCGTCGCCCGCGGTTTCCGGGATCAGCCGGTAGCTGTCGTTGCCGTTGACGAGCAGGTGCCGGACGCGCGCGTGGAAGAGCACGGTCGAGATCCGTTCCAGCCTTTCGACCCCGGCGCCCTCGATGCGGGCGAAGACCACCTCGCCCCGGCGCGGGGCCGGGACCGCGACCGTCTCGCCTTCCCCGGCCTCGACTTCCCCGGCCGGCCGCGGCTCGCCGCAACGGTCGGGCACCCGCGCCAGCACCTGCCACAGCGCGGTGGTCTGGACCGGGGCGAAGTTGCAGAGCACCGCCCGCTGCTGTTCGGGCGGGTCCCAGCCCGAGTAGCGGCTGTCGAGGTCGCGGGTCGGGAACTCGGGGAAGACCAGCAGCGGGTTCTCGCGCAGGATTCTTTCCGGCCCGTCGGGGTCCTCGACCGCCTCGGCGTTGACGCGGTCGAGTCCGGCGGTGTAGGCGGAGTAGTTCTGGAAGACCGGCAGCGGCTCCCAGTCGAGCCCGTAGGCCCAGGCGACGCCGGCCTCCCACGGTTCGATCGCGACCGTGTGCCCGCGCAGCGCCGCCAGCGTCTCGGGCTCGAGCCGGTAGGTGGCCTCCATGTTGGCGCGGCCGACCGCCATCGCCTCGTCCCGCCGCGAGGAGCTGGCGAGGTTGCGCACCTGGTCGAAGGCGTAACGCACATTGCCGGCCGCGTCGAGGTTGGTCGGCAGCCCGGGCGGCCGCACCGGGATTCCGATCAGGGCGATCGCGCCGGCGCCGGCCAGCAGCCAGAGCCGCCGCTGCGGCGTCCAGGGGATCGCGATCCAGAGCAGGCAGGCGGCGGAGAAGAAGAGGCTGAGGTGGCCGGCGTCGGTGCGGACCACGCCCTCCTTGAAGACGGTGAAGGCGGCGATCCCCATCAGCGCCGCGGCCGCCCGGCGGGCGCGGCGGTCGCGGAACCGCCCGGCGCCGCAGGCGACCACCAGCCCGACCGTGATCGCGGCGGCGGCGATCGAGGCGACCGTCACCTTCCAGGGGGCGACGTCGACTTCGCGGATCATCGCGCTGCTGTAGCCGGAGACGACCTCGCGGGTGTTGTCGAGGAAGTCGGGGATCGCCGCCAGGCTCTGTCCGGTCGCCAGCCAGAGCAGGACGATCTCGGCGGCGCAGAGGCCGAGGAATGCGGCGACCCGCAGGCGTCCGGCGCGGGCGCCGACCAGCGCCAGCAGCAGCACGGCGACGATCACCGGCCCGGTCGAGAGCTTGACCAGCGCCTCGACCGCGGCGAAGGAGGCGCCGAGGACGACGAAGGCGTCGAGCGCCCGCGGCGGCCGCTCCTCCTCCAGCAGCCACAGCGCCGCCAGCACCGCCAGCAGCAGCGACTGCTCCAGCAGCGGCAGCACCGCCAGCAGGACGAAGGCGATCGCCGTGGTCGCGAGCAGGGGCAGCGCTCGGTTCAGCGCCCGGACCAGCGCCGCGCAGAGGCCGAGGTAGACCGCGGCCGAGAAGAGGAAGGCGATCACCCCGAGGTCGCCGTAGAACATGTACTGGCTCTGCAGGAAGCCGAGCGGCCCGTAGGAGAAGACGACCTCGCGGCCGAACTGCAGCCCTCCCTCGGTCGCCATCGCCAGGCCGGCGTTCCAGCTCGGGTCGAGCCCCGGGCCCGGCGGGTTCATCCCCACCCGCCAGGTCAGCAGAGCGACCAGCGCGGCCGCCCCGAGGGCCGGCCCCAGGCCCGCCGGGGTCGCCAGCAGCCTTTTCACGGCCGGGAGGAGAGCGAGGTTCGGGCGAGGGCGAGGCCGAGTTTGGCGCCGATCCCGGCGTAGACGGCCGCGTTCAGCAGCGGGTTGTGGTCGCCGGCCTCGAAGCGGCGGTAGAAGCGGCCCATCCCGCGATGGAAGGCGATCTCCTGTCGCGGCGCCCGCCGGCCGCCGCTGGAGGCGCCCTTGACGTGCAGGGCCACCCCGGCGGGCTCGTAGAAGACCTTCCAGCCCGCGTCCCAGAAGCGGTGGCACCAGTCGAGGTCCTCCATGTAGAGCCAGTAGCCCTCGTCGAGCAGGCCGACCGCGGCGATCGCC
Source organism: Solirubrobacterales bacterium (assembly GCA_036280195.1). Taxonomy (GTDB): domain Bacteria; phylum Actinomycetota; class Thermoleophilia; order Solirubrobacterales; family 70-9; genus VAYN01. The sequence goes on along the minus strand of DASURF010000030.1, from coordinate 16,533 downwards.
TCCGCCCGGCAGAGCATGAAGGCGCCGTTGACGGCGTCGACCTCACCCGCCTCGTCGTCGCCGAGGTGGGTGGCGCGGTACTGGCTCAGCGCCTCGCCGGCGCCCTCGCCGCGGCCGACTCCGGTGAAGTGCGCCAGGGCGCTGAGCGGGGTCGGGAAGGAGCGCTTGCAGGCGTGGTCGAGCTCACCGCTCTCGGTCACCAGCTTCACCCCGACCATCCCGATCCGCGGCTCGGAGCGCAGCCGCGCCAGCGCCGCGTCGAGCGTCCCCGCGTAGACCTCGGTGTCGGGGTTGAGCAGCAGCACCGCCTCGGCCTCGCTCTCGCGCAGGACGAGGTTGTTGGCGGCCGAGAAGCCGATGTTCGCCTCGCGCCGCAGCCGCACCGCGGGGAACTCGCGGGCGACCATGTCCGGCGTGCCGTCGGGGCTGCCGCTGTCGACGACCGTGACCCGCATCTCCCCGTCGGAGATCGGGTGCTCCTCGAGCGAGCGCAGGCAGCGCCGCAGCAGCGCTTCGGCGCCGTGGCTGACGACGACGATCTCGAGTGCGGGCGCGATGGGTCCGGTTCCTCCCTTGCCGGCTTGCCGGCGCTTCTAGTAGGCGCCTTCGCCGCGGAACATCGCCCGCGGGGTCCGGATCAGGATCGAGAGGTCGGTCAGCAGGGAGAGGTTGTCGAGGTAGTCGCGCTCCATCGCCAGCCGCTCCTCGAAGGTGAGGTCGCTGCGGCCGTAGACCTGCATCGGCCCGGTCATCCCCGGCTTCACCGCCAGGCGGCCGCGCTGGCGCTCGTCGTAAAGGGCGACGACGCTCTCCTCCTCGGGCCGCGGCCCGACCAGCGACATCTCGCCGCGCAGGACGTTGAACAGCTGCGGCACCTCGTCGATGCTGGTCCGCCGCAGCCGGCGGCCGCTGCGGGTGACCCGGGGGTCGTCGGGGATCTTGAAGGCCGGCTGGTCGAGGTTGGCGATGTCGACCAGCTCCGGCAGCCGCTGCTCGGCGTCGGTGACCATGGTGCGGAACTTGACCATCGTGAACGGCGCCCCGTCCTTGCCGGCGCGGCGCTGGCGGAAGAAGACCGGCCGGCCGTCGTCGAGCAGGATCCAGAGCGCCACCGCCAGCAGCAGCGGCGAGAGCAGGACGAGGAGGACGGCGGAGACGACCACGTCCATCAGCCGCTTCATCGCCAGCGTCGAGCGCGGCGGGTCGCTGAAGCGGAAGTCGAGGACGGGAAGCTCGGCGAGGCGGTTCAGCTCGATCCCCGGCCCCAGCAGGCCGTAGTGCTGGGGGAGGAAGGTGAGCGCCAGGCCGGCGGCCTTGCACTCCTCGATCAACCGCTCGGCGTCGAGCTTGCTCATCTCCTGTTCGGTCACCACCACCCGCTCGATCGCCAGCTCGCGGGCGATGCTGGAGATGTCGGCGGGCGCGCCCAGCCGCGGCAGCTCGGTCGCCTCGCCTTCCGCCTCGGGCGAGAGGTAGCCGACCAGCTGCAAGCGGGTCTCCGGGTGGGTGGAGACGCGCCGGGCGACCATGTCGACCGCCTTGGCCGGGCCGATCACCAGCCCCGTCGCCTGGCCGGTGAGGCGGTGGAATCCGAAGCGGATGATGCCGCGCAGGACGAAGCCGATCAGGAAGGCGCCGACGCCGACGGCGATCGCGCTGGCGGGCGAGAACGGGCCGGCCGGGCTCAGCGCCAGCAGCGCGTCGAGGACCAGGGTGCCGAGCACCGTGGCCGAGATCAGCGAGGGCAGCTCGTCGAGCGTGCTGTGGCGGATCCGGCGATGGTCGTTGTCGTAGAGGCCGTGGAGCTTGACGACGATCACCCATGAGGGGCTGAAGAGGACCGCCCAGAAGAAGACGCCGACGTCGGTCGCGGTCGTCGTTGCGGTGACGATGCAGAGCGAGGCCAGCAGCGACCCCCAGTCGCCGAGCGCCAGCAGGCGCCGCAGCAGCGCTCCGCGGCGGCGGGACTCGTCGGGGCCGTGGCCCTCGACCCGGACCGGCGCCGACGCCTCGGCTGCCGCCTGCTGCGTCTCGCGCCTGGTGTCGGGTGCCTGGCTCATCGTCATCCGCACCCTTCAAACCCTTCCTGCAGGCATTGTTCCTGCGGGTTCAGCCGCTGCGCTTCCTCCAGGTCGGACCTGGCCGCGGCCTCGTCGCCCGCCTTGCCCTCGACCCGCGCCCGCAGGTAGTACAGCTGCCAGTTGTCTTCCTCGCGGTCGATCGCCTGGCCGAGGCGGTCGGCGGCGGTCGCGTAGTCGCCCTGGGTCTCGGCCAGCAGACCCAGCTGCAGGTAGGGGGTGGCGGCCCAGGGCTCGATCGAGCGCGCCGTCTCGGCGTGGTCGATCGCCGAGGGCAGGTTGCCGTCGGCCGCGGCGGCGTTGCTGGCGTCGATCTCGCGGTCGACCAGCAGCGGCCCGACCAGGGCGAGGGCGACGATCCAGGCCAGCGCCAGGCCGGCGACGGTGAGGCCGAAGCGCCGCCGCTCCTGCCCCTGGCCGTCGGTCTCGGCGTGAGCCCTGGCGAGCTGTCCGCAGCGGGCGGCGACCAGGGCGCCGGCGGCGAGGAAGAAGATCGCCCCCGCGGCGGCGATCTCCCAGAACCAGTCGATCGCGGCGCCGACCGCGAAGGCGAGGCAGGCGGCGAAGAGGACGGCGTGCAGCTCCCGGCGCCCGCCGACGGCTCCGCGCCAGGCGGCGAACCCGGTCCACAACAGGGTGCCGACCAGCCCGAGCACGACCAGGCCGCCGACCACCCCCAGCTCGGCGAACGCCTCCAGGTAGAGCGAGTGCGCGTCGAGCACCGGCACCTTGACGTCGCGCAGTTCGTCCCAGGAGAAGCGGTAGGTCCCCGCCCCCTGACCGAGCACCGGCTTTTCTTCGAAGGCGTCGACCGCGACCCGCCAGAATTCGTCGCGGTTGGCGCTGCTCAGCTCGAAGATCCGTTCCTCGGGCTTGGAGACCTGGACGTCGGATTCCGTGAACTGGTCCCAGGCGCGACCGCCGACCGCGACCGCAGCGCCGATCGCCAGCAACGCCGCGAGCACGCCGAGCGCCTGCAGCAGGCGCCGGTCGCGCGAGAGCGCCAGCGCTTTCCCGGTGACGGCGCCGCCGCGCTTCTCCAGGTATCGCAGGCCGGCGTAGAGGAGGAGGGCGAGGGCGACCCCGGCGAGGAGGACGAGGAGGACCGTCACCCCCTGGTCGACCGCCGCCTGGTCGGGGAAGTTGTCGGCCAGGGAGCGCCGCGCCTGCACCGCCAGCACCGCCGGCAGCGTCCCCAGGGCGCCGATCGCCAGCGTCCCCAGCAGCCAGAGACGGTCGTGGGAGAGGACCATCAGGCAGCCGCAGGCGATCAGCAGGCTGAGCAGGCCGCCGCGCGAGTAGGTGAAGTAGAGCGCGAGGAGGAGAACCGGCAGCGCTCCAACAGCCGTCCAGCGCAGCGCCGGGGTCAGCGAGCGGCGGCTCAGCCACAGGCAGAGCGCCGCGCCGATCCCGAAAGCGAGCCCGTTCGCGTTCCAGTATCCGAAGGGATATCCCAGTCTGGGGCCGCTTCCCGGCCCCGCTCCGAGCTCGAAGACGTGGGGCAGGAGGCGGCTCGCCAGGGCCAGGACCGCTGCACCGATCAGCGCAATTGCGATCCCTTCAGCGAAACGTTGGCGCCTTTGGTCGGTTTGGGCGATGAGAAAAGCGGCGAGAAAGAAGCCGAGATAGACCAGGACCCTGTCGGCCTCGATCACGCTGAGCTCCATGGACCCGGACCAGAGAGATGAGAATGCCGAGAAAAGAGCCAGTCCTCCTAGCAGTCCCGTCGCCCAGTAGAAGGGCCGGCCGAGGTTTGCCTTCCCCGCGGCGCCGAGCGCGAGCAGGGCGGCCAGCACCAGCCATACGGCCAGACCGGCGATGTGGCGCTCGGTCAGGAAATAACCACCGCCGCCCAGGAGCAGCCCGAGCATCAAAGCCGGCGGACTTATCAGCGCCGCTGATTCCTCTAACCTTGCGCGCCATGCCTCGGACCCCCCGCCGCGCCCATAGCTCGGGCCGACCCGCTCTCTGGCTGCTTTCAATGCTTGCTCTGCTGGCATTTGCTTGCTTTCCGGTGGCGGCTCAGGCCGAAGCGACCGGGCCGCAGTACGAAACTGACATTCCAACCGTTCCGCAGGAAGAAAGTTCCCCGCCCAAGAAGAAGGGTGGCTCGAACAACGGCGGCACGGAAAACGGCGAAGCGGGCAAGTCGAACGCGCCGACCGGCCAGGGGTCGGGCGGAAACGGTCCGAGCTCGGGCGGCGGGGCCAACAACGGCCAGACTAGCCAAGGCTCCGACGGCGGCGCCGGCACGGCCGCAAATGGCTCAAAGACTGCAGAGAACGGCGTCGGGGGCGGCAAGCCGCTTGCCACCAGCCTGTCGCCGACTTCAAGTGAATCCGACGACGGATCGTCACCGCTGGTGCCGATCCTCATAGCGATCGCGGTTCTCGCCGCGATCTCGATCGGGGCCTTCCTCTACCGGCAGCGCCGGCAGGGCGACCCCGGCTCCCGCGTCTCGCCCCCCGAGGCGAGCTAAGTCGATGTCGAAAAGGAGCGAGTTGATGAGCAGGATGCTGCGTGCCTGGACCCTGGCACTCACTCTGATGGCCACCTTCGCGGTCTTCGCCGCCTCGGCGCAGGCGCTGCCGGCGGGATTCTGGGGAGTGGTGCCGCAGAGTCACCTGGATGCCGAAAAGGTCCAGCGGCTGAGCCGTGGCGGCGTCGAAAGCATGCGTATCCCTCTGGCTTGGGCGGGAGTCCAGCCGAGCAACGAAAGCAGCCTCGACTGGAGCGGCTTCGACAACCAGGTCGAAGAGGCCGCCAAAGCGGGGATCAAGATCCTGCCCTTCCTTACCGGCGCCCCGGAGTGGGCGATTCCGGCCAAGAAGGTCCCCGGTGCCGGCGGTTTGGTGGCGCCGGCCCGCCTCCCGGTCAGCGGCGCCGCCCGCACCGGCTGGGTCAATCTCCTCACCGCGGCGGTCGCCCGCTACGGCCCGACCGGCAGCTTCTGGTCCGAACACCCCGGCGTGCCGAAACGGCCGATCCGCAACTGGCAGATCTGGAACGAGCCCAACTTCAAGTACTTCATCGCCAAACCGAATCCGGGCGAATACGGGAAGCTGGTGAAGCTCTCCTACACGGCGCTGAAAGCGGCCGATCCGGGGGCGCAGGTGATCCTCGCCGGCCTCTTCTCGCGTCCCAAAGGCGCTCGCAACGCCAAGACCGGCAAGCACAAAAGCCTCAACTGGTACGCCAGCGACTTCGTCGACCGGATGTACCGGTCGACGCCGGGCCTGAAGACCAGGTACAACGGCGCCGCCCTGCACCCCTACACGATCCGGGCCAGCGAACTTCCCGGCGTGACCGAAGAATTCCGCAAAGTCCTCGCCGCCCACGGCGACGCGGGCAAGGGCCTCTGGATCACCGAGCTCGGCTGGAGCGCGGGTCCGGCCAGCAGCAGCAACCAGTTCGCCAAAGGACCGGCGGGCCAGGCGCGCGAACTGCGCACCTCGTTCACGACCCTGCGCAGCAAGCAGGCGAAATGGAAAGTGAAGAGCGTCTACTGGTTCTCGGTCGACGACGCCCCCGGCGCCTGCAACTTCTGCAGCCACTCGGGCCTCTTCGCCCCCGGCTTCACCCCGCGCAAGTCCTGGTTCGAATACGTCAAGTTCGCCGGCGGAACCCCGTAGCGCCCGTCTAAAGCCGACCCGTCGATCTGCGTAAGATCGGTGGGTTGGCTTCTAGGGCGAAAACGAGTAAGAAATCTGATCCGCTGGCGCCGTTCAGCGCCGCGACGCGGCGCTGGTTCGAGGCTTCCTTCGAGGGGCCCACGCCCGCGCAGACCGGCGGCTGGGAGGCGATCTCCAGCGGTGAGCACGCGCTGATCTGCGCCCCGACCGGGTCGGGGAAGACGCTCGCCAGCTTCCTCTGGGGGATCGACAAGCTGGCCCGCTCGGATTCGCTGGGGACCGGGGTCAAGCTGGTCTACGTCTCGCCGCTGAAAGCGCTCTCCTACGACATCGAGCGCAACCTGCGGGCGCCGCTGCGCGGAATCGGCGCCGAGATCGCCGTCGGCCTGCGCACCGGCGACACCTCGCAGAAAGAACGCCGGGCGATGGCGAAAACCCCGCCCGACATCCTCATCACCACGCCCGAGTCGCTGTACCTGATGCTCTCCTCCAGCGTGCGGGACATCCTCACCGGGGTCGAAGCGGTGATCGTCGACGAGATCCATGCTGTTGCCCAGACCAAGCGGGGGTCGCACCTGGCGCTGACCTTGGAGCGGTTGGATCGATGGGTGCAGGACCATGCGTTGGGGGCGGCGGGTCCTGTCTCCGATTCCGGGCTCTCCCTAGCGGGAGAGTCCTCGGAATCGTCGCCACCCGCCGCAGATACGTCAGACCGGCAGGGCATCCAGCGAATCGGTCTCTCGGCCACCCAGAGGCCTTTGCAGCGGATCGGTCAGTTCCTTGTGGGGCCGAAGAGGAACTGTCGGATTGTGGATGCGGGGCAGAAGAAGGCTTTGGACCTGGAGATCGTGGTGCCGGTGGAGGACATGGCCGATCCGGGGGCGCCCGCCTACCCGAGCGAGGACGGCCCGCCGCCGACCGAAATCGAGCCCTCAGCCCACGTCCGCTCGATCTGGCCCGCCATCTACCCCAAGCTCCTCGAGCTGGTCCAAGAACACACCTCGACGATGATCTTCGTCAACAACCGCCGAGCCGCCGAGCGCCTGGCCAAGCGCCTCAACGAGCTGGCCAACGGAGAAGGCGAACAGGAGCTCCCGGCAACCGAGCAAGCCGGCCACGCTGGGGGTAAGGAACCAAGCGCCCCTCCCGCGGGTGGCGACGATTCCGAGGACTCTCCCGCTAGGGAGAGCCCGGAATCGGAGACAGGACCCGCGGGCCACGACGCCCCCGTCCCTAATCCGTACGTCGAGATAGCCCGAGCCCACCACGGCTCGCTCTCCCACGAGGAGCGCTCCGTAGTGGAGGAGATGCTCAAGTCCGGCGAGCTGCCCTGCCTCGTGGCGACGAGCTCCCTGGAGCTCGGCATCGACATGGGCGCCGTCGACCTCGTGATCCAGGTCGAGTCGCCGAAGTCGGTGACCCGCGGCCTGCAGCGGATCGGCCGCGCCGGCCACCGCATGGGCGAAGTCTCCAAAGGCCGGATCTTCCCCAAATACCGCGGCGACCTGCTCGAGTGCGCGGTCGTCGCCCGCCGCATGCGCGAGGCCGAGATCGAGGAGACGACGATCCCGCAGAACCCCCTCGACGTCCTCGCCCAGCACCTGGTCTCGATGGCGGCGCTGGACGAGTGGGAGGTCGACGAGGTCGAGCGCGTCGTCACCTCCACCCAGTCCTTCCACGACCTCTCGCGCGAACAGCTGGAGAACGTGCTCGACATGCTCGACGGCCGCTACCCCTCCGACCGCTTCGCCGAGCTGCGGCCGCGGATCGTCTGGGACCGCACCGAAGGCACCATCCACGGCCGCAAAGGCGCCCGCCAGCTGGTCGTCACCAACGCCGGCACGATCCCCGACCGCGGTCTCTACGGCGTCCACCTGCCCGACGGCCGCCGGGTCGGCGAGCTCGACGAGGAGATGGTCTACGAGGCCCGCGCCGGCCAGACCTTTCTGCTCGGCTCCAGCACCTGGCGGATCGAGGAAATCACCCGCGACCGGGTGATCGTCACCCCGGCTCCCGGCGCCCCCGGCGCGGTCCCCTTCTGGAAGGGCGATGGGATCGGCCGCCCCGCCGAGCTGGGCCGGGCGATCGGCGCCTTCGCCCGCGAGGCGGTCAACCGCGAGCCGGCCGAGCTGGCCAAGGAGTACGACCTCGACGAGCGCGCCGCCAACAACCTGGTCAGCTACCTGCGCGAGCAGCAGCAGGCGACCCGCGTCGTCCCCTCCGACGAGACGATCGTGGTCGAGCGCTTCCGCGACGAGATCGGCGACTGGCGCCTCTGCATCCTCTCCCCCTACGGTGGCCGCGTTCACTCCGCCTGGGGCCTGGCGCTGGCCGCCAAGATCCGCGCCGAGCGCGACCTCGAGGCCGACGCGATCTGGTCCGACGACGGGATCGTCATCCACCTCCCCGACGCCGACGAGCCGCCCTCGGCCGACATGGTCTTGATCGATCCCGACGAAATCGAGGACCTGATCGTCTCCGAGCTCTCTGGCAGCGCCCTGTTCGGCGCCCGCTTCCGCGAGAACGCCTCGCGCTCGCTGCTGATCCCGCGCGCCTACCCGGGCAAGCGCACCCCCCTCTGGCAGCAGCGGCTGAAGAGCCAGAGCCTGCTCGAAGTGGCGCGGGACTTCCCCCGCTTCCCGGTCATCCTCGAGACCTACCGCGAGTGCCTGCAGGACGTTCTCGACCTGCCCGCCCTCGCCGCTCTGCTCGGCAAGCTGCACTCGCGGGCGCTCTCCCTGGTCGAGGTGGAGACGCCGACCGCCTCGCCCTTCGCCTCCTCGCTGCTCTTCGACTACGTCGCCACCTACATGTACGAGGGGGACACGCCGAACGCCGAGCGGCGGGCGGCGGCGCTGGCCCTCGACCGCGACCTGCTGCGCGAGCTGCTGGGCCAGGAGGAGCTGCGCGAGCTGATCGACCCCGAGGCGCTGGAGGAAGTCGAGGCCCAGCTCCAGCACCGCACCGAGGCTGGCCGCGCCGGCGACCGCGACGCCCTGCAGCAGCTGCTGCGCAACCTCGGCGACCTCACCCTGGAGGAGTGCGAGGCGCGCGTCGCCGAGGGCTACTCGCCGAGGTCGATGCTGGAGAAACTGGTCGCCGAGCGCCGCGTCGCCCTGGTCCGGGTCGCCGGCGAGGAGCGCTACATCGCCGCCGAGGACGCCGGCCTCTACCGCGACGCGCTCGGCGTCCCCGAGCCGCCCGGCCTGCCGGAGACCTTCCTCGAGGAGCACCCCGACGCGATGCGCGCCCTGGTCCGCCGCTACGCCCGCACCCACGGCCCCTTCCCGACCCAGCAGCTGGCCGAGCGCTACGGCGTCGACCCGCTGCCGGGCCTGCGCGAGCTGGAGGCCGAAGGAGCGTTGGTCCGCGGCGAGCTGCTGCCGGGCGGGACCGAGCGCGAGTGGTGCGACGCCGAAGTCCTGCGCCGGGTGCGCCGCGCCAGCCTCGCCCGCCTGCGCAAGGAGGTCGAGGCCGCCGACACCCGCGAGCTGGCCCGCTTCCTGCCGAGCTGGCAGAACGTCGACGCCTTTCGCCGCACCGGCGCCGGGATCGACCGCCTGCGCGAGGCACTGGTGCCGCTGCAGGGCGTGGCGCTGACGCCGAAAGTCTGGGAGGGGGACGTGCTGCCGCGCCGCCTCGGCGCCTACTCGCAGAGCTGGCTCGACGAGCTCTGCACCAGCGGCGAGCTGGTCTGGATCGGCGCCGGCGCCCTCGGCCGCAACGACGGCCGCGTCGCCCTCTACTTCCGCGAGGACGTGCGCCTTGCCGGCCCGCCGCCGGCCAACGCGAAGCTGGAGTCGCCGAAGGGAGAGGTCCACGACGCGATCCGCGAGCGCCTTACCGCCGGCCCCTCCTTCTGGCTCGACCTCGCCTTCGACCTCGAACACCCGGCCGAGGACATCCACAACGCCCTCTGGGACCTCGCCTGGACGGGAGAGGTGACCAACGACGCCTTCGCGCCGCTGCGGGCGCCGCGCCTGCGCGCCGTGCCGCCCTCGGAACGCCCCGGCCGCCGCTTCGCCCGCCGCCGGAGCACCACCGGCGCCGCCGTCCAGGGCCGCTGGTCGTTGACCGCGCCGCTGTTCGCCAACGCGCCGGGTCCCGGCGCCAAGCTCCGCGCCACCGCCGAGCTGATGCTCGAGCGCTACGGGATCGTCACCCGTGAGACGGTGCTGGCCGAGGGCATCCCCGGCGGCTTCTCGACCCTCTACGGGGAGCTCGGCAACCTCGAGCTGCTCGGCACCGCCCGTCGCGGCTACTTCGTCGAGGGCCTGGGCGGCGCCCAGTTCGCCCTCCCCGGCGCGGTCGAGCGCCTGCGCTCGCTGCCCGAAGCCGACGGCACCTTCACGGTCCTCGCCGCCACCGACCCGGCCAACCCGTACGGCGCCTCGCTGCCCTGGCCGAAGCTGGAGGGCGGCCGCCGTCCCGGCCGCACCCCCGGCGCCCACCTGCTGCTGCGCGACGGTGAGCCGCTGGTCTTCGTCGAGCGCGGCGGCCGCGGCCTCCTGCGCCTGAAGCCGCTCGCCGGCACCGAGCTGGAGGAGGCGATGCGCGCCCTGGCCGACGCGGTCAGCGCCGGCCACCTGCCCAAGCTCGCGGTCGAGAAGCTCGACGGCGAGGCGGTGATCGGCTCCGGCCACGAGGAGGCCCTGATCGGCGCCGGCTTCAACCGCGGCCCGCGGAAACTCACCGCAACCGCCTGACGCACGGATTTCCCGTACATCCCTGTACGGATTTCCCGTACACTCCTGGACGGTGAATCCGTTCATCTACCAGGGTCCTGTGCCGCGCACTCATCTCATCGACCGTCGATCCGAGCTCGAGGCTCTGCAGGACGCGGCCGCAAATCGCGTTGCGATCCGTCTCGCGGCGCCTCGCCGGTTCGGCAAGAGCAGTCTGCTCGAAGCCCACATCGCGGCTATGCGCGAAGCGGGGCATCGGGCGGTGCGGGTGGACCTCGCCAAGGTCGCGACCGTGGGCGACGTCGCCGCTCGGATCGCTCACGCGTATCGTGAGCTACCGGCGGACCCACGGCGGACCGTGAGGCGCTGGGCAGCGCGTCTCGGGATCTCCGCGGCGCCGGCTGGCGTCGGCGTAGGCATCGCTCCGGCGCCTCCACGTCTGGCCGCGGATGAGGCCCGCACCGCTCTGCTCCAGCTCCTCGACGTGCCGAAGGCGCTATTCGAGCTGAACGAGGGGCTGACCGTGGTCTGCTTTGACGAGTTCCAGGACCTGCTGGTCGCCGACGATGCCCTCGACGGCCTCGTTCGCTCGGTCATCCAGTACCACGCCGAGTCGGCGGCATACGTCTTTGCCGGTAGCCAGCCCTCCTTGATGAAGGCGTTGTTCTCGGACTACGAGCGTCCGTTCTACGGCCAGGCGAGGCCCTTGGCACTGCCGTCGCTGCCGATGGCCGAGGCGGCGGAGGACATCGAGGCCATATTGGCGCGCGAGGGCCTCGACCCCGGGGGTGCGGTCGACGAACTACTCGTCTTCAGTGGCGGCCATCCTCAGCGCACGATTCTGTTGGCTCACCATCTTTACGAGCTGCTGGACCGTGGATCGGCAGACGATCCGGCATCGGCGGCCGTCGACCTCGCCTTGACCGAGACCGCGGATGCGCATCAAGCGGTTTGGGATGGGCTGGATCGCAACGAGCGGGTAGTTCTCGTTGCCTTTGCCGATGGGCAGGCCCCGGCTGGGAGCATCGTCTCCGAGCAGCATCGGATCCCTCGCTCGAGCCTCCGCGACGCCCTCCTGCGCCTTGTGACCGATCAGCAGCTGGTCGGTGAGGACGAGAAAGGGCATCCCTATCTCCTCGATCCGCTCCTCGCCGAGTGGCTTCGTCGTCGCCAGCCGGGCCGATCTTCGGCTCCCTGACCAAACCATTGCCATAATCGGTGCAGTGCCTGAGGCAGATCAGACCGCGGTCGAGCTGCTGAAGAGCGTGACGCTCTTCGCCGACCTGGAGGAGGGGGAGCTGGAGCGCTTCTCCCACGTCGCCGTCCCGCGCACCTTTCCCGCCGGCACCCGGGTCTTCCACGAGGGCGACGACTCCGACGCCTGCTACATCGTCAAAGAGGGCAGCTTCCGTGTCACCCGCGAACACTCCGACGGCCGGGCGATCACCCTCGCCACCCTCGGCCCGGGTGAGATCTTCGGCGAGCTGGCGATGCTCGACGGCGACAAGCGCTCGGCCAGCGCCGAGGCGCTGACCGAGGGCGAGCTGCTCGCGCTGCCCGCCAACGACGTGCGCGCCCTGCTCGCCCGCCACCCGGAGATCTCGCTGAAGCTGGTCGCCGGATTGGTGCGCCGCCTGCGCGCCGCCAACGTCCGCCTCTCGCGCCAGTCCTTCCAGACGGTGCCGAGCCGCGTCGCCGGGATCCTCGCCCAGCTCAGCCGCGAGGCCGGCGACGGCGACGGCGATCCGACCGAAGAGGTGACGATCCAGATGAACCAGACGGATCTTGCCCAGCTCGCCGGCACCTCGCGCGAGTCGGTCAGCCGCTTCCTCGCCGAGCTGGAGCGCGCCGGCGTCGTCCGCTCCGGCCGCGGCCGCGTCACCGTCCTCGAGCCGGAGAAGCTGCGCAACTACATCTACTGAGGGTGACCGACTTCTCCGCCCAGCGCGCCCGGATGGTCGAGCAGCAGCTGCGGCGGCGCGGGATCGGCGACGAGCGGGTTCTGGCGGCGATGGAAGCGGTGCCGCGCGAGGAGTTCGTGCCCGCGGCGGTGCGCGACCGCGCCTACGCCGACTCGGCGCTGACGATCGGCGAAGAGCAGACGATCTCGCAGCCGTGGATCGTCGCCGCGATCTGCCAGGCGATGCGGCTGACGGGCTCGGAGCTCGTGCTCGAGGTGGGGACCGGCTCCGGCTACTCGGCTGCAGTGCTCTCGCTGCTCGCCGACCACGTGGTCAGCATCGAGCGGCACGCGGGGCTCTCCGACGCCGCCGCCGAGGTGCTGAGCTCCCTCGGCATCGCCAACGTCGAGCTGGTGGTCGGCGACGGCAGCCTCGGCGTCCCGGACCGGGCGCCCTTCGACGCGATCGCGGTCCACGCCACCGCCCCGGCGGCGCCGCCGGCGCTGCTCGATCAAACCGCCGAGGGTGGGCGGCTGGTGGTCCCGATCGCTTCCGGCGAGGCCGACCTGCTGACCGTTCTGCGCCGCCAGGGCGAGGAGATCGTCAGCGAGACGATCGGGCCCTGCCGCTTCGTGCCGCTGATCGGCGAGGAGGGGTTCGGCGAATAAGGGTGCGTCGCGGCGCCGCGCTCAACAGCCGACGGTGACGTCCTTGCCGTCCTTGACGACGTCGTCGCCGCCCCCGCCACAGAGGATCTTGTCGCGCTGGCCGTCGAGCGCTTCGAAGAAGTCGCTGCCGCCCTTGCCGATCATCACGTCGCTGCCGATGTGGCCCATGAAGCTGTTCGAGCCGCCGTCGCCGACCAGGACGTCAGGGCCGTCGGATCCCTCGAGGCTCTCGTTGTTGCCGAGGACCCGGTCCTCGTTGCCGCAGCCGGGAGGGCCTCCGCTGCCGCCGAGGGCGACCCGCAGGTTGTCGTTGGAGCGCGCGTAGGAGACGGTGTCCTCGCCGCTGCCGCCGTCGTAGGTGTGGCCCTGGCAGGTGACGACCGAGTTGACGAGCAGGTCGTTGCCGTTGCCGCCCAGCAGGTTGTCGCCGCCGGGATCGCCATAGAGGACGTCGCTGCCGCCGTTCCCCTCGAGCACGTCGTGCCCGAAGTCCGGGCCGTTGTAGTTCTCGCCCGCTTCCAGCACGTCCTCGCCGTTGCCGCCGACGAGGTGGTCGTCGCCGGCGTTGCCGTTGATCCGGACTTTGGCGCCGCCGGGGACGCTGGGGTCGATCGAGGCGGTGTCGTTGCCGCTGCCGCCGGTGACGACGATCAGCGGCGGCACGGCGCCGCCGCAGACCAGGGTGTTGGGGTTGGTGGACTGGCAGCCGTCGCCGGCGAAGATCGGCTGGCCCGAGGAGATGATCAGGGCGTCGCCGAAGGAGACCCGGAGGTCGTCGTTGCCCGGGCTGCCCTGGATGATCAGACTGGAGCCGTCGAGGCCGAGGTTGAGGATGCCGAAGGCCATGTTGCCGGGCGGGGCTGGTTCGGGACCGCAGGAGGTCTCGGCCGTGAAGCCGTCGCAGTTGTCGCTGCCGGGTCCGCCGAAGGCATGGCCACCGCCGCCACCGCTCTGCAGGTTGTCGTCGCCGACGCCGCCGTCTATGCGGTTCTGCAGCCCGTTGCCGACGATCGTGTCGCCCTGCGGCGAGCCGACCACGTCCTCGAAGCCGCCGAGGTCGTCGTGGCCGTCGCCTTTGGCCTTGTTGGCGGCGAGGCTGACGATCACGCCGCTGCGGGTGGCGCTGGCGTAGGAGACGATGTCGTTGGCGCCCTCGCCGCCGTCCAGGGTGTCGGTGCCGGCGTCGCCGCGGACGATGTCGCCGTCGCCGGGACCGCCGTCGGCGTGGTCGATGCCGGCGCCGCCGAAGACTTCGTCGGCGTCGCTCCCGCCGTTGAGCTCGGGCTCGTCGCCGGGGCCGCCTTCGATGTGGTCGAAGCCGGCGCCGCCGCCGATCCGGTCATTCCCCTTGTCGCCGAGCAGCTTGTCGTCCCCACCGTCGCCGTCGATCTTGTCGCTGCCCTGCTGGCCGTCGACGTAGTCGTTGCCGCCACCGCCGCTGAGCTTGTCGGGGCCCTTGTAGCCGATGACGACATCGTCGCCGCCACCGCCGTGGAGGCCGTCGCCGCCTTTGCCACCGGAAACGAGGTCGTTGCCATCGCCGCCGTCGACCATGTCGGAGCCGGTGTCGCCCTCGAGGTCGTCGTCGCCGCCTTCGCCGTGCAGAGAGTCGTAGCCGCGGCCGCCGTTGATCGAGTCGTTGCCGGGGCCACCGCAGATCGTGTCGTTGCCGTTCGGGCCGCCGGTGATCGTGTCGTCGCCACCGCCGCCCCAGATCACGTCGCTGGCCTTCTTGCCGACGATCTTGTCGTCGCCGGCGGTGCCTTTGATCGTCACCTTCTTGCCGTCGCACTTGAGCGCCTGCGCCTGGGCGGCGAAGACGAAGAGCGAGAGAATCGCGAAGAGGGTGAGCGCGGACAGGCGGAAAGTTCTGAGCGTGACTGGCATGTGTTGGGGCATCGGTTGTGATGCCCAAAACCTGAACCGCTCAGAAAATCACCCAAATACTCGTCCGCGATGTTCGTACGTGCGTCCAACTCCTCGCGAATCGCTCTCTCATATACGCTCGCTCCGCGCATGCGAGGTGGCATCTACGTCTTGAACTTCTACTCGGCGGTCTTCGTCGACCAGCTGAAGCGCGGCCGCAAGACCGCGACCATCCGGCTCGGCGACAAGAGCAACAAGTACGAGCGCGGCCAGGTCGTCTGGATCACGGTCGGGTTCCGCCACAGCCCGCGGGAGAAGATCTTCACCGCAGTGATCGACGACGTCGAGGTCAAGCGGCTCGACGAGCTGACCCGCCGCGATATCGAGCACGACAACCCTGAGTTCCGCCGTCTCGAGGACGAGATCAACTTCCTCGAACAGATCTACAGCCGCCCGGTCGTCGCCAGCGACGTCGTCACCGTGATCCGCTTCTCGCAGATCGTCGAGCCGCCGCGAGCGCACCTCGGCAACGGGGAGACGCCGCACCACAACTGATGGCCGAATACGCCTTCCTCACGACCTGGCTGCTGGAGTCCCCGCGCGAGCCGGTCTGGGAGGCGATCCACGACCAGGCGAACTGGCCGCGCTGGTGGCGCGGGGTGGAGGAGGCGACCGAGCTGCGGGCGGGAGGCAACGCCAACGGCCTCGGCAGCGTCTCGCGGATGGTCTGGAAGAGCCTGCTGCCCTACCGCGTCTCCTTCGAGGTGACGACGACCCGGGTCGAGCATCCGACGCTGATGGAGGGCCGGGCGGTCGGCGAGCTGGAGGGCACCGGGCGCTGGCGCCTCTACGAGCAGGACGGGGTCACCGCGGTCCTCTACGAGTGGAACGTGCGGACGACCAAGGCGTGGATGAACCTCTTCGCGCCCCTGCTGCGGCCGGCTTTCGAGTGGAACCACGACTGGGTCATGCGCCGTGGCGGCGAGGGAATTGCCGAATTGCTCGGCTGCCGCCTCTTGGCCTCGGATTAGCGTCATCGTGGCGACGCCGCCTTGACCGGCGGCGTCTTCTCGCTATCTTTCAGTCTGTTGGCACTCTCCCCCTGAGAGTGCCAACCGCCACAAGAGTTCGAATTCGGCTCTAGAACGGCGATTTCTCAACTTTCAACACCACCACACCGATTACGGAGGTTCACGGATGAAGCTGAAGCCCCTCGGGGACCGGCTGATCGTCAAGCCGATCGAGGAGGAGGAGACGACCGCAAGCGGCATCGTCCTCCCGGACACGGCCAAAGAGAAGCCGCAGAAGGGTCAGGTCGTGGCCGTCGGCGACGGCAAATGGGACGAGGACGGCGAGAAGCGCATTCCGCTCGACGTCGCGGAGGGGGACGAGGTCCTCTACTCCAAGTACGGCGGCACCGAGGTGACCGTCGAGGGCGACGAACTGCTGGTGCTGCGCGAGTCGGACGTCCTGGCCAAGGTCGGCTGATCCCCACCCGCACTTACGCAACCAAGGAGGACTAGGAACAGATGGCTCACAAGGAGCTGAAGTACGCAGAGGAGGCAAGGGGGGCCCTGCAGGCCGGCGTCGATTCCGTCGCCAACGCCGTCAAGGTCACCCTCGGCCCCAAAGGCCGCTACGTCGTGCTCGACAAAAAGTTCGGCGCGCCGACGATCACCAACGACGGCGTCACCATCGCCCGC
>DASURF010000029.1:0-24824 GCA_036280195.1 Solirubrobacterales bacterium | reverse complement strand
CCGTTTCGCGTCGAGCAGGGGCCGCACGTTGAAGCCGATGATGATCGCGTCGGAGGCCGAGGCGAGCATCACGTCGGACTCGTTGATGCCGCCGGTCTGCGAGTGGATGATGTTGATCGCCACCCGTTCCTGGGGCACCTTCGCGAGCTCGTCCTGCAGCGCCTCCAGGGAGCCGGCGACGTCGGCCTTGAGGACGATGTTGAGCTCCTTGATTTCGCCCTCCTGGGCGCGGGCGAAGACCTCGTCGAGGCTGACCTTGCGGCCCTGGCGACGGGCAAGCGCCTCGGTTTTCAGGCGGTGGGCCCGCTCTCCGGCCATCTGTCGCGCCTGGCGGTCGCCCTCGACCGTCTGCACGAACTCGCCGGCGTCGGCGACCCCGTCGAAGCCGAGCACCTCGACCGGCATCCCCGGCACCGCCTCGGCGACCGCCCTGCCGGTGAAGTCCTGCATCGCGCGGACGCGACCCCACTGGGGACCGGCGACCAGCGAGTCGCCGACGCGCAGGGTGCCGCGCTCGACCAGGACGGTGACCACGGGGCCGCGGCCGGGATCGAGCTGGGACTCGATCACGTGACCCGAAGCCGGCGCGTTCGGGTTGGCGGAGAGCTCCTCCAGCTCGGTCACGAGAAGGATCATGTCCAGCAGGTTGTCGAGGCCTTCGTGGGTCTTCGCCGAGACCTCGCAGAAGACGGTGTCGCCTCCCCACTCCTCCGGCGAGATCCCCTCCGCGGCGAGCTCGCCGCGGACCTTTTCCGGGTTGGCTCCCTCTTTGTCGATCTTGTTGACGGCGATCAGCATCGGCACGTCGGCGGCGCGGGCGTGGTCGATCGCCTCCTTGGTCTGCGGCATGACGCCGTCGTCGGCGGCGACCACGACCACGACCACGTCGGTGACCTTGGCGCCGCGGGCGCGCATCGCGGTGAAGGCGGCGTGGCCCGGGGTGTCGAGGAAGGTGATCGTCTTCTCGTCGTGGTGAACCTGGTAGGCGCCGATGTGCTGGGTGATGCCGCCGGCCTCACCCGCGGCGACCTCGGTCTCGCGGATCGCGTCCAGCAGCGAGGTCTTGCCGTGGTCGACGTGACCCATGATCGTCACCACCGGTGGGCGGTCGACCAGGTCCTCGTCGGCGTCGGCGAACTGCGGCTCCTCGGGCTCCTCGTCGGCCGCGTGGACGATCTCGACCTTGCGGTCGTACTCGTCGGCGATCGCCTTCACCGAGTCGTCGGTGAGGGTCTGCGTCAGCGTCGCCATCTCGCCCATCATCATCAGTTTTTTGATCACCTCGGCCGGGGCCAGGCCCAGCGACTCGGCGACCTCGCGCACGGTGGCGCCGGAGTTGACCTTGGTCGCCTCGGGCTCGGCGGGCGTCGCCGGGGACGCCG
The DNA here is from genome assembly GCA_036280195.1 of Solirubrobacterales bacterium. GTDB lineage: Bacteria > Actinomycetota > Thermoleophilia > Solirubrobacterales > 70-9 > VAYN01. Next base: position 23,442 of record DASURF010000029.1, on the reverse strand, counting down.
GCGGCTCCTCGAGCAGCGGGCGGCGACGGCGGCCACCGCGGCGACGCGGCGGGCGCTGCGGCGGCGGACCGCCGCCGGGCTGCTCGCGGCGGGAGGCCTGCGAATCGATCACCACGCGGCGTTTTTTCGAAGACGCCCCACCCCCGGCACCGCCGCCGCCCTGCTGGGCGCCGCCGGCGCGGACCGGCTTGGTCGAGGTCTGCGGGCCTTTCGCGGCAGCGGGCTTGGCGGCGGGTTTCGCCGCCGCGGGTGCCTGCTGCTCTGCCGGTGCCGCTTTCGCGGCGCTCGGAGCCGCTTTGGCCGGCGCGGCGCCACCGTTGCCTTTCGCGGCCGAGATCGCCTTCAGGGCGTCGGCCTCCTCGACGCTGGAGGCGGCGGCTTTCGCCTCCACCCCGGCCGCTTTCAGCGCTGCGAGCAGCTCCTTGGAGCTGACGCCCTGCGCTTTCGCGATCTCGTGAACCCGTTTCTTGGCCACTAAGCCTGCTCCGCCTCCTCGGCGACTTCCGCATCCTCGCCTAGCGTCTCGCCATCCACTTCCTCGGCTTCGCGAGCCTCCTCGGCGATGTCCTCTTCTATGGCCTCCTCGGTCGCAACCTCGTCAGCCGACTCCTCCTCATCGGGGCCCGCCGGCTCAGCGCCTTGGTCCTGCTCGACGAAGTTCGCCAAAGCCCGCTCGACGATCTCCGACACCTGACCTTCGTCGGCGTCGGGGTCGGCGAGGATTGCCACCTCGGTCTCGGATAGGTTCGCGAGCACCGCGACCTGGCTGGTCTCGAACCGCGAGAGCGCCTGGTGCGGCTCGAGGCCGCAGTAGGTCGAGCCGGGCAGGGCCGCGTTCGGGCAGCGACGCCCGTTCGAGAGCACCGCCATGCAGCGGCCGTCGAACTGTTCCTCGCCCTCGACCTCGACCTCGTGTTCTTCGGAGGCGAACTCGGTCTCGGACTTGATATCGACGCGCCAGCCGGTCAGGCGGGCGGCGAGGCGGGCGTTCTGGCCGTCGCGGCCGATCGCCAGCGAGAGCTGGTCGTCGGGGACGATCACCGTCGCCTGGCGCTCCTCGTCGTCGACGATCACCTCGCGCACGCGCGCCGGCGAAAGCGCTTTGGCGACGAAGCGGGCGGGCTCCTCGTTGTAAGGGATGATGTCGATCTTCTCGCCGCGCAACTCGGAGACGACCATCCGCACGCGCGAGCCGCGCGGGCCGACGCAGGCGCCGACCGGGTCGACCCCGTCGGCGTGGGAGACGACGGCGATCTTCGAGCGGTAGCCGGGCTCGCGGGCGACGCCGACGATTTCGACCAGCTTGTCGGCGATCTCCGGCACCTCGAGCTCGAACAGGCTTTTGATCAGCTCCGGGCTGCGGCGGGAGACGACGATCGCCGGGCCTTTGGTCGAGTCGGAGACGTCGGTGATCACGGCCTTGACTCGCATCCCGTGGTCGTAGCGCTCGTTGTAGACCTGCTCTGACTTCGGCAGCAGCGCCTCGACCCGCTCGCGCAGCTGGACCAGCGTGTAGCGCTTGTCGGACTGCTGGATGATGCCGGTGATCAGCTCGCCGACCCGGTCCTGGTACTCGTCGTACATCATCTGCCGCTCGGCCTCGCGGATCCGCTGCAGGATCACCTGCTTGGCGGTCTGGGCGGCGATCCGGCCGAAGTCGTCGGGGGTGACGTCTCTGGTCTCGATCTGGTCCTCGTAGGGGGCGATCATCTCCGGGTCGAGCTCGGGGTCCTCCGGCTCTTTCAGTTCGCCGGTCTCCGGATCGACTTCGGGCTCCTCCTGCAGCTCGGCGGCCTCGGCCAGCAGCTTCTCCTCCAGCTCGGGAGGCAGGATCAGTTCGAAGACGCGGAAGTCCCCGGTCTCGTGGTCGAGGTCGACGCGCGCGTATTTCGCCGCTCCGGGCGTCTTCTTGTAAGCCGAGAGGAGGGCGTCCTCGAGGGCGTCCATCAGCTTGTCGGCTGAGATTCCCTTCTCCTGCTCGAGCGCTTTGACTGCGTCGACGATCTCTTTGGTCACTGCGGGGACTCCTTGCTCTCGGAAGCGGTGGCGTTGCGGCTGTACTTGGGACCAGGCGAAGAGACCTCCAGCGAATAATCGACCAGCAGGTGCGTCAGGTGGTGGGTGACCCGTTCGCAGAGCGCGAGATCGACCCCCGCGGGGTGATCGATGAAAAGCCGCAGCGCGTCGTTCCTCGGTTTCTCGAGGGCGACGAGGTCGATCGCCGGGTCCAGCCCGGACAGCTCCTGCTGAAGGTCTTGCTCGGTGGGGTCGGTCATGCCTGGATTTTTGGGGTGGAGGCGTAAAAAAAGTGGGCCAGGCCCACTTCTCGACACGCATAGGGGACAGAAAAGCTTGAAATCAGTATAGCCCGCTCAAGCCGCCGACCGGCCTGCTTTCGCCCGCAAGCGAGCTATTTCATCCAGGATCGCCTCCGCCACATCGTCCTTGGAGGCGATCGGGACCTCGGTCTCGGCCTCTGCGGTGATCAGCGTGACGGCGTTGCGCTCGCTCTCGAAGCCGATCTCCGGGTCGGAGACGTCGTTGAGGACGATCATGTCGGCGCCCTTGCGCTGCAGCTTGCCGCGCGCGCGGTCGACCGCCTCTCCCCCGTGCTCGGCGGCGAAGCCGACAATCGTCTGCCCCTCGGATCGGCGCGAGGCGAGCGCCGCGAGGATGTCCTCGGTCGGCTCCAGCGAGAGATCCAGCGAGCCCGAGCGCTGCAGCTTCCCCTCCGCCGGGGCGGCGGCGCGGAAGTCGGCCGGCGCCGCGGCCATCAGCAGGACATGGGTGCGGGCGAATTCTTCACCGGCGATGTCCGCCAGCTGAGCGGCGGTCTCGACGTCGAGGCGGCGGACGCCGGCCGGCGCCGGCAGCGAGACGTTGGCGGCGACCAGCGTCACCTCCGCCCCACGCTTCGCCGCGGCGGCGGCCAGGGCGATCCCCATCCGGCCGCTGGAGCGGTTGCCGATGAAGCGGACGGGGTCGATCGGCTCGCGGGTTCCGCCGGCCGTGACCAGGACCCGCAGCCCGTCCCAGGGACGGTCGCCGGCGGGGAGCGAAGCTTCGACCCGCGCCAGCAGCTGCTCGGGGTCGGGCAGGCGTCCGCGGCCGAACTCCCCGCGCGAGGCGAGCTTCCCCTCCTCGGGCTCGATCACCTCGATGCCGCGCCGCCGCAGGGTCTCGAGGTTCGCCTGCGTCGCCGCGTCGGCGTACATGCGGTCGTTCATCGCCGGCGCCACCAGGCGCGGCGCCGTGCAGGCGAGGAAGGAGGTGGTCAGCATCGAGTCGGCGGTGCCGGTGGCCAGCTTCGCGACGGTGTTGGCCGAGGCGGGCGCGACCAGGTAGGCGTCGCAGCGGCCGGCCAGCTCGAGATGGCCGATCGGGTCGTGGGCCTCGGCGCCTTCGCCGGGAAAGGCACCCCGCATCGGGTCCCGTTCGAACTCGTTGATCAGGACCGGGGCGCCGACGATCCCCTCGAAGGAGGCGGCGCCGACGAACCGGGTCGCGGTCTCGGTCATCAGCACCCGCACCCCGTGCCCGGCGAGGGTCGCCAGGCGCGCCAGCTCAAGCGCCTTGTACGCGGCGATGCCGCCGCTTACGCCAAGGAGAAGTCGGGCCATGACCCGGTTTTAGAGCACGCCCGCCGTGCGGGCAAATCCGGCGCTAGGCGCGGTACTCGTATTTCAGTTTGCCCTCGGCCAGCTCTTCGAGCGCCATCGAGAGGTAGTTGCGCTCACCGGTGGTGTCGACCATCGGCGGCGGGTACTCGCCGAAGCCGCCCTCGCCGAGGTTGTGGAAGTAGCTGTTGATCTGGCGAGCGCGCTTGGCCGATACGACAACAGCGGCGTAATGGGAATCGGCGTGCTCGAGAAGCTTGTCTACGCGTGGTTTGATCATCGGGTCGGGCAGTCTAGATGATCAGCCCCGCGGAGCCTGATCGAGCTCGCCGCGGACGATCGCCACCAGCTCCGCCGCGGCCCGGCCGACCTCGTCGTTGACGACGCAGTGGTCGAAGTCTCCCTGCACCGCGAGCTCCTGCTCGGCGACCTCGAGTCGCCGGTCGATCGCCTCCTGGGAATCGGTGCCGCGACCGGAGAGCCGCTCGCGCAGGACCGCCGGATCGGGGGGCGCGATGAAGATCTGGACGGAATCGATTCCCGACGCGCGGACCTGCTGGGCGCCCTGCACCTCTATCTCCAAGACCACGGAATGCCCCGCCTCGAGGCGCCGCTCGACCTCGCTGCGCAGAGTCCCGTAACGGTTGCCGCTGTAGGTCGCGAACTCGAGGAAGTCCTTTTCCTCGACCCGCTGCTCGAACTGCTCGGGGGTGAGGAAGTGGTAGTCGCGACCGTCGACCTCCCCCTCCCGCGGCGCCCGCGTGGTGGCGGAGACGGACAGCTCGAGATCGGGCACTGCCCTCAGCAGCTCCCTGATCAGAGTGCCCTTGCCGACCCCCGAGGGCCCGGTGATGACGAAGACCTTGCTGGCCATGCGGCCGGAGATGATGACCGCCGCGGCGGTCGACTAACTAGCGGCGGAGCTGGCTGATCAGCTCGGCGCGCTGGCGCTCGGAAAGGCCGCCGATCGTCTTCGACGGGGATATCCGGCACTGGTTGAGGATCCGGTTGGTCTTCACCCGGCCGTACTTCGGTACGGCGAGGAGCATGTCGAAGACCTTGGCGGTCAGCAGGTACTCGGGGGGGTCGAGCAGGATCGTCTGGATGCTGGCCCGACCCGCCTTCAGATCCTTCTTCAGCTTGGCCCGCGCAGTGCGGATGTCGTTGGCCCGCTTGAGCGCCTCCATCCTCTGGTCGAGGGAGCGTTCGGGGGCCGCGAGCGAAGATTTGACCGAAGAAGCCGTCATGCGAGGCGGCGAGTATAGCCGCGGTTCGGGGGTCCGCAAGGCGACGAGGCCCAATTGCCCCAAAATTCGTCTCAACCTCTACTCGAGGTCTAGTGCGGCCAGGCGTCGCGGCGCTTCCGACACGCCGGTTTCCAGCTCATTTGCTACGCGCAGGCCCGCCCGCGGGTCGCGGAAGCTCTCGGTTCCGACCGCCACGATGCTCGCCCCGGCAGCGAGGAATTCGGCCGCGTCGGCGCCGCTGGAGATCCCCCCCATGCCGACGATCGGCAGCTCCACGGCGGCGCGGACCGCGCGCACCTGCTGCAGCGCGATCGGCCGCACGGCCGGGCCGGAGAGACCACCGTGACCGGCCGCCAGCGCCGGCGCGCCGGTCGCCGGATCGATCGCGCTCGCCTTCAGGGTATTGATCAGCGAAACCGCGTCCGCCCCACCCTCTTCGGCGGCGACGGCCACCGCCTCGGGGCTGGCGACGTTGGGCGTCAGCTTGACGATCAGCGGCTTCTCGGTCAGCGGCCGCAGCGCTTCCAGCAGCGCCTCGGTCTCGGCCGGGTCCTCGCCGACGATCAGGCCGGAGTGGACGTTGGGGCAGGAGACGTTCAGCTCCAGCCCGGCGACCTCGTCCCGCTCGCCGACCGCCTGGACGAGGCGCGCGAACTCCTCCCGGTTGGTCGCCATCACCGAGACGATCAAAGGGACCGGCAGTTCCGCCAGCCGCGGTAGGTCCGACGCGAGGAAACCCTCGAGCCCCTTGTTCGGCAACCCGATCGAGTTGATCATCCCCGCCGGCGTCTCCCAGATCCGCTGGGGTGCGTTGCCAGTCCGCGGCTCGGGAGTGATCGTCTTGGAGACGAAGGCCGAGAAGGGGAAGTCCGACAGCAGTTCATCTCCGAACACCTTCCGAGCAGCGAGAGCGTCATACGTCCCGGATGCATTGACTACAGGGTGAGCCAACTCAAGCCCGCAGAACGTGACCGTGCGTGAGCGTCCCTGCTCTCGGTCTCTGCCGGGGGGTGGCGCCGATTTGGGGGACCATCCCGAGAGGGATGGTGGTTCCAAATCGGGGACAGGACCCGCCGGCCCACCCAGCACCGGGCCGTCTACACAGAGACGCATGTAACCGCCGCTCGGCTTCGGAACGGCGCAACCGAAGCAGGCGCCGAAGCCGCAGGCCATCGGGGACTCCTCGGCAAGCTGACAGGGGACGCTGTGTGCTTCACAGAGAGAGCTGACCGCCTCGAGCATCGCCGGGGGGCCGCAGGAGTAGACGACTGCTGAGGTGGCGTCGTCGCCGGCGAGCATCGCGGCGAGGAGGTCGGTGACGTAGCCCTGGTGGCCGGCGTGGCCGTCCTCGGTCGCCAGGCGCACGTCCGGGCAGAGGGAGCCGCCGGCGCAGAAGAGCTCGTCGAGGCCGCCGGAGTGCTGTTGGTTGCGGAAGCCGAGGAGGACGCGGAGGGGAACTCCCCGTTCGACCAGGTGGCGGCGCCAGATCGCGAGCGGGGCGATGCCGATGCCGCCGCCGACGAGGATCGCTCCGGCGGCCTCCGGGTTGACCTCCTTGGGGGTGGAGAAGGAGTTGCCGAGGGGTCCCGTCACCCAGACGCGTTCGCCCCGTTCCAGCTCGCAGAGCCGGTCGGTGCCGGGCCCGACGCCCTCGACCAGGAAGTCGAGGCGGATGCCCTGCTTGGCCGGAGCCACCTCGGCGAAGGAGATCGCCCGCGGCAGGAAGGGCCGGCCGCCGCCCTCGCCCCAGCTGCGCTCGCCGGCCAGCATGTAGAACTGGCCCGGCTCGGGGGCCGGCCCCCCGCGATCGACGAGGGAGAGGATCCGGTAGCCGCCGGAGACCTTGTTCTCGGCGACCTCGCAGAGGCGGCGGCCGAAGGGCGCGGTCATCGCGGCTGCGCGGCCCGCACGTCGGTCCCGTGGATCTCCTGCAGCGAGCGGACCTCGGCCTCGCCCTGCTTGCCGGCTGCGATCGCGCGGGCGGCGGCGGTCGCGCCGGTCATCGTCGTCACGCAGGGAATTCCACTGCGGACCGCGGCGGTGCGGATCTCATAGCCGTCGGTGCGGGCGCCCGACCCCGTCGGGGTGTTGATGACCAGGTCGCATTCGCGCTTGCGGATCAGGTCGAGGACGTGCGGCGAGCCTTCCTGCAGCTTGTTGATCCGCGTCACCGGCACCCCCATCCGCTCGATCGCCTGTGCGGTTCCGGCGGTGGCGATCACCTCGAAGCCGAGGTCGTGGAAGCGGGTGGCGAGCTGGGTCGCGGCGGCCTTGTCGGTGTCGGTGACGGTGATGAAGACCGAGCCCGATTCCGGCAGCCGCACCCCGGCCGCCGCCTGGGCCTTGCCGAACGCGGTCGGGAAGTCGTCGGCGATCCCCATCACCTCGCCGGTGCTCTTCATCTCCGGGCCGAGCACCGAGTCGGCGCCGGCGAAGCGGGCGAAGGGCAGCACCGCCTCCTTGACGCTGACGTGCTCGGGCAGGCCCTGGGGCAGATCCTGGTCGGCCAGCTTCTCGTCCAGCATCAGCCTGCAGGCGAGCTTTGCCAGCGGCAACCCGATCGCCTTGGAGACGAAGGGGACGGTCCGCGAGGCCCGCGGGTTGGCCTCGATCACGTAGAGCCTGCCGCCGGCGACCGCGTACTGGATGTTGATCAGGCCGATCACGCCGAGCTCCAGCGCGATCCGCTCCGTCGTGGCGCGGATCTGGTCAAGCATCGGTTCGCCGAGGCTGAGGGGCGGGATCACGCAGGCCGAGTCGCCGGAGTGGACCCCCGCCTCCTCGACGTGCTGCATGATCCCGGCGACGTAGACCTGCTCGCCGTCGCCGAGCGCGTCGACGTCGACCTCGATCGCGTCCTCGAGGAAGCGGTCAAGCAGCAGCGGGTGCTCCTGGTCGGCCTTGACGTTGGCCTCCAGGTAGTTCTTCAGGTCGTCGGTCGAGTAACAGATCTCCATCGCCCGGCCGCCGAGCACGTAGGAGGGCCGGACCAGCAGCGGGAAGCCGACCCGTTCGGCCACCGCGATCGCTTCCTCGGCCGAGAAGGCGGTGCCGTAGGGCGGCGCCTCGACCCCCAGCCGGTCCAGCAGCTCGCCGAAGCGACCCCGGTCCTCGGCTAGGTCGATCGCGTCGACCGGCGTGCCGAGCAGCTTCACGCCCGCCTCTTCCAGGGTGCGGGCGAGCTTCAGCGGCGTCTGGCCGCCGAACTGGACGATCACGCCCTCCGGCCGCTCCTGCTCGCAGACGGCGAGCACGTCCTCGGCCGTCAGCGGCTCGAAGTAGAGCCGGTCGGAGGTGTCGTAGTCGGTCGAGACCGTCTCCGGGTTGCAGTTGACCATCACCGCGTCGCGGCCCAGCTCGCGGGCGGTCATCGCGGCGTGGACGCAGCAGTAGTCGAACTCGATCCCCTGTCCGATCCGGTTCGGGCCGGCGCCGAGGATCACCACCGAGTCGTTCTCGCCGCGGCGGATCTCGTTGGCGGGCGCCGAGCCGTCGTGGCGCGGGCGCTCGTGGCCGGAGTAGTAGTAGGGCGTCGCCGCCTCGAACTCGGCGGCGCAGGTGTCGACCGCCTTGTAGGTGCGGGCGAGGCCGTCGGTGCCGTCGCCTTCGCGGGCGAGGGCCTGCAGCTCGCGCAGGAACCAGGGATCGACCTTGCAGGCGTCATGGACCGCCTCGACGTCGATCCCCCGCTCGAAGGCGGCGAGGATCTGGTCGAAGCGCTCGGCGCAGGGAATCGCGATCGCCGCCAGCAGGTCCTCGTCGGACTCGGGGATCTCGGCCGGCGAGTCGAGCTCGCGCGAGCGCATCGCCTTGGCGAAGGACTCGCGGAAGGTGCGGCCGATCGCCATCGCCTCCCCCACGCTCTGCATGTAGGTGGAGAGCCGGCCCTCGGAGCCGGGGAACTTCTCGAAGGCGAAGCGCGGCATCTTGGTGACGACGTAGTCGATCGTCGGCTCGAAGGAGGCCGGCGTGGCACGGGTGATGTCGTTCGGGATCTCCTCCAGCGCGTAGCCGACCGCCAGTTTGGCGGCCATCTTGGCGATCGGGAACCCGGTCGCCTTCGAGGCCAGCGCCGAGGAGCGAGAGACGCGCGGGTTCATCTCGATGACGGCGATCTCGCCGCTCTCGGGGTCGACCGCGAACTGGACGTTGGAGCCGCCGGTCTCGACCCCGATCGCCCGGATCACCTTGATCGCCTGGTCGCGCAGGTCCTGGTAGAGCGGGTCGCTCAGCGTCTGCGCCGGGGCGACGGTGACCGAGTCGCCGGTGTGGACGCCCATCGGGTCGACGTTCTCGATCGAGCAGATGATCACCACGTTGTCGTTGCGGTCGCGCATCACCTCGAGCTCGAACTCGCCCCAGCCGATCACCGACTCCTCGACCAGCACCTGGTTGATCGGGCTGGCGGCAAGGCCCTCGGAGACGACCTGGCGCAGCTCGGTCTCCGACCTGCCGATCCCGCCACCCTGGCCGCCCATCGTGAAGGCGGGCCGGACGATCGCCGGCAGGGTGATGCGACCGTCGGCGAGCGCCTCCTCGACCTCGCCCAGCGACTCGACCGTCATCGACCACGGGATCCGCAGGCCGGCCTCGGTCATCGTCTGGCGGAACTCCTCGCGGTCCTCGGCGCGCCTGATCGCCGCCGCGTCGGCCCCGATCAGCTCGACCCCGAACTTGTCCAGCGTCCCGTCCTCGAACAGGGTCATCGCGATGTTGAGCGCGGTCTGGCCGCCGAGGGTCGGCAGCAGCGCGTCGGGTCGCTCCTTTTCGATGATCTTGGTCACCGGTCCGGGCAGCAGCGGCTCGATGTAGGTGCGGGTGGCGAACTCGGGGTCGGTCATGATCGTCGCCGGGTTCGAGTTGACCAGCACCACCTCGTAGCCCTCCTCGAGCAGGACCTTGCAGGCCTGCACGCCGGAGTAGTCGAACTCGGCCGCCTGGCCGATCACGATCGGCCCGGAGCCGATCAGGAGGATCTTCTGGATGTCCTCGCGTTTAGGCACTGCCCACCTCCCGCGCCCCTGCCAGGCGCTGCTCCAGGTTTTGACGAACCGACGGCCACTCGTCGTCGACGATCGAGAAGTAGGCCGAGTCGCGGACGCCGGTGACCGGCATCAGCATGTGCTTGCGAAAGATGCCCTCGAACCTCGCCGGCAGCGCTTCCATCGCCCCGCGCGAGCGCTCGTTGCGGGCGTCGGTCTTCAGCTCGACCCGGATGCAGCCGAGCTCTTCGAAGGCGAAGCCGAGCATCAGCAGCTTCGCCTCGACGTTGACGCCGGTGCGCCAGGCCGATGGCGTCAGCCAGGTGGCGCCGACCTCGACCCCGTCGTGAATCGGTCGCGGCGCCAGGAAGGAAGAGCTGCCGAGCGGCTCGTCGCTGCCGGCGCGCAGGGTCGCGTAGCCGTGCTCGGTGCCGGCCCGGCGCGCGTCGAGCCGTTCCTGGAAGTGGTCGTCGAAGCCGTCCTCATCGCTGACGCGGCGGTCGATCCACTGCCAGATCTCGGGATGCCCGGCGACCGAGCGCAGCGGCTCACGGTGGGCCTCGGTCAGCGGCTCGAGGCGGACGAGCTGTCCCTCGAGCGCGCGGTCGGGCGGCGGCCAGATCAAGCCGCCAGCTCCAGGAAGCGGTCGAAGAGGTGGCGGGCGTCGTGCGGCCCGGGGCCGGCCTCCGGGTGGTACTGGACCGTGGCGCCGGCGACGTCGCGCAGGACCAGGCCCTCGACCGTGCGGTCGTAGAGGTTCAGCTGCGAGAGCTCGGCGACGCCGAAGTCGGTGTCCCAGCGAACCGGCTCGTCCCCCTCGATCTTCGGCTCGCCGCCGGGGCCGACGACGGCGAAGCCGTGGTTCTGGGAGGTGATGTCGATCCGCCCGGTCTCCAGGTCCTTGACCGGGTGGTTGGCGCCACGGTGGCCGAACGGCAGCTTGTAGGTCTCCAGCCCGACCGCGCGGCAGAGCAGCTGGTGGCCGAGGCAGATGCCGAAGACCGGCCTCTTGCCGATCACGCCGCGCACGGTGTCGACGACGTAGTCGAGCGCGGCGGGGTCGCCGGGGCCGTTGGCGAGGAAGACCACGTCGGGCTCCTCGGCCAGGATCTCGTCGGGGCTGCTGGTGCATGGCAGCAGGGTCACCTTGCAGCCGTGCTCGCGCAGCTGGCGGACGATGCTGAGCTTGACCCCGGTGTCGATCCCGACCACGTGGGGGCCGTCGCCCTCGAAGCGGACCGGTTCGGGTGGGGTGACGGTGCGGGCGAAGTCGGCGCCGTCCATCGCGGGCTCGGCGGCGATCCGTTCGCGCGCCTCGGCTTCGGGCGTCGCGGCCGGGAAGATGCCGCCCCGCATCGCCCCCTTGTCGCGCAGGTGGCGGACCAGCGCCCGCGTATCGACGCCGCTGACCCCGGGCACGCCGCAGTCGCGCAGCCAGTCGAGCCAGCCGCCCTCGGCGGTGGCAGCGTCTTCGCCGTTCTTGGCGTCGCGCATGACGACGCCGCGGGCGTGGACCCGGTCGGACTCCATCGCCGCCGCCGAGACGCCGTAGTTGCCGATCAGCGGATAGGTGAAGACGATGATCTGGCCGGCGTAGGAGGGGTCAGTGACCGACTCCTGGTAGCCGGTCATCGCCGTGTTGAAGACGACCTCGCCGGTGACGGCGCCGTCGTGGCCGCAGGCGAGCCCGTCGAGCCGGGTCCCGTCCTCGAGAAGTAGATATGCGCTCATCGGGGCGCCTTTCCGTCCCATGGGTTGACAAAAACGCCCCTCACGCTGCGACCACTCCCAATGACCGGAGTCGCATCACGATGCGACTCCGAGCGAGAAGCTGCGCAGGCGGAAGGCGACCTGGCCGGCGGCGACGGTCATCAGCACCCGGCCGGTGAGGGTGCGGCCGGCGCACCAGGAGTTGGCCGAACGGCTCTCGTAGCCGTCCTCGCCGACGGTCCACTCGGCGCCGAGGTCGCAGAGGACGACGTTTGCCTCCGAGCCCGGCGCCAGGGTCGGCCGCTCGAGATCGAAGGGCTCGGCGCCGCCGCCCATCCGCTCGACCAGCAGCGCCAGGTCGATCGTCCCGGGCAGGACCAGCTCGGTGTGCAGAGCGGCGAAGGCGGTCTCGAGGCCGGTCACCCCCATCGCCGCCTGCTCGAAGGGCACGTCCTTTTCCTCCGGCTGGTGCGGCGCGTGGTCGGTGGCGATGCACTCGATCGTGCCGTCGCGCAGGCCCTCGATCAGGGCCTGGCGGTCGCGCTCCTCGCGCAGCGGCGGGTTCATCTTGAATCGGTGCGGGTCGAGGCTGCGGACCGCCTCGTCGGTGAGGCAGAGGTGGTGCGGGCTGGCCTCGGCGCTGATCTGCACCCCGGCCGCCTTGGCAGCGCGGACGGCCTCGACCGACTCGGCGGCGGAGAGGTGCTGGACGTGGATCCGGGCGCGCTCGTGGCCGGCGAGCGCAGCGTCGCGGGCGACCATCGTCGACTCCGAGACCGAGGGGATGCCGGCGACGCCGAGGACGGCGGAGACCGGCCCCTCGTGCATCGCGCCGTCGCGCGAGAGGCGCGAGTCCTCCTCGTGGAGGGCGATGTTGCCGCCGCAGAGGTGCTGGTACTGGAGGGCGCGGCGCATGACCCCCGCGTCGGTGATCGGCAGGCCGTCGTCGGAGAAGCCGACAGCGCCGGCTTCGCGCAGTTCGACCATCTCGGTCAGCTCCTCGCCCTGCATGCCTTTGGTCACGGTGGCGAGGAACCCGACCGGCACCGAGGCGCCGGCCCGCGCCTGCTCGCGCAGGGCCGAGACGTCGGCCGCGGTCGAGACCGGCGGCTGGGTGTTGGCCATCGCCAGGATCCCGCAGTAGCCACCGGCCGCGGCTGCGCGGGTGCCCGTCTCGACGTCCTCCTTGTGCTCGTGGCCGGGAGTGCGGAGGTGGACGTGGGGGTCGAAGAAGGCCGGGAAGGCGTGCAGACCCTCCGCCTCGACCACCTCGGCGCCCTCGGCGTCGGCCTCGCCGGGCGAAGCGAGCGCTGCGATCCTGCCGTCGCGGATCACTACGTCATGGGTCGCGTCGATTCCCGCCACCGGGTCGAGGACGGTCGCCCGCCGCAGGATCAGGTGCGCGTCCTCGCCGGGGCGCACGTCGAGTGCGTCGGTGAGGCTCATGCGGGGGTTCCGATCGGGGTCGGCCTGTTGCCCTCGCCCTGGCCGGCGGTGCTGCCGCCCTCGCCACCGGCAAGCAGCTCGTAGAGGATCGCCATCCGCACCACCAGGCCGGCGGCGACCTGCTCGGCGATCAGCGACTGCGGCGAGTCGATTGCCTCGCCGGAGAGCTCGACACCGCGGTTGACCGGGCCGGGGTGCATCAGCAGCTGGCGGGGGTTGAGCCGGCGGCTGTTGATCTGGAAGCCGGCCGCGTACTCGCGCAGCGAGGGGACGAAGCTCTCGCTCATCCGCTCCTTCTGCATCCGCAGCGCGTAGACCACCTCGGCCTCCCCGATCGCGTCGAGGCTGTAGGAGACGTCGCAGCCGAGCTCCTCGATCCCGCGCGGGATCAGGGTCGGCGGGCCGCAGACGGTGACCTCGGCGCCCATCCGCGTGAAGGCGATCAGGTTGGAGCGGGCGACGCGGCTGTGGAGGACGTCGCCGACGATCCAGATCCGGATTCCCTCCAGCGAGCCGAGGCGGCGACGCAGGGTGTAGACGTCGAGCAGCGCCTGACTGGGGTGCTCGTGCTTGCCGTCGCCGGCGTTGACGACTGCGGCCGGGGTCCAGCCGGCGACCATCTGGGCGGCGCCGGCGTAGGGGTGGCGGATCACGATCGCGGCCGGGTCGTAGGCGGAGAGGGTGGCGACCGTGTCCTTCAGCGACTCCCCCTTCTCGACCGAGGAGCCGGCGGCCTTGACCGAGACGAGATCGGCGGAGAGGCGCTTGGCGGCGAGGTCGAAGGAGCTGGAGGTGCGGGTGCTCGACTCGTAGAAGAGCGAGACGACGGTGCGACCGCGCAGGGTCGGCACCTTCTTGATGTCGCGGCGGCCGACCTCGGCGAAGCTCTCGGCGCGGTCGAGGATCGCTTCGATCTCCTCGCGCGAAAGCTGCTCGATAGAGAGCAGGTGCTTCATCGGCTCACCTCCACCGGGCTGGGCTCGGAGATCGTCACCTCGTCTGTGCCGTCGACCTCCTCGAGGCGGACGTTGACCCGCTCCTCGCGCGCGGTCGGCAGGTTTTTGCCGACGTAGTCGGGGCGGATCGGCAGCTCGCGGTGGCCGCGGTCGCAGAGGACCGCCAGCTGCACCCGCTGCGGCCGGCCGTAGTCGAACAGCGCCTCGATCGCGGCGCGGACGGTGCGACCGGTGTAGAGCACGTCGTCGACGAGGACGACGGTGCGGTCGGCGAGGTCGAAGTCGATGTGGGAGGCGTGGACGACCGGCTGCGCGGCGGGTGCCTTGGCGCCGACGTCGTCGCGGTAGAAGGAGATGTCGAGGTCGCCGATCGGCAGCTCGGTGCCGGTCAGCTCGCCGAGGAAGACGTGGAGGCGGCGGGCCAGTACGGCGCCGCGGGTGTGGATGCCGACCACCGCCAGGTGACCCGAGTCGGGGTTCTTCTCGGCGATCTCGTGGGCGATCCGCCGCAGCGTTCGCCTCAGGTCGTCGTGCTCCAGCACGACCTTCTCACTCACTTCGATCAATTCCTTCCTGGCCTCGCGGGACCTGGTTAAAGGACGGCCTCACAGTAGCACCGGCGCAGGCGGGGACGGGTAGGTCCCCTCCTCGCAAATTGGGGAGGGCTCGTCGGGGACCTACCCGTCCCCGCCTCGGTCCACGGCTCCGTTCGGGACGAGATGGGGCTCACCTCGCTCGGGAAAGGGCAGCTCGACGACGTCGAAGTCTTTGGGGGCGATCGTCGGCTCGAAGACCTCCTTCGCCTCCTCGATCACCTTGCCGACGTGATAGCGGGAGGAGATGTGGACGAGCGCGAGCAGCTTCACGTGCGCCTCGGCGGCGACGGCGGCGGCCTGGCCGACGGTCGAATGGCCGGTCTCGGCGGCGCGCTGCACCTCCTCCTCGGCGAAGGAGGCGTCGTGAACGAGCAGGTCGGCGTCGGCCGCGGCGGAGACGGTGGCGGGGCTGGGCGCGCTGTCGCCGGTAATCACGATCGTGCGGCCGGGGCGGCTCGGGCCCATCACCTGGTCGGGCGCGACCGGCCCCGCCTCGCCCTCGACGGTCTCGCCGCGCTGCAGGGCGGCGTAGGCGGGGCCTTCCGGCACGCCGGCGGCAGCGGCGGCCTCGGGGTCGAAGCGGCCGGGGCGCTCGCTCTCGACCAGCGCGTAGCCGTTGGCTCGGCCGCTGTGGGCGGCTTCGAAGGGCCGGATCTCGTAGCCGTCGCGAGCGACCGCGTCCCCCGGTTCGAGCTGAATCAGGTCCAGGTCATACTTGAGGCGCCCGAGAAACGGCGCGAAGACATGGAAGAGATCGGTCAGCCCAGGTGGCCCGTAGATCCGCAGCGGCACCTGCCGATCGGTCAGGTCATAGGTCTTCAGCAGCCCGGGCAGGCCGAGCACGTGGTCGGCGTGGAAGTGCGTCAGGTAGATCTCGTCCGCCTGGACCAACCCCAGCGAGCGCTGCATCTGCCGCTGCGTCCCTTCGCCGCAGTCGAACAGCAACCGCTCCCCCCCACGCGTCACCAGCACGCTGGCAGTGGAGCGCCGAGCCGAGGGCACCGAGCCCCCGGTGCCGAGAAAGGTCACCGCGAGATCCATCGGCGGCGAGCCTACGCGAAGTTCAGCTCTGGTTCCGCCAAGACCTCGGCGCTGCGTTTCACCTCGAGTAATTGGTCCACAGTCCAACGATCGATCTCGAAATCGACCGCAAATCTGACTTTGCGCTGCTGATTGTTCCGGGCAGGCTCCAGTCTCAGGTACCCCCTAAAGCCGCCGACAGCACCTAAGGGCACGAGATAAACCGAGTTCTTGGGCGGAAGTAGACGGCAAAGATGTGCGCCAATCCGACATCCGGTCTTGCATTGGACCTTTAGGACGCTGAATCCCGGTTGCCGTCTTCACGTTTGCAACTTTATGTCTGCGCCCGGACGGAACCGCTCATCCCCGTCCACGATGGCTAAGCTCTCCCTTGAGCGCCCGTAGCTCAGCTGGATAGAGCGCTAGCCTCCGGAGCTAGAGGCCACAGGTTCGAATCCTGTCGGGCGCGTCTCTTGCTGCTCAGTCGCCGGCGGCCTTGAAGCGGGCTCGCCACTCGTCGCGGTCGAACTCGGCCGGCTCGGTTTCGGCGAGGAAGCGTTCGAGGACGGCGATGAAGCGGCCGGGGCGCTCGAGCTGGGGAACGTGGCCGGTGCCCTCGAAGACCTCCAGGTGGCTGGCGGGCAGTTGGGCGTGGGCCTCGCGGGCGTGCTCGACGGGGATGATCGGGTCGTTCTCGCCCCAGACGATCAGCAGCGGCAGCGCTTCGGCCAGGTAGAGGCGGTCGAGGGCGGCGACGCGCTGGCCGTCGGTACCGACGACGGAGCGGAGGGTGGCGAGGAAAGCCTTGCGGCGGTCGGCGTCGGAAAGCGTCGCGAAGCCGCGGGTCACTTCCTCGACGTCGGCGTTGGGGCGCAGGCCGAGCAGACCGAGGCCGCGGCCCAGGACCAAACCGATCTTCGAGCCCACCCCGACAGTTGCCGAGATGAACAGCTCCGCGCCCGGCAGCGCCGCCGCGCGCAGAATCGGGCTGACATCGCGGCCGAGGCCGCCGCTGGAGACCAGAACCAGCCGCTCGACCATCTCCGGGAACTGGTAGGTGAACTGCATCGCGACGCCGCCGCCCAGCGAGTGGCCGACCAGGGTCGCCCGCTCGTGGCCGAGGGTCAGCAGCAGGTCGCGCAGGCCACCGGCGAGGCCGCCTAGCGAGTAGTCCCCTCCCCCGGGCGCCGAGGCGCCGTGGCCGGGAAAGTCCGGGGCGATCACGGTGTGCTTCATCGCCAGCGGCTCGATCACCGATTCCCAGTTGTCGCAGGTCCCGGCCATGCCGTGGACCAGCAGCAGCACCGGGCCGGAACCGGCTTCGATGAAGCTCACCGAACGGCCGTGGACATCGACGGTCCGGTGCCTTGCCTCGGCCGCTCGCAGTCGCGTCACCTTGCTTGCCATGGAGGGACCGTACCCCGCTGGGCGGTCGCGGTATCTCAGCGCCGCGATTCTGTGACGGATTCCAATACTGTCGCGGCTGTGAACGACGCCCCCCGCGGCACCGCCCCGCAGGACACCCGACCGCCCCGCGGCGCTTTGATCGTGATCGCCGTCGGGCTCGTCGCCTGCCTGGTCGCCGCCCTGGCCAGCACCGGCAAGGGCGAGGGGGAAGCCGCCAACCTCGAATGGGTCGAGGCCAGCAAGGCGGTCGAATCGGAGCCGGTACCGGTCCCCGGCGGGGGCGAGATGCAGCTGACCGAGGCCCGCATCCGGGCCACCGGCACCAACGTCAGCGGCTACGCGCTCTACGTCGCCTCCGCCAAGCTGAACGTCTCGGCCGGGGCGCCGATCAAGGACAGCGAAATCACCTGCACGGTGAAGGCGCCGCGCGGGACCGAAATCACCCGCTCGAGCGGCGGTCTGCGCGCCACCTATCCGCGCTCCTCGGAAGCCGGGATCTACAACCAGGAAGTGCCGGAAACGGTGCTGATGGACTTCAGCTCGAAGAGCAGCGAACTCGCCGTGCTCGAATTCCCCGACCGGCCGCCGCGCTTCACCAGCGAACGCGGCGTCAAGGTCGAATGGCCCGAATACACGACGGGCGAAGAGCGGATCGAATACCTCATCGCCGGCAAGCCCGAGAAAGACCTGGAGCTGCCGTTCTTCACGATCTGGCGCACGACCGACGTGCCCGCGGCCAAATTCGGCTGCCGGCTGAAGAGCGCCGCCGGCGAGGCGGCCGTTCGCGCCACGGCGGCGCTGCCCGACCGCACCCCGCCGATCGACGAAGAAGCCGAAGCGCTGAAAGAAGAAGAACGCGAAGAAGCCGAAGAGGAAGCCGAAGAAGGCGACGAGGGCTAGACGTCCAGGCTCTCCTGCGGGGCCACCAGCAGCTCCGGCCCCTCCGCCATCCCTTTGCCGACCTTGTTCAGCTTCGGGTTCGCCGGTGCGCTCGACATCCGGCTCGCGTCGAGCGGACCGCACATCGCCACCGCGTCCTCGGCACTCAGCTCCGGGTTGAGCCAGGCGGCCTCGGCCTCGGGGCTCGGCAGGATCGCCGGCATCCGGTCGTGGACCGGGGCGACGACCTTGTTCGGCGTCGTCGTCACCAGCGTGCAGGTGTAGAGGTAGCCGTCGTCGTACCCACGGTCCTCGGGGTCCGACCACTCCTTGCGGGTGCAGAGGCCGGCAAAGGCAAACGGCTCGCCGCCGTCGACCTGGAAGTGCCAGGGCTGGCGCGGCTGCTTGGGGTCCTCGGCCTTCATCCACTCGTAGAAGCCGTCGGCGACGATCAGGCAGCGGTGGCGGAACTTGCCGACCAGCGGCCCGTACGCCCTGCTTTTCAGCAGGTTCTCTTTTTTCGCGTTGATCATCCGGTAGCCGACTTTGAGGTCCTTGGACCAGATCGGGACCAGTCCCCAGCGCATCAGCCGCGCCTCGCGCTCCCCCTGCTTCGCCTCCTCGGGCTCGGGCGAGGCGCGCACGACGAGCACCTCCTGGGTCGGCGCCACGTTGAAGCGGCCGAAGCCCGGCGGGGTTTTCTCCTTGTCGCCCTTCGCCCCGGTCCCGTCCTTGGCGCTCTCTTTAGCCGCCTCGACTTTTCGTTCCAGAGCCTTTTCCAGCTCGACCTCGAAGCGGTCGGCGACCTTCTTGGTGTCCTTGGTGGTGACCGTGAAGCGCCCGCACATGCGGGGCAGACTAGCTGGCCGCGCCGGTTGCCTCGGGACGCAGCTCGGTGTGGTCCCGGTACCAGTCGAGGGTGCGGATCAGGCCGTCGCGCAGCTCGACCTCGGGGCGCCAGCCGGTCATCTCGCGCAGCTTGGTCGAGTCGACGAACTGGCGGTCGATCTCGCCCTCCGGGTTGCCGGTGCCGAGGTATTCGGGCTCGAGGTCGGCGCCCGAGACGGCGACGATCGTCTCCAGCACCTCGCGAACCGAATGCGGCGTCTCGCCGCCGGCGTTGAACGCCTCCCCCGCCCCCGGGCCGCCGGCGCCGACCGCGTGCTCGACCGCCAGGTAGGCGGAGACGGCGTCGCTGACGTATAGGAAGTCGCGCTCGGGGCTGCCGTCGGAGCGGATCTGCGGCCGCCGGCCGTCGAGCACCGCGGCGATCGCCTCGGGGATCAGGCGCGAGAAGTTGGGGTCACCGCCGCCGTAGATGTTGGCGAAGCGGGTGACCGCGACCGGCAGGCCGTAGGCGGGCCGGTAGCTGAGCGCGATCGCATCCGCCGCAGCCTTGCTCGCCTCGTACGGCGAGGCCGGCTGCAGGCGCATCTCCTCACGATAGGGCAGCTCGTCGCTCGGGCCGTAGGCCTTGTCGGAGGAGGCGACGATCACCGCGGGGACGTCGGCGCGGCGACAGGCCTCCAGCAGCGACCAGGTGCCCCGCACGTTGATTTCGAAGGTCTGGGTCGGGTCCGCCATCGCCGGCCCGACCAGGGTCTGCGCGGCCAGGTGGAAGACGACCTCGAATTCGCCGGCCGTGATCGCCGCCTCGACAGCCTCGGCGTCCCGCAGGTCGACCTGCAGCAGCTCGACGTCGGCGTCTATTCCCTGCAGGTCGAGGCCCGAGCGCGGCGGCGGCGCCAGGTCGAGGACGCTGACCGCGTCGCCGCGTTCGAGCAGCGCCCGCGCCAGGTTGGAGGCGACGAAGCCGTGCCCGCCGGTGACCAACGCCCGCTTCACGAGGCTTCCACCTGAGCCGGGTCCCAGATCCGCCAGGGTGCGCGGCCCGCGGTCCAGAGGTCGTTGAGCACGACCGCGTCCTTGTAGGTGTCCATGCAATCCCAGAAGCCCTCGTGCCGGTAGGCGCGCAGCCGGCCGTCCGCGGCCAGGCGCGAAAGCGGTTCGCGCTCGAGGACGCTGTCGGCGCCGAGGTACTCGAAGACCCCCGGCTCGAAGCAGAAGAAACCGCCGTTAATCCAGTGCTCTGAGCGCGGCTTCTCGACGAAGCCGGTCACCTCGTCGCCGGAGAGCTCGGCGACACCCCACTGCAGGTCGGGGCGGACGACGGTGACGGTCGCGAGAGCGCCGCCCCCGTCGTGGAACTCGAGCAGAGCACCGAGGTCGACGTCGGCGACCCCGTCGGCGTAGGTGGCGCAGAACCGCTCCCCTCCGAGCCGATCGGCAAGCGCCGCCACGCGGCCACCCGTCGGCGTGTCGAGGCCGGTGTCGACGCACTCGACCCGCACGCCCTCGGGCCAGCGCTCGGCGGCGGCGAACTCCTCGACCGCCTCGCCCATGTAGCCGGTGGCGAGCAGGAAGCGAGAAAAGCCCTGGGCCGCGTAGATCTGGATCACGTGCCAGAGGATCGGCCGGCCGCCGATCTCGACCAGCGCCTTCGGCACCGACTCGGTCCGCTCGCGCAGCCGCGTCCCACGGCCGCCGCAGAGGATGACTACAGGCGGTTTCAGCAACCGCCCGCTACCGCAGGAAGAATCGTCACTTCGTCGCCGTCGTTGATCGAGGTCTCCAGGCCCTGTTGGAAGCGGATGTCCTCACCGGAGACGTAGACGTTGACGAAGCGGCGCAGATCGCCGTCCTGGGTGATGCGGTCGCGCAGGCCTTCATGAGAATCGAAGACGGCGTCGAGCACCTCGCCGACGGTGCCGCCTTCCACCTCCAGCTCCGCCTGGCCGCCGGTGGCGGCGCGCAGCTGGGTCGGGATCTTGACGGTTACTGACATCTAAGCGGTTACCTCCTGGCGGAACTCGGCCTCGAAGCTCTCGAGGTCCGGATCGATCTCGTGCATCTGGAACGTATCGCGCGTCGCGTCGAGCGTCTTCAGGCCCTCGCCGGTGATGTAGACGACGACCCGCTCACCGTCGGCGATCTCGCCCCGTTCGGCCAGCTTGCGCAGGACGCCGACGGTGACGCCGCCTGCGGTCTCGGTGAAGATCCCGGTGGTCTCGGCCAGCAGCTTGATTCCCTCGCGGATCTCCTGGTCGGTGACCGAGTCGACGCCGCCGCCGGTGCGGCGGGCGTGCTCGACCGCGTAGGGGCCGTCGGCGGGGTCGCCGATCGCCAGGCTCTTGGCGATCGTCTCCGGCCGCTGCGGCTTGCAGACGTCCCAACCTTCGGCGAAGGCGGTGGCCACAGGGCTGCAGCCCTCGGCCTGGGCGCCGTTGAAGGTCGGCTGCTCACCCTCGACGAGGCCGAGGTCGAGCCACTCCTGGAAGCCGCGGCCGAGCTTGGTGAACAGCGAGCCGGAGGCGATCGGGCTGACCACCCGGTCGGGCAGCTTCCAGCCGAGCTGCTCGACGGTCTCGTAGGCGAGAGTCTTCGAGCCCTCCGCGTAGTAGGGCCGCAGGTTGACGTTGACGAAGGCCCAGGGGCGGGTCTCGGCCAGCTGGGTGCAGAGCCGGTTGACGTCGTCGTAGTTGCCGTCGACGCCGACCAGGTTGGTCCCGTAGACGCCGGTCGCGAGCAGCTTCTGCTCCTCGAGGTTGGCGGGGACGAAGACGTAGGACTCGAGGCCGGCCGCGGCGGCGTGGGCGGCGACGGCGTTGGCGAGGTTGCCGGTCGAGGCACAGGCGACGGTCTCGAAGCCGAGCTCCTTCGCTTTGGCGACCGCGACCGCGACGACCCGGTCCTTGAACGAGTGGGTCGGGTTGGCGGCGTCGTTCTTGATCCAGATCTCGGCGTCGACCCCGAGCCGCTCGGCCAGGCGGTCGGCGCGCAGCAGCGGCGTCAGCCCCGGCTCCAGCGGGTCGCTGGCCCTGCCCTTGAACGGCAGGAAGTCGCGATAGCGCCAGATCCCCTGCGATCCGGCCTGGATCCCCCGCTTCACCTCGGCCGGGTCAAGGCCGCTGAGGTCGTAGGTCACCTCCAGCGGGCCGAAGCAGTTTTCGCATACGTAGCTGGCGTCCAGCTCGTACGTCGTCCCGCACTCCTTGCACTTCAGGTTCTCGACTGACATCCGATCCTCATTTCGCTTCTTACGAACCAGCACATAAAAAAAGACCTTCGCCATCTGTGGGGCGAGGTCCGATCGGACGTCCCCCACATCTTTCAGATCTCGATCTTCAAAGATCTGCTGGATTTGGCACCTGTCTCGACCTTGCGATCGCGATGGTTGCCGGGGCTTCAATGGGCCAGTCCCTCCACCCCTCTAGATGTGGCGCTTATGTGGGAGGAACCTTACCAGGCGTCCCCCCGTCCTTCCAATATGCGGAAGGCGGCTAACCTTGGCGGCACGATGAGCCCGCTGCACCAAGAGACGATCGGACTGAACGATGCCGAACCTTCCGAAACCACGGCTGCGACGGCGTGGCCGGCGCGGCGAGCTCGTCTCTCAGCCTGCCGCGCCTGAGCGGCAGAAGCCGAACGTCGAGCAGATCGAGTCGAACGGCCTGCGCTGGGTCAACATCGAGTGGCCCGGGTCGCTGGAGCGCACCTGGCTGGAGGAGCACTTCGACTTCCACGCCCTCGACCTCGAGGACGTGCTCTCGCGCAACCAGCGGCCGAAGATCGACGTCTACGACGACTACCTCTTCATCGTCCTCCACCTGCCGGTCTTCGACCCCGCCGCCGGCCGCCTCGGCACCGGCGAGCTCGATCTCTTCGTCGGCCCCGACTACGTGGTCACGATCCCGAACATGGCGCTGCAGCCGGTCGAGTACCTGTTCGAGCGCTGCCGGGCCAAAGAGGAGCTGCGCGAACAGCTCTTCTCACGCGGCTCCGGATATCTGCTCTATCGACTCGTCGACGACAGCTTCGACTACTGCTTCCCGATGCTGCGCAAGATCGGCAACAAGCTCGACGCGCTCGAGGACCAGATCTTCGAAGAGCGGGCCGAGGAGGTCGTGCGCGACATCTCCAACGTCAAGCAGGAGATCATCAACTTCCGCAAAGTGATCCGGCCGCAGCGGCCGGTGCTGCGGGAACTGGAGAAAGTCAAGCAGCGCTACCTGGCGAGCGACCTCGACCTGGAGATCTACTTCGACGACATCGTCGACGCCCACGAGCGGATCTGGGACATGCTCGAGAACTACAAGGAGGTCGCCGAGGCACTGGAGGAGACCAACGAGTCGGTGATCTCCCACCGCCTCAACGACATCCTCCGCGTGCTGACCTCGATCAGCGTCGTGATCCTGCCGCTGACCCTGATCGCCAGCGTGATGGGGATGAACACCTGGGTGCCTGACGAGGGCGACCCGGTCGGCTTCTTCGTCGTCCTCGGGGTGATGGCAGCCGTGCTGATCGGCCTCGTCGCGTACTTTCGCAAACGGCGCTGGCTGTAGCGGTGGCTGCGGCCGCCCTGTGCTCTCGTAGGATGGGCGGCCCGTGGCAAATTTCCGCATCTGGGCGCCCTGGCGCCTCGCTTACGTGAAGGACGCGTCCAAGGACATCGAGGAGGAGTGCATCTTCTGCGCCAAGCCGGCGGCGGAAGACGACGAGGCGAACCTGATCGTCCACCGCGG
>DASURF010000028.1:0-55802 GCA_036280195.1 Solirubrobacterales bacterium | reverse complement strand
CGTCATGCCCACCGCAGCCACCTGCGGGTCGGTGAACGTCACCCGCGGCGAGCCGACGCCTTCCGCAACCGCCTTGACCTCTCTGCCCAGCACGTTTTCGGCCGCCACCCAGGCCTGGTACTTCCCCATGTGCGTGAACAGCGCCCGGCCGTTGACGTCGCCGACCGCGAAGAGCCACTCGCGCCCGCCGACCCGCAATCGATCGTCGGTCTCGAGGAACCCGGCGTCGCCGGTGGCGATGCCGGCGGAGTCGAGGCCGATCTCCTCTGTGCGCGGCCTGCGGCCCACGGCGACGAGAATCTCCTCTGTCTCGACGCGGCCGCCGTCGCCCAGCTCGACGGTGACGCCCTCCCCCGATCGGCTGACCCGCTCAGCCCGAACCTCCGTGCGCACGTCGACGCCATGACGCTCCCTCAGCGAGCCGGCGACCTGCTCGCCGGCGAAGGGCTCCTCGCGCGGAAGCAGCCGATCCTCGCCCTCGATCAGGGTGACGCGCGTCCCCAGCGTCGCCCAGGCCTGCGCGAGCTCGCAGCCGACCGGCCCGCCGCCGAGCACGACCATGCTCGCCGGGACCGACTTCGAGGTGGTCGCGTCCCGGTTGTTCCAGGCGCCCACCGAGTCGAGGCCCTCGACCGGCGGCATCGCCGCCCCGCTGCCGGTCGCCACGACGACGGCGCGGCGAGCGAGCAGCGTCTGGCCGCCGATGCCGACCCGGCGCTCGCCGATCAGGCGCCCGGCGCCGCGGAAGAGCTCGATCCCACGCTGTTCGAGCCAGGGAAGCTGGCCGCTGTCGTCGCGGTCGTGGATCACCTCGTCGCGGCGGTCGAGCACCGCCCGCGGATCGAGATCCCCGGTAACCGCCTGGGACACCCCGGGCACCCGCCGTGCCTCTGCCAGCAGCTGTGCGGGGCGAAGCAGCGCCTTCGAGGGCATGCAGGCGTAGTAGGAGCATTCGCCGCCCACCAGGTGCTGCTCGACGATCGCCACCTCCAGGCCGCCTTCGGCGAGCCGCCCGGCGCAGACCTCCCCCGGCGCGCCGGCGCCGAGCACGATCGCGTCGAACTCGCGGTCACCCACTATGCGCTCGCTGGCTGCGCGATCACCCGCACACCGTACAATCGGTTCAGACATAGCACGGGGGCGACAGGCTTCGACGTGGTCGTTCCGTGCGAAAGGTTGCAGGTCGAGGTTGCCGGAGGCCTCGTAAAACACCGGCACCAACCAATACGTGCGGACCATGAGTTCGCCCTCGCCGCTTAGTTAGAAGCTAAGCGCTGTGAGAGTCGGTCCTTCCCCGCCCGCGGGAAGGGGCACCGGCTTCAAAATGCGGGCTCACCCAGGCGGACCGCCCTGACCGCCGGGGGACATCAAAGGGGCTTTATCTCCCGCAGTGCCCGCCGGTGCGGACCCCGGGAGACGAGAATCAAGCGCCGGCTAAACCTGTAGACACCCTCGCACCGCGTCCGCGGATCCGAGTTCGAATCTCGGCGCCTCCATCGGACGGTCCAGGCCGAGTCCCCGCAAGGGGCTCGACCTGGCCGTCCCGGCGCACGGGCCGCTGCAAGACGTTGCCGATGGGTGCGTTTCGGAGCGTCGCTCCTGCGGGTAATCGACGGGCAATGGGGAAGAGAAGCAAGGGGATCGGGTTTGCGCTGCTCGTCGCCGCCCTGATGGCGGTGGCGCTGCTGCCGGCGCTGGCGGTTGCCAAATCGAAACCGGGGACGCTGCCGCCGGTCGACACCTCGAAAGCCGGGACCTGTGACTTCATCGCCCAGCCGCACAGCCCGCTGTGCATGCTGCCGTTCCCGAACGACTACTTCACGCGAGACGATCCGAGCAGCCCGACCGGGCGGCGGATCGACTTCGAGACCGCGGGGATGCCGACCAACGTCTTCGGCCAGCCGATCCAGGCGGCGCCGTACAACGCCGCCGACGGCTTCAGCCAGGGCGCGACCATCCTCCTCAAGGTGCCTGGGATCGAGACCACGGCCGACGTGCGCGCGACCGGGGCGGTGCCGATCAACCACATCGGCCGCTACCGCCGCCCCGGCGCGCCCGTCGTCGTGATCGACGCCGAGACCGGCCGGCGCTGGCCGATCTGGGTTGAGATCGACTCGACCCAGCCCGATCCCTCGAAACGGGCGCTGGAGATCCACCCCGCCGTCAACTTCGCCTCCGGCCACCGCTACATCGTCGCCCTGCGCGACTTGCGCAACGCCGCCGGCGAGGAGATCGAAGCGCCGTACGCGTTCCGCTACTACCGCGACCGCGTGCACTCCAGGCAGCCCGAGGTCGAGGCGCGGCGCAAGCACTTCGAAGCGATCTTCCGGCGGCTGAAGAAGTCCGGGATCGACCGCGACGAGCTCTACCTCGCCTGGGACTTCACCGTCGCCAGCGATCGCAGCAACGCCCGCCGGGCGCTGGCGATGCGCGACCAGGCCTTCGCCGACCTCGGCGACACCGACCTCTCCGACCTCGTCCCGCAAGGCGGGGCGCCGAGCTTCCAGGTGCTGAGCGTCGAAGAGAACCCCAACCCGGGCCAGATCGCGCGGCGCGTCAAAGGCACCTTCCAGGTGCCCTGCTACCTGTTCCCGACCTGCGCTCCGTTCGGGACCATGCAGCTCGGCCCCGACGGCCTGCCGCTGCGCAACCCGGTTCCCTGGACCGCCAACTTCGACTGCATCGTCCCGGTCTCCGCCACGACCGGGCCGCCCGCCTCCGGGCGCCCGGTGCTCTACGGGCACGGCCTCTTCGGGCAGGCCGGCGAGGTCGCCTCCGCCCCGCAGCGGACGCTGGCCCAGGCGCACCGGATGGTCAAGTGCGCGACCGACGAGATCGGCATGTCGCAGTCCGACGTCCCGGTCGCGATCTCGGCCCTGCAGGACCTCACGCGCTTCCCGGCGATCCCCGACCGCCTGCAGCAGGGCCTGCTCGACGAGCTCTACCTCGGACGGCTGATGATCAGCTCGAGCGGCTTCACGACCCACCCGGCCTTCCACCAGGACGGAACCGCGCTCAGCGCCTCGGTCCTCGACACCGACCGGCTCTACTACAACGGCAACAGCCAGGGAGGGATCATGGGCGGGGCGCTGACCGCGCTGGCCCCGGACTTCACCCGCGCCTCGCTCGGCGTGCCGGGGATGAACTACTCGGTCCTGCTGCCTCGCTCGGTCGACTTCGACCCGTTCGCGCAGGTCCTCTATCCGTCATACCCGAACGAAACCGCGCGGCCGCTGATCCTGGGCCTGATCCAGATGCTCTGGGACCGTGGCGAGCCGAACGGCTACGCGCACCGGATGACGAGCGACCCGCTGCCCGACACGCCGCGCCACCAGGTGCTGCTGAACGTCGCCTTCGGCGACCACCAGGTGACCGACTACCAGGCCGACGTCGAGGCGCGGACCGTCGGCGCCGCCGCCCACCGGCCGGTTCTCTACCCGGGCCGCTGGCCCGACACCGACGTGCTCTGGGGCGTGCCCGCGATCAAGAGCTACCCCTACACCGGCTCGGCGATCTACTACTGGGACGGCGGGCCGGTGCGCGAAGACCCCCTCAACCCCGGCACCACGATCGGCACCGAACCGCCGCCCTACGAGAACCTGCCCAACCGCACCGGAGCGGACCCGCACGGCCTGCCGCGGGCGACCCCGGCAGAGCAGCAGCTCGTCTCCGACTTCTTCGACGGCGCGATCCTGCAGAGCGACGACTGCGGCGGCGGCCCCTGCTTCTCGATCGGCTTCTCCGGCCCGTAGGGCGCCCGGCCATCGAGTGGTCAATTGGGCACCCATACGGTGCCGAATCGACCACTCGATTCGGGGTCAGCCGTTCTCGAACGTCTCGGCCAGTTCCGAGAGCGCCTCGAGCGTGACGCCCAACGCCGCGGCGACCTTGCGCATGTCTCCCCAGGTCGGATCGCAGCGCCCACTCTCGATCTCTGCGATCAGCGAGAGGGGCAACTCGGCCCGCTCGCCCAGCGTCGCCTGATCGACGCCGGCTTCCTCACGCAGCGATCGAACGGCTTTGCCGAGGCCGCTTTGCGGTTCGGGCTTCACGGCTTGAAAAATATCGCCGGTAGGGTCGGCACATGGACCGCTACGTCGCCTTTCTCCGTGGGATGAACCTCGGCAATCGCCGGATCAAGAACGACGAGCTGCGGCGGCACTTCGAGGCGGTGGGGTTCGAGGGGGTGGCGACCTTCCGCGCCAGCGGCAACGTGATCTTCGCGACGCCGAAGCGGGAGGCGGAGACGAAGCTGGCGAGCCGGGTGGAATCCGAGTTGGACGAGCGGCTGGGCTACGACGTGCCCGTCTTCCTGCGCAGCGCCGAGGAGCTGGCGGCGGTCGCGGCGTACGAGCTATTCGAGGCCAAGGCGGTGGCGAAGTCGAAGGGGAAGCTGCGGGTCTCCTTCCTGAGGAAGAAGCCGAGCGCCGCGGCGAAGTATGGGTAGCGCGCCCCTCATTTGTTCCGCATAGCGGCGCAAATGAGGGGCGCACTCAGGGAAGGTCCGAGCGCGGCAGGGCCGCCAGCTCGAAGTCGCGGCTGACGGCGCCGATCTCCTCCGGCAGCCGCGCCAGCTGGACGTTGGCGACGAAGTCCATCTCCTCGCCCAGCGGGCGGAAGAAGTTGTCGTAGTGGGTGGGGACGACGGCCCTCGGTTCGAGCAGCGGCAGGATCCGCTGCCAGTAGTCCTCGGTGAAGCTGCGGCCGGCGACGCCGGCGAGGAAGACGTCGACGCCGCGCTCGCGGATCGCCTCGTCGACGAGGTTGGCGCTGCCCTGGTGGTAGAAGCGCTTCCCGGCGACGGCGATCGTGATGCCCCAGACCTGGCCGCAGCGGTAGGCGCCGGGCGAGAGCGAGTCGAGGTGGTCGCAGCTGAGTTCGCCGTCGTAGGGGACAGCGAGGCCCAGCAGCAGCTTCGAGTGCAGGCTCGGAGTGAAGGAGACCTCGAAGGGGCCGAGCTCGTAGGTCCGGTAGGGCTCGACCTCGACCGTTTGCTCGGCCAGGCCGTGCAGCGCCATCAGGTTGACGAGCGAGCGGGAGCCGTAGGCCTCGCAGCCGAACCGCCGGGCGATCGCCGGCGCGTCGACGGCGTGGTCGAAGTGGGTGTGGCCGACGAGCACGCCGACGACCTCGCCCGGAGCGTGGACGAAGCGCTCGAGCGCGGTCGGGTCTGGCAGCGCGGTTCGGCGCAGGACCAGGTGGCGGAACGGGACGCGCGAGAGATAGGGGTCGACGAACAGGGTCTTTCCCTCGTAGCTGAGCCGGTAGCCGGAGACGCCGAGCCATTCGACCTCCAGCCCGGCCGGCAGCTGCAGCGGCCGGGCCTCCAGCTCGCCCCGCGCCTGGCGGTCGTCGCGCTCGCCGGCGCGTCTCGTCGCCCGCGCCTTGGCCAGTTCGCCCAGGTGCCCTAGCGGTCCCGTCATCCCGTCGCCTCCGCCAGCTCCTTCAGGTTGAGCAGCTGGCGGCGCATCATCACCAGGTCGCCCGGTGGGAGCAGGAGCCGTTCGGGGGCGCCGAGCAGCCCGCGCCGCGCCGGGCGCCAGAGCAGCTTGACGACGATCCGCGAGCGCTCGCCGTCAACCCGCGCGGCCCGGTAGGTACAGGCGACTTCGCCGAAGACGCGGCCGCGGTGGAGGATCGTCAGCGACTCGCCCGGTTCGAAGTCGGCGAGGTGGAAAATCGTCGCCACCCGCTGGCCGCGCTCCAGCCGCTCGAGCCCGGGCGTCAGCCGCTGCGGGCTGCGACGGCCGAAGTTGTCGAGCTTGTCGTAGCTGTAGGGGGCGGCGCGCAATTGGCAGAGCCAGCGGAAGACGGTTGCCTGCGGGGCGTCGACGTCGACCGCGCGGAACAGCTCCGACCGCGGCTCCTCGAGCAGGTCGTCGCAGGGATACGGTCGCGTCCGCTCCTCGGCGGTCGATCCCCACTCGTTCACCGCAGCCGGCCAGGCCATCGCCAGAGGGTACGCCCGCCCGCCGCCCATTACCTTGGTCCCTGCCATGGCAATCGCGACCGCAACCTCGCTCGACGTCTACGTCGGCGGCAAGCTGCTCTTCGAAGACGTCGGCTTCAAGCTCGAGCCGCGCGAACGGATGACGCTGTCCGGCCGCAACGGGGCGGGCAAGTCGACGCTGCTGCGGGTGCTGGCGGGGGAGCTGGCGCCCGACGCCGGCTCGCTGACCGTGCAGCGGGGCGCCCGGGTCGCCCTCCACGACCAGCGGCCGCCGCGCGCCTCGCAGATGACACTCGGCGAGTACGTCTTCTCCGGCCGCACCGACATGCTCGAAACCGAGGCCGAGCTGGAGCGGCTGGAGGGGGAGATGACCGGCGAGGCGAGCGAGGAGACGATGCGTGCCTACGCCGCCGCCCAGCAGCGGCTCGAAGCCGGCGGCGGCTACCGCTGGCGCGACGACGTGCTGGCGGTCCTGCGCGGCCTCGGCTTCGACTCCGAGCAGGCCGGGCGCTCGCTCTCGACCTTCTCCGGCGGTGAGCTGACCCGCGCTTCGCTGGCCCGCGCGCTCGCCACCCGTCCCGACCTGCTGCTCCTCGACGAGCCGACCAACCATCTCGACATCCCCTCGCTGGAGTGGCTCGAGCGCTACCTGGTCGACCTCGACGCGGCCGTCGTCCTCGTCGCCCACGACCGCTGGTTTCTGGAGGCGGTCGGCACCTCGGTGCTGGAGCTGGAGGCCGGCCGCGCCCGCTTCTTCGCCGGGCCCTGGCACGCCTGGCGCGAAGAACAGGCGAAACGGGAGATCGCCCTCGGCAAGGCGATCGAGCGCCAGCAGGCGGAGATCGCGCGGATGGAGCGCTTCGTCGAGCGCTTTCGCTACAAGGCCTCGAAGGCGCGGCAGGCGCAGTCGCGGGTGAAGATGATCGAGAAATCCAAGCGCGACGGGCCGGCAGCCGAAAAGCGCGACAACCGCAGCCTGCGCTTCCACTTCAAGCCGCCGGAGCGGCCGGGGCGGGTGGTGTTGAAACTGGTCAACGGCAGGTTGGAGGTACCGGGGCGGGTTCTGCTGGACAAGGCCGACCTCGAAATCGAGCGCGGCGAACACGTGGCGCTGGTCGGGCCGAACGGCGCCGGCAAGACGACCCTGATCGAGACTCTCGCCGGCCGGCGCGAGCCTGCCTCCGGCAGCGTCCGCACCGGCCACAACGTCAGGCTCGGCTACCTCTCCCAGCATGCCGAGACCGCGGCCGGCAGCGGCAGCGTGCTCGACGCGGCGAAGCGGGAGACCGGTCTCAACGAGAACCAGTGCCGGGCGCTGCTCGGCGGCTTCCTCTTCTCCGGCGCCGACGTCGAGAAACAGCTGTCCGACATCTCCGGCGGCGAGCAGCGGCGGCTCTCGCTGGCGATCCTCGTCGCCTCCGGCGCCAACGTCCTCGTCCTCGACGAGCCGACCAACCACCTCGACATCGAGAGCCGCGAGGCGCTGGAGGACGCGCTGACCGAGTTCGAGGGAACGGTGCTGCTCGTCTCCCACGACCGGGCGCTGCTGGAGGCGGTCGGCAGCCGCACCCTGGTCTGCGAGGGCGGGCGGCTGGAGAGCCACCCGAGCGGCTGGGCCGAGTACCAGCGGCGGCGCGACGAACGCGAAGCCGAGGCGGAAGCGGCGGCGAAGTCGCGCGGCGGCGGCAAGAAGTACAGCGCCACCAAGCCGGCGCAGAAAGCGGCCCGCAAGGCGGCGAAGCTGGAGCAGCGGATCGAGAAGGCCGAGGCGGAGCTGCAGGCGCTGGAGGACGAGCTGGCCGACCCCGCCGCCTGGTCGAGCCCGGGTCGGGTCGAGCGCGCGACCAAGCGCCACGCGGAGGCGAAGGCGGCGATCGAAGAGCTGTACGAAGAGTGGGAGGCGGTCCAGGCGGAAGCGGAGGGCGCGCCGACCTAGGCGAGCCGGCGCTCGAGGACCACGCGGGTGTCCTTGGCCGGCGCCAGGGTGATGTTGCGGACGCGGACCCTTTCCGGCTTCTTTCGGGCGGGGCGCAGCTCGGTGCGTTCGACGAACTCGCGCAGGATCGTCCGCATCTCGTATTCGGCGAAGACGGCGCCGATGCAGCGGCGGATGCCGCCGCCGAAGGGGATCCAGGCGTAGTTGTCGGCCTTGCCCTCGAGGAAGCGCTCGGGGCGGAACTCGTAGGGGTCCGGGAAGACGTCCTCGCGGTAGTGGAGGGCGGCGATCGCCGGCAGGACGAAGGTGCCCGCGGGCAGCTCGTAGCCGCCGATCGTCGCCGGCGCCTTCAGCTTGCGGGCGACGTCGACGATCACCGGCCGGGCGCGCAGCACCTCTTTGACGGTGGCGCCGAGGTAGTCCTCTGCGCCGGTGGCGAGCGAGGCGCGCAGCTTGGTCAGGACCGCGGGGTTGCGGTTCAGCAGCTCGACCGCCCAGGCGAGCCCGGTCGCGGTCGTCTCGTGGCCGGCGCCGAGCACGGTGACCAGCTCGTCGCGCAGTTCTTCGTCGCTCATCGCCTTGCCGTCCTCGTCGCGGGCGCCGAGCAGCAGCGAGAGGACGTCGTCGCGCTCCTCGTGACCGGGTTCGGCCCGGCGCAGCTCGATCTCCTCGTAGATGAACTCGTCGAGCGCTTCGCGCGAGCGTAGGAAGCGCGGCCAGGGGCTACCGGGGCCGAAGTTGCGGCGCAGGAAGGGGAACGAGGTGATGACGCCGACCCGGCGGGCGAAGTCGTCGATCAGGCGCTCGAAGCGCACCAGGCGCTCGGTGTCGTGGACGCCGAAGACCGCGCGCATAATCACCGCCAGGGTGATCCGCTGGGTGTGGGGCCGCATCGCGAACGGCTCGCCGACGGGCCAGCTCTCCATCTCCTGCTGGGTCATCTCGACGATCAGCTCGCCGTAGCGCTGGATCCGCTCGCCGTGGAAGGCCGGCAGCAGCAGCTTGCGCTGGCGCATGTGCGGCTCGTCGTCGAGGGTGAGGACCGAGTTCGGCCCCAGCGCCGGCTCCAGCACGGTGGCGTTGGCCTCGCCGGCGTGGAAGTCGGCGGGCGAGCCGGTGAAGACCGCTTTCACCAGGTCGGGTCGGGCGACGTAGACGATGCGACCGAAGTAGGGGAAGCGGATCGTGAAGATGTCCCCGTAGCGCCGCTGGTGCTCGGCAAGGAAGCCGAGCGGGTCACGCGCGTAACGGACCGCCTGCCCGATCGCCGTGCTGCGCGGCCCGGGCGGAAACGGCGCGCGGCGAGCAGTCTGGGGCCGGGGGAGGGTCGCCTGCTCCATCAGCAGGAGGGTAACGAAAACTGGCCAGTCAGCCAGTTTCACTCTGCAAATACTGCTCAGCTGATCGGCGTGGAGGTATATGCCGAGCATCCAGCGCAGGCATATACCTCCCCGCCACCCGCCTCAAAAGACGATCGTGCGCTCGCCGTCGACGAGAACGCGGTCGTCGAGGTGAGCCATCACGGCCCGTGCCAAGACCAAACGCTCGATGTCGCGGCCGATGCGGATCATGTCGGCGACCTCGTCGCGGTGGTCGACCGGCTCGACGTCCTGGGCGATGATCGGGCCGGCGTCGAGCTCGGCGGTGACGTAGTGGGCGGTGGCGCCGATCAGCTTCACCCCGCGCTCGTAGGCGCGGTGGTAGGGGTCGGCGCCGACGAAGGCCGGCAGGAAGCTGTGGTGGATGTTGATCGCCGGCGCGTCCAGGGCGCGGAGGAAGTCGTCGGAGAGGATCTGCATGTAGCGGGCGAGGACGAGCAGGTCGATCCCGTCCAGCAGCTCCAGCGCTCGCCGCTCGGCCTCGGCCTTCGTCCCCGGCTCGACCGGCAGGTGGTGGAAGGGGAGGCCGACCGCTTCGACCTGATCGGCGTGGTCGGGGTGGTTGGAGATGACGGCGACCAGCTCGCCGCCGAGGTCGCCGTTGCGCCAGCGCCAGAGCAGGTCGGAGAGGCAGTGGTCCTCGCGCGAGACCATCACCGCGACCCGCCTGGTGCGTCCCGTCTCGTGGAACTCGTAGTCCATCTCGAACGGCTCGCCGATCTCCGCCGCGAAGCGCCGCTCCAGCGCCTCGCGTTCGGCCTCCGGCACGCGATCGAAGACCATCCGCATGAAGAAGCGGCCCTCGGCGCTCGAGTGCTGGTCGACGTCGACGATGTTGAGCCCGGACTCGGCGAGGAAGCCGCTGACCTGGGCGATCAGCCCGGGGCGGTCGGGGCAGGCGAGCAACAGCCGCGAGGTCGGGGCGTCTCCCATCCGCCGATCATCGCGGATAGGCTGCCGCCGATGCGGCTGGGAGCGATACCCGACAGCCTGATCGAGCGGCTGGGCCTGCTGCTCGGCAAGGTGCCGACGCCGATCGGCGAGGCGATGTACTCGATGCCGGTGGCGCGCTCGCTGCAGGTGGCGCAGCGGACCGGGATCCTCGGCGCGCTGGCCGAGGGGCCGCGCGACCCGGCCGAGCTGGCCGAGCACCTGGGGCTGCAGGCGACCGGGACGGTGCGCGTGCTCGACGTGATCGCGACCCTGGGTCACGTCCGCCAGAACGCCGACGGGACCTACGAGATGACCAAGGCCGGGCGCCGCTGGCTCGACCCCGCCTCGGACACCTATCTCGGCGACTTCCTCGCCGACACCTATGAGTACTGGGACTGGTACGCCGGGCTCGAAGACCTGGTCCGCGACGGCAAGCACGTCGAGCTGCACGCGAAAGCGCCCGACGACCCCTACTGGCAGTCCTACATCCGCGGCCAGTACCAGCTGGCGCGGCTCTCCAGCGCCGAAGTCGCGAGGGCGATCCCGCTGGCGCGCGGCGCCCACTCGGTGCTCGACGTCGCCGGCGCCCACGGCGAGTACTCGATGGCGCTCTGCCGCCGGCACGAGGGGCTGCGGGCGACGATCGTCGACCTGCCGGGCAGCGCCAGGGTGGGGGAGGAGATCGTCGCCGAGGCGGGGATGGGCGACCGCGTCCGCCACCTGGTCGGCGACATGTTCGAGGTCGACTACGACGGCCACTACGACGGGGCGCTCTGCTTCAACATCATCCACCACCTCTCGCCCGAGCAGATCCGGGCGCTGTTCCATCGCATCCACGCGGTGCTGCGCCCCGGCTCGCCGCTCTGCGTGCTCGACCTCTACGACCGGCCGGGCGGCAAGCGGGCCAACCTCGCCTCGATCCTCGGCCTCTTCTTCCATCTCACCTCCGGCGCCGACACCTACACCGTCGACGACGTCTCCCGCTGGATGCGCGAGAGCGGCTACGGCAGCGTCGAGGTCAAGTCGCTGCGCAACCTGCCGGACCTGCGGTTGCTGATCGCCAAGGCCGCCTGAAACGTTTCGTCTGAGGAATTGCTAGTCTCGCCGAGATGGTGGATTCGGCAGAGGCTCAGTCAAGACATAGCCGCAATGGATCCCTCAGGACCGCACTGACAATCCTGGGAATCGCGGGCTGCGCGGTATGCATAGCCCTGCTTGTCAAAGGTCTATATCCGGTTGACCTGCCGCTGACGAAGAACCCAGATTTCATCGACAACGTTTTCGACAATCGAGGCGTTGTCTGGGCGGCTCGCCTTCTCCTCGTGTCTGCCGCCGCGGTTTTGGCCTTCGGCGGCGTCTTCATCGTCGTCTCAGCTGCGATCCGCATGAAGAACGGCGAGTGGCTGCGGCGGGCGGGTCCGTTCGAGATATCGGAGCCCGCGGTGAGTGAGGTTGAAGGACAGGTCAATTTCTGGCGTACGGCAGCTCTGGCGAGGGAAGAAGAAGTTGCAGAACTGACGGAGCACATGGATGAATCGGATGAATTGATTGCGGGGCTCCACGCCCTTCTGGCTCAAGAAAGGAACGGACATGAGTGATGAGCAACTCGACAGACGAGTGGAACGCACGCTGAAACGAAACGCGGCCGCCATCAAACGGGCACGTAGTCGCTCGCAGAGCTTGAGCCGCCTCGCCGAAATATCTGAGCCGATTCTCGATCGCGCCTTCCGGGAGCTTCGCCGAGGCATCAGGTAAGCGGCGGCCCTCCGCAAGATCCCTGCCAATGGGGTAGGCGCGGAAATGCGATCCGTGCCTGAGCTTGTGCGATGTGTTGCGAGCGTCCCTGCTTATGTGATCGGAGCCACACATGAGATGAACGCGAGACGCCACGGTTTCGCGCTTGCTCACAAAACGCAAACATTTCACCCCGATCTTGTTCATCCTCCTTGCCTTTCCGGCCGCGGCCTTGGCCGCCGGCGGGGACGAGAAGCCCGCCGGTCCCGCGATCGGCCAGGCCGAGGTGGCGCCGCTGGCGCCGCTGCAGCGGCCGGTCGATCGCTTCCACCACGTGGTGAAGACGATCGCCGCCGACATTCGCGCCGACGAACGCGCCGCCGCGGAGCGGAAGGAGCGCGAAGAAGAGGAACAGTTCGCCGAGTTGGGCGTCTCGATGGCGACGCTGGAATCGATCGCCTCCTGCGAGTCCGGCGGCGACCCGACCGCAATCTCCTCCGACGGCAGCTACCGCGGCAAATACCAGTTCGACTTCGGCACCTGGGAATCGATGGGCGGCAGCGGCGACCCCGCCGCGGCTCCCGAGGCCGAGCAGGACTACCGCGCGGCGCTGCTCTACGCGCAGTCCGGCTCCAGTCCCTGGCCCGTCTGCGGCTGAGGCTGTAGGCCCGCGGGTCCTGTCTCCGATCGGGGGCTCTCCTATCGGGAGAGTCCTCCCGATCGTCGCCACCCGCGGGAGGAGCGTCGGCCGCTGACGCAACTACGATGGCGCTATGGCTGAGGAGCAACTGCCGCCTAACGAGGAGCAGGTCCCAGCCCCCGACGCCACCGGTCCGGTCCGCAAACCGCCGAAAGAGGCGATCGCAGAGGCGCGGGTACGGGCGCCGACTCGGGGCAATCGCAAGCTGGAGAGCTTTCTCGAGGCGGTCAACTCCGACGAGCAGGTGCGGGCCTGGTGGTACATGACCCAGGTCCACGCCGAGCGGCTGGGGATGTCGGACCACAGCTGGGTCCACATGCAGATCGTCCTCAATATCGCCCTGCGGCTGCTGCGGCTGCTGGTCCGCGCCGGGGTCGAGCCGGCGATGGTGGCCGACCACGGGATGCGCGACCGCGACGCCGAGGTGGTCGTCGCCGGCGGCGCCCTGCTGCACGACGTCGGCATGTCGATCCACCGCGCCGACCACGAGGCCTACTCGCTGTTCCTCGCCAGCGGCGCCTTGCAGCGCCTGCTCGCCGAGGTCTACAAGGAGCCCGAGCGCACGGTCGTCGCCTCGGAGATCCTCCACGCGATCATCGGCCACCGCCGCCGCGGCGAGCCCTACACGTTGGAGGCCGGCGTCGTCCGCGTCGCCGACGCCCTCGACATGGCCCAGGGCCGCACCCGGCTGCCGCTCGAGTCCGGCCACGAGGGCATCCACTCGATCTCCGCCGCCGCCGTCGACGAGGTGCGGATCGGCCAGGGGGACGAGCGCCCGGTCAAGATCGAGATCCAGCTCAACAACTCGGCCGGCATCTTCCAGGTAGACGACCTGCTGGCGACCAAGATCCGCGGCACCCCGCTCGAGGGCAAGGTCGAAGTGGTCGCCACGGTCGAGGGCGAGACCGAGAAACGGCTGCTCTCGGGCTTCCGCCTGTCCTGAGTCAGGCGGCGTCGAGCTCGGCGACCAGCGCCTCGACCCGGCGGGCGATCTCGTCCCCCGTCGTCCGCACCGCCTCGATCGGTTGGCCTTCGGATCGGGCAGGTCCCAGTCGTCGTAGCGGACCCCGGGCACATAAGGGCACTCGTCTCCGCAGCCCATCGTCACCAACACGTCAGCCCATTCGGCGTCCTCGGTGCTGAGGAGCTTCGACTTGCGGGCGGAGAGGTCGATCCTCGTAGACGAAGGCGCTCCCGGCACCGACCGCGGGAAGGGTCCGCGCCGGGGTGCTCGGCCTCGGCGACGACCCCGCCGCAGCCGGCGAAGACCAGGGCGAAGACGCCGATCCCCTCGGCGGCGGCGCGGGGGAGCAGGTCGGGGGACTTGTCCACGGCTTCAGCGGGGAGACATCGAAAAGGGGGCCGCGCTCAGGCGCGGCCCCCTTTTCTTGGCCGCTGCGATGAGCTAGCCGCCGATCGTGTAGACGTCGCCGAACTTGGGGACGTGGAGAGCCAGCAGTTGGCCCGGCTCGACCTCGGCCGGATCGGCCGAGGCTTTGTGGACCTGGGCGTCGAACAGGAACCAGCCCTTGCCGAGGACGTCGCGGGCGTCGATGACCCCGCTGGACTCCTCGTCCTGGGTGAGGAAGCCCGAGCCGCCGCTGCGGAACAGCGCCGGGTCGAACTCCGCCACCACGCCGCGGGCGCCGGTGTCGACGTCGTAGGCGACGATGCGTGCCAGCTGGGCGTTGTTGCCGGGGTCCTCCTGGATCAGGAGGTTGCCCTTGTCGTCGATCCCGAGGTTGTCGGGCTTGTTCAGGTACGGCGCCTCGGAGCCGTCGAGCAGCAGCTCGAGCGTACCGCCGAGCCACGGCTTGTCGACGTCGGCGAAGCGGAGCCGCCAGAGGCCGCCGCCGTCACGCGTCACCGAGGGCTCAGACGGCACCACGCCCGGCGATCCCTCCGTCGTCACGAAGTAGAAATCGTTCGGGCGCCGGGGGTCGAAGGCACCGTCCTCGATTCGGTTCAGGCTCAGGCCTCTGGCCGCGGCTTCGGCGTTCTGGCGAGCGCCCGAGCTGTCCCAGTCGACGACCTCGTCGCTGCCGAGCGTGAACGGGACCGGGTTGCCCTTGCCGAATTTGGCGCGGAACGCCGGGTCGGTCGAGACCGACTCGTCGGCGAGGTCCAGCGCGAAGCCGGTGCCGTTGGTGAGGCCCGCCCTATCGAAGGCGTTGCCGGTCTTCTGCTTGTCGCCGACGTAGACCCGGAGCTGGCCCGAGGCGCCGTCCTCCATGCCGATCACCACCGTCTTCTCGCCCTTGTTGAACGCTGCCAGGGTGTTCTCCCAGGAGAGCAGGCCGAGCCGCGGCAGCTGCTGCGCCTGGCCGTCGGTGGTCACCCCGAAGAGCCGGCCCTCGTCGCCGTTCTCTTCGTTGGCGAAGTAGATCTGGCCCTCGTAGCCCTTCTTGCTGCTCTGGTCGAAGAGCTGCTTCCACTCGGTGATGCTGCTCGAGCAGAAGCGCCAGAACTCGGCCGGCTGCGCGAGGAACGTGTCGCTCGGGTCGCGCGGGTTGACGCCGCCGGGCGACGGCGTCGTGCCGTAGCTCTGGGTCAGGTAGTTCCAGTAGCGGACGCCGGGGTCGACTAGGTCGCCGCCCCGCTCCACCTCGAGGGTGCCGGAGTCGATCCCCAGCTCGGCGACGAAGGCGCCGATTTTGCCGTGGCGGCGGGGGATGCCCTGGTTGCCGCGCAGCTCGTGGTTCATCAGCAGCGTGAAGTCACGACTGCTCGGCTCCTGGCGAACCAGGCCGAGGCCGTCGGGGATGCCGACCATCTCGTAGCCGTCGGCGGTGGCGCCGTCGCCGACCGTGAGCAGCGAGGTGACGCTGACGCTGTCGGCGACCGGCAGTACGTAGGGATCGGTTTTCGTGCTGGGGCCGGTCTCGGTCCCGGCCGGAGCGGCGATCGCGGTTGCCGCAGCGGCGAGCACGATCATCGCGCTCAGGGCAAGCGCCCGAAGTCGTCGGGTGTTCAAAACGGTCTCCTTTGGAGTCGGTTTTTGTCTTCGACTGGTTGCCCCGACGTTCTAGGTGCGGCTGGGGGAGGTGACGTTGCCGCCGCGTGAACTTCGGGTGAACCCCGCGTTCACGCCGACCGCGGCCTCGCTTTAACCACTTGGTATCGCCTTCATTACATCTCTGACACGCCGGGGCGGGAACGTGCCGTCACATGCGCGCAGCCCTCCCGAGGCGGTTCTCCCGCCTAGCCGCCCTGTTCCTGGCGGCTTGTCTCGCTTCCCTCCTGGGACCGGGAGCGGCGCGTGCTGTCGTCTCCGACGTCCACCTGGTCGACGGGCCGAGCGCCGACGTGCTCGAAGCCGGCGACGCGGCGATGTCGGAGGACGGGACCGGTGGCCTCGTCTACCTGAAGAAGGTCGACGGGCGCAACCACGTCTTCGTCGCCCAGTTCGCCGGCGGCGCCTGGCGACCGCCGCGGCGGGTCGACGTCGGCCAGAGCTTCGATTCGAGCTGGCCGCGGATCGGCGCCGGCGACGGCGGCCGCCTGCTGGTCACCTGGGTGCAGGAGTTCGGAGTCGAAAGCGACCGCATGTTCTCGGCCACGCTCGATCCCGGCGCGACCTCCTTCCAGGCGCCGGTGCCGGTCGACTTGAACGTGGGCGAGGCGACCTCGACCTACCCCGACCTGGCGATGAACCGCGGTGGCCAGGCCTACCTCGTCTACCGGGTCGTCACCGACGTTAGTCCCTCGAACCCGGACGGTTACATCGGCGCCGACACCCGTGTCGCCCGCTACGGAGCCCGACTCTGGTCGGTATTGGGAACCCCGGTCGACCGCAACGTCGCCACCCCGGTACGGGAGCCGAGCGCCGAGAACGCTCCGGAGGTCGGGATCGACATCCAGGGCCAAGGGGTCGTCGCCTGGCAGGAGCCCGACGACGAGTTCGTCGATCGAGTCTGGGTGCGGCGGCTGTTCGGCAGCAGCGTCAGCATTCCGATCCAGGCCACTCCCTCTAGCTGGGAAGGGACCCCGCTGCGCGGCCCCGCCGACGCCTTCGCCCTCGACGTCGCCGGC
The DNA here is from genome assembly GCA_036280195.1 of Solirubrobacterales bacterium. Lineage (GTDB taxonomy): Bacteria > Actinomycetota > Thermoleophilia > Solirubrobacterales > 70-9 > VAYN01. The sequence goes on along the minus strand of DASURF010000028.1, from coordinate 39,138 downwards.
TTCGGCCAGACCGCCGTCGCCTTCCGCCAGCAGCCGGGGCAGGCGAGCAAGCTGACCGCGCCGCGCTCGATGGTCAACGAGATGCCCGACGTGTTCTCCGAATCGGCCCAGAAATTCGCCGGCGCCCAGCTCGTCGACGGCGGGGTGCGCGGGTCCCTCGGCACGCCCAGCGTCGGAGTCGACCCCCGCGGCCTCTACCTCAGCGCTTTCGGCGAGGGCTCGGTGACGCTGCTTGCCCGCGGTGACGAAGCGGCGCCGATCGGGGTGACGCGCCTCGACGAAGGCAGGAGCAGCGTCCCCGGCGGACCCCTGGTCGACCTCGCCGAAAGCGGGGCGGGGGTCGCTGCCTGGGTCGAGCAGCAGGGCCCGACCGGCCTCGTCGTCGCCCAGGAGCGGCGCGCCGACGGCGTCGAGGAGTCGACTTCCCTGACCGCCCCAAAAGGCGGCGCGGTCAGCGGCCTGGTGATGGGCGGCTCCGGGCTCGGCGACACGATCGTCGCCTGGCGCCAGGGCGGCGACGCCAACGCACAGCTCGCGGTTGCCGTGGTCGACGCCCCGCCCGACCCGTTCCTGGTCCTGCTGCCCAACGGGTGGCAGCGGAAGAAGAAGGTGAAGATCGCCTGGGACCACAGCTCCAACGCGATCGGCGGCGTCCGTTACTCGGTCAGCGTCGACGACGAGCCGGTGCGGGAAGGACTGCACACGCTGAGCGCGGTGCTGAAAGCCGACGATCTCGACAACGGTCGCCACCGGATCCAGATCTTCGCCACCGACGACCTCGGGCAGGAAACCGGCAGCCGCAGCGGGGTCCTCCTGGTCGACCGCCGCGCGCCGAGGGTAAAGCTGCGTCGCAAGGGCCGGCGGGTGACGGTGGTGGTCAGCGACGGAACCAAGAAAACTGCCTCGACCCTGCGCAAGCAGTCGGTCAAAGTCAGCTTCGGCGAGCGCGGCGGGGTGGGCGCTTCCGCCTCCGCTGCCGGTCGCAAGAAGAAGGCGAAGCCATCGGTGGTCCGCGTCCGCCACGCCTACAAGGGCAGCGGCCGCTTCCGGATCCGGGTCAGCGCCCGCGATCGCGCTGGCAACCGCACGAGCTGGACCAAGGCGGTGAGAGTGCGATGACGACTTTGACCACACTCAGGCGGGGTAACTGTCGGATGCGCTGGGGTGCTGCGCTTGCCCTCGCCGTCGTCTTGCTTTTTCCTGCGACCGCCTCGGCCTTCTACGGCTACGGCGCCCAGATCGTCTCCGCCGACTTCGCCCGCGGCGAGCAGGGGGACGGCGCGACCACCTTTGCGGCGATCGCCGCCGACGGCCGTTACGTCGCGATCCAGACCCGCGCCCGCAACTTCTTCGCCGACGACGATCCTGATCCGCCGGGGCGCTACCGGGCCGGCGGCGTCTTCCGCTTCGACCTGGAGACGCAGGCGCTGGCGAAGGTCGCCGACGGCGACCTCTTCGACGAAGCCACCAACACCTTCCTCCGCCGCGGTGCCTCCAATCCATCGATCTCCGCCGACGGCCGCTACGTCGCCTTCGCCACCGCCGAGCAGCTGGTCCCCGCCGATGCCAACGACCACGTCGACGTCTATGTCCGCGACATGGACCTGGCGATTGGCTCGCCGGGTGCCTACGAGCTGATCTCGGCCCGCGACGGGGGAGAGGTGCCGGCCAGCTACGGCACCCCCTCGGTGCCGACGCCGGGCAGCGAACCGGGCAGCGACGTCTCCCGCGGGGTGGCGATCAGCGCCGACGGCCGCAGGGTCGCCTTCCGCACCGACGCCCCCTCCGACCTGCCGGCGAGCGGCGCCGTCGACGTGCCGGCCGATCAGGTCTTCGTCCGCGACCGCGTCGCCGCCACGACCACCCTGGTCACCGCCAGGCGCGACCCCGGCAGCGGCGCGATGACCGCCGAGCCGGCCGGCGGTGCGATCGGCGCCGTGCTCAGCGCCGACGGCACCACCGTCGCCTGGACCGGGCGCAACGCCGGCGACCAGGCCCGCTTCCTCGGCGGCGAGAATCCCGAACCCAGCTTCCTCTACTACCTCTGGCGCCGGGTGGCTGACGGCCCCGCGGCGCCGACCAGGCGCATCACCGGCCTCGCCGACCCCGACGACCCGGCCTGCCCGCCGGGGTCGAGCACCAACTTCGACCAGAGCTCGACCGGCCCCTGCTACGGCCCCCTCACCGACCAGGAGGCCAACCGCACCAGCATCAACGGCCAGCTGCCGGCGCTGAGCGGCGACGGCCTCACCGTCGCCTTCCTCACCGGCGCCGGGCCGCGGCCGCTCGCCTTCACCGGTCCCGGTCTCGACCTCTACGTCACCGACATGAACAGCGGCCTGACCCGCAAGGCGGCGACCGTCGAGCTGACCAGGGACGCGGTCGGGACCGACGCCGCTACCGCCTCGCCGCTGGGCAGCGTCGCGATCTCGCGCGACGGCCGGCATCTGGCGCTGACCACGGTGCGGACCAAATTCACCCTCCCGGCGCTGACCCAGATCGACGAACCGCGTCCGGTGCCGGGACCGCGTGAGCTCTACGCGGTCGACCTGGAGGCGGGGACGATCGAGCGGGTCACCCGCACCTACGCCGAAGGCGACATCGGCGCCGACGTCCTCAACGGGCCGACTCTCTCGGCCGACGGCTCGCGGATCGCCTTCGCCGCTTTTGCCCCCGACCTCTTCTTCGGTGACGCTAACCAGACCACTGACGCCTTCGTCGCCGAGCGCCTGCCCGAGGAACCCCCCGGCGCACCGCCGGTCGCGCCCGGCGCCGGGCTGCAATCGAGCATCGAAGCAAGCCACGGGCCGAGCATCCGGGTGCGGGCAAGGGCGAAACCGGGCGGCCTGGTCGTCCTCGCCGTCTCGGTGCCGGCGGCGGGCGGGGTCAAGGCCCTCGCCAAGGCCAGGGCGGGAGAGCCGCGCAAACAGCGCATCCTCGCCACCGCCACCGGCCGTGCCCGCGGCCTGGTCCGCAGCGAGGTGAAGCTGACCCTGCGCCCGGTCGCCCGCTACCGGCCGGAGCTGCGGCGCCGGGGCGAGATCGAGGGGCGGGCGGTGGTCACCTACGTCGCCGCCCGCGGCGGCCGCAAGGCGGTCGCGACGCGGACGATCGTCTTCCGCCAGACGCTCGGACGGGACCGCCGGGGAGGCCGGAAGTGAAGCGCCCGTCACCGCCTGGTGACGATCTGGTTACGGCATTGATAACGCGTTGTGAATGCGGCGTAGAAGTCCTGTGAATCCGCTTGACAGAGCCATATCGCGGCGATGACTCTGCCGGCGGAATGGTTCGATCGACGAAAGGAACGACTCAAATGAGCCGCAGCTTCGACGCCCCTCGGTGGGGCCTGAGCGCCGGCGTAGCAGGGGTCATCGCTCTCCTGCTCTCGGCGCTCGCGGCGCTCTGCCTGACCCCCCGGGCGGACGCAGCCTTCACCACGGGCAAATGCGCTGGAGCCGACATCGTCGGCCGCGGCGCCTCATTCGCCCGCGACGCCCACAACGTGTTCATCAACAACTTCCAGCCGATCTACTGCGCCGGCACCCCGGCGCTCGCCGGCGTCACCTACGAAGCGCTCGGCAGCGGTGCCGGCCGCCTCTCGATGAAGGTGCGGGAAGCCGGCGGCCCGCGGTTCGGGATGAGCGACGAGCCGCCGACCCCGGCGGAAATCGCCCAGATGAACGCCGGTACCGGCAACGAACCGGCCGAAGCTGACGCCAACCCCGCCGACAACGGCAAAATCCACGTCGTCCCAGCCGCGGTCGGCGCCGTCGCGCCGCTGGTCAACTTCCCCGACAACTGCGACGTCGACCTACTGCCGGCGGGGGCGAAAACCGCCGAGCAGAACCTCGACGGCGACGGCACCCCCGACGACGTGATCCGGGTGCGGTTCACCAAGGCGCAGTTCGAGGCGATCTGGGCGAAAGACGCCAGCGCCGACAACTGGACCGAGGTCTTCCCCGCGCTCGCCACCGACAGCGACTGCAACAAGCCGATCATCCGGGTCGTCCGCTTCGACGACTCCGGCACCTCCTACGCGTTCAAGGACTACCTGAACTCGATCGACGGCGGTCAGGGGTGGCTCACCACCTACGTCAACGGCAGCAACAAAACCCGTGAGTGGCCGAACGCCGTCTTCGGTACCCGGTCCGACTGCGCGGGCTCGCCGAACGGCCCGGGATCTCAGGAAGACTCGATCGACCAGCTGACCAGCGGATGCTCCAACGGCAACGGCTCCCTGGTCGCGAAGCTGGTCGCCACCGACGGCTCGGTCGGCTACTCCGACGTCTCCACGGCCCGGTCGAACAGCCCGAGCCTGGCGATCACGCCCGAGGCCAATGACAACGACACCTACTGGACCCAGGTTGAAAACGGCTCGAACAACTTCACCGAGCCGACCTCGAGCCCGAACGGGTTCCGCACCGACGGCCCGAAGGGCGCCAACTGCCAGACGACCGTATTCACCGGCGTGCCGGCAAGCACCTTCGGCGACTGGTCGAAAGCCAGCGGCGTCACCTCCCCAACCGGCTACGGCATCTGCACCATGACCTACGGGCTCGTCTTCGACGACAACTCGGACGTGTGGGGCAGCAGCCCGGCCGAGGAGGCGAAGGCCCGCACCGTCAAGGACTACTGGGAAAACATCGTCTCCACCCCGGCCCAGGCGGCGCTGTTCCCGAACGACTACGCACCGCTGCCCGCCCCGATCCTGGCGATCTCCAAAGCGGGGGTTGCCTCGGTCGACTGGCAGAAGGGCGAAGGCAGCGGCGGTGAAGAAGAAAAGCCGCAGCCGAAACCAGAGGATCCGAAAGTGATCGCTCCGCCTGTGGTGACCCCGCCGAGCAACGCCTTCTCGGTGACGAAAAAAGCCATCTCCTCGAAAACCGGCAAGGCGACGATCTCGCTGAAGCTGCCGGGGCCGGGCAAGGTGGTCATGACCGGCAAAGCCAAGAACGGCAAAAAGAACATCAATGTCGGCAAGGTCACCCTGAACGCGGCCAAGGCGGGCACGTTCAACCTGACGCTGACGCCGAGCGGCGCCGCCAAGCAGGTGCTGAAGAAGAAGGGGACGCTGAAGGTGACGCTGTCGATCACCTTCACCCCGACCGGCGGCAGCGCCAAGTCATCGAACAGCGCGGTGACCCTGAAGTTGAAGTAACCGACACACCACTCCAGCGGCGCGACCAGGCGCCCGGGCTCGAGATCGAGCCCGGGCGCTGCGCCGGTGGAGGAGCCACCAAGTGAGGGAGAGAAGGAGCGCATGAGCGACAAGGAGCAGCGAAGGAAGTTCGAACCGCCGAGCGGCCGTGAGGTCCTGCGGTCGGTCGGTGAGCGACTGGAGAAAGTGGGCCGCTGGTTCCTCAAGGACCCGCTCAACACGGCGCTGATCGTCGCTTCGCTGTTCCTGACCTTCATGTTCTTCAACCTGCTCGGCGACATCAAGCCGAGCTCTCCGGGCGAAAAGGTCACGCTCAGCCGGGTCGCCCAGCTGACCAAGCAGAAACAAGTGAAGTCGGCGACCCTGCTCGACCAGGACTCGCGGGTCGTCGTCGACACCGAGAACGGGCGCACCGTCTGGGCCGCCTACCCGAGCTCCGACGCGCAGCTCAACACGATGATCCAGAAGCTCGACCAGAGCGGTGCGGTGGTCAGCGTCGACCAGCAGGCGGGCAAGCCGACGAAGCAGATCATCGTTCAGTTCCTGATCCCGATCCTGCTGCTCGTCTGCCTCTTCGTCCTCTTCACCCGGCTCGGCCAGGACGGCGGCGCCGGCGCCTTCGCCGGCTTCTCCAAATTCACCGGCAAGGGACGCAAGAAGGGCGAAGCCTCGCCCGATCGCACCACCTTCGACGACGTCGCCGGCGCCGGCGAAGCGGTGGCCGAGCTGCGCGAGATCCGCGACTACCTCGCCGACCCGGGCAAATACGCCTCGGTAGGGGCGCGGGCCCCGAAGGGCGTGCTCCTCGTCGGCCCTCCCGGGACCGGCAAGACGCTGCTCGCCAAGGCAACCGCGGGAGAGGCCCACGCCGCCTTCTTCTCGCTCTCCGGTTCCGACTTCGTCGAGTCGCTGGTCGGAGTCGGGGCGGCGCGCGTCCGCGATCTCTTCGCCAAGGCGCGGAAAATGGCGCCGGCGCTGATCTTCATCGACGAGCTCGACGCCGCCGGGCGCAAGCGCGGCGCCGGCGTCGGCCAGGGCAACGACGAGCGCGAGCAGACGCTGAACGCGATGCTGGTCGAGATGGACGGCTTCGGCGGCGACGCCGGCGTCGTCGTCCTCGCCGCCACCAACCGTCCCGACATCCTTGACCCGGCGCTGCTGCGGCCGGGCCGCTTCGACCGCCAGGTGACGGTCGACGTCCCCGACGTCCATGGGCGGCTCGACATCCTCGCGCTGCATTGCGCCGACCGGCCGCTGGCACCCGGCACTTCGCTGGAAGAGATCGCGAAACTCACTCCCGGGTTCAGCGGCGCCGAGCTGGCCAATGTGATCAACGAGGCGGCGCTGCTGACCGTGCGCGAAGGCCGGGTGGAGATGGACCAGCCGACCCTCGAGGAGGCGATCGACCGGGTCGTCGCCGGACCGGCTCGCAAGAACCACGTGCTGAGCCAGGAGGAGCGCTGGGTGATCTCGATCCACGAGTCGGCCCATGCCGTGGTCACCCGCTCGATCGGCCAGCAGGTCTCGGCGCAGAAGCTCTCGATCATCGCCCGCGGCCGCCAGTTGGGAACCGCGGCGAGCATGCTCACCGACAAAGACGCGGTGGTGATGCAGGAACCGGACCTGCGCCGCCACCTGATCGCGATCGTCGCCGGATTCGCCGCCGAGCGGATCGAGTTCGGCGTCGTCTCCACCGGCGTCCACGACGACCTGCACGCCGCCACCGGCCTGGCCCGGCAGATGGTCGCCTCCTACGGGATGTCCGAGGAGCTCGGCCCGGTGACGATCGGCGAGAAAGAAGGCGAGGTCTTCCTCGGCGCCTCCCTGCAGGAGCTGGGCTCGGTCGGCCCGGCGACGCTCGAGCTGATCGACCGCGAGGTCGAGCGGATCGTCAAGGAGGCGGTCGCGCAGGCCGAAGCGATCCTGCGCCGGAACTGGAGCGCGGTCTACGAGACCGCCAACGCTCTGCTCGAGCACGAGACGCTCTCCGGCCATGCCCTCGATGCCGTCCTCTCGACGGTCGAGCCGACCCTGCTCGACCTCGGCGGACAGGAGACGCCACCCTCCCTGCCTGAGCCGCGGCCCCAGGAGGAAGGCGTGCAAGAGCCAGGTGAGTAGGGCGGGCAAAGCAACCTGGGCGGCGCTGCTGGCGCTGGGCGCGCTCGCGATCGCCTCCGCCCCCGCCGGGGCCGCCTCGATCTGGCGATTGGAGCAGCCGCCGCCACCGGCCGGGGCTCCCTTCAAAGTGCCGCTCGGCGCTCCCGGCGACCTCTCCTTCTGGGCACCCAACCGGGGGCTCTTGACCGTGGCGGGAAACGCGACGATCCCGCGCGGCATCTTCAGCTGGAACGGGCGCAACTGGCACCAGCTGGCAACCGTCTGCGGCGGTCCCGGCGACACGGCGCGGATCGCCTGGGCGGGGCCGACCGAGTTCTGGGTGGTAAGCGAACCGAGCCAGCCGCGCAAAGGCTCGGGGCTCGCCCTCTGCCGCTTCAAGGACGGTCAGGTGGTCGGCTCCTTCAGCACCAGGGTCGACGCCGCGGACCCCTTTCGAATGATGATGTCGGCCGCCTGCAACGGCCCGAACGACTGCTGGTTCGGTGGCGTCGGCTCCCAGGACGCGCTCGGCGAACAAGTCGGCGCTTTCCACCTGTACTGGAACGGCACCGAACTGCAGACGGTGTACGGCCCGCAGGGCCGCGGGGTGACCGACATGGAGTTTCACGCCGGCGGGCTCTTCGAGTCGACCCTGGTCGGCCGCTCACCGGAGAACCGGACCGATCAGGTGGAACTGGCCGAACCCGAGCCGGCGCCCCGCCTGATCCATCGGATTGCGGGCGGCGTCTTCAACAACGACGTGTTCCTGCCGGCGGGGCCGGTGAACGCCGGCGAGCTGCTCGCGCTCGACAGCGACGGCATCGACCTCTGGGCGGTCGGCGGCGGGGCGGCTTCGGGCCCGGCGGCGCCGGAAGGGGGTGCGGTCGCCCGGCCGCCGCTGGCGGCGCGGCTGGTCGGCACCGCTTTCCAGGAGGTCCCGCAGGACCCGGAAGGCTTCGGCGCCGCTGACCGCTTCGGCGACGTCGCCGCGCTCCCCGGATCGGAAGACGCGATGGCGACGGTCGTGCCGTTCGCCGAGCGACGCAGCACCAACAGCAAGGCGATCGTCGCCCGTCTCGCTCCGGACGGGACCACGACCACGACCCGCCTGCCCGCGGCCGGCGCCGGACGGGGCAGCGCCGCCCGCATCGCCTGCCCGGCGCCGGAGGAATGCTGGATGGTCACCTGGGCTGGCTGGCTCTTCCATTACAGCGACGGCAGCGTTCTGCCCGAAGACACCGATCCGAACTTCCAGGGGACGATCGAGTTCCGTCCCAACGAGGCGGCCGAACAGTTCATCCCGGACAAACTGCCGGTTGACGACTCGCAGCTCTTCGCCCCGCCGGAACTCGAGCAGAACCCGATCGCCGAACCGCCGAAGGCGAACGTGCGGCGGCTGCCGCCGCTGTTGCGCAATGTCCGCTCGAAGCTGGAGGGGCTGCGCCTGACCGTCTCCTTCACCGTCACCCGCAAGGCGAAGGTCGCGTTGCTGGCCAAGAAGGGCAACCGCACCGTCGCCCGCACGCCGCGGCGGACCTTCGCGCCCGGGCGCCACCAACTGATCCTGCAATTGAGCCGGGAGAAGTACCCCACCCGGCTCGCCTTTCAGGTCTCCGAGGTGAAGCGGAAGTGACCCCTGGCCGCAGGGCGGTGTTGCGCAACCGCCGCAACCTCGCCTTCTTCGCCGCGATCCTCATGGTCCTGCTGATCATCGCCGCGCCCGGCAGCGGCGATCCGGCGCCCCCGGGCACGGGCCCGCTGCCGCTGCTCGGCGTCGCCGACCCGCAGATGGAGCTGATGGGCTCCGCCCCCGCCGGGGAGCCGGGTGAGGCCTGGGGATACCGCTCCCTGCCGCTTGCGGTCGGCGGCGTCAGAGTGGGAACCCGGGACCTCAGATTCGGTGCCCCCGTCAACCCCGGCGCCCCGGATCCCCAGCTCGTCTTCATGCGGCACACCGATGCGAGCGGCTGGCAGGTATTCGACACGCCGCTCGACGTGAACGGCAACCCCTACCGCGGACCGTTCCCGAACCGGCTCTCGGCCCGGATCACGCCGGAGGGCGGGGGGGTGCTGGTCGGTCGCGACACCTCTCGCCCCGTCGGCGACCAGGCGGTGGTCCTGCGCCACGATCCCGGCGGCAGCTGGCGCGAGATCGCCGCGCCCCCGGCGGACGTCCTGCTGCCGGCCGAAGGCGAAGCGCCGGCTGAGGCGCTGGCCGACGACCAGGGGGGCGGTGCGGTTGCCGTCGCTGCCTTCGACGGGTCGGACGGGCACACCGGCCTCGTCGTCGGGCCACAGGGGCGGAAAGTCGCTGCGGCGATGGTCGTCTACGACAGCGGCGAATGGAAGCGCGAGCCGATCGCCCTGCCGGTGGGCTTGACCGGCAGCTTCCACATCCGCGCGGTTGCCGCCACCGGGCTCGGCAACGCCTGGGCGATCGCCGAAACCGACGACGCGACGCTGAACCGCTCGGTCGTCTTGTTGCAGCGAACCTCGACGCCTGAAGGGCCGCTCTGGGTCGAGCGCACCCTGGCCGCAACCCCGTTCCGCGAAGCGAGCTCCCCGGGCAACGGCATCGTGGAGGCGGGGCCGGTGCCGGGAGCGGCGCAGCCTCTGACCGTCACCCAGGACGGCGCCTGGATCGACCTCACGGCTCAGGTAAACGGTGCCGAGCGCGACGTCACCCTCTTCTACGATTTCGGCGCCGAAGAGGTGACCGGCAGCTGGTGCGACGACCCGCTCTGCGACGGTTCGCTCGGAATCAGGTTCTCGCGCCAGGGCGGCTACCGCAGCTTCGCCTGGCCGGGGGGACAGTTCGGGACGAGGGTGATCACCAACCCGCTCAAGCCGGGTGGAGCCGAGATCACCAACCGGGGCGCCTATCTCCGTTTTTCCGACGGCGCGTTCGTCCGTATGCCGGGCGCGGGCGGCAACTTCCGCGCCAGTGGCGCCTTTGCCACTGCCGACAGCGGTTGGCTTCAGGGGCCGGTGGAGATCTCGGCCAAGCAGGCTCCCCAGCGCCTCCACTCCTGGCCGGTGGCGCTGCGGGCGCCGCTCGCCGACGTCACCCCGGCGCCTCGCGGTGCCCCCGGCTCGACCGGCTCCGGTGCGCTCGCGGTCGGCGCCGACGGGGCGGTGCTGCGCTACGAGCCCGGCCGCGGCTGGCAGCGCGAGTTCCTGCTCTCCTCGAGTGGCAGCGTCAACAAGGCAACCCTGCGCGGGGTCGCCTGGCCGGAACCGAGCCGCGCCCACGCCGTCGGCGACCTCGGTGCGATGTGGATGTGGAACGCCGCCGACGACCTCTGGGTGCCGGACCCCGGGGTGCCGATCGGCTTCGAAGGCAACCTGATGGATGTTGCCTTCGATCCGGCCGACCCCGACCGCGGCTACGCGGTGGGGAAGGGGGGCGTGCTGCTCGCCTACGGCAAGAGCTGGGACCAGGTGGCGCTGCCGCCCGGCTTCGGCTCGGCCAACCTCACCTCGATCGCCTTCGCCGGCAGTCAGGCGATCGTCGCCGCCGGCGGCGACCTGCTGGTCAACGACGGCGGTGGCTGGCGGGTGGACACTTCCGCGAAGGCCCTGCTCGACACGGTCCGCGCCGGCAGCCCCCAGCTCTTCACGGTCGCCGGGTTGCCGGACGGGGGCGCCGTCGCCGCCGGCCGCGACATCGTCATCGAGCGCGACGGGCCGAGCTCTCCCTGGCGCTTTTCCGACCAGCCGATCCCTGGCCTGACCGCGATCGCAGCCGCTGCCGTCCGCGACGGCGGCGAGGTGCGGGCGGTGATCTCCGTTGTCCCGGGACTGCCCTTCCCACCCGCAGACGATCTTCCGGAACCTGACCCGAACGTGCCGCCGCCGATCGTCCCGCCCTTCGCCCTGCCCGGCGACGGCTTCCTGCTGCGTGAGAACGCGGCCGGCTGGGTCGACGAGCAGCGGACCGCATACGCCACCTCGAGCGATGACACGCCGGTGAAGAGTGACCCGGTCCTCTCGCTGTTGCTCGATTCCGCCGGCAACGGCTGGGCTGTGGGTGGATGGAGCGGTGACGCCGACTCTGTCGGGCGTGGCACCTCCGCTCGGGGCGGCAGTGGGCGGGCGGTTCGCGAACGTGTTCGCACCGCCGCGGTCTTCCGCTACGGGGCGGGAGGATCGTCGCCGCCGGCTGCCGGGGCAAAGCCCGTGCCGATGCCGGCCGGACCGGTGCGCTTCGCCGTTACCGGTCACGCGGAGTGCGACTCGAGTTGCGCGGACCTGGCGCTGCAAGGGATCGGCCCCGACCGCAGCCTCGCCGCCGCCCTGCGCACGGCAGCCGGTCTCGCCGGCGGCGACGGGCCACGCGCCCTGCTCTATACCGGCAACCGGGTCAATACCGGGCTCGACCAGGCCGACGCGAGCCGCTACGCGCAACTGCTCGGCTCGGCTCCCGGCATTCCCGTCTTCCCGGCGCTCGGCTCGAACGACGTCGCCGGTGGTCCGGGGGCGGACGCCTTCAAGTCGGCGTTTGCCGCCTTTCCGGCGCCGCTGGGCTCGGGCGGGCTGCCGGGCGGAATCTCGACCGCCGGCATCCCAGGCGCGGCGCCAGATCCCGGCAAAGCGCGTACTCACTACGCGTTCGACAGCAGCGGGCCGGGGGGGGCCGTGCGGGTGATCGTGATTGACAACTCGCTCGGCTCGCTGGCCGCGAGCGACGCCTACCAGAACCCCGCCGAGGCGCAGCTGCCCTGGCTGGAGGCTGTGCTCGCCGACGCCCGCGGCAAGGGGATCCCGACGGTGGTGATGGGCAGCCGCAGCCTCAACCCCAACTTCACGCCGAAGCTCAACATCGCCTCCGACGGCAACCAGGTCGCCCAGGCGCTGCTCGCCGGCGGCGCTTCCGCTTACCTCTTCGACCGTCCCGAAGAGAACCGCGCGATACCGATTCCCGCCGGGTCCGCGGAGACGATTCCCAGCTATGGAGTCGGCAGCCTCGGTTACCGCTCGCAGGTGAGCGGCGCCGCCGGCCTGGAAGTGGCGGATTCGCTGTTCGGTGACGCCGGCCTGCTGACGATCGAGGTCGATGCCGCGGGTCGCGACCCGGCGACCAACCGCGCCCCGGTCAGCGCGCGGCTGATCCCGCTGATCGAAGACCTCTCGCTGGAGGCGACCGACGGGACGCTGCTGCGCCGCTCCCGGCCGGCGCTCTTCCGCGGTCTCGGCCGCAGGCCCCGCGGAGGGGATCGCTGGGGCCAGGCTTCGGCCTCCGGAGTTCCCAACCCGTCCGGCGGCGACCCTTACACGCTCTTCCCGCCTGCCCAGTGCCTGGTCGCCGGCTGCGCCGCCCGGATCGCCCCCGAGTACACGTTCACCTCCTCCGACCCCGACATCGCCGACTTCGTCAAACAGGACCCGGCCTCGACCAACCTCCGCAAGCCCTACCTCGACGCCGACGACAAGGTCGTCACCGACAACACCTCCAGCCTGCTCTGCCCCTTCAACGCCGGCACCACCACGGTGACGGTTGCCGCCGGCGGCTACTCCTACTCCGAACAGGTGCGGGTGCAGCCGGGAAGCGTGCAGCGTCCCTGCGGCACCAGGCCGCTTCGCCCCGATCGCTTCAAACGCGGAACCCCGAGCGCTGCGCCGCCGGCGCCGCCCCCGCCGCCGAACTCGCCGCCGAGCAGCCCGCCGGTCGAGTTCCAGCCGCCGCCGCTCTCGCCGCCGGCACCGACTCCGGCGCCGCCGAACCCGACCCCGCCGACGCCGCCGCCGGCGCCCGTCAACCCCTTCATCCCGCCGGCGCCCGGGCTCGCGATCGGCGCCCTGCCGGCGATCGTGCCACCGCCCCCGCCGCCGATCGTGCGGCCGCTGCCGCCGGGTGGCGCCCCGGCCCGGACCTACCAGGTCGAGGAAAAGCGAGAAGAGGAGGCGGCGATCGAGGAATCGCAGGCCTTCTCGCGACATGAAGAAGGCGGCTCGGGACTGGTCGTGCCGCCGTACATGCCTGCCCTGGCCCTGATTCTCGCCCTCGCCCTCGCCGGCGCCACGGTGCGCGGCGGTCCCGCCGCCCGCCGCCGCACTCGCCCGGCACCGGCAACCGCCGCAGCCCTCAGAACCCAAAGGAGTCGCAGATGAACAACCGACGCGCCACCTCGATTGCCGCTTGGACGGCCCTCGTCCTCTCGCTCGCCGCCGTCGTCTTCTCCGGCGCCGGCGGCGCGATCGCCGCCAAGATGCTGCCCGGCCCGAGCCTGAAGCCGAAGAAGTACGGGATCCTGCGCCTCAACGCGAAGAAGAAATTCCCGCCCAGCGTGCTGCCGAAGAGCGTCTTCGCCAACTGCTCGCCGGAGACGGTGAAGATCGGGACGATCTGCATGATGACCAACCCCTATCCCTTGGAAAAGGACGAGATAGGCAAGAACGACTACTTCTTCGCGACCCAGAAGTGCGCCGGCCTCGGCGGCTACCTGCCGACCGCGGCGGAACTGATCGGCGCCGCCAAACGGGTGAAACTTGCCGGTCGGGTCGACGACAACGAGGTCACCGCCTCGACCGACATCGACCCCACCGACGGCCTCAAGGACAAACGCGAGATGAGCGCCACCCTGACCACCACCGCCTCCGGCGGCCGCGCCGGCGGCTCGATGGGCGTCAGCGACGTCTCCCGCGGCGACCCGAAGGCGGGCGAGCCGGACCCGATTCCGCTCCCAGCCGACCCCTCACCGGAAACCCTCCAATACATCACCGTCTACGACAACGGCAACCACGGCGGCTTCGCCGGCGCCAAGCCGGTCGGTCAGCCGGAGAACTTCCGCTGCGCCTTCAACTTCACCCAGGGCCACGCGGGCGAGCTGAAATAACACTTCGGCGACTCAGGTCACTCGTTCCGGGGAGAACCTGTAGCCGATGCCGAAGTGGGTGTGGATGTAGGTCCACCCGGGGGCTACCAGTTCGAGCTTGGCCCTCACCTTACGGACCAGGACGTCTACCGAGCGGTCGCGGCGCTGCATGGTGCCCCCCCAGATCGCGGTGTAGATCTGGGGGCGCTGGACGACGCTGTCGACCCGCTCGGCGAGCATGAAGAAGAGCTCGAACTCGCGCACGGTGAGGCCCGCGCGCTTCCCGTCGGCCAGCACCTGCAGCTCGCCGGGGCGGACTTCGAGGTTGGCGATTTGGAGGATGCGCTGCCGGGCGGGGGACACGGTCACGGCGGGAGCCTCCTCGACCGCGCGTCGGCCCTGGTGAAGGACTCGTTTCGAGCTGGTGAAGAACTGGTGAAGCCGTGTTGCAGTCCGTTTACCAGTTCTTATCCAGACAGTTACGCCGCGTTCACTTAGGCCGATCGGGGCGGGCCGAGACTGACGTCGATCAGCCATCAACCGCCACCAGGGAGCGAAAAGCAGATGAATCGCACGCGTCTCCTGGCCGCCACCGTTGCGCTTGCACTCTGCGCGCCACTGGCTGCCGCCACCGCAGTACAAGCCGCCACGATCACGATGAGCGGCTCGACCTCGGTCGCGCCGCTGGCGACCAAGCTCGCCAAGGCCTTCCTCAAGTCCCCGAAGGGCAAGGGCAACAAGGTGGTGATCCTGCAGGGCGGCTCCGACATCGGCATCACCGACGTCTCCCGTGGCCGCGTCACCCTCGGCATGTCCTCGCGCGACCCGAAACCGGCCGATCCGGGCGGCATCGTCTTCAACAAAATCGCCCGCGACGCGGTCTGCATCGTCTCCAACGCGTCGAACAAGATCCCGACCCTGAGCCAGGCGCAGATCCAGGACGTCTTCTCCGGCCGCGTCCGCAGCTGGAGCCAGGTGCCCGGCGCCACGGCCGCCGGCCCGATCGACCTCGTCGTCCGTACCGCCGCCTCCGGAACCCAGGACGCCTTCCAGAACATCTTCATGGGGCAGACCCTGCGGGTTGCCGCCAGCGCGACGACCAAATCGTCCAACGGCCTGCAGGCGCAGACGATCAAGTCCGACCCGAACGCGATCGGCTACGCCTCCTTCGCCTTCACCGGCGGCCTGCACACGATCCCCTACCAGGGGGTCCCCTGCACGCTGCGCAACGCGAAGTCGGGCCAGTACGCCGGCAGCCGTAACTTCTTCCTGGTCAGCCGGGGCGCCGCCAAGGGCCTGGCGAAGGACTTCATCAGCTTCACCCGCAGCAGCACGGGCCAGGCGATCGTCGCCAGCGACTGGGTCCCGCTTCGTTAGAGGACCGAGGCCGGTCATCTCATGAACCCGACCGATCCCGCCTTCTGGTCGGACCGCCGCGTCGAGCGCATGCTCGGCGCGGTGGCCTGTCTGGTCCTGCTCCTGATCGTCGGCATGATCGTCTTCGTCTTCTCCAAGGCGTGGCCCTCGTTCGCCCACAACGGCCTCGCCTGGTTCGGCTCCGGCGGCGACGTCGACCACCAGCTCGAGGACATCTTCAACTCGCCCTCGAACCCGGCCGACTACGTCTACGAGCTACGCGCCTGGCCGCTGATCTGGGGCACCGCGGTCGTCACCTTCGGCGCCGTCATCATCGGCGTCGTCTTCTCCCTCTTCGCGGCGATCTTCATCGTCGAGTTCGCACCGCCGCGGTTGAGCAGCCTGCTGGAGCCGGTGGTGCGGTTGCTCGCCGCCGTCCCCTCCGTCGTCTACGGCCTGATCGGGATTCTCGTCATCGTCCCCTGGGTCGGCGAGCACCTGATCAGCATCGAGCGCAAGGAATCGGTCGCCAACGTGATCCAGCTCGACGGCGCGAGCATCGGCGTCGGGATCCTGATCCTGACCGTGATGATCGTGCCGATCATGATCGCGATCGTGGTCGACGCGCTGCGGGCGGTGCCGCGCAGCTGGACCGAAGGCGCCTCCGCCCTGGGCGTCAACCGCTGGCGGGTCACCTGGTCGATCGTCGTCCGCACCGCCCGCCCCGCGGTGGTCGCCGCCGCCGTCCTCGCCACCGCCCGCGCCCTCGGCGAGGCGATCATGCTCTCGATGGTCTCCGGCTCGGCCAGCTTCGCGCCGAACCCGATCGACGGCTTCACCTTCCTCTTCGAGCCGACCCGGCCGCTCGCCTCTGCCCTGGTCGAGAACGTCGAAGGCCTCACCGTGGTCCCCTTCGGCCAGACCCTGTTCGCCTTCGCCGCGGTCCTCCTCGTCTCCAGCATGTTCCTCTCGCTGGCCGGCTTCGTCGCCAAGCAGTCGATGCGCAGATACGGGGTGCAGCCGTGAGCGCGACCGCGCAGCGGGTGCCGCTCGGCCGCCCCGCCACGAAGCCCCGCGACAGCGTCCGCGCCTGGCCGCTGCGCGACCGGATCGGCTACTTCCTCGCCTGGGCCGCGGGCATCGCCCTGATCGCGATCGCCGGCTCAATCGTCGTCTACATGGCCTATCGCGGCGCCCAGTACTTCGACCTCTCGCTGCTGTTCGAAAGCCCCAACGCCGAGATCGACCAGTCGCAGAGCGGCGGCTTCAAGGATCCGCTGATCGGCACCGCGATGCTGCTGGTGATGTCGACCGCGATCGCCGTGCCCCTGGGCGTCACGATCGCGGTCTGGCTGACCGAGTACGGCCGCCCCTCCGGCCTCGCCCGCGCGGTCGAATCGGCGATCGAGATCGTCGCCGGCACCCCCAGCATCGTCCTGGCGATGTTCGGCCTGATCCTCTTCCAGGACTGGTTCGGCTTTCTCACCTTCGACGCCGAAGGGTCGGTCCTCGGACGCTCGTTCATCGCCGCCGCGACGATGATGTCGCTGATCGCGCTGCCGCTGGTCGTCGGCGCCACCCGCGAGGCGCTGAACGCGATCCCGCGCCACGTCCGTGAGGCCTCCTATGCGCTCGGCAAGACCAAGGCGGCGACGATCCGCCGCGTCCTCCTCCCCGCAGCCCGGCCTGGGATCGGCACCGGCGCTGCGCTGGGGATGGGCCGCGTCGCCGGCGACACCGCGATCGTCGTGGTCCTGCTCGGCTCGACCCTGCAGATCATCAACGGCGGCGACGGCGACGTCTTCGGCCTCTTCCGCGGCACCGGCAGCACCCTGACCAGCTACGTCTACCTCAACTCCCCGGCGGGCGAGGGGCTGGCGCCGGAAAAGGCCTACTTCGCGGCCTTCGTCCTGATGTGCCTGGTGATCGTCCTCAACTTCGTCGTCACCCGCCTGGCCCGAGGAAGGAAGCCGCAATGGACCCGCTGACCGAGTTCGACCGCCGCGACGAGGACCTGCTGCGGCCGCCGCCGCCGGTGCGCCGCATCCTCGTCGACGAGCAGCCGACGGTGGTGGCGCCGCCTGTCGGCACCGAGGTCGCCGGCAACGGCGGCGCCACCGGCACGGCCGGGATCGTCGCCCCCACGGCGGTCCGCCGCGCCGAGCCGAGCGCCGCGGCGAAGGTGGAGCGGATGCGCGCCGACGCGGTCTCGATCGCCTACGGCGACAAGCTGGCGGTCGACGAGGTGACGATCCCCGTCCGCCAGGGCGAGGTGCTGGCGCTGATCGGCCCCTCGGGCTGTGGCAAGACGACCCTGCTGCGCTCCTTCAACCGCCTTGTCGAGCTGACCCCGACGGCGGTGCGCGGCGGCCGCATCAGCCTCGACGGCGAAGACATCGACGGGCTGGAGGTGACCGCCCTGCGGCGACGGGTCAGCATGGTCTTCCAGCAGCCGAACCCGTTCCCGATGAGCGTCTTCGACAACGTCGCCTACGCGCTGCGGGAACAGGGGTCGCGGCGGCCACGCAAGGAGACCCTGCAGGCGCCGGTCGCCGACGCGCTCCTCCGCGCCGGCCTCTGGGACGAGGTCGGCTCGACCCTCGACCACCCGGCGCTGCGCCTCTCCGGCGGTCAGCAGCAGCGGCTCTGCATCGCCCGTGCCCTCGCCGCCGAGCCCGAGGTGCTGCTGCTCGACGAGCCCTGCTCGGCGCTCGACCCGCGCTCGACCCAGGTGATCGAGGAGCTGATCCTGAAACTGCGCGAGGAGGTGGCGGTGGTGATCGTCACGCACAACATGCAGCAGGCGCTGCGGATCGCCGACCACGTCGGCTTCATGTACCTGGGAGAGCTGGTCGAGTACGGGCCCGCCGAGCAGGTCTTCGGCTCCCCGCGCGAGCAGCGCACGCGCGAGTACGTCGCGGGGGCGTTCGGGTGATCCCGCTGCGCGCCTACCCGCCGGCGGTCGCCGTCGTCGCGATCGCCCTGGTCACCACCGGCTGCCAGTCGACCCAGTCCAAGAGCGCCGAGATCGGCGCAGAACTGGGGCCGGTGAAGCAGGAAAAGGGCCTGAAGATCAGCAAGCGCAGCAAGGACGTGAGGGTCGTCTCGACGACGCTGTTGACCGACGCCAACGGCAGCGCGGTTGTCGTCGAGGTGCGCAACGAGTCGAATCGCAATCTGGTGAACGTGCCGATCCTGATCGACGTCCTCGACGCCGCGGGGAAGAGCGTCTACAGGAACGACCTGCCCGGCCTCGAGCCGGCGCTGACCTCGATCCCCTATGTCGAAGCCGGCAAGGAGGCGACCTGGGTGCACGACCAGGTGCTGGCGACCGGGAAGCCGAAGACGGTCAAGGTGACGGTGGGGGAGGGCGGTGCCCCGTTCGACGGCGAGGTCCCCGAGTTCACCTTCTCCGAGCCGAAGCTGGAAGGCGATCCGTACTCCGGGGTCGTCGCCGGCGGCAACGCCGAGAACGAGAGCGGGGAGAAGGTCGAACGCCTGTTGCTCTACGCGGTCGCCCGCAAGGGCGGCGAGGTGGTCGCCGCCGGCCGCGGGGCGATCGAAAAAATCAAGCCCGAGCCGAAGCCGCTCCCTTACAACGTCTACTTCATCGGCGACCCGACCGGAGGAGAGGTCGAGATGTCCTGGTTCCCGACGCTCCCGGAGGTTGAACGATGACCTGTCCTAGCTGTGGCGCCGCGCTCGCAGACGACCAGCGCTACTGCCTCAACTGCGGCCGGCGGCAGGGCGAGCCGCGGGTCGACTTTCGTCGGCATCTCGAGACCGAGGACGCGGCGACGAAAGGTCCGACGCCGGTTGCCGGCGCCGCCGGAGCGCCTGCCGAGGCCCCGGAGCCCGCGCCGCAGAAGCCCCAGCGCGACTACGCGCCGCTGGCCGCGGCGGGGGGGATCGCGGTGCTCGGGATCATGCTCCTGATCGGGGTCCTGATTGGCCGCGGCACCGGCAATTCGAACGATTCCGCGGCCGCGCCCCAGGTGGTCACGGTCGGCGCCGCGCCGGCGGACGGCGGTGCGAAGGAAGCCGAAAGCTCGGCCGGCGGGCAGAGCAAGAAGAAGACCGCGGGTGGCAGATCCGCCAAGAAGAAGAACGCGGCCACGGATAAGACCGACACGGGCAACGCGCCGGTCGCCAGCGAGCAGCAGCTCGAAGCGCTGCAGGGGAAGACGGGCCAGGAGTACGCGGAAGAAAGCGCCAAGCTGCCGGACGAAATCGCCACGCCCGGCAAGGCCCCGCCGACCGACAACAAGGCGCCGGGCGGCGGCACCGGCGGTGGGGTGACGCTCGAATGAGCCAGGAGCGATCGATCCCGGAGCTCGAAAAACGCCGCGAGCAGCTGGCGGCGCAGCTGACCGAGCTGCAGTGGGACCTCGGTGGTGTCGCCTACGAGATGGCGATTCGCGACCACTTCCGCCTCGACGTCCTGACCAGGCAGGCGGCGAGGCTACAGCAGGTCGACGCCGAGCTGGCCGAGGTGGAGCGGCTGCTGCGCCTCGACCAGGCCGGCGCCGCCGGCGCCTGCGGCAACTGCGGCGCCCTCTACGCCCGCGGTGCCGTCTTCTGCTGGCAGTGCGGCAAGGACCTGATGCCGCAGACGCAGACCGCCTCGGTGGCCCGGTCGTGAAGGACCTCCGAGAAAGCATCCTCCGCGCCTTCTCCCTGGTCGTCACCGACCGCCGTTGGGCGGCGCCGCTGAGCGCGATGGCACTCGGCTTCGGCCTCTTCCTCGGGGTGGCGATCGGCCCTGGCGCGGCGGGTACCTTCGCCGGCGAGGCGGGCAGCATCGTCGCCGTCGCCGCGCCGGAAGAAGAAGAGCCGGAAGCGGTGGCAACCGCCGAGCGCGAAGAACCGTTCTCCGAACCGGAAGCCGAAGAACCCTTGGCCGAACCGGAACCGTTCGAAGGGGGCCTCGAAGAACCGGTCCTCGAACCGGCGCCGGTGGCCGAACCGGCGCCCGAAGAACAAGCTCCGCCGGCGGAAGAGCCGGCTGAAGAAGAAGCGACCGAAGCGCAGCAGCTCAAAGGCACCGTCGTCCATGTCAACCCGGCCGCGGGCAGCTACACGATGGCGATCGCCGGCGGCGAACTGGTCTCCGTCCACGCGGAGAAACTGCCGACGGCGGGGGAGAAGCTGACCGTCGAGGGCGCGCCCCTGCCCAACAACACCTTCGCCGAGGAAGAGCGGGAGAAAGCGGGGTCGACCCAGCGGGCCGGCATCCGCGGCGTCGTCACCTACGTCAGCGCCGACCCGACCGATCCCGCCTACGTCGTCTCCGGCCGCGGCTCCTCGATCCTGGTCCAGGGCGCCGCCGGCCGGCTCCCGGTCCTCGGTGCCTATGCCACCGTCGGCGTCGGGATCGAAAAGCCGTCGGCCGACCAGGCGCAGCCGGAAAACCCGCCCGCGCCCGAAGTCGCCCCGCCGTGCGCCCCCGACCCGTCGCTGAAGCCGGCGCCGGCGCCGCAGCAGGTCCTCGTGCAGCGCAGCCTCGAAACCGAACCCGAGCCGGCCACCTACTTCGACCTCGCCGGCCTCGTCAGCGCCGTCTGCCCCGCCACCGGCCAGCTGCTGATCTCGACCGACGACACCCGCGCCGGCGAAACCGACCTGCTGCTTGCCGTTCCGCCCTCGATCAAGACGACGAAGCTGAGGATCGGCGACTCGGTCGTCGCCACCGCGACGCTCGAAGAAGGCGGTCCGCTCACCCTCACCGGCCTGGCCGGCAACGAGGGAACCAAGGGCGCCGAAGACGCGACCCTCGCTTTCGGCGACCTGAAGCGCTGACGACGCGCTAGTTGAACCGGGCGAGGTCGCCCTTGCGCTGTTCCTTGCGCTTCTCCAGGCGGCCCTGGATCAGCGAGAGGACGATCACCAGCGCGGCGAAGAAGGCGATCACGCCGAAGCAGAAGAAGGTCACCGTCTTGTCGGTGGTCGGACCCGCGAGGCCGACGCCCTCGTTGGCCAGCGCCATCGGGGCGGTGGCCAGCATCAGGGCCCAGATCGAAAGCAGGGCTGCGGCGGTGCGCTTCACGGGGCGGGAATTTAGCGCACACATAGGTCACCGCGCGTAGGATGCGCCGCCATGTCTGAGTTAGAGGCCCTGCTGCTGGGGGTGGTCCAGGGACTGACCGAGTTCCTGCCGATCTCCTCCTCCGGCCACCTGATCCTGGTTCCCTGGCTCCAGGACTACACGTTCCTGCAGGAACACCCGGAGTTCAACAAGACCTTCGACGTCGCCCTGCACGCCGGCACCCTGATCGCCGCGATCGCCTACTTCCGGGTCGAGGTCGTGGTCCTGATCCGCGGCTTCATCCAGGCGGCGCGCCAGCGGGCGATCCGCACCCAGGAGCAGCGCCTCTCGGTCGCGATCGCGCTCGGCACCGTCCCGGCGGTGATCGCCGGCGGCCTCGGCGCCAGCTTCATCGACGAGCACCTCGGCGAGCCCTGGATGATCGCGATCCAGCTGATCTTCTTCGGCTTCCTGCTCGGCTGGGCGGACCGGATGCCGGAGCGGCGCGACCTCGGCGACACCGGCCTGCGCGACGGCTGGTACGTCGGCCTCGCCCAGGTGCTGGCCCTGGCGCCGGGGACCTCGCGCTCGGGGATCACGATCACCGCCGGCCGCTGGCTCGGCCTCGACCGCGACGCCGCCGCCCGCTTCTCCTTCCTGCTGCTGATCCCGGCGGTCGCCGGCGCCACCGTCTACAAGGCCTACGAGTCGCTCAGCGAAGGGCTGCCGTCCGGGGTGGCGGGGCCGATGATCGTCGGCACGATCGCCGCCGCGGTCTCCGGCTACCTGGCGATCGCCTGGCTGCTGCGGCTCCTGCGGACGACCAGCTACCGGCCTTTCGTCCTCTACCGCTACATGGTGGGCATCGGCATCCTGCTGATCATCGCCACCGGCCTGCGCCCGGCGACCTTCTGATCTCCGCCCCGCTTCTGGGGCCCATTCCCGCAAATTCGGGGTAGGACCTGACCGACCTGTGAAAATGGTGTGAACGCAGGCAGTTTGTCGCTGATCCGTGTGCATACAATCCGCCTGTCAAGCACACCGCGCCCATGGATCCACCCCGGCGCAGTCGCAATCTTGAACTCCCAACAGACCATCAGGCTCGGCGTCATCGACACCGACAGCGGCTTCGTAACCGTCCTCGCCAAGCGGGCGGAGGCAGCCGGCTGGCAGCTGCGCCAGGCGACCGGCGCCGTGCCGGCGCCGGAATTGGTCGCGATGAAACTGAACGCGGTCCTGATCGATCCGGCGGTGATCGGCGACGAAGCCTGGGAGTACCTCGACCGGATCTGCGGCGAGCTCCCCGACCTCGGCGTGGTCGTCTGCACCAGCCGCTCGACTGTCGCCCAGCGGGTGCGGGGACTGCGGCTCGGAATCGACGACTGGATCACCAAGCCCTGCCATCCTGAGGAGGCGATGGCGCGGGTGGAAGCGGTCACCCGTCGGCGCCGTCGGGGCCGTAGCGAGGCCGAGGCCGGTCCGCTCACCGCCGGCGAGCTGGAGGTGCGGCCCGACCAGTTCCAGGCGTTCGCCGCCGGCGAGAGCCTCGACCTGACCCGCCGCGAGTTCGAGCTGCTGCACCTGCTGGCAGACAGCGAAGGCCAGGTGCTCGAGCGCGAGACGATCTACCAGCGGGTCTGGGGCTACGCGATGGCCCACGGCGACCGCTCCGTCGACGTCTTCATCCGCAAGCTGCGCCAGAAGCTGGAGAAGCGCTCCCCGAGCTGGGCGTACATCCACACCCACTTCGGGGTCGGCTACCGCTTCGACCCGGAACCCGCCGGGATCGTCAAAGAGGAGATCCGCGCCGCCGACCCGAACGCCCCCGAGTTCACGGATCGTTCACAACAGCTTCACGACGAGGTAACCGTCGGTTCGTAACCGCTCGCCATGCTCGCGGGCATGGGAAGGCTGGAGATCAAGCCTGAGGAGCACGCCGCGCTCGTCGACGGCCGCCCTCTGAGCCTGACCGTCCGCGAGCTGCAGCTCCTGGTCACCCTTTCCGCGCACCCGCAGCGGATCATGACCCGCGAGGAGCTGTTCGCCGAGGTCTGGGGTGGTCGGCCGCGCAGCGACGACCGCTCGGTCGACGTCTACGTCAGCCGCCTGCGGGCGAAGCTCGGCGAAGCCATCCCCGGGGCCAGCCTGATCCACACGCACAACGGGATCGGCTATCGCTTCTCGCCCGAGGGCTAAGGGGCCGATCGCCTGCCCCTTTTACATCTTTTTCACAACCTCGACACACCGACGTAACAAGCTGTCAGGTGGCCGCTGCGACGCTGCAGCAAGTCGTATCCACCCCATTGCTTCAAGCAACCAGAAGGAGACAGAGTGACTAGCTCTAAGTGGCTCGCGGTCCTTGCTGCCGCGATGATCCTCGTTGTCGGGGTTGCCGCCTGCGGCAGCAGCGACGACGACACGTCCAGCAGCAGCGGCAGCGGAGGCGGAGACCTCTCCGGCTCGATTCGCATCGATGGCTCCAGCACCGTCGCCCCGTTGACCGAAGCGGTCGCAGAGCAGTTCATGGCCGAAAACTCCGGCGTCCGGGTCACGGTCGGGACCTCCGGCACCGGCGGCGGTTTCGAAAAATTCTGCGCTGGCGAGACCGACATCAGCGACGCCTCGCGCGAAATCGAGCCCGAAGAGATCGAAGCCTGCAAAAAGGACGGAATCGGCTTCAAAGACGTGCACGTCGCCACCGATGCGCTGACGGTGATGATCAACAACGAGAACCCTGTCTCCTGCCTCACCGTCGATCAGCTGGCGGCGATCTGGGGCCCGGACTCCAAGATCGACAACTGGAGTGAAATCCCGGATCTGGAAGAGGACTTCGGCGAGGAGCTGGCGCTGTTCGGCCCTGGCACCGACTCGGGCACCTTCGACTACTTCACCGAATCGATCAACGGTGAAGAGGGAGTCAGCCGCAAGGACTACAACAACGTCGGCGAGGACGACAACGCCACGGTCAAAGGCGTCGAGGGCTCGCCCGGCGGCATGGGCTACGCCGGTTTCTCCTTCTACACGGAGAACGAAGGCAATCTGAAAGCGCTCGAAGTCGACAACGGCAAAGGCTGCGTGCTGCCGTCGGTCGAAACCGCGCAGGATGGCAGCTACACGCCGCTGAGCCGACCGCTGTTCATCTACCCGAGCGACAAGGCGCTGCAGAAGCCCGAGGTCAAGGCGTTCATCGAGTACTACCTCGAAAACGTCAACTCGGTGGCCGAATCCCTCGGTTTCGTGCCGCTCACCGATGAGCAGCTGGCGGAATCCGAAGAAGCAGCCGAAAAGATCGGCGCCTAGCAGCATGTTGCAGGCCGAGAGCAAGCGCTACGGCGAGCGAGCGATCAAATGGCTGCTCGCTCTCTGCGCCTTGCTCTCGGTCCTCACCACGACCGCGATCATCCTCTCGCTGATCGGGCCGACGGTCGGCTTCTTCGAAATCGTCCCCGGCAGCGAATTCTTCTTCAGCTTCGACTGGACGCCCCAGTTCGAGCCGCCCAGCTTCGGAGTGCTGGGGGTGGTGGCGGGGACCGTCAACGTGGTCATTTGGTCGATGCTGGTTGCGATCCCGCTCGGCCTCGCGACGGCGGTCTTTCTCAGCGAGTACGCATCGCCGCGGCTGCGCAGGACGATCAAGCCCGTGCTCGAGGTGCTCACCGGGATCCCCACCGTGGCGATCGGCTTCTTCGCGGCCAGCTTCATCCTGCCGGAGATCATCGTCCCGCTCTGGCCCGGTCAGTTCTTGGGTGGAGCGGACGGCAAACCGTTTATGGCCCTGGCGGCCTCCCTCGGCATCGCCCTGATGGTGGTGCCGATCATTGCCTCTCTCTCCGATGACGCGATGAGGGCGGTTCCTCGCGGCCTTCACGACGGCGCCTACGCCCTCGGCGCGACCAAAGTGAAGGTGGCGACGCGGGTGATCTTCCCAGCGGCGCTGTCGGGGATCGTCGCGTCGGTGGTGCTGGCCATATCCCGCGCTGTCGGCGAGACGATGATCGTCCTGCTTGCCGCTGGGAACACCCCCAACCCCACTCTCAACCCGGTCGAATCGGTGCAGGTGATGACCTCCTATATCGCCACCACCGCCACCGGTGACATCGGCACCGGAACGGTCAAGTACAAAAGCATCTTCGCGGTCGGGGTTGTCCTCTTCGTGATGACGCTGATCATGAACGTGGTCAGCATCCGCCTCGTCCGCAAGTACCGGGAGGTGTACGACTGATGGAGGCCGGGAGGGCCAGCGCGCCGCGCAATCGCCTCGCCGTCGCCGGAGCGCGCTCGACGACCGAGGCGATGCTGCGCAACCAGCCTCGTGGTGACGTCATCCGCAACACCGTCTTCGCCGGGCTCCTCCTCCTCGCTGTCGTCATCGCCCTGGCCGGGTTGCTGGCGCTTATCCTCCAGGCGTTCTCCAAAGGCTCCGCGGTGATCAGCCCCGACCTGGTCAACAACCCCCCATCGACGGCCTTCCCCGACAAAGCCGGCTATCGGCCGGCGATCATCGGCTCGTTGCAGCTGATCGCGGGGGTGCTGCTCTTCATCGTGCCGATCGGCGTCGGTGCCGCGCTCTACCTGGAGGAGTACGCGGACAAGTCGCGCTGGTGGAACACCATGATCGAGGTCAACATCCAGAACCTGGCGGCGGTGCCGTCGATCATCTACGGCATCCTCGGCCTCGCTTTCATCGTCCGCGGTCCGCTCGACCTCGGCTTCATCCTCGCCGCCGGCTCCCTGACCCTGGCGCTGCTGGTCCTGCCGATGGTGATCATCGCCTCGCGTGAGGCGCTGCGGGCGGTTCCGGACTCGATCCGCCAAGGGTCGCTGGCCCTAGGCGCGACCCAATGGCAGACGATTCGCCGGCAGGTCCTGCCGGCCTCGATCCCCGGGATCGCCACCGGTGTGATCCTCGCGGTCTCCCGCGCCATCGGCGAGACCGCGCCATTGCTCCTGGTCGGCGCCACGGTCTTCGTCACCTTCGACCCGACTCCGTTCGGGACCGACGGCTACTCGGCGATGCCGGTGCAGATCTTCAACTACGCGCTACGGCCGCAGGAGGAGTTCCAGGCTCTGGCGGCCGCGGGGATCATCCTCATGCTTGTGGTCCTGCTGGCGATGAACTCCTTCGCGATCTGGCTACGAAATCGTTACGAGCAAAGGTGGTAGGTGATCTACTTTGAAAGGACAGATGGCCCAGGACGAGATCAGACCTGAGGCGGCAAGGCAGGCTCGGGAAGAGGCTGCCGAGCGCGCGTCTATTGCTGTGCGGCCAGAGTTCCGCTCCCAGACCTCGTCGGCCTCGCAGGAAAAGGTCTTCGAGATGAAGGGGATCGAGGTCCTCTACAGCGGCGTCTCCGCCGTCAAAGGGATCTCGATGGACATCGGCCATAACGAGGTGACCGCCCTGATCGGGCCGTCGGGCTGCGGCAAGAGCACGCTGCTGCGCTGCCTCAACCGGATGAACGACCTGATCCCCAACGCCGAAGTCCAGGGAGAGCTCTTCTACCACGGTGAGGACCTCTACGGGCCGAACGTCGACCCCGTCCAGGTCCGCAAGCTGATCGGGATGGTCTTCCAGAAACCGAACCCGTTCCCGAAGTCGATCTACGACAACATCGCCTTCGGCCCGCGGATCCTCGGCCGCAAGGACAACCTCGACGAAACCGTCGAGAAAGCACTGCGGGGCGCGGCACTCTGGGACGAGGTCAAGGACCGGCTCAAGGACAACGCCTTCGGCCTCTCCGGCGGCCAGCAGCAGCGGCTCTGCATCGCCCGCTGCATCGCGGTCGAGCCGGACGTGATCCTGATGGACGAGCCCTGCTCGGCGCTCGACCCGATCTCGACCGGGAAAATCGAGGACCTGATGATCGAGCTGAAAAAGGAGTTCTCGATCGTCATCGTCACGCACAACATGCAGCAGGCGGCGAGGGTCTCGGACCGGACCGCGTTTCTGATGGTCGAGTTGGATGCCGACGAGCACAACCGCTGGGGCCGGCTGGTCGAGTACGACGTGACCGAGAAGATCTTCACCAACCCCGCCGACAAGCGCACCGAGGACTACGTCTCCGGCAAGGTCGGCTGATGGCCGAAAGCGTTCGCGTGCACTACCAGGAGGAACTGGACAATCTCGAGGCGAGCGCGCTCGGCGGCCTCGACATGGTCAACACGGCCCTGGGCCGCACCATGGAAGCGGTCGAGCATCAGGACGTCGAGCTGGCCCAGGTGGTCATCAACGACGACGACCGGATCGACGGCCGCTACCTCGAGGTGCACCAGAGCCTGATCACGCTGCTGGCGACGCAGTCGCCGGTGGCCACCGACCTGCGTTTGATCTCCTCGCTGCTGCACGTGCTGAAGAGCATCGAGCGGATGGGGGACCAGTGCGTGAACGTCTGCAAGGTGATCCCGCTGACCGGCACCCAGGCGCCCGCCGACCCGGAGATGGTGAAGCTGATCCTGACGATGGGCAGTCACACCCGGACGTTGATCACCCAGTCGAAGCGGGCCTTCGAAGAGCGCGACGTGGAGATGGCGCGTGACCTGGTCCGCCGTGACGACGCCGTCGACAACCTCAACCGCGAGTGCTTCCACCTGGCGCTGGAGATCGGCGACGACGCCGACAGGCGCGAGTGGGCGATGACGATGCTGTTGGCGGCGCGGGCGATCGAGCGGATCGCCGACAACGCCGTCGACATCGGCGAGCAGGTCGCCTTCGTCGTCACCGGGTTGTTCCGGGAGTTCGAGGACGCTTCGCATCCCTCCTAGCTGCGGTTGAGATCCGGTTCGCCTGGGAACATGCGGGATCTACGCCCGTGACCCTTTGCGCTGCCATAGATATCGGTTCGAACACGACGCGACTGCTCGTCGCCGAGCCTGTCGACGGGCAGTTGAAGAAGACGATGGAGCAGCGGGCCTACACGCGGATCGGCAAGGCGGTCGAAAAGGGCCGGATCTGCGAGGAGAAAATCGGGGAAGTCGGTGAGGTCGTCGCCACCCAGGTGCGGCTGGCGCAGGAGCTGGGCGCGAAGGAGATCCGCGCCGTGGCCACGGCGGCGATCAGGGAGGCGAAGAACGGCGAGGAGGCGGCGCAGGCCATCGGCGCCGCCGCCGGCGTTCCGATCGAGATCCTCTCCGAGGAGGAGGAGGGCCGTCTCTCCTTCCTCGGGGCTACCAAGACGCTCGGGCACCCGGCCGAGGGCCTGATCGGCGTCGTCGACATCGGCGGCGGTTCGACCGAGGTGATCCTCGGCACCGTTCCCGACGGCGTCCAGAGCGTGCGCTCCTGGCCGGTCGGCTCCGGCAACCTGGCCGACGAGCTGATCTCCTCCGACCCTCCGTCGGCGGCCGAGATCCGCCGCGCCCGGGACCGCATCGAGGACATCTTCGAGGGGGTGGAGATCGAGCGCCCGGCCCAGGCCGTCGCCGTCGGCGGCTCCGCCACCTCCCTCCGTCGCCTGGTCGGCGCCGTGCTCGAGTACGAGACCCTGGAGCGCGGCATCCGCGTCCTCTGCGGCGACCCCGCCGCCGACGTCGGCCGCCGCTTCGAGCTCGACCCCACCCGCGTCCGCATCCTCCCGACCGGCGTCCTCCTCCTCGAGAAGCTCTCCGACCTTCTCGGCCAGCCCCTCCAGATAGGCAAGGGCGGCCTCCGCGAGGGAGTAATCCTCGACCTCCTCAACGGCAGCCTCAACGGCTCGCCCGAGCGCGTCGCGGCTTAGCCGAAGTCTTCGATCAGGGCTCGCCGCCGCCGTTCGGCACCGAGCTCGCGCTCGTGCTGGCGCCTCTCCATGTCGGCTCGCATCTGCAGGATCTCTCTGGCTTCGTCGGGTCGCCACTTCACGATTTCAAGCGCCATATCGAAATCGAAAACATCGGAGCCATCGGCGAGCTTCCTGGCAAGGCTTCTCACTTCCGCTTCGTTCATCTCGCTGAATCTAATGTCAGTCATGTCTTGTCACCACGATCTGCTTTTCGAGTTGTCTGATTTTGAAGTTCGCCGTCGTCGAGCCCTCCCTAAGGCGTTTGGTGCTCTGTTCCAGTTCCTTGATCGTTGCCTCGTCTCGCTTCGCCGTACGGTCAGCCTCGCCGGCGAACCTGGCGCCACGCGTGGAGATCTCGATTGGCAGCCGTCCCCAAATCAACGCCGAGAGCGCCGGCGTTATCAGGGCCAGGCAGCCGTAGAACCCCAACAAAGCGACCTCGAGGCGATAAAGACCTGACTGGCCGAGAGCGACGGTCGGCAGCTCCTTCGGGACCGGTGCGAGAGCGAAGCTCGCAAGGGCTCCGATCAAGCTGAGGGCGACCAATGCTCGGACGACGTTGCGTGCTGATCCTTTCGTCACCCTGAGGAAAGCTGCGGCCGGCCCAGACTCTTCCCCCTCGGCTCCAGGCGGTTTCCCGAATTTGCCGTGTTCAGCCGCCGGGGTTGAAGATCGATTCGTCAAAGCCGGTGACCGGGCCGCTCGCGGCGGGTTCGGCCGGGGTTTCGGGCGGGGGAGGTCGCCTCCCTCTGAACCGATTCCCCAGACGACCAGTCACGCGCGTCGCCGGGGTGGGGGCCCCGGCGGCGCGTCTGCGTTATCGGCCTTTTCACATCTTTCGCCCGCCGGTGGCGAACCCTGTGGATGAACAGGAATACGAAATAGGGAGAGCACCGATGACTTCCCGCGTTGACATGCATTGCCACTCGACCGCCTCGCAGTTCTCGAAGCTGGGCGTCCAGCGCTCGCTGGGGCTGCCGGAGTGCGCGACCCCGCCGGAGGAGGTCTACGCGCTCGCCAAGCGGCGGGGGATGGACTTCGTCACGATCACCGACCACGACACGATCGACGGCTGCCTCGAGCTCGCCGATCGTCCCGACTGCTTCGTCTCCGAGGAGCTGACCGCCCGCTTCGCCGGCGAGCCCCAGGCGGTTCACGTCCTCTGTTACGGGATCACTCCCGGAGACCACGAGTGGCTGCAGGCGCACTCCGGCGACGTCGAGGCCTGCGCCGCATACCTTCACGAGCAGGGGATCGTCTGTGCGCTGGCGCATCCCTTCTTCAACGTCGCCGCGCCGCTGACCCGGCGCCACCGGCGGCGATTGGCGGAGCTCTTCCCGATCTGGGAGGTCCGCAACGGCTCTCGGGCCGCCGAGCTGAACATGCCCGCCGCCGTCTACGTAGAGACGCACGGCGGCACCGGCATCGGCGGTTCCGACGACCATGCCGGCGTCGACATCGGCCGCACCTTCACCGAGGTGCCCGCCGCTGCCACGCCGGAAGAGTTTCTCGCCCACCTGCAGCGCGGCGACGCCGAAGCGAGTGGGGAACAGGGCAGCGCCGCCAAGTGGGCGCATGCGGCGATGGCCTTGGCGACTCGGGCCGTGGGGGGCGGGCAGGTGCCCCTTCCCGGACAACAGCGGGGAGGGTCCGGGGAGGGGCAGCAGTCCGCCCACCCGGGCGCAGCAGCTGGTCCGGATCCGGCTGCCGTTTTGAAGATGGCCGAGCGGGTGATCCGGGAGGGGGCTGCCCGTGGAGGAAAGATCGCAGCTGATGTCGGGCCCGAGGACGCTCGGGCGCTGCTCGAGCCCTGGCTCGACGGGGTCGGGCTCGAGGTCCGCGGCACCGAGCTGATCAACTACCTGCAGGCTGACGGCTTCTCCCACGCCGACCTCTACCGCCGCGCCCGTCGGCGCCACGACCGCCGCCTGCGCGCCGCGGTCGATCGGGGTGCCGGGGCAGTCTCCAACGGCGACCTCCAAACCGCCGTCGACGACCTCTTCGCGGCCCTCGTCCCGGCGATCCCCTACGCGCCGGCGACCGCCTTCCTCGGCGCCGAGAAGGCGAAGCTCCGCGACCGCCGCGGGGAGCGGCCGAGGGTGGCGGTGATCGCCGACGGGATCGGCTCGATGCACGGCGTCACCCACACGATCGAACAGGTCCGCGAGCGCGGCGTGCCCGGCTTCGAGGTCGACATCGTCGGCACCGACCCCGGCGTCGACCGTCGCCTGCCGGCGGCCGCCGAGCTGGAGATCCCCTTCTACGAGGGGATGAGCCTCGGCGTCCCCGGCCTCCCGGACCTGGTCGAGACCCTGGCCGAGGGCTCCTACGACCTCGTCCACGTCACCGCCCCGGGCCCGGCCGGGATCGCCGCGACCCTGATGAGCCGGATCACCGGCGTGCCGCTGCTCGCCAGCTACCACACCGAGATCGCCACCTATGCCGGCATGCGCAGCCAGGACGGCACCTTGGAGGCGCTCACCCGCGCCGGCCTCGGCGCCTTCTACACGGCTCCGGCCGCGGTGCTCTCGCCGAGCCCCTCCGCCGACGCCTCGGTCGCCGCGCTCGGCGCCGACCCGGCCCGGATCGGCCGTTGGGAGCGGGGCGTGGACACCGACCGCTTCGACCCCGCCAAGGCCGATCGCGCCGCCTTCCCGGGTGAGATCAAGGTCCTCTACGCCGGCCGCCTGACCCGGGAGAAGGGAGTCGACCTGCTGGCCGAGACCTTCCTCCGCGCCCACGCCGCCGACCCCCGCCTGCACCTGCTGCTGGCCGGGGGCGGCCCCGAGGAAGCCGAGCTGCGCGAGCGCCTCGGCGAGCGCGCCACCTTCCTCGGCTGGCTCTCCGGCGAGGACCTGCCGCGTGCCTACGCCAGCGCCGACGCCTTCCTCTTCTGCAGCAGCACCGACACCTACGGCCAGGTGATCCTCGAGGCGGCGGCCAGCGGCCTGCCGATCGTCGCCGTCGCCGAAGGCGGCCCGGCGGCGCTGATCGAGAACCGCCACACCGGCCTGCTCTGCCGCCCCGACGCCGACCATCTGGCCGGGACCCTGCTGCAGCTCGCCTCGCAGCCGAGGCTCCGTCGACAGCTCGGCGAGGCCGGCGCCCGCGCTGCCCGCGAGCGCTCCTGGGAGCGCTCGATGTCCCAGCTCGCCGCCGGCTACCGCCGCGCCCTCGACGCCGCCTCGGCTTCCGCGCAGACGCTCTCCCGTGCTGCCTGAAAGCGCGCCGTCCACGGGCGCCGCGTCCGCCGATCCGCCGCAGGTGCCGGAGTACGATGGACCGATCGACTATCCCGCCCTCTACTTCAACCGCGAGCTCTCCTGGCTCGACTTCAACCAGCGCGTCCTCGAGCTGGCCGAGGACCCCGAGGTGCCGCTGCTCGAGCGGCTCCGCTTCTGCGGCATCTACGCCAACAACCTCGACGAGTTCTTCATGGTCCGCGTCGCCGGCCTCTTCGACCAGCTCGACGCCGGGATCGAGGCGCGCGGCCCCGACGGCCTCAACCCGCGCGAGCAGATCGACGCGATCCAGCGCCGGGTGCTGGAGCTCGACGACCGCCTCTGCGAGTGCTTCAGCGGCATCCTGCGGCCGGCCCTGGAGGAGCACGGGATCCGCATCGTCACCCTCGACACCGCCGGCCCGGAGGAGCGCCGCGAGATCGACGCCCGCTTCGAACAGCAGGTCTTCCCGGCGCTGACGCCGCTGGTGATCGGCCTCGGCCGGCCCTTCCCCTACATCTCCAACCTTTCGCTCAGCCTCGGCGTCCTGCTGCGCGACTCGGAGTCGGGCAACGAGATCATCGCCCGGGTCAAGGTCCCGAAGGAGCTGCTCGGGCGCTTCCTGCCGCTCGGCGACGACGGCAAGACCTTCGTCCCCCTCGAGGAGGTGATCGCCGCCAACCTCGACGCCCTCTTCCCGGGGATCGACGTGATCGACCACGGCTACTTCCGCGTCACCCGCGACGCCGACTTCACCATCTCCGACGAGGCCGACGACCTCCTGCAGGCGGTCCAGGACGAGATCCGCCGCCGCCGCTTCGGCGAGGTGGTGCGGCTCGAGGTGGCCAGCGGCATGAACCCGAAGCTGCGCGCCCAGCTGGTCGACGCCCTGCGCCTCGAAGACCGCGAGGTCTACGACGTCGAGGGGCTGATCGACCTCGCCGACCTCGACGCGATCGCCGACGTCCCCGGCCACGCCGAGCTGCGCTGGCCCCCCTGGTCGCCGGTCACCCAACCGCGCCTGCAGGGCGACGACGACGACCAGATCGACATCTTCGCCGAGATCCGCCAGCGCGACCTGCTCGTGCACCACCCCTACGACTCCTTCGCCAACTCGGTCGAGCGCTTCGTCGCCCAGGCGGTCGCCGACCCCGACGTACTGGCGATCAAGCAGACCGTGTACCGGACCAGCGACGACTCGCCGCTGGTGCCGTCGCTGATCCGCGCCTCCGAACGCGGCAAGCAGGCGGTCTGCATGGTCGAGCTGAAAGCCCGCTTCGACGAGGAGGCCAACATCCACTGGGCGAAGTCGCTGGAGGAGGCCGGCGTCCACGTCGTCTACGGCATCCCGGGCCTGAAGACCCACGTCAAGGCGATCCTCGTCGCCCGCCGCGAGGGCGAGCGGGTGCGCGAGTACGTCCACGTCGGCACCGGCAACTACAACCCGACGACCGCCCGCCTCTACACCGACTTCGGCCTCTTCACCGCCGACCCCGACATCGGCGCCGACGTCGCCGAGATGTTCAACTTCCTCACCGGCTACGGGCGGCCGGCGGAGTACCGCAAGGTGCTGGTCTCGCCGACGACGATGCGGGATCAGATCATCGCGGAGATCGAGCGCACCGTCGCGGCGCACGAGGCGGGGGAGGAGGCGCGGATCGCCCTGAAGATGAACTCGCTGGTCGACGCCCGCTGCATCGAGGCTCTCTACGGGGCCTCGCGGGCGGGGGTGCGGGTCGACCTCAACGTGCGCGGGATCTGCTGCCTGCGGCCGGGGGTGGAGGGCGTCTCGGAGAACATCCGCGTCTGCTCGATCGTCGGCCGCTTCCTCGAGCACTCACGGGTCTACGCCTTCCGCCGCGGCGAGGAGACGCGGGTGCTGATGGGCTCCGCCGACCTGATGCCCCGCAACCTCGACAGCCGCGTCGAGCTGGTGGCGCCGGTCGAGGAGTCGGCCCTGAAGGCGGAGCTGCTCGACGTCCTGGAGCGCAGCTTCGCCGACAACGTCTACTCCTGGGAGCTCGACGCCGACGGCTGCTGGACCCGGCGGCAGCCCGACGGGGAAGCGCGCAACGCCCAGGAAGAGCTGATGGCGAGGCATTCCGCACGTGCCGCGGAGCACCTCGCGACCTCGCCCGCCTGAGAAGCGCCGCCGCCCCGCTCGTCACTAGGATGCGCCGCAGTGGCGCGCTTCTCGCTCCTCCCTCGCGACAGGACCTTCTTCGACCTCTTCATCCAGGCGGGTCAGAACACCCTGCACGCCGCCCAACTGCTCGACGAGATGATGCACACCTGGCCGGAGAGCGGGGGGCTCTCCCGGCAGATCGTCGAGGCCGAGGGCGAGGGCGACAAGATCACCCACGAGATCATCCAGCGCCTCAACTCGACCTTCGTCACGCCGATCGACCGCGAGGACATCTACGCCCTGGCGACGCAGATGGACGACATCGTCGACTTCACCGAGGAGGCCGCCGACTTCCTCGGCCTCTACAAGATCGAGGCGCCGATGGAGCAGGCGCAGGCGCTGACGAAAATCCTCGTCGCCTCCTGCGAGCAGCTGGCGATGGGGCTGGAGCAGCTGCCGCAGTTCAAGGATCTCGACAAGTACTGGATCGAGATCCACCGGCTCGAGAACGACGGCGACCGGGTCTCGCGCGACGCGGTCGCCTCGCTCTTCTCCAACGGCATCGACCCGATGGTCGTGATCCGCTGGAAGGACATGTTCGCGGTCCTCGAGGAGGCGATCGACGCCACCGAGACCGCGGCTCAGATCATCGAGGGCATAGTCATCAAGAACTCGTGACGGGCGCCACCCCATCATGAGCGCGGACGTCATCCTCGTCATCGTCATCGCGACGGCCCTGGCGTTCGACTACACCAACGGCTTCCACGACACGGCGAACGTCGTCGCCACCTCGATCTCGACCGGGGCGGCGCGGCCGCAGGTGGCGATCGCTTTCGCGGCGATCCTCAACTTCGTCGGTGCCTTCATCTCGATCAGCGTCGCCGCAACCGTGGCCTCCGACGTGGTCGACGCCGCGGTGATCACGCCGACGATCGTCTTCGCGGGCCTGATCGGGGCGATCGCCTGGAACCTGATCACCTGGTACTTCGGCCTGCCGTCGAGCTCCTCGCACGCGCTGATCGGCGGCGTCGTCGGCTCCGCGGTGGCGGCGGTCGGGTTCGAGGCGGTGATCGCCGACGGGGTGGTCGGCAAGGTCCTGATCCCGGCCGTCGTCGCCCCTGTCCTCGCCTTCCTGGTCGCGGCGGCGGCGATCGGGATCTCCTACCGGGTGGTCGGCAGGCAGCGCCCAGGGATCGTCACCCGCGGCTACCGCTACGGCCAGATCCTCTCCGGCGGCCTGCTGGCGCTGGCGCACGGCACCAACGACGCGCAGAAGACGATGGGCGTGATCACCCTGGCGCTGATCGCCAACCAGAACCTGGCTCCAGGCTCGGACCCGCCGTTCTGGGTGATCTTCTCGGCCGCTGCTGCGATCGCCCTCGGCACCTACAGCGGCGGCTGGCGGATCATCAAGACCACCGGCACCCGGATCATCAAGATGGACGCGGCGCAGGGCTTCTCGGCGCAGGGGGCGGGCGCGGCGGTGATCCTCGCCTCGACCCACTACGGCTTCCCGCTCTCGACCACGCACGTGATCAACGGCGGCGTGATGGGCGCGGGGGCCGGCAAGCGGCTCTCGGCGGTCCGCTGGGGGGTCGCCGGCAACATCTTCGTGGCCTGGCTCCTGACCCTGCCGGCGGCGGCGGCGGTCGGGGGGCTGACCTACGGCTTCACGGCGCTCTTCGGCGACGGCGCCGTCGGCCCCGTCCTCGTCACGGTGATCGCCCTGGGGATGATCGCGGTCGCCTTTACCCGCCGCGCCCAGCAAGGCGCCCCGGTTGAGGCGGCCGGCGGATGATCGCGACGATCGTTCATACCGATGAGCTGCTCAGCACGGTGGCGGCGGCGGTCGTCGCCGGGATCGGCGTCACCTTCGCGTTCTCGGTCGGGATCTGGGGCGCGGGCCAGTTCGTCGAGCTGAGCCGCAACGAACGGCCGGTCGCCGCGGCGGCGGCCGGAGTGGTGGGGGCGCTGGCGATGGTGTGCGTGGCGGCGGCGCTGATCACCGGCATCGTCGTGATGACGCACAACTAGCGAGGGCGACGCGGCCGTACACTGAGGGCGTGCGAACCGCTCGCAACGTAGGGATCATCATGCTGCTGGCGCTGGGGATCGCGCTGCTGCCCGGCGGTGGCGACATGGCCGAGGCCGTCCTCACCCTCCTGACGATGGGCCTGCTCGCCGGGATCACTTGGATGGTCTACATCTTCACCCGCGAGAACCAGATGTCCCTCGCGACCCTCTCCGACCGCCGTCGCGCGATCCTCTACGGCGCCGTCGGCATGCTGGTCCTGCTCGTCGCCGGCAGCGACAAGATGTTCTCGACCGGCGGCGGCACCCTGCTCTGGATCGTCCTCCTCGGGGCCGCGGTCGCGGCGATCTGGAAAGTCTGGGTCGACGCGACGACGTACAGCTAGCCAGCCCCCGGCGACTGGCAAGCCGGGAGCTGGTTCATGAGGGGCTCAGGCAGCGCCTGACCTGAGATCAGGAGCCCTTTCCTTTCGATGCGGTCGGATGAGTCTTCTCCGTGCTGATCAGCATTCTCGGTCACCCCCTTTCCTCTCCCCTTTGGTGGAGAACATTCCACTGGTAGAGGATGATCCACGAAAAAACTTGAGCTTTCGCTCATTGACGGATTAGGATCAAGCACTCAAAACTTTTGGAAAGGGAGGGACTTCGTGGCCACGAGAGCACAGCGTCGCCAAGCGACTCAAAACCGGATAAAGGCGATGTCGCATCCGCTCCGCGCCGAAGCGTTCCGGCTGATCCGCGACCGGGGCCCGCTGAGCCCGGCCGAGGTGGCGCGGGAGCTGGAAGCCGACCTGACCGACGTCAGCTACCACGTCCGCAAACTCAACGAGTTCGACTGCATCGAAGAAGTCAGCAACCGCCAGGTCCGGGGGGCGGTGGAGCACTTCTACCGCGCCACCGAGCAGCACATGATCGACACGGAGGAGTGGGGCGAGCTCGCCGAGGTCGAGCCGCAGATGGCGGAGGCGCTGACCGACGAATTCATGCAGGGCATCGTCGACGACTACACCGCCTCCCGGAAGGCCGGTGTCGTGGCGCTCGACGAGGAGTTCTGGATCGTCCGCAACCCCCTCGTCCTCGACCCGGAGGGCGTCCGCGAAGCGCTGGAGGCCTCTCGGCGCTACGAGAACGAGGTGGCTGAGATCGCCGCCCGCAGCGCCGGCCGCCGGCTCGAGGAGGGAACCCCGGGGGTGCCGGCTTCTTCCTCGGTCGCCTTTTTCAAGATGCCCTGAGACATGACCGCGCCCGAATCGGCCCGCGACGCCTACGACCGCTACGCGGCGGTCTACGACGAGTGCAACGCCCAGAACGACTACGAGATGTGGCTGGGAGAGGTGCTCCTGCCGGTGCTGGAGGAGCATGGCCTGCAAAAGGGCTGGGCGCTCGACGTGGGATGCGGGACCGGCCGCGCCTTCGACCCGCTCCTCGCCCGCGGCTGGGAGGTCGTCGGCTGCGACGTCTCGTCGGGGATGCTCGCCGAGGCCGCCCGTAAATTCGGCTCGCGCATTCGGCTGCTTCACGTCGACGCGCGCAGCCTGCCGCCGATCTCTCCCGCAGCCGGGGTTCCCGACACAGAGGCCTTCCACCTGATCCTCCTCCTCAACGACGTCGTCAACTATGTGCTCGAGGACGGCGACCTGGAGAAGGTCTTCGCCGGCGTCAGGTCGAACCTGAGCCGCGACGGCGGCCTGGTGGCCTTCGACGCCAACACCCTCGGCCTGTTCCGGGACCACTTCGCGCTGGATGACGAAGAGGGGATGGGCGACAGGGGCTGGGACTGGCAGGGCTTGTCGGCTCCGGGCACGCCGGGCTCCGTCTTCGAAGCCCGGCTCTCCGGACGCGGGGTGGAG
Organism: Solirubrobacterales bacterium; assembly: GCA_036280195.1. Classification (GTDB taxonomy): domain Bacteria; phylum Actinomycetota; class Thermoleophilia; order Solirubrobacterales; family 70-9; genus VAYN01. The sequence goes on along the minus strand of DASURF010000028.1, from coordinate 703 downwards.
ACCCATATCCACAGGCAAAGGCACTGGACGAGCGAGCAGGTGACGGAGGCGCTGGCGGCCTGCGGGCTCGAACGTCTCGCCCTGCTCGGACAGCGGGAGGAAGGCGGCCGCGTCCTTCTCTCCGAGTCGCTCGACGAGGAGCGGGACGAAAAGGCGATCTACGTGGCGGCCCATGCGGGTCATTCGGGCTGAGGCTCCCCGCCCGACGCGCCTTTCGCGCTAGAGAATTCTCAGAGCCTCCACCTTGTGCGCACCACGCGTGCGCCCGGCACTGCGACGGTCCCCTCCATGCCACCAGGGGCCGACACCGCAGCGCATGGGGAGGAGGGGACCGCCTCGGTCGAGCTGGTCGCGGTGGTTCCCTTCCTGCTGCTGGCGGTGCTGGTGGCGGCGCAGGTCGCGCTGGCCGGCCAGGCTCTCTGGTCGGCGGGCGTGGCCGCGCGGGCGGGGGCGCGGGCGGCGCTGGTCGGCGGCGATGCCGAGGCCGCCGCGCGCGCCGCGCTCCCGCCCTCGATGCGGAACGGGGCCAGGGTGCAGGACGAGGATCGGGTCACGGTGCGCGTGCCGGTGCCGCGGCTGATCCCGGCGCTGCCGGAGGTGCGGGTCGAGGCGAGCACGGGGCTGGGGCCGAACGATGGGTGAGCGCGGGCAGGCGACCGTGGAGCTGGTGGCGGCGCTGCCGGTGCTGCTGCTGGCGGGGCTG
>DASURF010000027.1:0-4407 GCA_036280195.1 Solirubrobacterales bacterium | reverse complement strand
CGGATCCAGCGCCGCGTCGGACGACGCTGGCGGACGGTGAAGCGGGTGGTGCTCGCGGCGACCCGTGACCCGGCACGGTCGCGTTACGCGACGCGGATCCGCCGTCCTCGCAGCGGGCTCTACCGCGCAGTCCTGGCGGCGGACGCCGACCACGCCGCGGTTGTCAGCCCGCGGCGCCGCGTTCGCTGAACCCGCGTCGTCCCAGCGCGTGATCTGCGGGCGCCTCAGCCCGCGAGTATGCGCGCCTTCTGGGCGGCGAACTCCTCCTCGGTGAGGATGCCCTGGGCTTTCAGCTCGCCGAGTTCCTTCAGCTGGTCGATCACCGAGCCCTCGCCGGCCGGCGCCGCAGCGGGCGCAGCTGCCTGGGGCGGCGGGGGAGGCGCCGGCTGACCGGCCTGCTGCGCTTCCTGCTGAGCCCAGCGTTCCCCCTGGCGTTTGGAGACCCGGTTGCTGACCGAGGTGGCGGTGCCGGCGATGACCGCGGTGCGGGCGACGCCTCGAAGCAGTCCTGGCATGGTCTTTCCTCTCTCTAGGCGTCGGCCTCGGCCGCGTCGAGGGCGGCGAGGACGTCGTCGACGGGGATGCGGCCGCTGGCGACCAGCTGGCCGCCGGAGCGGCGGACGGCGGCGGCGAACGGCGCCGCCCAGGTGTTCTCGAAGACCAGCAGGGCGGCGGCGGTGCCGGGCTCCAGCGCGGCGGCGGCCTCGCTCAGGTCGTCGTCGGAGAGCAGGCCCGAGGAGGCGCCCTCGAAGACCTCCAGCTCGGCGGCGCCGTCGCCGAGGTCGGACAGCTCGAGGCCGGCGACCGTACCGTCCTCGTCCTTGGCGACGAAGGCCAGGTCAAGGATCCTGATCAGGCCGCGGTCGACGAGGTCGACCAGGTGCGGCGCCACCTCGCCGTTCGGTTGCCGCCCGGGCCACTCGACCAGCAGATAGTCGATCGGGCCCATCTCTACGCTCGCGTCCATCGCCGTCCTCCTGTTTGGAATGAAATTCCGTTCCAGTCGCAGGCAACTTACATGTGGTTGGGGGCGAATCAAGGGAAGACCGAGCCCGCCGCGGGAGATCTGGCTTCTGAACACTCGATAGGTTCCTCGCGGTGGAGGCGGGTGAAGCATCGGCACCAGATTTCGTCCTGCTGGGCGACCAGCCCCACGAAGCGACGAATGACCCCCTCGGCTTCGACGGAATCGTCGCCGACCTGGCGCCTCTGATCCTTGCCTCTCGACGGTCCACTCCGTTCACCCTGGGCATCGAGGCAGCCTGGGGGATGGGCAAGAGCACGCTCATGGCCCGCCTCTGCGCGCGGCTCTCCGAAGAGCCCGGCATCAAACCGGTTCTCTTCAACGCTTGGACCGCCGACGATGGCGGCGTCCTCGAGGGCTTGGTGAAGACTGTCCTCAACGAGCTCGATCCCAACGTGCTTCGTCGAGCTCTGCGCAGCAGGAAGCTGATCAGCGGTCTCAGGGTCGCCTTCAGCGCCGCATTGGGGCTGCTCGGCCTGGGCAACGTCGCCGACACCGTCTGGAACCGCGTCGCCTCCGACCCCCGCGCCCGAAACGACCTACGTCAATTGATCGACCAGGCGGTGACCGATTGGCGAGACAAGCAGCCGGAGGTCGCCTCCAACCGCCTGCTCTGCGTGTTCGTCGACGACCTGGATCGGTGCTCTCCGGAAGGGGTTCTGGAGGTTTTCGAAGCGATGAAGCTCTACCTGGACGTTCCCGGGATCGTCTTCGTCGTCGGCTACGACCAGGACATCGTCTCTGACCTGGTGCTCAAGGAAAAGGGATACAGCGAGGCGATCCAGTCGCGCGACTACCTCGAGAAGTTCATCCAGATCGTCTACAGAATTCCCCGCCCGGCGAGGCGACGGTCGAGCGCTCTGGTCGAGTCGCTGCTGGAGGCCTCGGGCACGGCGGGCCTCTTCGGGCCGACCGAGCGCCAGCTGGTTGTCGACGGGAGCCAGTCGAATCCACGGCGGATCAAGCGTTTCATCAACGCATTCGTCCTCGCCTATGGGCTGCAGCCCCATTGGCGGGAGTTCGCGCCCCAGGATCTCGTCCGGGTGCAGCTCCTCCAGATGTACTTCCCTGACTTCGCCCGCATGCTCGAGCGCCCCTCCGCCACCGATCCGATCAAGGAGTACTTCGAGTACCGGGAGGCGCGAAGCGCGTTGCGGAGGCGAAAGCCAGATTCCTCGGAGGTGGCCTCGGCGCTGACGAGCCACGGCCTGGCGGTGATGAAGCCAGAGAGGGACGAGGACTTCGACCTGTTGCTGGCGCGGATCGAGGAGAACATCCCCGTCGCCTTCACCTCGCTGGCCTCCCGCGAAGATTTCGCCACCCTCGTCAAGAGCCTCGGAGGCTCGGCGGACTGGGATCGCTTGCGGACCGCGCTGGCCAAAGGAACCTTGCCCTTTGTGTCCGCCGAGCCTGTCGAGACCGCGAAGGACTCTCCCAACGAGACCCCCGACCTCGACGGCTTGCGGATCCTTTGGGTCGACGACGAACCTGACCGCAACGAGGAACTTGTCGACAGCTTCCGGGACGCAGGCGCGAATGTCACCGCGGTTCCCGACTCGGCTCAGATGAAGGACGCCCTCAAAGGGGGAAAGTTCGACGTTCTCCTTTCGGACATCGCTCGCGACGGCAATCGGGAAGAGGGGCTGGATGTGGCCGAGGTGCTCTACCGGCGGGATCGGGAGCGGGGGCCGTGGCGACGAGAGCTCCCCCCTGTGATCTTCTTCACGTCCCGGGTCACCCGGAGTCGCCTGAAAAGGGTCGATGCGGTCGGAGGAAGGCTGACCGCAGAAGAGGACAGGCTGTGGGCCTGGCTCGGGGGACTAGCGGCAAGGCGACATCGACAGTCGTCGGCCGACCCTTCCTAGGGATTCCCTAGCCGCTCCTCGCGCCGGTCTTCGGCGGCCTCGCGGCGCTGCTCGCGGGCATCTATGCGGGCGTCGATCGCGTCCTCCCGCGCCTCCAGCTTGGCGGTGGAGGTGGGGCCGAAGTGGGCGGTGACGACGGCGACCGCGACCGCGGCGATCGCCAGGGCGACCAGCAGCGAGCCGGCGATCTGGGTCATCTGCGAGGGCGGGCGCATCAGCCGACTCCGAGGAAGTCGCCGGCGGAGGTCAGCCAGGTGGCGGTGAGCAGCGAAGAGCGCGATCCCGATCCAGGGCAGCAGCGGCGAGCTGGAGCCGCCGACGCGCACCGCCAGCACCTTCGCCGCCGCGATGGGGGTCGTCCGCTGCGGTTAGGCTCGCGGCGACCACGAGGGAGAGGATCCACCGCAGATGAACCAGTCGCCGAAACCAGACCTCGATCCGATGCGCTACGGCAGTCGCTTCCTGATCGAAGACGCGCCCGACAGGGAGTTCCCCGCAAACGGCATGTCGGCGCTCGACGCGATGCGGATGGTCGACGAGGAACTGGTCCTCGAGGGGGACCCGTGGCGCAACCTCGCCACCTTCGTCACCACCTGGATGGAGCCCGAGGCGCAGCGGATCGTCAGCGAGAACCTGCACCGCAACTTCATCGACCACGCCGAGTACCCGATCTCGGCCGAGATCGAGCAGCGCTGCGTGCGGATGCTGGCAGACCTCTTCAACGCGCCGGGGGAGACGACCGGCTGCCGCACCCAGGGCTCCTCGGAGGCGATCATGCTCGGCGCCCTCTCGCTGAAGTGGAAATGGAAGGAGCGGCGCGAGGCGGCGGGGAAAGGCACCGACAAGCCGAACCTCGTCTTCGGCGGCGACGTCCACGTGGTCTGGGAAAAGTTCTGCCGCTACTTCGACGTCGAACCGCGGATCGTCCGCCTGCGCGAGGACAAGTACGTGATCGGGCCGGAGGACGTCGAGCCCCACGTCGACGAGAACACGATCGGGGTCGCCGCCGTGCTCGGCACCACCTTCACCGGCCACGCCGACGACATCGAAGGGATCAACGACCTGCTGCTGCGGCTCAAGGAGACCCAGGGGCACGACGTGCCGCTCCACGTCGACGCCGCCAGCGGCGGCTTCGTCTGGCCCTTCCTCTACCCCGACGCGGAGTGGGACTTCCGGCTCGAGCAGGTGCGCTCGATCAACGTCTCCGGGCACAAGTTCGGGCTCGTCTACCCGGGGATCGGCTGGCTCGTCTTCCGCGAGAAGGCCGACCTGGCCGAGGACCTCGTCTTCTACGAGAACTACCTCGGCAAGACCGACGCGACGTTCACGCTGAACTTCTCGACCGGCTCGGCGATGGTCCTCGCCCAGTACTACAACCTCGTCCGCTACGGCGTCGCCGGCTACCGCTACATCATGGAGACGATGCAGGCGAACGCGAAAGCGCTGGCCGAGCGGATCGCCGGCATCGGCGAGTTCCAGCTGGTCGGGGAGGACGGAGCCGAGCAGCTCCCGCTGGTC
>DASURF010000026.1:0-4653 GCA_036280195.1 Solirubrobacterales bacterium | reverse complement strand
CGTCGCGCAGCTGGGCGGAGTGCTGGGCGCCACCGTGGTCTCAGGAGCCTCTGTGAGAGGGGCACCCATCCCTCCCTCACGAGCGCTGATAACAGCGCGTCCAGATCCCGTGGTTCCTTTGTCCTCTCCCGGCGGACAAAGTAACCGCAGCTAGGACTGAGGCCGGCATCCCGCCATCGCGTGGTTCCTTTGTCCTGTATATCCGGACAAAGGAACCACTGCCTGCCGCGAAGCGGCGTGTCGCGCAATGACGGAGAGGGATGCCGGCACCCTCCCTCCCGGGTAGGTTCATTCCCATGCTCTATTTCAGCCATCCGGCTTGCCGGTTGCACGATCCGGGAGAGGGGTTGCCGGGGCACCCTGAGCGGCCGGAGCGGTTGGTGGCAATCGAGGCGGCTTTGGAGGAGGTCGATTGTCTTGGGTGGGAGCGGCGTGAGGCTCCGGCTGTCTCCGAGGAGGAGTTGATGCTGGTCCATCCACGCGAGCACGTGGAGGCGATTCGGTCTCTCTGTGAATCGGGTGGTGGGGCGATCGATCTCGACACTTACGCCGGGCCGGCTTCCTGGGAGGCGGCGCTGCGGTCGGCGGGGGCGGCCTGCGCGATGACGCGGGCGCTGCTTGCCGGCGAGGCCCGGGTCGGGTTCAGCGCCGGGCGGCCGCCGGGACACCACGCCGAGCCCTCGCGGGCGATGGGCTTCTGCCTGTTCGACAACATCGCCGTCGCCGCGGCGCTGGCGATCGCCGAGCTCGGCCTCGAGCGGGTCTTCGTCCTCGACTGGGACGTGCACCACGGCAACGGCACCGCCGCGATCTTCCGCGAGCGCGCCGACGTCCTCTTCGCCAGCATCCACCAGGGCGGGATCTTCCCCGGCACCGGCCACCGCGATGACACCGGCTCCGGGCCCGGCGAGGGCTTCACGATCAACCTGCCGGTCCCGGGCGGCAGCGAAGAGGCCGAATGGCAGGAGCTGCTGGAGCGCGAGGTGCTGCCCGCGGCGGCCCGCTTCGAACCCCAGCTGGTGCTGGTCTCGGCCGGGTTCGACGCGCATCGCGAAGACCCGCTCGCCGAGTGCCGGCTCGAGGCCGCCTCCTTCGGCCGCATGGCCGCCGCGGTCCGCGCCGCGGCCGACGAGTGGGGCGCCCCGGTCGGCGCCGTGCTCGAGGGCGGCTATGCGCTGCCGGCGTTGGCCGAGTCCGTGGTCGCAACGATGTCCGCCCTCGGCGGCGGGGAGGGCGCCTGATGGCAGGCCCCCGGTTCGTCCCCGTCCCCACCCATCCCATCGAGCGCTTCAAGCCCCTGCTCGGCGAGGCCTTCGCCGAGATCGAAGAGGTCGCCGCCTGGGCGCGGACCGGGTTCGCCGGGCGGGCGATCTGGCACGTCAGCTCGACCTCGCGCGGCGGCGGCGTCGCCGAGCTGCTGCACACGCTCCTCCCCTACGCCCGCGACGCCGGCGTCGACGTGCGCTGGGCGGTGCTCCGCGCCGAGCCCGACTTCTTCTGCGTCACCAAGCGCCTCCACAACCACCTCCACGGCGACCGCGGCGACGGCGGTGCGCTCGACGACGCCGCGCGGGAGATCTACGAGTCGGCGCTGCAGGACAACCTCGAGGCCCTCGACCCGCTGATGCAGCGCGGCGACGTCGTCTACCTGCACGACCCCCAGCCCGCCGGCCTCGTCCCGGCCCTCTGCGAGCGCGGGCTGAAGGTGATCTGGCGCTGCCACATCGGCGTCGACCAACCCGACGAGCTCGTCCACGGCGCCTGGGACTTCCTCCGCCCCTACGTCGAGCCCGCCGACGCCTACGTCTTCTCCCGCCGCGCCTATCTCTGGGACGGCCTCGACGAGGACAAGGCCTGGTTCATGCCGCCCGTGATCGACCCCTTCTCGCCGAAGAACGAGGACCTCGAGCCGGAGGTCGTGCTGGCGATCCTGAAGGAGATCGGGCTGTCGCGGGACGGGCTCGAGCGGGCGCCGTCCTTCACCCGCGCCGACGGGACCCCGGGCCGGGTCGAGCGCCGGGCGGAGATCCTGCAGGACGAAGAGCTGCCGGACGAGGCGATGGTGGTCGCCCAGGTCTCCCGCTGGGACCGGCTCAAGGACCCGCGCGGGCTGCTGGAGATGCTCGACCGCTGCCTCGACGACCCGGCGCTGCACCTGGTCCTCGCCGGGCCCGACACCGGTGGCGTCGCCGACGATCCCGAGGGGGCCGCGGTCCAGGAGGAAGTCGCCGCCGCCTGGCGGGACCTTGCCCCCGAGACCCGCCGCCGCGCCCACCTGGCCAGCCTGCCGATGAACGACACCGACGAAAACGCGGCGATGATCAACGCGATCCAGCGACGCGCCGACGTGGTCGTCCAGAAGAGCGTCGCCGAGGGGTTCGGCCTCACGGTCGCCGAGGCGATGTGGAAGGAACGACCCGTCGTCGGCAGCCGGGTCGGCGGCATCCAGGACCAGATCGCCGACGGCCGCACCGGCTACCTGATCGACGACCCGCACGACCTCGCCGCCTGCGCCCGCGCGATCAAGCGCATCCTCGGCGAACCCGAGCTGGCGCGATCGATGGGCGAGGCCGGCCGCCGGCGGGTGGTCGACGACTACCTGGCGGTCAACCGCCTGCGCGAGTACGTCGACCTGATCGCGACCCTGATCGCCTGACTCACCCGTTCGGGCAGATGACGGCGCGGCCGTCCAGCTCCCCGGCGCGCATCTTCTCGTAAGCGCGCGGCGCGTCCTCGAGGGAGAAGCGCTCGACGTGGGCGCGGATCCGGCCCTGGCGCGCCAGCTCCAGGCACTCTTCCAGCTCGACCGCGGTCCCCCAGTAGGGGATGCAGAGCTGCGCCTCGAACGGCAGCGCCCCGAAGGCGAACTCGAATTTGCCGCCGGCGAGGCCGACGATCGTCAGGTCGCTCTCGAATTTCGCCACCGCGGCGGCGAGCGCGATCGAGTCGTCGGAGCCGACCATGTCGGCGACCAGCTCGGCGCCGCGGCCCCTGGTGATCTCGCGGATCGCCTCGGCGGCTCCCTCGCCGGCCTCCACCGTCTCGTCGGCGCCGACCTCGGCGGCGAGCCGCAGCTTCTCCTCGGAGACGTCGACGGCGACGATCCGCGCCGGGCTCAGCGCCCGCAGGATCTGCACCGCCATGTGGCCGAGGCCGCCGACCCCGACCACCACCGCGGTCGAGCCCGGCACCAGCAGGTGCAGCGAGCGCTTGATCGCGTGGTAGGGCGTCAGCGCCGCGTCGGAGAGCGGCGCCGCCTCGCGCGGATCGAGGTCGCCGAGCGGCAGCAGCAGCCGCGGGTGCGGGACCAGCATGTACTCGGCCATGCCGCCGTCGAGGCCGAGGCCGCCGCCGAAGGCGCCGATCTCCGCCTGGCGCTCGCAGTAGTTCTCGGCCGAGAGCCGGCAGGCGCGGCAGCGGCCGCAGCCCCAGGGGCCGTAGACGGAGACGGCTTCGCCCACCTCGACGCCTTCTACCCCGGCGCCGACCGCCTCGACCCAGCCGGCGTTCTCGTGGCCGAGGGTGAAGGGGACGTCGAAGGAGAGCGTGCCCGGCGGCCATTCCATCAGGTGCAGGTCGGAGTGGCAGGCGCCGGCGCCGCCGACCTTGACCAGGACCTGGCCGGGCCCCGGCTCGGGCACCTCCACCTCGCGCAGCTCCGGCTGCGATTCCCAGGCGGTCAGCTGGTAGGCCTTCATCGGGCGGCTCCTTCCGTTCGCGCTTGCTCCAGCAGCATCCGGCGCTCGGCGGCGGCGACGAGGCGGCGGGCGCGGTCGACCGCGTCGACGTTGACCGAGATCGCCTCGATCCCTCCCCGCACCAGCAGCTCCGCGTACTCGGGATGAACCGAGGGCGCCTGGCCGCAGATCGAGGTCCGCAAGCCGAGCTCGTGGGCGCGCGCGAGCAGCCGGGAGATGTACTCGGTGACGGCGGCGTCACGCTCGTCGAAGACCTCGGCGACCAGCTCCGAGTCGCGGTCGGCGCCGAGCAGCAGCTGGGTGAGGTCGTTGGAGCCGATCGAGATCCCGGCGACGCCGAGCTCGGCGTAGCGCGCCAGGTGGAAGAGGACCGAGGGGACCTCGGCCATCACCCAGAGCTCGAACCCGGGCCGCGAGAGCAGCCCGGCCGCGGCGAACATCTCGCGGCAGGCGGCGACTTCGCGCGGGGTGCGGACGAAGGGCAGCATCGCGTGCAGGTTCTCGTGGCCGGCGTCCCAGACCCGGGCCAGCGCCCTCAGCTCCAGCTCCAGCAGGTCGGGCTCGTGCATGTAGCGGAGGGCGCCGCGATAGCCGATCATCGGGTTCGCCTCCTCGGGCTCGAAGCGCTCGCCGCCCTCCAGGCCGCGGAACTCGTTGCTGCGGAAGTCGATCGTCCGGTAGGTGATCGGCCGCGGCGCGAAGGCGGCGGCGAACTTGTCGAGGGACGAAGCCATGCGGTCGACGAAGCGCTCGCCTTCGCCGGCCTCGAGCAGCGCCCGGGGATGGACTCCCTCGAGCGCCTCGACCACCGTCAGCTCGGCCCGCAACAGGCCGACGCCGTCGACGTCGAGCCCGGCGACGCGCTCCAGCTGCGAGGGCTCGGAGAGGTTGACGAGGATCTTGGTCCCGGTGACGGGCCCACCACCCCCGGCGTTCGTCCTTTCCCGGGCATATG
>DASURF010000025.1:0-5296 GCA_036280195.1 Solirubrobacterales bacterium | reverse complement strand
CAAGCAGGCCGAGCGCGCCGCCGACGAGATCGTCGAGGACGCCCGCACCCGCGAGCGCGAAATCCGCCTCGGCGCCGAGGACTACGCCGACGAGATCCTCAACACCCTCGAAGTGAACCTGCAGAAGTTCCTCGCCGCCGTGCAGCGCGGCCGCGACCGCCTCGCCGGTCGCGAGGAGGATCAGCCGCAGCCCGAGCTGGACCAGCAGCCCTAGCGCGGGCGGTCGCTACTCCAGTTTCAGGTCCTTCAGCGCCGACCAGCGCGGGTCGGTCGCTTCCTCGTGCTCGTGCGGATTGTCGTTGAGGGACTCGCCGCAGACCGGGCAGAGGCCGGCGCAGTCGGGGCGGCAGAGGATGCGGGTGGGGAGCGCGAGGATCGTCGCGTCGTGGGCCCAGCGGCCGATGTCCAGCTCGTCGTCGGAGACGTAGGGGCTGCGCAGTTCGGGATCGTCGGTCCCGGCCTGGTCGATCTCGCGCGCCTCGACCTCGAGGTCGAGGGAGGCCGGCTCCAGGCAGCGCATGCACGGCCCCTCGAGGTGGACCGGGAAGTTCAGCCGAAAGGCGAAGCCGTTGCTGGGACGGGAGACCTCGAGCCGCACGGTCGGCGCCCAGGGCTCGGGCTTGTAGGTCTGGCCGGCGAGCTCGAAGGGCTCCAGCGCCACCGGAACTTCCAGTCGCTTGCCCTCCCCGTGGGCGAGCGAGAGGCGGGAGAGGTCGATGATCGTCTGCGGCGCCTGTGACATGCTCCCGACGAGGTTACGGAATGGGCCGATTCCACTGGAAACCAGATACCTACCTGGAGCTGATCCGCTCCGAGGTCCCGCGCTACGACGAACTGCAGGAGCAGGCGGTCGCCGCGATCCCCTTCGCGCCCGAGCGCGTCCTGGAGCTGGGGATGGGCACCGGCGAGACCACCAAGCGGCTGATCGAGGCCTACCCGGACTGCTGGGTGATCGGCCTCGACTCCAGCGCCGACATGGTCTTCCGCGCCCGCGAGAACTACGACGACGTGCAGCTGGCGCGGATCGAGGACCCGCTGCCCGAGGGCCCCTGGGACCTGGTGATCGGCGTCCTCTCGATCCACCACCTGACCAGCGACCTGAAGAAGAACCTCTTCCGCCAGGTGCGCGAACAGGCCCGCTCCTTCGTGATCGGCGACATCGTCAAAGCCGACACCCAGATAGCCCCGATCGACCCCGAGTACGACTTCCCGGAGCGAGCAGCCGACCTGGCCGAGTGGGCCGGGGGAGAGGTGAGTTGGGAAGCGGACGACCTGGCGGTGATCTCGGCTATCTACTGAAGTGCTGTGTATAGATCGATACGCATAGCTGACCACATCGCTACCATCCCGCACCTCATGGCCGTCCCCAAGAAGCGAACTTCCAGCGCCCGCCGCGACAAGCGCCGCGCCCAGCACAAGGCCGCCAAGGCCAGCATCAACAGCTGCCCGCGCTGCCACAGCCCGCGGCTGCCGCATCGCGTCTGCCCGACCTGCGGCACCTACGCCGGCCGCGAGGTCGTCTCGCACCGGATCAAAGATCCGACCGTAGACAGCGCCGACTCCGCCTAGCGGTGGCCCGCCGGCGCGCGGTCACCGTCGCCCTCGACGGCTACGGAGCCGAGCAGGGCTTCGACGTCCTTGCCGAGGGCGCACGCCTGGCCGCCGCCGACGGGATCGGCGTCCGCGTCTTCGGCCCGCAGCGCGCGCTCGGACTCGACGGCGTCGAGGGGATCGAGGTCGTCCAGACCGCCGAGCACATCGGCAACGAGGAGGAACCGGTGCCGGCGGTGCGGACCAGGAAGGAGGCCTCGGTGGTGCGGGCCGCCCGCGACGTCGCCGAGGGCGGCTCGGCGGCGATGGTCAGCTGCGGCTCGACCGGGGCGACGATGGCCGCCGCCACCTTCGGCCTGCGCCGCCTCAGGGGCGTCAAACGACCGGCGCTCGCGGTCCAGCTGCCGGTCCCCGGCAAACCCGTCCTCTTCCTCGACGTCGGCGCCAACGTCGAGGTCCGCGCCCAGCACCTGGTCCAGTTCGCCTTCCTCGGCGCCGCCTTCAGCGCCGCCGTGCTCGACGTCGAGAATCCCTCGGTCGGGCTGTTGACCGTCGGCGAGGAGTCGGGCAAGGGGCGCGAGGAGGTGGTCGAGGCGCATCGCCTGCTCGGCGAAGCACCCGGGATCAACTTCGCCGGCAACGTCGAGGGCCGCGACCTGCCCGCGGCCAAGACCGACGTCGTCGTCACCGACGGCTTCACCGGCAACGTCTCTCTCAAGCTCCTGGAGGGCACCGCCAAGACCGTCGCCGCCGCGGTCGGCGACGCCGCCCGCTCCAACCCGATGGCCGCGGCCGGCGGCCTGCTGCTGAAACCGGCGCTCAACGGCTTGCGCCGCGAGCTGCACCCCGACACCACCGGCGGCGCGATCCTGCTCGGCCTGCGCGCAGTCGCCGTCGTCGGCCACGGCAGCTCCGGCGCCGAGGGGATCGCCAACGCCGTCCGGCTTGCCGCCCGCTGCGCCGAGGTCGACGCGGTCGGCCGAACGGCGGCCCTGATAAACAACGCAAAGCAATGACTCGCGACGAAGTCCTCACCCTGGTCCGCGAGCACCTCGCCGAGGAGCTCGAGGTCGAGATCGAGAAGATCGACGAGGGGACCCGCTTCAAGGAGGACCTCGACGCCGACTCGCTCGACCTCTACGAGCTGGTGATGGAGCTGGAGGACCGCTACGGCGTGACCGTCAGCGAGGAGCAGGCCACCCACATCAAGACGGTCGGCGACGCGGTCGGCTTCGTGCTCGAGCACGCGCCGGCCTGAGCGTTTGGCGCCGAAGTCCGACTCGCCGATCGCCGCGCTGAAAGCGCTGATCGACGACCTCCCCGAGGATCTGTGGCGGCAGGCGCTGACCCACTCCTCCTGGACCGAGCGCCGAGCCGACTCCTTCGAGCGCCTGGCCTTTCTCGGCGACAGCGTCCTCGGCCTTGCCGTCGCCACCCGCGTCTGCGAGGAGTACCCGAAACTCGCCGCCGGCGGCCTCACCAAGGTCCACAACCAGGCGGTCAGCGGCGTTTCCTGCGCCGAGGTCGGAACCCGGCTGGGCGTGCCGGAGATGCTGCGCGGCAACGAGCCCGAGGACGTGCAGGCGGCGATCCCGGCCGAGATCCTGCTCGAAGGGGGGCGGCCGCTGCCGGAGGCGACCGAGGCGCTGATCGGCGCCTGCTACGTGGCCTTCGGCTTCGAGCGCACCGCGGCGGCGGTGGCCGAGGCGTTCGCGCCGCGGATCGAGCTCGCGGCGGAGACGCGGATCGACTTCAAATCCGCTTTGCAGGAGCTTCTGGCCCGGCGCGGGGTGCGCGTAACCTACGAGGTGATCGCGGCGACGGGCCCGCCGCACCGGCGCACCTTCGAGGTGGCCGCGATCGTCGAAAAGGAGCGCGTGGGCACGGGAACAGGGCGGAGCAAGAAGGCGGCCGAGCAGATCGCCGCCGAGGAGGCTTTAACGCATCTTGGGGGTTAATCGAGCCAGTGTCGCGTCCGGTGCGACCGGGAGCCTTGAGGGGATGCGAGGAGCGCGCGCGTGTACCTGAAGTCGATCTCGATGAAGGGCTTCAAGTCCTTCCCGGAGCGGACGACGCTGGAGTTCTCCCCCGGGGTGAGCGTCATCGTCGGCCCCAACGGCTCGGGCAAGAGCAACATCACCGACGCCGTCCTCTGGGCGCTGGGCGAGCAGAGCCCGGGGGCGATCCGCGGCGCTTCGATGCAGGACGTGATCTCCGCCGGCGGCAAGGGGATCGGCCAGCGCCGCGCCGCCGAGGTCGAGGTCACGATCGACAACTCCGACGGCCGCGCCGCGACCGAGTTCGCCGAGATCGCGGTCGAACGGCGCCTCGACCGCTCCGGCGACAGCGGCTATCGGCTGAACGGCGCCCGCTGCCGCTTGGCCGACGTCACCGACGTCCTCTCCGACACCAACCTCGGTCGCGAGATGCACTCGGTGATCAGCCAGGGCCGGGTGGAGACGATCGTCCACTCCAAGCCGCGTGAGCGCCGGCTGCTGATCGAGGAGGCCGCGGGGCTCGGCAAGCACCGCAAACGGCGCCGCCGGGCCGAGCTGAAGCTGCGTTCCGCGCGCGACAACCTCGACCGGGCGCTCGACGTGGAGCGGGAGGCGCGGGCGCGGCTGCGGCCGCTGAAGCGCCAGGCGCAGGCCGCCGAGCTGGGAGCGCGGATCGAGCGCGAGGAGCTGGGCCTGCGGGCGCAGCTGGTCTCCGAGGAGCTGCGCTTCGGCGCCGACCGGGCGGCGGCGGCGGAAAAGGCGGCGGCCAAGGCACGTGGCGTGCGCCAGGAGCTGGAGGAGCGGCTCTCCGAGGTGGCGAAGCGGCGCGCCGCGGCCGAGGAGCGCTTTGCCGCCCGCGATCGCGAGCGGACCCAGGCCTGGGGCCTGCTGACGAAGCTGCGCGGCGAGCAGGAGAAGGTCGCGGTGCGGGTCAACAGCCTCTCGAGCCGCGAGGCCGAGCTCGGGGCGGGGCTGGAGCGGCTGCGTACCGAACTGGGTCCGCTGACCCTCGACGTCGGCCCCGGTTCCGCTCCCGGCGAGCGGGCGAAGAAGCTGGAAGAGGAGCTGGGCGAGATCGGCGCCGGCCTGCGCACCGCCGCCGAGGGGCTGGAGGTGGCGCGCTCCGACGGCGCCGCCGAGTCGGCACGCGAGGCGGCGCTGGGCGACGTCCGCGCCGGGGCCGAGCGCGCCTCCCGCCACGCCCGCCGGGCCGAGGGTCTGCTCGGCGAGCGCCACCGCGAGGCGCTGCGCGCCCGCGTCGCCGCCGGCGAGGGCCTGCTCGACGACGTCCGCTCCGCCCGCGCCGCGGCCGAGGCCGCCGGGGCGGCGATCCGCGGCCGGGTCGACGCGATCGAGCGCAAGGTCGTCGGCGGCGAGGACGACGGCGACGCGATCGCCGAAGAGCTGCGCGCCTGCTCGCAGCGGGAGTTCGAGCTGCAGGCGCAGATGAAGGAGACCTCCGACGAGCTGACCCGTGCCGAGGTCGAGGCCGCCCACCTGGGCGACCGCCGGGCCGAGGCCGAGCGCGAGCTGGCCGCGATCGCCGAGCGACTGGGGGAGGAGATCCCGCCGGCCGAGGCGGCGCTGACCGACGAGGCGCGAGCCGACATCGACCGCCGGCTGGAGCGACTGGAGCGGCGGCGGGCGCAGATCGGGCCGGTCAACCCGCTGGCCGAGCAGGAGTACGACGAAGCCCGCGAGCACGTCGAGAGCCTGCAGGCCCAGCGCGAGGACATCGAGCGCTCGAT
>DASURF010000024.1:0-53248 GCA_036280195.1 Solirubrobacterales bacterium | reverse complement strand
AGCTGCTCGAAAAGGACCATGAGGTGACCGTGATCGAGTCAGACCGGCGCCGCTACCTGACGGTCGAGCAGGAGCTCGAGCACAACGTCGTCTACGGCGACGCCTCCGAGCTCTGGGTGCTGGAGAAGGCGGGGATCCAGCGCGCCGACATGGTGATCGCGGTGACCGGCGACGACGAGGACAACATGCTGATCTGCCAGGTCGCCCGCGAGAAGTACGCCGTCGAGCGGATCATCGCCCGCGTCAACAACCCGCGCAACCGGCCGCACTTCGACCTGCTCGGCGTCAAGCCGTCGGTTTCGGCCACCGACCTGATCCTGCGCCTGCTCGAGCACGAGGTGCCGCAGTACGGCCTCGTCCACCTGCTCGATCTGCAGGAGGAGAAGCTGGAGATCATCGAGATGCTGCTCGGCTCCGAGTCGCCCGTCGCCGGTCGCCGCGTCGGCGACCTCTCGATGCCCGAGGGCAGCCTGCTGATCTCGGTGCTGCGCGACGGCCAGGGCTTCGTCCCCAGCGCCGACACGGTGCTGGAGGCCGGCGACGAGATCCTCGCCGTGCTCGACCCCGGCCGGGAGGAAGAACTCAAAGAGCTGTTCAGCCCGAGCAGCAACGGTTCGGGCTGAGATGGCGAGCCGCCAGGTCGACTACCTGCTGGTCGGCGGGGGGATGGCCGCGGCACACTGTGCGGCCGAGCTGCGCCGGCGCGGCGCCGACGGCTCGGTGCTGATCGCCGGCCGGGAGCCCGAGCCCCCCTACGAACGCCCGCCCCTCTCCAAGGAGTACCTGCGTGGCGCCGCGAAACGCGAGGACGCGCACGTCAACCCGCTCGCCTGGTACGAGGAGAACGAGGTCGAGCTGCTGACCGGGGTAAACGTGATGTCGCTCGACCTGGAGCAGCGGGCGGCGAAGCTGCAGGGCGGCGAGGAGGTGGGCTTCGGCAAGGCGCTGCTGGCGACGGGCGCGATGGTCAACATCCTGCGGGTCGAGGGCGCCGAGAACGAAGGCATCCACTACCTGCGCGCCTTCGGCAACTCCGACGCGATCCGCGCCGACGCCGAGGCGGCCGAGCACGTCGTCCTCGTCGGCGGCAGCTACATCGGCTGCGAGGTGGCCGCCTCGCTGACCGCGCGGGGGACGAAGTGCACGATCGTCGCGATGGAGGAGGTCGCCCTCTCGCGCACCTTCGGCGAGGACGCCGGCCGCTGGTTCCAGCAGCAGCTCGAATCGCACGGCGTCACCTTCCACGGCGGCGAGACCCTGTCCGCCTTCGAGGGCGACGGCCGGGTGCGGGCGGTCGTCTGCGAGAGCGGGCTTGCGGTCGAGTGCGACACGGTCGTCGTCGGCGCCGGGGTGCGGCCCGACGCGATGCTGGCCCAGCGGGCCGGGATCGAGGTCGGCGACGGAGGCATCGTCTGCGACTCGAAGCTGCAGACCTCGGTGCCGGGGATCTACGCGGCCGGCGACTGCGCCTCCTACGAGAGCGTCGTCCACGGCCGCCGCATCCACGTCGAGCACTGGGACGTGGCGATGCAGCAGGGCATCCACGCCGCCGGCAACATGCTCGGCGACGACGCCGACTACGAGGTCGTCCCCTACTTCTTCAGCGACCTGGCCGACTGGGCCAGCCTCGAGTACGTCGGGCCGGCGGCCGACTGGGACCGCGAGGTCTGGCGCGGCGATCGCGACGCCGGCGAGTTCTCGGTCTGGTACCTGCAGGGCGACCGGGTCGCCGGCTGCCTCAGCGTCGGCCGCTCCGAAGAACTCGCCGAAGCCCGGCGGATGATCGCCGCGGGCACCCCCTTCGCGGGTTGAGTCGCGGGGCGGCTCCCATTTTCCGAGTCCCTTATCCTGAGGACTGCCGTTGCGGCCTGGTGTAATGGCAGCACGCCTCGCTCTGGACGAGGTAGTCGGGGTTCGAGTCCCTGGGCCGCAGTAAACCGCCAACTCCACGTAACCCCCTGCAAAGGCGTCTAATCCCTTTGCTAGCTTCGCCCCCGTGAGGAGACCCGGCCACAAGACCCTCCTGTTGCTGCTGATGGCGCTGACCGCGCTGGTCGTCGCCGGCTGCGGTGGGGGCGACGACGGCGAAACCGAAACGACGACGCCGACCGTCGAAGAACCGGCGGCGCTGACCAAGGACGAACTGATCGAGCAGGGCGACGGGGTCTGCGCCGAGGTCAACGCGGCCGTCGGCGCCCTGACCTCCTCGGCGAGCGAAGAAGCCGGTTCGCCCGAACAGAGCGAAAAAGTCGCCAACCTCTACCTCGGCATGGTCGAACGCCTGCAGGACCTGGGGGCGCCGGAGGAAAGCGACGCCGACTACGTCAAATTCTCCGAAGCGACCGAACAGCTGGCCAAGGTCGAGGGCGAACTGAAAGCCGCAGCCGCGGAAGAAGACGTCGCGGCGATGGAAGAAGCGAGCCAGGAAGCGAGCGCGGCGCTGGAAGAATTCCAGTCGCAGGCGGCGATCTACGGCTTCGAAGACTGCAGCGACGAACCCGGCAGCCTGCCGACCCCGGCCGGCGGTGAAACCGCCCCGGGCGGCGAAGAATTCGAAGGCGGCGAAGAAGGCGGGCTCGAACCCGAATACGAAGAAGAAGTCGCCCCCGAAGAAGAATTCGTCCCCGAAGAAGAAGAAGTTGCGCCCGAAACCGGCGGCGCCGGCGGCGGCTCCGAAGCACCTGAACCGGCTCCCGAAACGGGCGGCGAATCAGGCGGCGTAGGACCCGGCTGAGCTGAGACACCTGCAAACCGGCGCATCTCGGAGTCCTCGGTCGGTTCGTTCGGGTCACGCACCAGAGTGCGCTCCCCTCTCTCACCTTCCCTGCGTCCGCCGAGCTGCTTGGTTTTCGGCGTCTCAGCATTCCCGCGCATTGCTGGAGACGTCTAACGAAGGCTCTCGAGAGGAGGGTCGGTAGGGGGTTCCCGGGCACTCAGCACGGAGCCGCGCCTAGACCTTTGAGGCGTCAGCAGAAGGCGATCCACGCGGCGGAAGTGCGCCCGGGCACCCCCTGCCGACCCTCCCTAACCCCAAGCGCTACGCCGCCGATTCAGCCCAGGCTCCGTAGAGCTTGGCGTACACCCCGCCCGCCGCGATCAGCTCGTCGTGGGTGCCCTGCTCGGCGATCTGGCCGTCTTCGAGGACGACGATCTTGCCGGCGCGGCGGATGGTGGAGAGGCGGTGGGCGATGACGATGGCGGTGCGGCCGTGGAGGAGGCGCTCGAGGCCTCGCTCGATCGTTTTCTCGGTGCGGACGTCGACGTTGGAGGTGGCCTCGTCGAGGATCAGGATGCGGGGCTCGGCGAGCAGGGCGCGGGCGAAGGCGACCAGCTGGCGCTGGCCGGCGGAGAGCTGGATGCCGCGCTCGCCGACCTGGGTGTCGAGGCCGTCGGGCAGGGCGGCGACGAACTCGGTGGCGCCGACCGCGGCGATCGCCGCCGCGACCTCCTCGTCGCTCGCCTCGGGCCGGCCGAAGGCGACGTTCTCGCGCACGCTGCCGGAGAAGAGGAAGCCCTCCTGGGGGACGATCCCCAGCTGCCGCCGCAGCGCCTGCTGCCGCAGGGTGCGGAGGTCGTGGCCGTCGACCCGCACGACGCCCTTCTGCGGGTCGTAGAAGCGGGCGACCAGCTTGGCGAAGGTGCTCTTGCCCGCTCCGGTTGCCCCGACCAGGGCCAGCGTCTGCCCCGGCGGCACGTGCAGGTCGACGTCCCGCAGCGCCCAGGTGCCCGCGCCGGACTCTCCCTCCTCGCCGTAGGAGAACCAGACGCCGTCGAGCTCGATCTCGCCGCGCAGCGGGCCGGGGTCGATCGCGGCCGGCGCGTCGACCATGTCCGGCTCGGTCTCCAGCAGATCGAAGATCTTGTCCAGCGCCGCCATCCCCTGCTGGTAGGTCGTGTAGAGCTGGGAGAGCTGCTGGATCGGTTCGAAGAAGGTGTTGAGGTAGCCGACGAAGGCGACGATGACGCCGATCTGGATCGCGCCGTCGATCGCCTGGCTGCCGCCGTAGAGCAGGATCACGGCGGTGCCGATCGCGGAGAGCATTTCCACCGCCGGGAAGTAGGAGGCGTTGAGGTAGACGGTTTTCATGTTCACCGCCCGGTTGGCCTCGTTCAGCGCGGTCATCTCGTCGAGGTGGCGCGGCTCCTGGCCGAAGCTGCGCACCACCCGCACGCCGCTGAGCGACTCCTGCAGGTAGGCGGTGATCGCCGCGATCCGCTCCCGCGTCGCCTTGTAGGCGCCGGCCGAGACGACGCGGAAGACGAGGCTCGCCACCATCAGCAGCGGGAAGGTGAGGAAGGTGACCAGCGCCAGTTTGACGTCGAGCAGGAGCAGGATCACGACCACGCCGAGCAGGGTCAGCGTGCTGGAGAACATCGTCACCACGCCGGTGGTGACCAGCTGGTTCAGCGCCTCGATGTCGTTGGTCATCCGCGAGATCAGCACCCCGGGGCTGCGGCGGGTGAAGAAGCCGATCGGCATCGACTGGATGTGGGTGAAGACGCGCTCGCGCAGGTCCTGTAGCACCCGCGTCCCGACCCAACCGACCATGTAGGTCTGCAGGTACGTCGCCGCCGCGTAGACGATCGCCACCGCGACGAAGGCAGCGACGATCCAGTCCAGCGCCGAGAGGTCGCCGGTGATGATGCCCGAGTCGATCGCCTTCCCGGCCAGGTAGGGAGGGGCGAGGCCGGCCGCGGTCGCCGCCAGCAGGCCTCCGAACATCAGCGCGACGCGGCCGCGGTAGGGCCGCAGCTGCGCGACCAGCCAGCGCACCTTGTGCCCGCGCCGGTCCTCGCCGCGCAGCAGGCGCCAGAGGTCGGCGAAGAGGCGGCCGATGTTGCCGATGTTGGGACCGCTGCCGTTCACAGTCGCGCCACCTCCTCGCGCTCCTCGAGGTCGCGCTGCAGGAAGACCGAGTCGGCGAGGCCGTGCTCGGCGATCTCGCGGTAGAAGCCGCAGCCCTCCATCAGCTCCTCGTGGCTGCCGCGGTCGACGATCCGGCCGCCGTCGAGGACGACGATCTCGTCGGCCAGGGAGACGGTCGAGAGGCGGTGGGCGATGATGAAGGTCGTCCGTCCGGCCATCGCCTCGCGCAGGCCGGCTTTGATCGCCGCCTCGGTGGTCGCGTCGACCGAGGAGGTGGCGTCGTCGAGGATCAGGATGCGCGGGTCGGCGAGCAGGGCACGGGCGATCGCCACCCGCTGGCGCTGGCCGCCGGAGAGGGTCAACCCGCGCTCGCCGACGCGGGTCTCGTAGCCGTCGGGCAGGGCGCGGATGAAACCGTCGGCCTGCGCCCGCCGCGCCGCCGCTTCGATCTCCTCCATCGTCGCCTCGGGGCGGGCGTAGGCGATGTTCTCGGCGACGGTGGCGGTGAAGAGGAAGCTGTCGTCGGCGACGAAGGCGATCTCCGAGCGCAGCGAGGCGACCTCGACCGAGCGCACGTCGGCCCCGTCGACCAGCACCTCACCCGCGTCGGGGTCGTAGAGCCGGGCGATCAGCGCCACCAGGCTGGTCTTGCCAGACCCCGACGGCCCGACCAGCGCCACCGTCTTCCCCGCCTCGACCGCGAGGTCGACCTCCTCCAGCGCCGGCACCGATTCCTCCTCCGCCGACGGGACGATTTGCGGTTTGTCAGACCGCTTTTCGTCCCGTCGCGCAGTCTCGTAGTGCAGCGTCACGCCGCGCAGCTCGACCGCGCCGCCACCGGGCGGCAGCGCCGGCGCGTCCGGCGGGCTCTGGATCCGCGGCTCGCGGTCGAGGATCTCGAAGAGGCGGTTGCCGGAGGCGATCGCCCGCTGGGCCATCCCCATCGTCATCCCCAGCATCCGCATCGGCCCGGCCAGCATCACCAGGTAGGTGTAGAAGGCGGTGAAGTCGCCGAGGCTGAGGTTGCCGTTGATCACCTCGCGGCCGCCGACCAGCAGCACCAGGGCGATTCCCAGCTGCGGCAGCAGCCCGAGCAGGGGGGAGAAGAAAGCCTGCAGCTTGGTCGAGTAGATGCTCTGCTCGAAGACCCGCCCCACCGCTCGCCGGAAGCGCCCCAGCTGGTGCTCCTCGCGCGCGAAAGCCTTGACGATGCGGATTCCGGAGACGTTCTCCTCGGCCTCCGCGGTCAGCTCGGCGATCCGCTGCTGCACCTCCTGCAGGGCGGGGCGGGAGACGCGGTTGTAGCGGGAGGCGACGTAGACCACCAGCGGCGCCGGGGCCAGCGCGACCAGCGCCAGCCAGGGCTTGATCGCGAACATCACCGCGCTGGCGAGGACGATCGTCAGCAGGTTCTGGGTGATGAAGATCAGCCCGTAGCCGAGGAAGAAGCGGATCGACTGCAGGTCCACGGTTGCCCGCGACATCAGCTGGCCGGTCTGCTGGGAGTCGAAGAAGCCGAGCTCGAGCCGCTGCAGGTGGGCGTAGAACACCTGGCGCAGGTCGAACTCGACCCCGAGCGAGACCTTGCCGGCGACAACGCGCCGGACCACGATCAGCCCCAGCCTCAGCACCGCGGCCGCGAAGATCGCCAGCGCCAGCGGCAGCAGGTCCGGCTTGTCCCCTTCCTCGATCGCGTTGACCGCCTGCCCGATCAGGTACGGGATCAGGACCGTCATCCCCATCGCCGCCCAGGCAAAGGCCAGCGAGCCCCACAACTGCGCCCGGTAAGGACGCAGGAATCCCATCAGGCGGCGATAAGTGCGCACCTAGTCACTATACAAAGTGAAGTAACAGACGCCGACGGGACGGAAATACCCCTATGGGGGGTGAAATCGTCCCGTCGTCGTTATTCGAGGCGCGCGGCGGCCTTGGCGCTGGGGACCTTGCCGGGCGGGCAGGGTTTGGGGCCCTTGTTGTGGCGGGGGAGGATCTGGAAATTGGTGACGTCGTGGAACCCGGTCGGCATGCCGCTGTTCTGGGCGAGGTTGACGATCAGGCGGTAGAAGCCGGGGGGGAGGCCGTGGTAGTAGATCTCCGGTCGGGTGGCGGGGGAGTAGCTGCCGGCGGTGCCGATCTGCTCGGCAAGGACGCCGTTGGGCCCCGCGTAGCCGGCGTAGTCGAAGGATCTGCCGACCAGGCGCCCTTTGCCGACCGGGCTGTTGATCGCGTCCGCGAGTTTCTTCGGGTCGACGCAGTCGGGAACCCGCTTGAGGCTGAAGCGCAGGTGCCCCTCGCCGAGCTGCGGTTCGCCGCCGAGCCGGCGTGGCGCCAGCTGGAAGTTCTCGACCGCGACCTTGACCACGGCGGCGTGACTGACCTGGCGGGCGCCGTTGCGGGGGGAGATGATTTCGACCGAGGGCGCGCCGGGGACCCCCTCCTCCGCCTTGGCGCTCTCCGGCGTCCTCTTGCCGCCGAATACGAGCGCCAGCGCCACGCCTGCGGCGGCCAGCGCCACCGCTGCCACCGTTGCGGTCCTCGTGCCCATCGGAGCGGGAAGACTACGCGGAACGGGGCGGGCGCCCCGGCTCTCGTTAACCTGGCTGGCTCGCGATGCCCGCCGCCACCGAAATCGCATACCGGATCAGCGCTGCCGCCAGGCAGCCCGCAAAATGGATGCAGCTGCTCAAATTCTGCCTCGTCGGCGGCTCCGGCTATCTGATCAACCTCGCGGTCTTCGCCCTCCTGGCGAGCGTTTTCGGCATTCACCACATCGCCGCGGCGATCGGGGCCTTCGTCGTCGCGGTCAGCAACAACTTCTTCTGGAACCGGCACTGGACCTTCGAGCCGGGCGAACGGCCGGCGCACTTCCAGGCGGCCCGCTTCTTCGCCGTCAGCATCGCCTCGCTCGGGATCAACCTGGTCGTCCTCGAACTGCTGGTCTCCGGCGGCGGCCTTGGCGAACTCCCGGCCCAGGCGATCGCGGTTGCGGTCGCGATGCCCTTCAACTTCGTCGGCAACAAGCTCTTCACCTTTGATCAGTAGGTCGCGCCGGCGCCGGTCACCTTCTCGCCTCAGGCATCATTGAAAGATGAGCGAGAAGCCGAAATACGACCCGCAGGCGATCGAGGCCAAGCGGCAGGGGGCCTGGGAGGGGCGCGGCGATTTCGCCGCCCCGCAGCTGCGCGACGGCCGCGAGCGGGTCTACGTCAAGCCCTCGAGCCCGTTCACCTCGGGCAACCTGCACATGGGCCACGTCCGCGACTACTCGATCGGCGACTCCTACGCCCGCTTCCGCCGCGGCCGCGGCGACGACGTCCTCTTCGGCTTCGGCTTCGACGCCTTCGGCCTGCCCGCCGAGCTGGCGGCGATCGAGCGCCAGGTGCCGCCCGCCGAGTGGGTCGAGGAGTGCGGCGAGCGGATGCTCGGCCAGATGAAGCGGCTCGGCTTCTCCTTCGACTACGACCGCGTCTTCTACAGCTCCGACGAGCGCCAGTACCGCTGGTCGCAGTGGCTCTTCCTCACCCTGCTCGAGCACGACCTGATCTACCGCGCCGACGCCACCGTCGACTGGTGCGACACCTGCCAGACCACGCTGGCCTCGATCCAGGTCGAGGACGGCCGCTGCTGGCGCTGCCACAACGAGGTGCGGCTGATCCGGCGCCCGACCTGGTTCCTGCGCATCACCCCCTACCTGGAGGAGAACGACCGCAACATTGCGCGCCTCGAGGAGGGCGGCAAGTGGGACGAGCTCTCGCTGGCGACCCAGCGCTACATCCTCGGCCGCTCCGACGGGGTCGAGCTCGACCTGCAGGGCGAGGGCCGCTCGCTGACCGTCTTCACCCCGCACCGCAAGCACGCCGGCCTGGCGAGCTTCGTCCTGCTCTCGCCGCGCCACCCCGAGGTCGACGCCTGGGCGACCGACCCGGCCGCGCGCGAGGAGCTGGAGCAGATGCGCTCCGGCGGCTGGGAGCGCAGCGCCCGCGACGCCCGCTCGGTGCCGCTGGTCGACACCGGCAACTCGATCGCCGGCCCCGGCGGCGAGCAGCTGCCGGTGGTCGTCTCGCCGCTGGTCGACGCCCGCTTCGGGCCGACGGCGGCGCTCGGCATCCCCGCCGTCGACGAGGCCGACCGCGACCTCGCCGAGCGGCTGGACCGGGTCGAGGTTCCCGCCGCCCCCGAGGACGAGGACGAGCGACCCGCGCCGGCCCCGGTGGAGGGCGCCGCCGAGGCCACCCGCTACCGCGCCAACGACTTCTCGATCTCGCGCCAGCGCGCCTGGGGCTGCCCGATCCCGATCGTGCTCTGCGAGGAGTGCGGCCCGGTGCCGGTGCCCGAGGGGGACCTGCCGGTCGTCTTGCCCCGCGACCTGCAGCCGACCGGCGAAGGGAACCCGCTGGCCGAGCGTGCCGACTTCGCCGAGGTCGAGTGCCCGAAGTGCGGCGGCGCCGCCAAGCGCGAGACCGACACCCTCGACTGCCACTTCGACGCGCTCTGGCTCTGGGTCCCGGCCGCGGTCCCGCCCGAGGACCGCGACGAGCAGATGTTCACCCACCCCGAGCTGCGCGAGTGGCTGCCGAGCGAGCGACTGGTCGCCGGCAACGACAGCGGCGGCTTCGTCTTCGACCAGCGCGTCGTCACCAAGGCCCTGCGCGACATCGGCCCCTTCGAGTTCATGGGGGAGGGGGAGCCGTTCGCCGGCTGCCTCTTCCACGAGATGGTGATCGCCGACGGGCGCAAGATGAGCAAGCACCTGGGCAACGTCGTCAACCCCGACGAGCTCGTCGCCCAGCACGGCGCCGACACCGTCCGGGTCGCGGTTCTCTACGCCGCCGGGCCGGCGAAGACGCTGAACTGGAGCGACGGGGCGGTGCGTTTCGCCGGCCGCTTCCTGCGCAACCTCTGGATCTACACCCATGACCGCCTGGCGGCGCTCGAGGGCCTGGCCCACGACCCCGAGGCCGCGGCCGACACCGAGCACATGCGGGACCGGCTGCGCAAATGGTGCGAGAACGGCCTCGAGAAGATCACCGAGGACGTCGAGCAGCTGCAGATGCACAAGGCGATCCGCAACATCACCCGCCTCTTCGAGCGGATCCAGGACTTCGAGAAGCGGGTGGTCAAACGGCGCGGGCAGCTCGACCGCGCCGATGCCGAGGCGCAGCTCGCCGCCCTGGCTCTGCTGGCCCGCACGCTGGTGCCCTTCGCGCCGCACGTCGCCGAGGAGTTGCTGGTCGCCGCCGGCGCCGAGGACAGCGTCGAGGCGCTGGAGGGGTGGCCCGAGGCGGCCGAGATTCCGGTCTCGCCCTCGGCCTCGCCTACCCCCTAGGCGGGGATGCTCGCTCCATTGAGCAATAACCCTTGATTGATGGATTCGATTCTGTTATGAATGGTCCTGCCGGGCGATCAACCGGTGAAGGAGGCGGGGCCTCGGATTTGGGAAACCGCCTTGGGGTGGCAAAGGAGGACCAATCCTGAGCCAGGATCTAAATCGTCATGACGGACCCTGGTCACGTCGGCTCGGCCGGCGTCGCCCCGCCTCCCTTCATCTTTTCGCTCTAAACGCCGCGCGCCACGACCGCGCGGCGTTTGCTTGTCCGGGGCCGAACCGGCGAGCGGAGCGGCGCTTCCCTAGGCCTTGGGCGGTTTCTTGACGTCGAAGCGCTTGGCTTTCGGCAACCAGGAGACGCCCTCGCAAAGTTCCGCGACCGAGGTGTCGAGGGCGCCGGCGAGCTTGACGATCGTCGCCATCCGCGGCTCGCGCCCGGCCCGCTCCAGCAGCGAGACCTCGGTGCGGTGCAGATCGCACATGTAGCCCAGCTCTTCCTGGGAGACGCCGGCCGCGACACGGGCCTTGCGTAGGTTGACGGCGAAACGCTCCTGCGGGGTCATCGAGGCGATCCTCCTGAGTTGCTGACAGAACCTCTACAGACAAGAGGCTACAACATGGTTGCGCCCGCCCCAGCTTCCGCTACCTTGCTGGAGGGGATCGGCGGTATCGATTCCCTCGCTTTTGCGCAGAAACCATTGAGCAGTGTCCAGCCATGTGTTATACCCGTGCGATTAACCGGATCGACGCCGAGGGATCGGCGGCAAAGGAGGAGTCATGAGTGACGCGGTGGATCCGCATCTCACCGAGCCCTACGGGCTCCGGACCCGCTCCTGTGCCACCGAACTCGTCTGCCGCGACTGTGGCTATCGCACGCCCCTGCTCGACAAGGCCTTCAAGTGCCCGGCCTGCGGCGAAGGGCTCGACGTCGACTACGACTACGACCTGGCCAAGGAGCGGATTGCCGAGCGCTCGACGGCGGAGCGGCCCTGGAACATCTGGCGCTTCGAGGAGCTGCTGCCGATCCTCAACCTGAAGGCGAAAGAGCGCGTCGCCCAGTTCGCCGGCAAAACGCCGCTGATCCACGCTGAGCGGCTCGGCGCCGAGCTCGGGCTCAGCAACCTCTACCTGAAGGACGACTCGACCAACCGCCCCTCGCTCTCCTACAAGGACCGGGTGGTGGGGATGGCGATCGCCCGCCTGCTGGAGCTGGGCAAGGACGAGGTCGGCTGCGTCTCGACCGGCAACGTCGGCACCGCGGTCGCCTCGCTGGCGGCCCAGGCCGGCGCCCGTCCCTACATCTTCTACCCGGGCAACATGGAGAAGGGCAAGGCGAAGGCCTGCCGGGCGATGGGCGCCCAGGTGATCCAGCTCGACGCCAACTACGACCAGGCCAATCGCGCCTGCCGCGAGCTGGCGCTGGAGACCGGGATGGAGTTCGCCAACATCACCCTGCGGCCGTTCTACGCCGAGGGGGCGAAGACGATGGCCTTCGAGGTCGTCGAGGAGCTGGGCTGGCAGGCGCCGGACCACTTCGTCATCCCGGCGGCCGGCGGCACGCTGTCCTCTCGCGTCCACAAGGGACTGGTCGAGCTCGAGAAGGTCGGCCTGGCCGAGACCGCGGGCTCGAAGATCAACATCGCCCAGGCGAGCGGCTGCTCGCCGATCGCGACCGCGATCGTCGGTGGCGGCGAGATCGAGCCGCAGACGCCGGAGACCGCGGCCCACTCACTGGCGATCGGCGCCCCCGGCGACGGCGGCCTGGTCGTCGACGCGGTCCGCTCGCGCAGCGGCTCGGCGGCGACGGCCTCCGACGAGGAGATCTGGAGCGCGATCGACCTGCTGGGAGCGACCGAGGGCATCCTCACCGAGCCGGCGGGCGGCACGACGATCGCCTCGACCGCACGGCTGGCGCAGGAAGGGAAGATCGGCCCGGACGAGACCGTCGTCGCGGTGATCAGCGGCAACGGGCTGAAGACCCTGCACGAGCACCCGGAGAAGGACTGGCCCGAAGGGGTGCCCTGCGAGGTCGGCGCGATGGAGCGGGTCCTCAACGACTTCCGTCGGGCGGCGGCGACCGCGCTGCACTGAGCGAACCTGGGCTCGAGTAGCCTGTTTGGCTGGTGAGCCAGCCACCCCCCGAGATAGACGGCGTCTCCCATCGCTGGGTCGAGGCCCGCGGCATCCGCTTCCACTACGCCGAAGCGGGGAGCGGCGACGAGGTCGTCGTCTGCCTGCACGGTTGGCCGCAGCACTGGTATGAGTGGCGCCACCTGCTGCCGGCGTTGTCCGACCGCTACCGGGTGATCGCCCTCGACCTGCGCGGCTACGGCTGGTCGGATGCGCCCGCGAGCGGCTACGAGAAGGAGGACATGGCCGACGACGTCCTCGCCGTCCTCGACGAGCTGGGGATCGAGCGGGTGAAGCTGGTCGGCCACGACTGGGGCGGCTGGATCGGCTTCCTGCTGGCGCTGAAGGCGCCGCAGCGGATCGAACGCTACCTCGCGCTCAACATCCTGCCGCCCTGGACCAGCATGCGGGCGATGGCGCCCCACCTCTGGCGCTTCTGGTACCAGTGGCTGATCCTCAGCCCGGGCATCGGCCCCCGGCTGCACACGAGCGGCAAGTTCGTGCCGAAAGTGCTGGCCGGCGCCTCGGTGCGGCGCGAGGTCTGGGACGACGCCACCCTGCACGCCTTCAGCGACAAATTCACCGAGCCCGACCGGGCCCGTGCCGCGGTCCAGACCTACCGCGTCTTCAACCTCAAAGAGGCTCCCGAGATCGCCCGCGGCCGCTACGCCCGCGCCCACCTCGAGGTCCCGACCAAGATGCTCTTCGGCAAAGGCGACCAGGCCCTCAAGTACTCGCTCCTCGACGGATACGAGAAGCACGCAGACGACATGCAGCTGGAGCTGGTCGACGACTGCGGCCACTTCATCGCCGACGAGATGCCGGATCTCGTCGCCGAACGGGCTCGCGAGTTCTTCGTTTAGAAGCGGCGCCGGTTAGGAGGGACGGGTGCCCCTCCCCAGACACATCTCGCTATGGCTCGATGTTGAGTGTCTGGAGAGGGGCACCCGTCCCTCCTCGCGACAGCTGGTGAGAGGACGTCTGCGCCCACGGCCCCTCGCGGAAAGCTGCTCGCCCTTGGACGTGCCTGCTGGGCCGTGTCGTGAGAGGGGGTCGGTGGGGGTGTCCCGGGCACTCAGCATGGAGCCGGGCTACAAGCTCATGAGGCGCCAGCAGGCAGACGTTTCTCCCGGCGGAGGTGCGCCCGGGGCACCCCCACCGACCCCCTCCAACCACCTACGTCCGAATCCGCGCCTCTTCGAGGTCTAGGTCCCGCTCGATCTGGCGGAGGGTCTGGTCCCGCAGGCGGCCGCTGCCGCGGAGGTTGAGCAGCTCGCTTCGCTCTATGCCGATCAGCTCTTTTCGCAGCTCGCCGTAGTCGGCGATCCGCTGCTCGCGGGCCGCTGCCTCGGGGTCCTCGCCACCGAGCACCGCCTGGCACATGCGGAAGCGGGCTCGGTAGAGGTCGCGCAGGCGCTTCAGCTGGGCCTCGCTGGCGCGCCCGTCCCGCTCCATCTCGTCGATCCGGTCGAGGGCCGACTGCGCCGCCTCCATCCGCGCCACCGCCTCTTCGTCGGACCAGCGGCGGGGCTGCTCGAGCCGCAGGGTGCGGATCACGAAGGGCAGCGAGAGGCCCTGGCCGACGAGGGTGACGACGATCAGGGCGAAGGTGAGGAAGATGATCTGCGGCCGGCCGCTGACGCTGAGCGGCACCGCCAGCGCGGCGGCCAGGGAGACGGCGCCGCGCATCCCGCTCCAGCCGACGGCGAAGCGTTCGCCGAGGGTTTCGCCGGCGTCGCTCCGCATCGCGAAGACGAAGGCGAGGCGGGTGGCGATCGAGGCCGCCGCGATCGCCGCCACCGCAGGCAGCAGCTCGACCACCCCGTCGGAGCTCTGTTCGAGGGTGTCGACGATCTCCGGCAGCTGCAGGCCGAGGAGGACGAAGAGGGCGATCTCGAGGCCGAAGACGAGGACGCTCCAGAAGGCGATCGCGTTGAGGCGGACGTCGGCGTCCAGCGAGTGCGGCGAGCGGTAGCCGGCGTAGAGGCCGGCGGTGACGGCGGCGAGGATGCCGGAGACGTGCAGCTCCTCGGCGCCGATGTAGGCGCCGTAGGCGGTCAGCAGCGAGAGCATGATCGCCAGGTCCGATTCGTGCTGGCGGCGGAGGACGAGGTCGGAGACGTAGGCGATCGCCAGGCCGACGACGATCCCGCCGAGGGCGACGCCGACGAACTCCAGGCCCGCGTGGCCGAGGCTGAAGGCGCCGCCGGTGGCGACCCCGACGGCGATCCGGTAGAGGACCAGGGCGGTGCCGTCGTTGATCATCGACTCGCCTTCGACCAGCAGTCGCACCCGCTCCGGGGCGCTGAGCCGGCGGAAGATAGAGATCGGCGCGACCGCGTCGGTGGGGGCGAGGATCGCGCCGAGCAACGCCGCCTCGGCCCAGCTCAGCGCGGGGACGAGGGCGTGGGCGACGAGGGCGACGACCGCGGCGGTGAGGAAGACGAGGAGGATCGAGAGCAGCGCCAACGGCCGCATCACGGTCCGCAGCTCGAGCGGCGAGGAGCGCCAGGCCGCGGCGTAGACCAGCGGCGGCAGGAAGAGGAGGAAGATCGTGTCCGGCTCGAGTTCGACGTCGGGCAGGCCGGGGACGAAGGCGATCGCCAGGCCGCCGAGGACGAGGACGATCGGCGCCGGGATCTTGCCGTAGTCGGCGAGCCGGACCAGCAGGGCGGCGGCGAGGAGAAGGACGAGGATCGACTCGATGTCCTGCATCGCCACATAACATCGTGTTCCGTGGACGACCTGCTCTCACCCCCGCTGGAGGACGTCGATCACGTCCGTGGCGAGCGGACGGCGCCGCTGGAGCTGGTGATGTTCGGCGACTTCCAGTGCCCCTACTGCCTCGGGTCCCAGTCGATCCTCCGCCGCGTGCGCGAGCGGCTGGGCGACCGGCTGGTCTTCGGCTTCCGGCACCTGCCGATCCCCGAGCGCCACCCGCTGGCGCCGCTGGCCGCGGAAGCGAGCGAGGCCGCCGCCGCCCAGGGCCGCTTCTGGGAGTTCCACGACGCGCTCTACGCCAACCAGCCGCGCCTCTCGCGGGAGACGATCCTGGAGCTGGCGCGCGAGCACGGCTTCGACGCCGAGCGGATCGAGGCCGAGATCGACTCCGGCGCCCACCGCGACCGCATCGCCCGCGACGTCGCCTCGGCCGAGGCGAGCGGCGCCACCGGCACCCCCACCTTCTTCGTCAACGGCAAGCGCTTCTTCGGCGCCTACGACGCCGGTTCCCTGGTCGAGGCGCTGG
This sequence comes from Solirubrobacterales bacterium, assembly GCA_036280195.1. GTDB lineage: Bacteria > Actinomycetota > Thermoleophilia > Solirubrobacterales > 70-9 > VAYN01. The sequence continues at coordinate 37,678 of DASURF010000024.1, read as the reverse complement.
AAGCCGCCGGCACCGACTGAGGCTGAGGCGATGAAGGCCCTGGTCCAGCGCGTCAGCCAGGCGGCGGTCGACGTCGAGGGCGAGCGGGTGGCGCAGATCGGGCCGGGGATGCTGATCCTGCTCGGCGTCGGGGTCGGCGACGGTGCCGAGGAGGCGGACCGGCTCGCCGAGAAGGTGCGCAAGCTGCGGATCTTCGACGACGCCGAGGGGCGGATGAACGAGCCGCTGGGCGAGCGCGAGGTGCTCTGCGTCAGCCAGTTCACCCTCTACGGCGACGCCCGCCGCGGCAACCGGCCCAGCTATGTCGGGGCCGCCCGGCCGGAGATAGCCGAGCCGCTTTACGACCGCTTCTGCGAGCGGCTGGGGGCGAAGAAGGGCGTCTTCGGCGCCTGCATGGGGGTGGCGCTGATCAACGACGGGCCGGTGACGCTGATGCTCGAGGTGCCGCCGGTCAGCGCGCCGTCAGCCTGAAGGACCGGCGGGCCAGGGCAAGCGCGCAGAGCAGGGCGGAGCGGTACCTCGTCGTCATCTACGGGTCAGTTCAGCAGGCCCAGCTCGCCGGCCCGGTGGCTGGCCTCGACCCGGGAGCGGCAGTCGAGCTTGCCGAGCAGGTTGCGGACGTGCATGTCCACGGTGCGCTGGCTGATGAAGAGCTCCTGGGCGATCTCGCGGTTGGTGCGGCCGACGGCGACGTGGCGCAGGACCTCGAGCTCGCGGCGGGTCAGCTGGACGCCGTCCTCCGAGGCGGCCGCGGCGCGGCTGCCGAGTCGCTGCGCCACCGACTCGCCCAGCGCCGCGACCTCCTTCGCCGCCTCTGCGGCCAGCGGCCGCGCTCCCAGCTTGGTCGCGCAGCGGTAGGCGTCGCAGAGCCGCTCCAGTCCCTCCTCGCGCCGGCCGGCGGCGGCGAGGGCGACCCCGGCGCGCAGTTCGACCTGGGCCCGCTCGTGGGGGATCGCCAGGTTGCGGTGCAGCTCGACCGCGCGCGAGAGGCTGTCCGCTGCCCCGGCGGCGTCGCCTTCGAGCAGCGCCAGCTCTCCGACCGCCTGGGCGAGGGCGGCGACGGCGTCCTCGTGCCCGCCCTCGGCGGCCATCTGGCCCAGCGCCGCGGCGCAAAGCTGCGCGTCCTTGCGGCGGCCGCGGCGGGCGAAGAAGCCGGCGGCCCAGCGCACGCCCCAGACCGCGTAGTGGTGGTCCTCGCTTTCCTCCCAGCGGGCGAGCAGCTCGTGGCAGCGGCTCGCCGCTTCGTCGTCGAGCCCTTCGGCGGCGGCGACAATCGCCAGGCTGGTCGTCGAGTCGACGTACATGTTGAAGTGGCGGACCGCGGCGGAGACCTCGCGCGAGGCGGTCAGCAGGCGTCGGGCGGAGCCGAGCTTGCCCTCGAAGGCGTGGATCGCGCCGATCAGGCCCTCGGCCACCCAGACCGCCGTATCGGTCTCGATCAGCTCGCGACCCAGCTCCTCGGCCCGCGCCCATTCGCCGCGCTCGCGGAGGACGTAGACGAGGCAGGTGACGCAGGCGACCTCGGTGCCGGCGTCGCCGTCGGTGCGGCAGAGGTCGAGGGCGGTGTCGAGCGCCTCCTCAGCCTGGCGGTAGTCGGCGCCGTCGTAGAGGACGAGGCTGAGGCGCTGGTAGAGCTCGGCGGCGATCGGGGTGAGGTCGTGCTCGAGCGCCAGGGCGAGGCCGCCGCGGACCGAGGCGAGGCCCCGCTCGTAGTCGCCGCCCTTGGCCTCGACCACGCCCCGCAGGCCGAGCACCCGGGCGGCGATGTCCACCCGCTCGGCCTGCTCCGCCGCCTCGGTGGCCGCCTGCGAGAAAGCGATCGCCTCCCCGTACTCGGCCCGCCGCCGGTGGTGGTCGGCGAGCGCCAGCCTCTCCAGCGCGGCCTCCGCCGGCCGGCCGGCGGAGGCGAAGCCCTCCGCGGCGAGGCGGCGGGCGGCCTGCGACTGCTCCCACTCCCCGGCCAGGCCGAGGGCCGCGGCCAGGCGCCGCTGCGCCTCGGCGGCGCCGAGGCTGTCGCCCCGCTCGCGGTGGACCGCCGCCAGCTCGCGCCAAGCTTTCGCGGCTTCGTTGAGGTCGCCGGTCAGCTCGGCGCAGCGGCCGTAGCGGGCAAGCGTCTCGGCCCGCAGCTCCTCCGCCTCGTCCTCCGGCCACAGCTCCAGCGCCTGACGCGCCGCCCGCACCGCGTCGCGGTGGGCGTGAAGCGCCTCCGAATCGCGGCCGGCGGCGACGAGCGCCTCCCGGGCCCGGGCCTCTTCGCCGGCCCCCAGCCAGTGGGTAGCGATCTCCAGGTTCGATCCGCTGCGGGCTTCAAGCGCCTCCGCGAGGCGGCTGTGGAGATCGCGGCGGCGCATCCAGGGCACCTCCGCGTAGAGCGCCTCCTGGGCGAGGGCGTGGCGGAAGCTCGCCTGGCGGCGATCTCCCTCTTCCAGCAGACCCACCTCCAGCAACTCGGCCAGTCCCTCGGCGGGCACCAGCCCGGCCGCCAGCTCCAGGTCGACCTGGCGACCGATCACCGCCGCCGTCTCGGCCGCTTCTCGGGCGGCGGGGGAGAGGTCGGAGGCGGCGACCAGGATCGCCTCGCGGATCGAGTCGGGGATCGGGACCTCTCCGCGCTCGGCGAACTCCAGGCCGCGCCGGCCCGGGCGCAGGAAGTTGCGCACTTTCAGCGCCGCGACCAGCTCGCGGACGAAGAACGGCGAGCCCAGGGTGCGGTCGTGGACGGCGTGCACCAAGGCCGGCGAGGGGTCCTCCGGCAGCAGCTCCACCAGCAGCTCGGCGACCCCGTCGCGGTCGAGCGGCTCGAGGGTCAGCTCCCGCAGGTTGCCGCCGCGGCGCAGCTCGTTGCGCAGCCAGCGCAGCCGGTGCTCGCGGGGCAAACCGTCGGTGCGGTAGGCGGCGAGGACCAGGACCGGCATCTGCTGCAGCGGCTCGGCCAGGGCGGCAAGCAGTTCCAGCGTGGTGTCGTCGGACCACTGCAGGTCGTCGAGCATCACGACGACCGGCTCCTCGTCCCCGAGGTGAGCCAGCGCGCAACGGATCGCCTCGAAGATCGTCGCCCGGTCGCTTTCGGCGGCCGGTTCGCCGAGCTCGGGCAGGAGCAGGGCGAGATGGGGGAGCAGCGGGCCGCAGTCGCTCAGCGCGCCGGGCTCGGCCCGCAGGCGCGAGCGCAGCGCCTCGACAACCGGCCCGTAGGCGGCGGTGGCGCCGTCCGACGCCGCGCCCCAGAGGGGCGAGTCGACCCCCGAGGTGGCCGCGCGGGCGAGGCTGCTCTTGCCGACCCCCGCCTCGCCGGCGAGGAGGACGAGCGATCCGGATCCCTCTCGCGCCCGCTCGAGCGCGTCGGTCAGCTCGGCGAGCTCGCTCGCCCGGCCGACCAGGGGGTGCTCCGCGCTCATCTTCCGGCCCAGTCTAGGCCCGCCCCGGCCGGCGCCCCCGGTCTCGGAGGCGCCGGCGGGGACTAATGGGTGGCCGGCTGCGGGTCGGGGCGGACGATCACCGTGTCGAGGATCGGGACGATCTCGTCGCAGGGCAGGCCGGCCTTCTCGGCGTGGGCGCGGATCGTCTCCGGGCTCTCGCCTTCGTAGACGCAGAAGGTGCCGACCTCGCCGCTCTCCTCCGAGAGCGCGTAGCTGCGGATCCAGCGGACGCCCGAGCCCGGTTCGTCGCCGACTTCCGCCGACCGTTCGCCGGCGACCTGCAGGTCCTCCGGGGTGCGCCAGCCGTTGCGGCGAAGGATTCCGTAGAGCTTCATTTTGTGCCTCCTGGTTCGTGTGCTTGACGTTGCACAGCGAACGTACGGCCGCGGATCAACCCTCGCATCAGTGAGATTGCCGTAATTTCGAGGCGGCATGCCGTAGTCGCCCGATCAGCGAAATTTCAACTTTTGCTGAGCCGGTGAGTACTCGACACGTATATAAAGCCACCTTCTGCTGGCGAACGAGGGGAGACGGCGTGACGGTACGGGCGAGGGCTAGACGAGATGCGGGCACGAAGCGGCTGGCTGTCGCCGCGATCGCCGCGCTGTTGATGCTGTTCGCCGCCGACCGCGCCTCGGCGCAGCCGCCCTTCGAGCCCAACGACTCGCTGCTGACCGCGGCGGGGCCGCTCGCCAACAACACGACCTACACGGCCGCGGACGAGACCGAAAACGACGTCGACTACTTCTACTTCTACGTCACCACCCCGAGCACCGCGCAGCTGACCTTCACGCTGACCAACCTCGGCGGCGGCTTCTCTGAACCGTACGTCTGGGGGGAAATCACCGAATCCCACGGCTACGAGATCGCCGAACTGGAATCGGTTCGCGCGGCCAACTACGACACGACCTCGATCAGCCTCGAAGCGGGCAAATACTATTTCCGCGTGCAGGGCGGTTCCGGCTACGGCGCCTCCTACAAATTCACCACCAGCGGCACCGACGGGGCCTTCGGCGACTTCGCCGCGATCGCAGCCCGATGCGCGGCGGCAACCGGCCCGGTCAACACCTACCAGTCCCAGCTGGCCACCGCCCAGGCGAACCTGAGAAGAGCCCAGGCCCGCTGGAACAAAGTCCGCTACTCGCGAAACCGCAAAGCAAAGCGCCGCGCCAGGGCGAAGCTCCAGCGGACGAAGGAAACGGTGGCAGCCGAAAAGCAGTCGCTGAAGGCCGCCGAAGCCGGCCAGAAACCCTGGTGCTTCATCCCCCAGTAGCGGCGCGCCGCCCGCGCCGAGAAGTGCCGGAGGAGGGACTCGAACCCCCGACACGCGGATTATGATCGAGGGCGATTGTTAAGGATTCGCTCTGTTAAGCGGAATCCTGTCCGGTTAGTGCAGTCCAGTTGGGCCTGTTATTGCCTAGTCGGGGACACACTTCGGGACACATTTTCAGTCCGAACGGGGGCGCTACCCTCGGTTCATGGCGTCGTCCTCGATCCACTTCCGCGAAGTCCCGGTTAGCGGCCACGTCTTCCGTAAGGCCCGCAAGTCGGGCGACCGCTGGATGGCGAAGTGGCGGGACGCCGAAGGCCAACACCAGGTCGTCCTCGGCCGAGTCTGGACGAAGCGGGGGAGACCCCCGGAGGGCTACCTGACGAAGCAGGGCGCGCAGCGCGAGCTGGACGCGATCCTCGCCGAGGCCAGGCGAAGCAATCTGACGAGTCGCCCCCGTCGCTCCAGCACCGTCACCTTCGGCGAGGCGGCGCGGGAGTGGCTGCGCTACGTCGAGCACGACCGCAAGCGCCGCGCCTCGACCGTCAATGACTACCGCTGGATCGTGGAGCGGCGACTGCTGCCGGAGTTCGGATCGGCGACCTTGGAGTCGATTACGACCCAGCGCATCGACGCATGGCGATCAGGGCTCGTCACCGCCGGCGGCCTTGGAGACGGGGAAGCCCTGTCGGCGAGGACGATCAACAAGTACCTCGGGGTGATGCACAGCATCTTGAAACGCGCCCAGCGGGTCTACGGGCTCGCCGCCAACGCGGCGGCGTGGGCCGAGCGTCAGCCGGTCACTCGCTCAGGCGACTTCAACGTCCTGTCGGCGCCGGAGGTCGAAGCGCTGGCGCGTGTGGCGCGTGAGGGCCGGCACCGGAAACCGCCGAAGCATCCGACCGGTGTCGAGTGGCGGGCGAAGCTGCGCGAACAGGACGAGCAGGACGCCGCGATCTTTCTTACCGCCGCCTATGCCGGTCTTCGCCTCGGCGAGCTCCGCAGCCTGCGCTGGCGCGATCTCGATTTCGGCAAGCGCCTGATCCACGTTCGGCACTCCTATGTCATGCGGACCGAGGACGTGCCGAAGTCCGGCCGCGTTCGGAGCGTCCCGATGATCGACCAGGTTGCTGTCGCCCTCGACCAGTTGAGCCGTCGACAGGCCTGGACGGGCGACGACGATCTCGTCTTCGTCAACCCTGCCGGCGAGCACATCGAGGACAGCGCCCTGCGCCGACGCTTCTACGCCGCCCTGAAAGCAGCCGACCTCAAGCACCTCCGCTTCCACGACCTCCGCCACAGCTTCGGCACCCTCGCCGTCCAGGTCTTCCCGCTGACTGACGTGAAGGCGTACATGGGCCACGCGGATATCGCGACGACGATGATCTACGTCCACCACGTTCCGCGGGTGGACGCCGCGGAGCAGCTGTCGTCTGCATTGAGAGAGGCTTCGACCCCAGCGGTCGCTGTCGCCGCTTAGTGGCTGTCGCCGACATGCAACGCCTTGACCCCAACACCCGGGCGGTGCTGCTTGCTATATCCGGCTTGAATGGCGTGCCTTGGTTCGTCGGGAGATCTGGCTAGCGAGAAAAGACATCGTGCTCGCCATGCGAGACATTGACGCTTCCCTCTATGTCGCTCTCATCAATCCCCAGGTCGCGCATGAGGTTGATGCGTAGAACGATCTCGACCTTAGACAGCGCCAAGATGAGATCTGGGGTACTCAAGACATCATCGGATTTGCTTCCCCAATGGGTTAGGAAGTTCCGAGTCTCAACGAGAGGATGCACGAGCTTGCGCCATCCTTCGGTTCTCGGGACCGTCTTTTCCGCGTTTTCGATCAGCTCTCGTAGCCGTTGCCGCAGCGTTTGCTCATTCGTGTACTTGAGGCGTTTCCGATAGTTCTCCTTTAGGCGCTCAGGCAATGCAGCGACCATCGTCTGGATCGCGGCAGCGTGCTCCTCCTCCTCAACTAGGAGCTGATCAAATCGTGCTCGGTGGTATCCCTCTGCAACCGACAGAAGGCTCAGGAGGTCAACCTCAAGGGTCCGATAGCGGCGGTTAATCGTCCCGAAGAGGGAATTTCCCGCTCCGGCTAGTTCTGCCCTGAGGCTGTACCAGCGACGGATTGTCTGGACCGGATCGGGCCCAAGGGCGGAGAACGGAAGCGGAACTTGATGGAAGGCATTCTTCCTCTGGCGATGCCATTGGAGCTGGCTGCGCTGAACTACCGATACCTGGTTGGTATGGGGAAGCGGCTTCTTGTCGCCCCACCACTTCTCAAGCTCTTCGGGGATGAGGAGGGTCGTCTCCGTTACACGGATTTCCTCATTCGTGCCGAGGATCATGAGGTCATGCAGCGGTCGAATAAATCGCTCGTTCAGATCGGGAAGAGTCGTTGGCTCGTCAAGCTCGATGAGGGCGCTGTAGTCCCGTCGGGTGACCTTGGAGAAGCGGTCTCGCGTTGAGGTCTTTCCCTCCTGGAAGGTCAGTCGCGCTCCATCGAGTGGAATCTTGACCAAGCCCTTTTTAGCGATGTCGCGGAAAGTGGTTTCTCTCCCAGGCCAAGGTTCGGTTAGCCACTCCGCGAGACCGCGCAGCCCGACTCGCGCTCGCTCAAAAGTCAGCTCGCTGATGCTGGATGCATGCAGCCCATGCAAAAGGAGATTCGACCCCAGGATCTCCTTGCTATGGCCTCCAAATAGGGTTCCTTGGCTGTGTCGGACGATCGCATCGAAGATCGTGCAGGGCGTTCCTTGCAAGGTCGCCCCGTGAAGAACTGGCAGGCGGGAGGGGCCATTTAGGGCATGCTCGGGGCCTCCGTGGAGATTGACGACTGACAAGGTGATTCCGTCGGAAGGGGTGTATTCGAGCATGCCCTGGGCGGCATCCTTGGCGCTTGCCTCTGGTTCCCACCAGAAGCCCTCGAATTCAAAGGACTCACCCGTCTTGATCTTCGCCTTGTCCATTCCGCGAAAGTTAGAACTTAGGGTTCCCGATGGTTGTCGCCATGCCTGAACACATGAGGAGCTAGCCGCAGGTAAAGGAACCGATTCGGGATCGCAAGATCGTGCTCAACGATCGAGCTTGATGCGTTGGCTCCGGTTCATTTTGGTTCTTGCAAACCGATTAGCAGCAATAGGCTTGACGATCATTAGATCGCAAGACCGAAACGAAAAGCGCCGGAGGCCAAGGCGAAGCTGAAAGCGCTTGCCACGACCTACGGTCAGCGTGAGCGCAAGCTTGAGAAACAAGCCGAGAAGCTACGCGAAGATCGCGACAAAGCGATCCGGGCTGCCTATCGGGAAGGCATGTCAATGGCTGACATTGCCACGGTGCTCAAAATGAGTCACCAGCGCGTCTCGCAGATCGTCCACAGCTAGGCGACACGGACGCCGCAGGGACCAGTCAACCGCCACGGCGTCCGCATCGCCTGTCCCACCAGGGGTGGCTATTTCTCCAGCAACCGCGCCAGCGCGTCGTTACAGGCATCGCGCACAAGGGCCGCGCGTTCCCAGGGAACCCGGATAGCTTCCTGCTCGGGGCGCTGGGCCTCATATAGGTCAATGGCCGTATCCCGCAGTTGCTCCAGTATCGGCCGCAACTCGTCGGCAGGGAGGCTCAGGTGAACCGGCTCGTCAACCTCTATGTCCCAACCAAGGCCGTTCTGGATCAGTCGCAACTCCCCGACGAATCGGCCGGCCAGGCGGTCGGCCGTAGCGAGGTCCTCGACTTCAATCGCTAGTCGTAGGTCATCAACGCTGAGCAGGTCAGCGCGAACCTCCGCATAGATCGCATTCCGTTGGTCGGCGGGCAGGGTGAGGGTCGGCACCCGATCAGCCCTCCCCGCCACTAACTCGTTTCGGGGCATCAAGCCCCTCGGTTTGCGCCAGCACCGACAACACCAGCGGATCGTCCGCAACCTCTGACAAGAAGAAATGCTCCAGCGCGCCGCGTCTCGACTCGGCGTGATCCTCGCGGACCATCTTGAATTTGAGCAGCACCTTCATGTGGTAGGCGACAGTGCTCAAGGAGACATCGGGCAGCGCGCCGCCGCTGTCAGAGAGCTGCGCCGGACTGAGAGCATCATCGGCGGCGTGTATGGCGCGCAGGATTCGGCGACGGACTACGTGATCCAAGCCCTGTTCTAGCTTCCTATCCAGTAGGCCCGTCAGCTCTACGGGCAGACGTCGCCGATCCTGCCTGCGGCCGGGTACTGGACCCCGCGGTGCGCCTTGCGCGTCCCCTCGCTCCATCGAAAGCTCCTGTGAATGGATTGAAAAAGTCGCGGCAGTCTAGGCCCGTTTAGGCAACCGATCAAACCTCTTTTTGGATATGAAAATGGGCGCGAGCCGGCCCGGTGCTGTGTGTGGACTTTGAGACGGCTCGCGCCCTCTTTTAGTTGGCCTTCGTGATCGAGGCCATCGGCAGGATTGCCGTGTTCAGCGCGAGCTTCATCGCTTGTTCACCCCCTCCCTACAGGCGGGTTTTATGAACAAGCTGGAAGTATTTCCACTAATCGAAAACTGGGAAAAGCTCTAGCCCGGTAGCGTAAACTTGAGCCTGACTGCGAGAGGTGGGACGGCTCGAACACCAACCCGCCGTCTCTCGCGACGTTCCCCCAAAGCGAGTGACCGTGGCCCCCACCCAAGAAGCCGACCCCGCCGACGTCCAAGCCGCCCGAATGCCTGTCAGCCAGCGGTTGGCGAAGGCCTTGGCCCACCCGGTGCGAATCCAAATCCTGGTCGAGACCAACAAGCGCCCGATGAGCGCGACCGAGTTCTCCAACAGGACGAGGGGCGAGGTATCGCCCTCAAAGGCCAACCGGCATTTCAAATACCTGGAGAAGCTGGATTGCCTGGAGCTGGTGGAAGAACGGCAGGGGGGTCGCCGACGCGGCGGCAAGGAAAAGATCTACCGAGCCGTGCAGCGCTCCCTCTTTGACGAGTCAACCTGGTCGGGCCTTCCGGGCAGCCTCCAAGGCGGGGTGACGAACGAGACGATCACGTCCTACATCGAACGGCTGGCCGAGGCAGTGATGGGCGGGACGATCGACACCCGCCAGGACCGGCACTTGACCTGGACCGGGATGCACTATGACCAGCAAGCCTGGGACGTATTGATCGAGCGCATGAACGAGTTGTTCTGGTTCTCCTTGGAGCTGCGAGTCGAGGCGGCGCTAAGGATGATCAAGTCAGGGGAGGACCCCATACCCGTGACCGTCGCGATGGCTTGCTTCGAGTCGCCAAGGGACTCAGAGGTCGCGCCCTTCGATTTGCCGAATGCCTGACTTAGGGAGATCGCGCCCGGCCTGCGTGCGGTCGTCGCATTGCTCGCGGCTGGAGTCACCACCCCAAGCCAGAAGCATTAACGATCCAGGCCCCCTCGAGCAGCCATCGACCCCCTCCAGCAAAGGAGGGCTGAGGCTCACCAGGGCAACGGGCACCTCAGCCCAGCATGGCTAGAGGATCAGCCACCGGGAAGATCCAGCCCTCTAACAGCAGAACCCCTCACTCGGTATCACCCTCCGGTGATCCCGGCTCCGTCCGCTGGGCGCCTCTGAGACAGCGCGAGGGGGCGTTAGACCCTCTCGCGGCATTTCCCCTGGGTGGAGCAACACCGACGCCCTTGGAATTACCTCGGCCCGTTTGGCACTTCGAACGGCATGGATGCCATGCCGTCGAGCCCGATGCAGCCAGCCCGCCCGCTGGACAGCAGCGGCATGGCAGCAACCAAAGGACGGCAGCCCCGATGCTGAGCCTCGCCAAGATGGGAGCCGGGCAGGGCGGGTACTACCTCTCCAAGGTCGCCGAAGGCGCCGAGGACTACTACGCCGGCCAGGGCGAGGCCGAGGGCTACTGGCTCGGCGACGCCGCCGAGGATCTCGGGCTCCACGGCAAGGTCGATCCCGACCAGCTGGTCGGGATGCTGACCGGCACCAACCCCGCGAGCGGCGAGCCGTTCGGCCTCCAGCACGTCTCCGGCCGGGGTCCGGTCCCCGGCTTCGACCTGACTTTCGGAGCGCCCAAGTCGGTGTCGGTGATCTGGGCGCTCGGCGGCCAGGGCGCCGCCGCCGAGGTCAAAGCCGCCCACGCCGCCGCCGTCGAGGCCGGGCTCGACTACCTCCAGGGCGCCGCCTGCTGGACCCGGCGGGGCAAAGGCGGCCGGATATTCCTCAAGGGCAACGGGTTCCTGGGCGCCGGCTACGTCCATCGCTCCTCCCGCGCCGGGGACCCCCACCTCCACACCCACGTCCTCGTCGCCAACGCGACCTATGCCGAGGGGCGCTGGACCCGGCTCTACCACCCCGCCCTCTTCGAGCACGCGAAAACGGCGAGCGCCGTCTATGAGGCCCACCTGCGCGACGAGCTGACGCGGCGGCTCGGCGTCCGCTTCAAGGAGGTGCGGAACGGCATCGCCGAGGTCCTGGGCTTCGATCCCGACCATCTGCGCCACTTCTCCAAACGCCGCCAGGAAATCCTCGAGGCGGCGGGTCCGGGTGCCTCCGCCGAGGCCCTCCAGGTCGCGACCCTCGCCACCCGTCCCGCCAAGGAGCCCGAGGCCGAAGGCGAGACGATGCGCGAGCGCTGGCGGCGGGAGGCCGAGGAGGTCGGCCTTGACCGCGAGGCGATCCGCTCGACCTTCGACCGCAGCCCCGAGGTCTTCGACGGCCGCCTCGCGGTCGCCGACGTCGAAGCGCGGGTTACCGAGTTCGCCTCCCACTTCGACCGCCGCGACGTCATCCAGGCGGTCGGCAACGCCCTGCGCTCCGGTGCGCCGGGATCGGAGGTCGAAGAACTGGCTGACTCCTTCCTCTCCATCGCCGACCTCGTGCGGATCGCGGAGTCGCCCAAAGGCGAGCGCTTCACCACCCGCGCCATCTGGGAGCTTGAGCGCAAGGCGCTCGGCACCGTCGAGGAGATGGCCGCGACCGGGGACCGCGCCGTGGTGTCGGAGATCCTCGTCGGCCGCGTCCTCGCCGAGCGGCCATCCTTGAAGCCCGATCAGCGGGCGATGGTCGAGCGGCTGCTTCATGGAGGCGAAGGCGTCGTCGTGGTGATCGGCGAGGCCGGGACGGGGAAGACCTACGCTCTGTCGGCCGCAGCTCGCGGCTGGTCTTCTGCCGGCAGCAGGCTGAGGGTCGCGGCGCCGACCTGGAGGGCGGCGAACGTGCTGCGCGCCGAGGGCTTGCCGGCGACTTCCGTCGCCAAGCTTCTCGCCGAGTTCGACCGCGCCGCCGCCAAGGGTGAGGCCCCACTTCCTCGCGGCGCGGTCCTGGTGGTCGACGAGGCCGGGATGGTGGACTCGCGGGCGCTCGCGCGGCTGATCGACCACGCCCAGGAGGCCGAGGCCAAGCTGGTGCTGATCGGCGACCCGGCGCAGCTGGGGGAGATCGAGGCGGGCGGCATGTTCGCGGCGATCGCGGCGCGGACGGAGCCGATCGTCCTGGACGAAGTGATCCGCCACCGCCACGAGCTTGAGCGCGAGGCGGCGAAGCTGATCCGCGAGGGCGCGGGCGCGGAGGCGATCTCGGTCTATGAGGGAGCGCAGCGGGTGACGATCTCCGCCGATCCGGAGGCCCGCCGCGAGGCGATGGTCTCGGACTGGTGGCAGAGCTTCGAGCGCGGAGAGGACGCGCTGATGATCGCGAAGACCAATCGCGAGGTCGCGGCACTCAACGGCCGCGCGCGAGAGCAGATGCGAGCGGCGGGGAGGCTCGGCGAGCAGGAGATCGAGGTCGGCGGCGAGAGCTTCGCTGCCGGGGACCAGATCGTGACCAGGATCAACGATCAGCGCGCCGGCATCCACAACCGCGAGCGGTGGCGAGTGGCCGAGGTGGAGGCGGGCTCGGGGCGTTTGTGGTTGGTCGGAATCGACACCCGAGGGCGGGTGTGTGTCGATTCCGACTACTTGGAGCGTGTGAGGGAGAGGGACGGAGGGCCGGCGATTGAACACGCCTACGCCGCCAACACCTACCAGGCGCAGGGAGTGACGCTGGACAGCGCCTACGTCGCCGTCGATCCTTCGATGGACCGCCAGGAGATCTATGTCGCCCTTTCGCGGACCAGGGAGGACACGAACCTCTACGCGACCCCTGAGCTTCAGTTCGAGCGCGAGGAGTACGCGCCGCGCGCTGCGGGCCAGCCGCAAGGGCTCGACCACATCGCCCGAGCAGCCGAGCGCGACGGCTCCCAGGTCTCAGCCCACGACGCCGCCCTGCGGGCCGAGTTCGACCAGCTCCCGCCCGATGACCTTGCCAGCCGCCTCCGCGAGCTCCGCTCGGAGGCCGGAGCCGAGCGCCACAACGAAGAGCGCCACCACCGCGCCGAGAAGACGATCAGCAGGGAGGCCGAGCGGATCGAATCGTTCCGTGCGGCCTCGCGGTCGGTGCATCCCTCAAACGAAGAATCCGCCTTGCAGCGGATCGAGGCGGCGAGGTCAGAGCGCGAGCAGCTGCGGGAGGTCGGCTACGAGGCCCGCGCCAGGGCAGCGGTCGCAGAACACCTCCTCGCCGAGCGGGTACGGGCCGCCACGACCGCCGCCCGACTCTCGCCTCCCGGCTACATCAAGTCGGAGCTTGGCGAGCGGCCCAGAGACCCGGCGAAAGCGCGCGAGTGGGACAAGGCGGTGCGAGGGATCGAGGGCTACCGTCTCAAGAACGGCGTGGTGGACAGACACAAGGCGCTCGGCCCGAAGACCAAGGACCGCAGTAGGCAGCAGGAGCAGGCTGAGGTCAGGAGACAGATTGAGCGCGCCCAACGCCGGCTGAATCGCAGTCAGCAGCGCGCCGCGGAGCGGTCGACGCGTCTCGGGATCGGACGATGACGCAGCGAGCAAAAGATCAGCAGGAGATGGGTTCGCTGACGGAGCCGCTGCTCAACGCCGATGAAGCGGCCCAGCTACTCCATGTTCCCCGGAGCACCCTCTATGAGCTGGTGCGCTCGCGGCACTTGCCGCACGTAAGAGTCGGGAGGGGTCTTCGGTTCACTCGTACCGACCTCGCGCGCTGGGTTAGTGACAATACGTTCAGATAGGGGTTTAGTGGGTCTCTTTGTTCTCGGGGTCGCTTTGGGGTGATGCTGCGGCACCATCGTCGTCCGCGCCGTCTTTTGACTCTTGATCCTCGCCAGAAACCGCCTGCTCATCGCCGTTCGCCCTCTCCTCAACCAGTGGATTGGGCTCCAGGCGCCGACCCGAGGTCCAGGCATTCTCGAAGTCACGCCTTATTGCTTCCGCTGGGGGTCCTTTGATCTCGGTCATCACAGATAGTCGAGCCCCGACGCCATTCATCGACGTTCCTAGAGCCCAGATCGACCCTGAGTCAGGGATGATGAATCGATCGTGCCACCGATCGTCGCCATCGACGCGAACTTCAAAGCGACGGTCGACTGCAACATCCGCAAGGGCCTGTTGGATACCTGCGATCCGTTTCTCTGGCCTGGGGCCCGTGAGAATTCGCTCGATCTTGGTTCTTTGGGCTGCGGCGAGGAACACGTCATGGCCGAAATATCGGTCGATCAATGCGGTCGATCCCATTCCCATGATTTGCTCGATCACCTTTGCAAGGGCAGTCGGATCGTCTGCATCTAGAACCACGGTTGAACTCGCGGGCACTTGCTCGGCAGCACTTTCATCTAATGCCCTCAGCGCTGCTTTGCCTATCTCCGTAATGGTTACGCGATCCTCATCCTCAATTTGGTCGGTCGGCCCATGAAGATCGACCCAGCGAACTCGGTAGAGCCAGAGCAAGGGTCCTTCGCGAACCCTTCCTTCCACATTTTGAATCCAGCTTGCCTGCAGGTCCCGCCAGCCGCCTCGCGGTTTCCGCTCCGCTCTGGCCGCATAGGCCTTGACATCGCCTGCGCTTAGGACGACACCCTGTTGCTGCATCGCGGCGATGTAGTTCAGGACAAGATGACACCGTCTATCGGCTAGTCGCATTGCATGGGTGTTTCAGTCGGGGCCTGTCTCATTAAGTCTTACGTTAGGGGGGGTCCTGCTGCAGTAGTGCAGACAACGTGAGGATCAACGCTTGGGCGTCGCTACGATCCCATTCAATGTCGCCGGTCTCGTCGTCGTTGTGCTTGGCGGCGTTTGCGACTGACCACGCACCCCGCCGGATGAGCCAGAAGCGCTGCTCTTTCGTCGCCTCTCGAATCCCGCTGACGGAATACTTCAACTCTGGGTAGAGATCTTTATCGGACCCTCCGTAGGCAGTCTCAAGAGCGTCCCGGCAAGCGCTAATCGCAGACTTATAGCGACCATGCATCATTTCGGTCGCCGCGTGTTCGAGACTTCTTACGGCGCGGGCTGACGCAGCGGTTTCGGCGGCGGAGAGGACCGGTACCTGAACCAAGAGTCCTCGGGCGTAGTCCCAGGCTTCGAGGATCTCGATCCACTCGGCAGGTTTGAGCCGAAATTCGAGATCGTGGCGAAAGCTTTCCGGGTCACTTTGTTCCGCGCCATGATCGACGCCAGGGAAGACCATCCCATTTGCCCTGAGACAAAGGGAGATCTCTCCGCCGCTCCGTACCTCCTCGATGACCTCGACCTGTTGAGGCATCAGATCGATTCCCAAATCGAGACGAGCTGGGTAGGTCTTGCCAGGTTCAGCGAACGCGGCGACACCAGGACCCAGGGTTCCTACCGCCAGGCGGGACGCATTTGCCGGAGCAACCTCAAGATCGGCCCACACCATCACCCGGGAATCGTGCAGACCGGTCCAGTTGAGGGGTAGAAGGTCGAGGACTAACTCCAGTCGATAGATGCCAGCCCCGCGGCGGCCGGTGAGATGCGTTAGGGAAGTCGATACGTCCCCAAAGCGGCCCATCCGAATGCTCCCCCGCTGCATGCCGATAGCGTCCCACACCAGAAGTTTGATCGCACACCGGCAAAGATCAGCGGAAGTGGGCGTCGTGAAGCTTCCTCGCGAAGTCAGACGATGCCGTGCTCTCACTCCTGGTCGCGAGGGCCTGGAGGGTTGCCGCCGAGGTGTCACGAAGCGGGTCTCCCGTCAGCCATGACTCCTGCCAGGGGTCTCCTATTGGGAGAAGCTCCTCCATACCGGGCGGCTTCGGTAGCGCGTCGAGCAATCGACGTGCTGCCTGGTTCGTTTGTTGGATGGTCTGGACGTCCCACGGATCGACCTGAGCAAGCACTGCACGAGGGCCGAGGAGGGCTTGCTGCTTATAGGACGCCGTGGCTGAAACGCCGAATTCAGCGTCGAGGCGTAGCCACTCCTCGGCTTCCAGGGTGTCCTTTACTCGCTGGGCGGCAGCGTCGGTCGCAGGTTTCGCATTCGCAGCAATCCGCCAGCCCAGCGGTCCTAGTGCCCGCTGCAATTCGTAGGAGGCGGCCTGAAGCGGTTCATCTCGAAACGCTGTGGCGTGGTTTCGAGCTGCGACTTCCGCGGCATCGCGACAGGTCTCGTCGCAGCCCTCGTCATCGCACAGCATGACTGCGCAGCCCAGGCGGGCCAGCGAGAGCCAAAACCACATTCGGGGCTGCTCTCCCGCTTTCACCACGCACGCCCTCTCGAAGTCCTCGAACCCGCGCGTGCGTAACTGAGGAAGCTGGGCCCGGATCAGCCTCACCCCGTGATCAATATCGGCCAGCGTCGACCAGAGTGGGCCATTCAGGTGGCCGGCTAACCCCCAAATTCCAGCGGCGTCGATGGCGGGGGTTCCGGAACTTTCCACGCGTCCTCGAATCTCGGAACGGACCTCGTCGCGGCGTCGGCTTACGACCGGTCGAGCCTCCTCAACAATTGCCGAAACGTCCCGGAGGGTCTGGTCCAGTGGCTCATGGTCGACTTGAGCCATGAGCGCGGTCCGAAGGTGTTTGAGTTGGTCGCGACGCAGCCGTTCCGCGATCCGTGGGGCTCCAAGAAGATCGAATAGATCTTCGAACGTGTCGGGAAGTTCCGACTTCGCGTGATCGAAGATCGGCGTCTCCCAGTTAGCCCGCGTCACATCGAATACACCGAGACGAGTCCCATCGCAAAGCACCATGAGAGGCACGGCGATTCGCGGGTCGGTGGCGTACGACCACGCTTGCCCTAGATGTTCCATCCCGAACAGGTCTTCGCCAGGTTCGGGGCGCTTTGCCTCCATAATCCAAAGTTGCTCCCCGAAGACGGTTGGGAGGAAGTCGATTTCAATGCGTTTCGAGCCGATCATTCGAACCGGCTCCGGCAAGCGCAGAACCTTCTCTCTGAAAACCTCATGCCTGGTTCCCAGGCCATATCCGAGGAGGCGTAGCAGGGGCTCGATCCAGTCACCTCGGATATCGGCCTCATTCCGCCCTTTGAAGGGGTAGTCCGCGAGGTGCTTGAGATCCTCGCTCTTCGCGATCGGGAGAGACTTGCCTTTCGAGTTTTCGGGACACATTTGGGACACATTCGGCTTGGAGACGATCCGAAACCGAGAAAACCCAGGCCACAAGCGATGCCGGAGGAGGGACTCGAACCCCCGACACGCGGATTATGATTCCGCTGCTCTAACCAGCTGAGCTACTCCGGCGGGGAGGGGGATGGTAGCGGTGGCGCAGAGGCGCGGCGGGTCTCCTCAAACCGGGTGGTCGGCGATGCGGCCGGTGCTGGTCGGTTTGCTCTTGGTCGCCGACGCGTTTGCCGTGGCGACGCTCGCGATCGTGCGCCCGAGCGGCTGGTTGGCGCCGTTCCTGACCTTCGGCGCGGTGCTTGTCGGCCTTGTTTGGTTTGAGATCTGGGCCATTAGACACCGGCGCGACGACGGCTGAGATATGAGGATTTTGTTTTAGTGGAGTAAATTCCACGAATCGCGCGACAAGCTCGCAGCGAGCAGGGGAAAACGACTGCAACGAGGGCGCAAGATGGCTAGGGTGGGCCGGTGACCGCGGAATTGGACAGGGCAGTGAAGACCGTGGTCCGGAAGTGCATGGGGATCTCGCCCGGCGAGGACGTGCTGGTCGTCTGCAACCCGGTGACGGAAGAGATCGGCGCGCTGATGCGAATCGAGGCGCAGGGGGACGGCGCCGACGCAACCTTGGCGGTCATCTCCGAGCGCGATTCCGCCGCCGCCGAGCCACCGCGCGCGGTCGCGGCGGCGATGGCCGCAGCCGATGTGGTCCTGGCGCCGACGATCCAGTCGCTCTCCCACACCGCGGCGCGCAAAGCGGCAACCGACGCGGGCGTCCGCATCGGCACCCTCCCCGGCGTAACCGAGGAGATGCTGAGTCGCCTGATGACAGGCGACCTGGAGGAGATCCGTCGCCGCGGCTGGGCGGTGGTCACCGGCCTCAACCGCTGCGCCGAGGCGCGCATCACCTGCGGCAACGGCAGCGACCTGCGGATCGGCCTCGAGGGCCGGATGGGAATCGTCGACGCGGGCGAACTCGGCAATCGCGGCGCCTTCGGAAACCTGCCCTGCGGCGAGGGCTTCATCGCCCCGGTCGAGGGGACCAGCAACGGCACCCTCGTCGTCGACGGCTCGATCGCCGGCGTCGGCCTGCTGGAGACGCCGGTCGAGCTGACCGTCCGCGACGGCCACCTGGTCGAGGCGAGCGGCGAGGACGGCGCCAAGCTGATGGACCTCCTCACCGCTCACGGTGAGGATGGGACCAACGTCGCCGAGCTCGGGATCGGCACCAACGAAGAGGCGATCCTCACCGGCAACATCCTCGAGGACGAGAAGATCCTCGGCACCTGCCACGTCGCCTTCGGCGCCTCGGCGGCGATCGGCGGCACCGTCCAGGTCCCGGTCCACCTCGACTGCGTGGTCCTGGAACCGACCGTCGAGCTCGACGGCGAGAAGATCGTCAGCGGCGGCGACCTGCTGGTCTGAGGAGCCGCGCCGATGCCGCCCCTGCTCGCGGTGCCGAACGTCTCCGAGGCGGGCGACGGCGAGCGCCTGGCCCGCCTGGAGGGTGCCTTCACCCGCGGCGTCTCCCTGCTCGACCGCCACTCCGACGCCGACCACGGCCGCACCGTCTTCACCCTGGCCGGCGCTCCGGCGGCGCTGACCGAAGCGCTCACCGCCGGCGCCGAGGAGGCGCTGGAGACGATCGACATGGACGCCTACCGCGGCGCCCACCCGGCGATCGGCGCGCTCGACGTCTGCCCGCTGGTCTGGTTCGACCCCGCCGACCGCGAGGCGGCGCGCACCGAGGCGGTCGCGGTGGCGACGCAGATCGGCGGCCTCGGTGTGCCCGTCTTCCTCTACGGCGAGCTGGCGCGCGACCCGGGCCGGGCCGAGCGCTCCTACTTCCGTAACGGCGGCCTGCCGGAGCTGTGGCTGCGGATGGAGTCGGGCGAGCTGCGCCCCGACTTCGGCCCCGAGCTGCCGCATCGCACCGGCGGCGCCACCCTGGTCACCGCCCGCCCGCCGCTCGCCGCCTTCAACGTCGAGCTCGACAGCGGCGACGTCGAGGTTGCGCGAGCCGTCGCCGCCGGGCTGCGCGAGGCGGGAGGCGGCCCGGCCGGCGTGCGCGCGATCGGCCTGCTGCTCTCCAGCGGCCGCGCCCAGATCTCGACCAACGTCCACGACCCGCTCGGCGTCCCGCTGGGGGAGGTCGTCGCCCGGGTACGCGAGCTGGCGGCGCCGCTCGGCGCCCGCCCGGTCGAGGCCGAGCTGGTGGGCCTGATACCGCAGGCCGCCCTCGCCGGCTACCCGGAGGAGGTGCCGATCCGCGGCTTCGACCCCGACCGGCACGTGATCGAGCGGCGGCTGGAAGCGCCGAGCGATTAGGCGATCGTCTCGGTCGATCATCTACATTCCCCATTCATGGCCCAGACGAAGAAAAGGCGCCGCCGCAAGCGCCGCGGCACCCAGGGCGGGCGGATCGACTCCAAGCCGCGCAGCGGCCGTCCGCGCAGCCGCGAGGAAGCCAAAGCCCGCGCCCGCTCGCGCCGCAAACCGGCGCCGAAACAGGACCTGCCGCCGACCTGGCGCGGCGCCTTCATGCGCGGTGCCGTCGCGGCCCTGATCTTCGCCGCGGTGCTGGCCCTGCTCCTGGGCAAAGCACTCGGCGCCGCACTCCTCTTCGGCGCCTTCATGATGGTCTTCTACGTCCCCGCCGGCTACTTCATCGACATGGCGATGTGGCGGCGGCGCGAGCGTGCCCGGATCCGCGCCCGGGAGGAGTAATGGCCCTCGACGTCGAGATGCTCACGGTCGGCCCGATCGCCGAGAACTGCTTCCTGCTCCGGCGCCAGGGCTCCGATCGGCTGCTCGTCGTCGACCCGGGCGAAGAAGCGGAGCGGATCCTCGAGGCGGTCGAGGCGACCGGGGCCGAGGTCGAGGCGATCCTCCTCACCCACTGCCACTTCGACCACATCGGCGCCGTCGCGCCGCTGGCGAAGGCGACCGGGGCGCCGGTCTACTGCCCGGAGATCGAGGTCCCGATCCTCGCCGACATCATGTCCTTCGTCCCCTGGGCCGAGTTCGGCCCGTTCGAGAGCTACGAGGCCGAGGAGACCGTCAAGGGCGGCGAGACGCTGGAGCTGGCGGGGCTGGAGCTCGACGTCGTCTTCACCCCCGGGCACAGCCCCGGCCACGTCACCTACTCGGTCCGCGGCGAGCCGGCGATCTTCTCCGGCGACGTCCTCTTCCAGGGCTCGGTCGGCCGGGTCGACCTGCCGGGCGGCGACGGGCCGACCCTGCTGGCCTCGATCGCCCGTCTGCTCGACACACTGCCGGACGAGACCGTCGTCCATCCCGGCCACATGGGGCTGACGACGCTCGGCGCCGAGCGCGCCACCAATCCCTTCCTCGGCTCGCTGGCGCGGTAGCGCGCGGGGCGGGGGAGAGGCACTAAGGTCGCCGCACGATGGCGAGCAAGTACCAGGCACCGCGGGGGACCTTCGACATCCTGCCCGAGCAGGCGCGCTCGCGGTCGCGCCTGGAACGCGCCGCCGCCGAGATCTTCGCCCGCGCCGGTTACGAACCGATCGCCACGCCGGTCTTCGAGGACACCGCCCTGTTCGAACGCGGCGTCGGCCAGTCGACCGACATCGTGCGCAAGGAGATGTTCACCTTCGAGGACAAGGGCGAGCGCAGCCTCACCCTGCGGCCGGAGGGGACGGCCTCGATCTGCCGCGCCTACCTCGAGCACGGGATGCACAAACTGGCGCAGCCGGTGAAGCTCTCCTACCTCGGGCCCTTCTTCCGCCACGAGCGCCCGCAGGCCGGGCGCTACCGCCAGTTCCACCAGCTCGGGATCGAGTGCATTGGCACCGACTCGCCGCTCGCCGACGCCGAGGTGATCATGCTGCTCTCCGACCTGCTCGGCGAGCTCGGCGTGCCGGGGGTGGAGCTGCGGCTCGGCAGCCTCGGCTCGCTGGACGCGCGCCGCGCCTACCTCGAGGACCTGAAAGCCCACCTGCACGCCCACGAGGGCGAGCTCTCCAAGGACGTGCGCGAGCGGATCGACATCAACCCGCTGCGCGCCTTCGACGCCGACGACGAGGGGACGCGGGGGGTGATGGCGAGCGCGCCGACGATCGTCGGCCGGCTCGAGGGCGAGGACGCCGAGCACTTCGAGGCGGTCAAGGCGCAGCTCGACGCGGCCGGGATCGCCTACGTCGTCGACCCGACCCTGGTCCGCGGCCTCGACTACTACACGCGGACGATCTTCTCCTTCGTCTGCGACGCGCTCGGGGCGCAGTCGGAGATCGGCGGCGGCGGCCGCTACGACGGCCTGATCGAGCAGCTGGGTGGGGCGCCGACCCCGGCGGTCGGCTTCGCCGCGGGAATCGAGCGGATCCTGCTGGCGCTGGACGAAGAGGCGCCCGCCGCCGGCCGCGACGCCTTCGTCGCGGTCGCCGACCCCGGTCAGCGTGAGCGGGCGATGGCGCTGGCGGTCGAGCTGCGCCACGCCGGGCTCTCGGCCGAGGTCGACCTCGCCGGCCGCGTCCTCAAGAGCCAGCTCAAGCACGCCGACCGGCTCGGCGCCCGTCGGGTCCTGATCCTCGAGGCCGACGGCAGCGCCCAGCTGCGCGACATGGAGACCGGCGAGCAGCGGTCGGCCGATCCCGGCAAGCTTCTCGACGAGATGACGGGAGGGGACTCTTGAGCGAGACGCCGGCGCTGCGCGCCAACGCCTACCGCGACGCCTGGTGCGGCCAGGTGCTGCCCGACCGGGTCGACACCGAGGTGCGGGTCGCCGGCTGGGTAAACCGCCGCCGCGACCACGGCGGGTTGATCTTCATCGACCTCCGCGACCGCACCGGGATCGTCCAGCTGGTCTTCAACCCGGACAGCTCCGGCGAGTCCTTCGAGCTGGCGCACAAGCTGCGGGCCGAGGACGTGCTGAGCGCGACCGGCAAGGTCGTGCGTCGCTCCGACGAGACGGTCAACCCGGACCTGGCGACCGGCGAGGTCGAGCTGCTGGTCACCGGCGCCGAGCTGCTGGCCGGCTCGGAGACGCCGCCCTTCCAGGTCGAGGGCTTCAGCGGCGAGGTCGGCGAGGACGCCCGCCTGCGCTACCGCTACATCGACCTGCGGCGGGCGGCGATGCAGGAGGCGCTGATGCTGCGCCACCGGGTCGTCGGCGCGATGCGCGAGTTCCTCGACGGCGAGGGCTTCCTCGACATCGAGACCCCGGTCCTGACCCGCTCGACTCCCGAGGGGGCGCGCGACTTCCTCGTCCCCAGCCGCCAGCAGGCGGGCTCCTTCTACGCGCTGCCGCAGTCGCCGCAGCTGTTCAAGCAGCTGCTGATGGTCTCCGGCTTCGAGCGCTACTACCAGGTGGCGCGCTGCTTCCGCGACGAGGCGACGCGCGCCGACCGCCAGGCCGAGTTCACCCAGCTCGACGTCGAGATGTCGTTCGTCGACGTCGAGGACGTGATCGCGGTCAACGAGCGGCTGCTGGCGCACGTCTTCGAGCGGGTCGGCGGCCCGCAGGTCGAGCTGCCGATGCAGCGGATGGGCTACGACGAGGCGATGGACCGCTTCGGCACCGACCGGCCGGACCTGCGCTTCGGGCTGGAGCTGGTCGACCTCGGCGACGCTCTGCGCGAGACCGAGTTCAAGGTCTTCCACTCCGTGCTGGACGGCGGCGGCTCGATCCGCGGCCTCAACGCCGGCCGCCGGGAGATGCCGCGCTCCGAGCTCGACGGCCTGATCTCGCGCGCCCAGGAGCTGGGGGCGAAGGGGCTGGTCTGGGCTTTCCGCGAGGGCGACGGCTGGCGCTCGCCGACCGCAAAGTTCCTCAGCGAGGCGGAGCTGGCCGACCTCAACCAGCGCCTCGGCGCCGAGGAGGGGGACCTGCTGCTGCTGGTCGCCGACGAGCGACCGGTCACCGATTCGGTGCTCGGGCAGCTGCGGCTCGACCTGGCCGAGCGCTTCGACCTGATCGACGCGAGCGAGAACCGCCTCGTCTGGATCGTCGACTGGCCGCTGATGGAGTGGAACAAGGACGAGAAGCGCTGGGACGCGCTGCACCACCCGTTCACCGCGCCGGCGGGCGAGTTCGACCCCGACGACCCGGGCGCCGCCCGCGCCCTGGCCTACGACGTGGTCTGGAACGGGCAGGAGCTGGGCGGCGGCTCGATCCGTATCCACGACGCCGCCACCCAGGAGGCGGTCTTCGCCGCGCTGGGGATCGACAAGGAGACGGCCGAGGCGCGCTTCGGCTTCCTGCTCGAGGCGCTGCGCTTCGGGGCGCCGCCGCACGGGGGCATCGCCTACGGCGTCGACCGCATCGTCCAGCGCCTCTCCGGCGCGGAGACGATCCGCGACGTGATCGCCTTCCCGAAGACGGCCTCGGGCTTCGACCTGTTGACCGGCGCCCCGGCCCCGGTCGACGAGCTGCAGCTCCGCGAGCTCAACATCGGCATCCACAAACCCAAACTGCCGGGGCATTGAGGTGGGCCTGCGGGACTGGATCCCCCGCAGGTGGCGCCCGGCTCCCGGGCCCGGAATAACGCCGGTCCACGTCGACGAGCCGGCCTTCGACAGCTGGGAGGTCGTGCGCGACTTCGCCGACCTGCGCACCGCCCGCGCCTGGCACCAGGCCCTGGTCGAGGCCGGGATCGAGGCGGTCCTCACCGCCGACTGGCCGCTCGACCGCTTCGGCCACGGCGACATCGCCCTGCGCGTCCCGGCCGACCGTTGGAGCGAAGCCGAGTGGCACCTCTCCAACCTCGACGACTGACGGGTTTGCCGGCCGCCTCGCGGTGGTAAGTTGAGCCCAGGCTCGAACCCGTTCGACAGCCGTCTCACCGTTTGACCCAACACAAACGGCGCGGGAGCTGACAAGTCTCCGGGTCTCTTGGGATCAGGAGCAGGCACCCACCTTCACTTGAAGGGATCAAAGCCAGAGGCGGCAACGGCGGGTTGGAGCCTTTTTCGTGCCGGTCAGGGCATGAAGCCGGCACGAACTGCGCACCACACGTGCGCCCGCCCGCCTCACCATCGGCGTCATGCCGAACGAAAGGTCGATTCGACACCGTATTGGTGCTCAACTGCCCACTGAGATTCTTGAGCGGGAGGTCGAGCAGCTGGCGCGGCGAGTTGCGGCGATGGCGCCGTGCTCAGCCATCGGTCGGCTGCTCGCTTCTGGCGGCTCTTGCCCTTGGCCGCGGAATGGGTCGATGTGACCCGTCCCGACAGGCGCGTGCGGAGGGACGGGATCGTCGGCCACCGCGCCTACCTGCGGGAGGACGAGTGGGTCGTCGAGGACGGGATTCCGGTCACCTCGCCGTTCCGGACAATCTTCGACCTTGCTGCGGTGGTGGGCCGGTGGGAGGTGGAGCGGGCATGGCACGAGGCCGAAGTGCGGCAGCTGACGGACCGCGTCTCGTTGCCGATGCTGCTGGGGCGCTATCCGGGGCGGCGGGGGACGCGGGTGTTGCGCGGGTTGCTGGGAGCGGGCGAGCCCGTCGGCATCACGCGTAACGAGTTCGAGGAGGCGTTTCTGGCTCTCGTCGACGCCCACGGGTTGCCGCGGCCGCGGATGAACGCGCCGCTCTCGTTGCGCGGGCGCTTCATCGAGGTCGACGCCCTCTGGAAGCGCCAGAGGCTCGCCGTCGAGCTCGACAGCCGTGGCGTTCACGGGACCAAGAAGCGGTTCGAGTCGGATCGTCGCCGCGACCGCACTCTGGTCGCGGAAGGGTGGAAGACCATGCGCGTCACCTGGGAGCAGTTGAGGGACGAACCCGAGGAGATCGCGGCCGACCTGAGATCGGCGCTTGGGCAGGGCCATCACCCACACCCACCAGGCAAGTAGGTGTGGGTGATGGCCCCGTAAGCCCCGGCCGGAGCTGAATGGGCTTTACCCTTGACGCATATGGAAAGAGAGCTTTTCGAGGCCTATTTGGGCGACGAGAGCCGGTTCGGGCCGGCGGCCGACGGTGCCTTCACGGGCGCCGCGGGTGGCGCTGCCTGTGGCGATCTGTCCCGGATCTCTCTGAGAGTCGCTGACGGGCGGATCGATTTCGTCACCGTCGATTCCGAGGGATGCGGGGCCACCAAGGCCGCCACGGCGGCAGTCGCCGAGATGGTCGAGGGGCTGCCGGTCCTCGATGCCGCCCTCATAGACATCGACACCGTCGACGCCGCCATCGGCGGTCTCACCCCCGCCAAGCGCCACGCCGCCCAGCTCGCCACCGACGCCCTCCACCGCGCCCTCCAACGAGTCGCCTCCTCGTCCCTAAACCTGGTCGCGGACTCAGGACGATCGGCCACCTCACCCAGAAGGGGTGGCCGATCATCCCGCCCGCAACGCGTCGCCGTCGCCATGTCCGGCGGCGTCGACTCCGCGGTCGCCGCCCTCCTCGCCCGCGAGGAAGGGGCCGAGGTCGTCGGGATCACGGTCAAGCTCTGGGCCGACCCGGAGACCGACGGGACCAAGGCCTGCTGCTCGCCCGAGGCGGTGCTCGGCGCTCGGGCGCTCGCGCACCAGCTCAGCATCCCGCACTTCACGCTCGACCTCGAGGAGGATTTCCGCCGCCGCGTCGTCGACCGCTTCGTCGGCGGCTACGCCGAGGGTCGCACGCCCAACCCCTGCATCCTCTGCAACGGCGAAGTCCGCCTCGCGGCGATGGTCGACCTCGCCGAGCGGGTCGGCGCCGAGCGCCTGCTCACCGGCCACTACGCGCGGATCGTCGAGGACGGCGACGGGCCGCTGCTCGCCGGCGCCGCCGACCAGGCCAAGGACCAGAGCTACATGCTCGCCGCGCTGCCGCCGGAGCTGCTGGGCCGGCTCGGCTTCCCGCTGACCGAGCTGACCAAGCCCGAGGTGCGGGAGATCGCCGCCCGCCACGGCCTCGCCGTCGCCCGCAAGGCCGAGAGCCAGGACCTCTGCTTCCTCGCCGGCCAGGGCAAGCGCGGCTTTCTCCGCCGCCACGGCGACCTGCGCGAGCGCGACGGAGCGATCGTCGACTCGGCCGGGCGCACCCTCGGCCGCCACCGCGGCCACCACGACTTCACCGTCGGCCAGCGGCGGGGGATCGGCGTCTCGGCTCCCGAGGCGCTCTACGTCCTCGCCACCGACGCCGCGACCAACACGGTCACGGTCGGCACCCGCGCCGAGCTGGAGCAGCGCTCGGTGCGCGTCCGCGACGCTGTCCTGCACCGCGACGCCGACACGGTCGACGCGGTCAAGCTGCGCTACCGCTCGCGCGCCCTCCCCGCCACCGTCGCGGCGGCGGGGAAGGGGCGCCATCCCTCCCTGGAGGTTGAGCTGGGCGAGGCGTTCGCCGGGGTCGCCCCGGGCCAGACGGCGGTGCTCATGGCCGGCGACCGCATCGTCGGCCATGGCACCATTGCCGCTTAGGACGTAGTCGCAGCTTCTTCCTCTGCTTTGTCCTTCCGCATCTGCGCGACGGCTTTCACGCAGCGGCTGAACTCGGTCCCCTTCTCGCCTTTGACGTGCTTCTTGTTTTTGTCTTTGCACGCCTGTCGCGGGGTCAGGTCTTGGTTGTCGGCCTGCCTCATCGTGCGCACGCAGCGGCTGAACTCGGTCCCCTTCTCGCCTTTGACGTGCTTCTTGCTTTTGCCCTGGCAGTAGTAGCCGTAGGCGTGGCCTTTCGGGCTGGTCGTCGGGTGGGTGGGGTGTTCCGGCGCGTAATCGGGGCCGTCGGCGACGCCCGTCGCGGGCACCAGCCCCAGCGCAAGCACCGCAAGGGTCGATGCGACCTTCATGCTCAGCTTCATGGTTGCCTCCTTCGACTGTGGATCGATGCCCCTTGAACGCGTCGACCGCCCGTCCATAAGGCCCCATTTAGCCCTCGCCGCCCGAGATCGAACAAATATTTAGGCTTCCTAACATGAGGGCGAAGGAGATTCGGGAGACCTACCTGTCGTTTTTTGCTGAGCGGGGACACAAGATCGTCCCCTCGGCTTCGCTCGTCCCCTCGGTCCACGACCCTTCGGTTCTCCTCACCACGGCTGGGATGCAGCCGTTCAAGCCCTACTTCCTGGGCCGCGAACAGCCACCGGCGCCGCGCCTGGCCGACGTGCAGAAATGCTTCCGCACCACCGACATCGAGGAGGTCGGTAACACCGCCCGCCACATGACCTTCTTCGAGATGCTCGGCAACTGGAGCTTCGGCGACTACTTCAAGGCCGAGTCGATCCCCTGGGGCTGGGAGCTCTCGACCCAGGGCTTCGGGATGGACCCGGAGCGGATCTGGGTCACCGTCTTCGGCGGCGACGAGGAGCTGGGGCTCGGCCCGGACGAGGAGGCGATCGAGATCTGGCGCGCGACCGGCGTGCCGGAGGAGCGGATCGTCCGCCTCGGCCGCGAGGACAACTTCTGGCAGGCCGGGCCGACCGGACCCTGCGGTCCATGCTCGGAGCTCTACCTCGACCGGGGCCTCGAGTTCGGCGCCGAGGGCGAGCGGCCTGGCGACGACACCGATCGCTTCCTCGAGTTCTGGAACCACGTCTTCATGAGCTACGACCTGGCCGAGGACGGGACCCTGACCGAGCTGCCGATGAAGAACATCGACACCGGCATGGGACTCGACCGGATGGCGGCGGTCCTCCAGGACGTCCCCTCGGTCTTCGAGACCGATCACGTGCGGCCGCTGGTCGACCTCGCCGAGGAGCTGTCCGGCCACCGCTACGACGAGGGCGGCGCGGTGACCCGGGCGATGCGAATCGTCGCCGACCACAGCCGCGGCGCCGCCTTCCTGATCGCCGACGGCGTCGTCCCCTCCAACGAGGACCGCGGCTACATCCTGCGCCGGATCATGCGGCGGGCGATCCAGCAGGGCCGCACCCTGGGCCTGGAGGCGCCCTGGCTCGGCCGGTTCGCCGAGCGCACGATCGAGCTGATGGGCGACGACTACCCCGAGCTGGTCGCCGAGCGGGAGACGATCGGCCGCTGGGTGCGCGACGAGGAGGAGAGCTTCGGCCGCACCCTGGAGCGCGGCAGCGAGCTGCTGGAGCGGCTGGTCGCCGAGGCGAAGGAGGCCGAGACCTCCTGGATCGACGCCGCCGCGGCGTTCAAATTGCACGACACCTACGGCTTTCCCTACGACCTGACCAAGGAGCTCCTGGCCGAAGCCGGCCTTTCGGTCGACGACCAGGGCTTCGAGGAGCTGATGGAGGAGCAGCGGCAGCGGGCGCGGATGGCGAGCGCCACCGCCCACGGCTCCGAGAACACCCACGAGCGCGTCCTCGCCTTCGCCGAACAGGCGCCGCCGACCCGCTTCGTCGGCTACGAAACGCTGCGCGCCACCACCGGCCTCGCCGCGGTCGAGACGGGGGACGGCCGGGCGCTGGTCAAGCTCGAGGAGAGCCCGTTCTACGCCGAGGGCGGGGGACAGGTCGCCGACTCCGGCGTGCTGCGCTGGGGCGGGGAGGAAGCGCGGGTGGTCGACGTCTACCGCCTCGGCGAAGACCAGGCGCTGGCGATCGAGCCGAGCGGCGCCGCGATCGAGCCCGGCGTCCCGGTCGAGGCCGAGGTCGACGCCGAGGCGCGCCACGCGACGATGCGCAACCACACCGCCACCCACCTCTTGCACGCCGCCCTGCGCGAGCGGCTCGGCACCCACGTCCGCCAGGCGGGCTCCGCGGTGCGTCCCGACAAGCTGCGCTTCGACTTCACCCACGGCCAGGCGTTGACGGCCGAGGAGCTGCGCGACGTCGAGGAGCGGATCAACGAGTGGGTCAAGGCGAGCCGCCCGGTGCGCTGGATGAACATGAACCGCGAGGAGGCCGAGCGGCTGGGGGCGATGGCCCTGTTCGGCGAGAAATACGGCGAGTGGGTCCGCGTCGTCGAGGTCGACGGCGTCTCCCGCGAGCTCTGCGGCGGCACCCACGTCGCCAACACCGCCGAGGTCGGGATCTTCAAGATCGTCACCGAGGGCTCCAGCGCCGCCAACGTGCGCCGGATCGAGGCGATCACCGGCCCCGCCGCGATCGACTGGTACCGCGAGCGCGAGGCGCAGCTGCAGGAGGCCGGCGAGCTGCTCGGCAATCCGCAGGACCCGGTAGCCGCGGCCCGTCGCGCCGCGGAGCAGCTGAAGCAGGCGAGCGCCGGCGCCGAGAAGGCCCAGCGCGAGCAGCTCGGTGGTGCCGCCGACGAGCTGGCGGACAAGGCCGAGGAGCTTTCCGGTGGCGGTCGCCTCGTCGTCGCTGCGGTCGACGCAAGCCTGCAGGCCGATCCCAAGCAGCTGCTCGACCTCGCCAACCGCATCCAGTCGAAGCTTGGCTCTCCTTCCGCCGTCGTCCTCGGCGGCGAGTTCGGCGGCAAGGCAGGGCTGGTCGCGCTGGTCTCCAAGGACGCGGCCGAGCGCGGTCTCTCCGCCGGCTCGATCATCCGCGAGATCGCCCCGATCGTCGGCGGCGGGGGCGGCGGTCGCGACGACATGGCGCAGGCCGGCGGCAAGGACCCGGCCAAGCTCGACGAGGCGTTGGCGGCCGCGCGGGCCGCGATCGAGCGGGAGCTCGGCTGAACGGGCGCATGCGGGTGCTCGCCCTCGACCACGGCACCGTCCGGATCGGTTGCGCGCTTTCGGATCCGAGCGGGACGCTGGCAACGCCGCTGCCGACGATCGAGCCGCCCGAGGCGCGAGCGGTCGCCGAGCTGGTCGCCGAGCACGGCGTCGAGCGGGTCGTCGTCGGCCTGCCGCTCCACCTCAGCGGCGAGGAGGGCAGCCAGGCAGGTTTGGCGCGCAGCTTCTGCCGGGAACTGGAGGCGATGCTCTCGGTTCCGGTCGAGACCTACGACGAGCGCCTGACCTCGCGGATGGCCGACGCCAGCCGCCGCGCCGGCGCCGGCGCGGCGCGCGATTCGCTCGCCGCCGCCCACCTGCTCGAGTCCTACCTCGCCAGCGTCGGCGACAGCGATGGGGACGAGCGATGAGCGACGACTGGCTCAAGGACGACCCTTTCGCCGATCCCGAGGATCCGGCGGCGCGCGAGCGCGAGCAGCGCCGGCGCGAGCGCGAAGAAAAGCGGCAGAAGAAGGCGGCGAAGCAGGCCGGCGCCGAGGAGAAGGCGCCGCCACCTCCGCCCACGCCGCCGCCCGAGGAGCCACCGCCACCGCGCACGCCCGAGCAGGAGTTCTGGGACGAGGAGCCGGAGATTCCCGCGCAATCCGCGCAGCCCGAGGAGAAGACCGTCGTCGTCCCGCCGCCGCCGCACCCGACCGTCGCCGCCGGTAACGGCAGCAGCCGCCGGCCGCGGCAGAGGCCCCCGGTGCTCGGCGCGATCGCCCGCCGCCCGTTCCTGATCTTCGCGGTGATCGCAGCGCTCTTCGTCCTCTGGTTCCTCAACTCGCTCTTCCAGCCGTTCCACGGCGACGGCTCCGGCCAGGTCCAGGTGACGGTCCCGAAGGGCTCCAGCGTCAGCGAAGTCGGCGACCTGCTCGCCGAAGAAGACGTGATCGCCAACTCGACCCTCTTCCAGGTCCGGGTCACGCTCGCCGGCAAGCGCTCGGAAATCTATTCCGGCCGTTTCACCCTCGCCCACGACATGAGCTACGGCGCCGCCATCGACGCCCTCTCGCAGCCGCCGGTCAAGCGCACGCTCACGGTCACGATCCCCGAGGGCTACACGCGTTCGCAGGCGGCGCAGCTGGTCGAGGAAGCCAGCGTTCCCGGCGACTACACCAAGGCGACGATCAGGTCGAAGTACCTCGACCCGGCCGAATACGGCGGCAAGGGCGCCAAGAACCTCGAAGGCTTCCTCTTCCCCGACACCTTCGAACTGAAGCCGAAGGCGCCGGTCGAGGACCTGGTCGAGCTCCAGCTGAAGGACTTCAAGCGGCGGATCAAAGGCGTGGACATGAAGTACGCGAAGTCGAAGAACCTGACGGTCTTCGACGTGGTCACGATCGCCTCGATGGTCGAGGACGAGGCCGGCGTCGACAACCAGCGCGGCCTGGTCGCCTCGGTGATCTACAACCGCCTGCACGAAGGGATGCCGCTGGGGATCGACGCGACGATCCGCTTCGCGACCGGCAACTACACCCAGCCGCTGACCGAATCGGAACTGGCGATCGACTCGCCCTACAACAGCCGCACCAACGTCGGCCTACCGCCGGGGCCGATCAGCAACCCGGGCCTGGCCTCGATCGAAGCGGCCGCGCACCCGCCGAAGACCGACTACCTCTTCTACGTGACGACGCCGGGCGCCTGCGGCAAGCTGACCTTCGCCGAGACCGAAGGCGAATTCGAAGCCGCGGTCGAGAAGTACAACTCGGCCCGCGAAGCGGCGGGCGGCAACTCGCCCGACAGCTGCGGGGAATAAGCGATGCCGAAGCTCGCGGTGCTCGGCCATCCCGTCTCCCATTCGCGCTCGCCGGCGATGCAGAACGCGGCGCTGGAGGCGCTGGGGCTGGGCGACTGGAGCTACCAGGCGATCGACGCCGCGCCCGAGGCCTTCGAGATCACGGTCCGCGAGCTGGCCGCGGTCGGCTACGCGGGCATCAACGTCACCGTCCCGCACAAGGAGGCGGCGCTGACGCTGGCCGACGAGGCGAGCGAAGCCTCGCAGCAGATCGGCGCCGCCAACACCCTCGTCTTCTCCGGCAAGAGGATCGAGGCCCACAACACCGACGCCGACGGGCTGCTGGCGGCGCTGCCGGATTCGCCGCGGGGGCGGCGGGCGCTGGTGCTGGGCGCCGGCGGCGCGGCGCGGGCGGTGCTCTGGGCGCTGCTCTGGGAAGGGGCGACGGTCGAGGTTTGGAACCGCACCCACGAGCGGGCCGAGACGATCTGCGCCGAGATCGGCGGCACGGCGGTGCGGGCCCCCCGCCAGGAGGAGTACGACCTGATCGTCAACACCAGCAGCGCCGGCCTCGGCGGCGACAACCCCTTCGACCACCTGCCCCTGGAGCGGGGCGGGTTCAACGACTCGCAGACGGTCGTCGACATGGTCTACGGCGAGCGGCGCAGTCGCCTGCTGAAAGCGGCGGAAGGGGCGCGCGCCGCGGTCGTCGACGGCCTCGAGATCCTCGTCCAGCAGGGCGCCCGCTCGCTGGAAATCTGGACCGGGCGCACCCCCGACCTCGACGTGATGCGCGAGGCGGCGGCGCGCCGATAGCCTTGCCCCGATGACGACGTTCCGTTTCACCACCGCGGGGGAGTCGCACGGGCCGGGGCTCGTGGCGATAGTCGAGGGCATGCCGGCGGGCCTGGAGCTCGACCGCGAGGCATTGGACCGCGACATGGCGCGGCGCCAGCTCGGCCACGGGCGCGGCGGCCGGATGAAGATCGAGACCGACACGGTCGAGGTCCGCTCGGGGGTTCGCCACGGCCGCACGCTCGGCAGCCCGATCGCGCTGCTGGTCGCCAACCGCGACTACGCCAACTGGGAGGAGCGGATGAACCCCTGGCCGGTCGAGGGGTTCGAGCCCGACGAGGTGCACCTGCCGCGCCCGGGCCACGCCGACCTGGTCGGCGCCCAGAAATACGGCCACTCGGACATCCGCAACATCCTCGAGCGGGCAAGCGCGCGCGAGACCGCGGCCCGCGTCGCCGCCGGCACCGTCGCCCGCGGCTTCCTCTCCGCCCTCGGGGTGGAGATCCACAGCCACGTCCTGCAGATCGCCTCGGTCCGCGCGGCCGAGCGCCCCGACCTGAAGCCGGCGGACTTCGCGAACGTCGACGAGGACCCCGTCCGCTGCCTCGACCCGGAGGCCAGCAAGGCGATGGTCGAGGAGATCAACCGCCTGCGCAAGGCCAACGAGAGCCTCGGCGGCAGCTTCGAGGTGCTGGTCTTCGGCCTCGTCCCCGGGCTCGGCTCCCACATCTCCTGGGAAGACCGGCTCGACGGGCGCCTGGCCGGCGCCGTCGCCTCGATCCAGTCGATCAAGGGGGTGGCGATCGGCGAAGCCTGGGACGTCGCCGGGCGGCCCGGCTCCGAAGCCCACGACGAGATCTTCTGGTCGGAGAAGGACGGCTACTTCCGCGAAACCAACCACGCCGGCGGCCTCGAGGGCGGGATGACCAACGGCCAGCCGCTCTCGGTGCGGGCGGCGATCAAGCCGATCTCGACCCTGACCAAGCCGCTGCGCTCGGTCGACACCGAGACCAAGCAGCCGGCCCAGGCGCTGCGCGAGCGGACCGACTCGACCGTCGTCCCCGCCGCCGCGGTGGTCGCCGAGGCGATGGTGGCGCTGACCCTGGCGCGCTGCTACCGCGAGAAGTTCGGCGGCGACCACATCGACGACGTGCTCGCCGCGCTCGACGCCTACAAGCAGCGGATCGACTTCCGGGGCTGAGCCGGTGAGTAGGCCGGCGATCGTCTTCATCGGCTTCATGGGGGCCGGCAAGAGCACGGCGCTCGCCGCCGCGCGCAAGGCCGGGCTGGAGACGACCGAGATCGACGCGCTGATGGAAGCGGCGCTCGGCAAGCCGATCAGCCAGGCGTTCGAAGAAGACGGCGAGGAGGCCTTCCGGGCGCGCGAGGACGAGGTGGTGGGAGGGCTGCTGGAGCAGGCCGACGGCGGCGCGATCGCCCTCGGCGGCGGCAGCGTCCTCTCCGCGCGGGTGCGCGAGGCGCTGGGGCGCCACATCGTCGTCCTGCTGGAGATCGACGCGGCCGAGGCCTGGCGGCGGATCGAGGGCACCGGGCGGCCGCTGGCGACGACCGAAGCGGACGTGGCGCGCCTGCTCGCCGAGCGCCTGCCGCTCTACGAGGAGCTGGCCGACGCGGTGGTGCCGATGGCCGACGAGGGGGCGGTCGAGCGGGCGCTGCCGGCGATCCAGGCGCTGGCGGAGATGCCGGAGGGGACGCGGTTGCTGTGGGCCTCGAGCGCGTCGGGGGACTACCCGGTGTTCGTGGGCTCGGGGATTCTCGAGACGGGTTGGTGGCCGCTGACGAGCCGCGGCTTCTGCGTCACCGACAGCAACTGCCGGCGTTACCTGGGCAACCTGAATTCACCTGCCGGCGATTTCGAGATTGCGCCGGGCGAGGAATCCAAGACGCTGGAGCAGGTGGGGAAGGTGGTGCGGAGCCTTGCCGGCGCCGGGATGACGCGCGAAGACCACGTCGTCGCTCTAGGCGGTGGAGTTGTCGGCGACCTGGCCGGCTTCTGCGCCCACATCTACCAGCGTGGCGTTCCGGTCGTACAGGTGCCGACGACGCTGGTGGCGCAGGTCGACTCGGCCTACGGGGGCAAGACCGGCGTTGACGTGGACGCGCTGAAGAACTACGCCGGCGCCTACCACATGCCCGCGGGCGTTTTCGCCGACACCTCGACCCTGTCCTCGTTGCCGGAGAGGGATCTGGCCGCCGGCTTCGTCGAGGTCCTGAAGACGGGCCTTCTAGCCGGAGGTTCGCTGTGGGAGCGCGTGCGTTCGATTGAAACGATCGACCCCGCGGACCTCGACGACGTCGTCTTCGCCTGCGCTCGGTACAAGTGCGGCGTCGTTGCTGCCGACGAGCGCGATGCCGGACTGCGGCATGTCCTCAACCTCGGGCACACGGTCGGTCACGCGATCGAGGGCGTGTCCGACTTCTCCTACCTGCACGGCGAAGCGATCGGGCTTGGCCTGCTTGCTGCGCTCCGCCTCTCCGACGCACCCGCCCTGCGCGACGAGGTTGAGGCGATGCTTGCTCGGCACGGCCTGCCGGTCCGACTCGATCAGAAGGTGGACGTCGATGACGTTCTCGACATCCTCCAGCGCGACAAGAAGCGCACCGCTGCCGGGGTCGGATTCGTCCTCCTCTCCGAGCCGGGCAAGCCCCGCACCGGGCAAATCGTCGATGAGGCTAAGGTCCGGGCAGCCGTGGAGGAGCTCTAACTGATGACTACCGTAAGCAATCGCGTCGCCGTCCTGCACGGGGTCAACTTCGACGTGCTGGAGCGGCGCGACCCGGAGATCTACGGCGGTCTCTCGCTGTCGCAGCTGGAGGCGAAGATCTCCGACTGGGCGCACGAGTCGGGCTTGGAACCGATCTTCTTCCAGACCAACGCCGAGGGCGAGTTCTGCGAATACCTGCACCGCTCGGCCGACCTCGCCGACGCGGCGATCGTCAACGCCGGCGCCTGGACCCACTACAGCCGGGCGATCGCCGACGCGCTGCAGCTGACCGGCCTGCCGGCGGTCGAGGTGCACCTCTCTGCGGTCGAGGAACGCGACGACTGGCGCAAGCTCTCGGTCTTCGACGGCTTGGTGCTGGCGAAGATCTCCGGCAAGGGGCCGGACGGCTACCGCGAGGCGCTGGGGCTGCTGGCGCGCGAGCTGGGCACCGCCTCCTGATGCGCGGCCGCGGCGACCGGCTCGAGGCGCTGCTCGCCGAGCGCGAGCTGGACAGGATGCTGGTCACCGACCTGACCAACGTCCGCTACCTGACCGGCTTCACCGGCACCAACGGCGCCTGCGTCTGCGGCCCCGGCGTCCGCCTCTTCCTCACCGACTTCCGCTACACCGAGCGCGCCGCCGCCGAGGTCGAGGGCTGGGAGACGGTGACGATCGCCGCCGACTGGCTGAAGGGGATCGCCGAGCTGCTCGAGGGCCGGGTCGGCTTCGAGGACGACCACATGTCGGTCCGGCTGCTGGAGAAACTGAAGGAGAAACTCGCCGGGGGCACCGAGATGGTCGCCGCCGGGGGCCGGGTCGAGCAGCTGCGCAGGGTCAAGGACGAGGGTGAGCTGGCGAAGATCGCCGAGGCCTCGAAGCTGGCCGACGAGGTATGGGCCTGGTCGCTGGAGCGCGGCCTCGCCGGGCGCAGCGAGCGCGAGGTCGCCCGGGCCGCCGAAGCGCGGATCCGCGAGCTCGGCGGCGACCCCTCGTTCCCGGCGATCGTCGCCGCCGGGCCGAACGGCGCCCTGCCGCACGCCGAGCCCGGCGAGCGCGAGATCGGCCGCGGCGAGCTGGTCGTCTTCGACATGGGCGCCCAGCTCGACGGCTACTGCTCCGACGGCACCCGCACCTTCGCCACCGGCGAGCCCGGCCCGGAGGCGCGGGCGGTCTACGAGGTCGTCCGCGAGGCGCAGGCGAAGTCGCTGCAGGCGATCCGAGCGGGCGTCAAGGGCGAAGACGTCGACAAGGTCGCCCGCGAGGTGATCGACGCCGCCGGCCACGGCGACCGCTTCGGCCACGGCCTCGGGCACGGGGTGGGGCTCGAGGTGCACGAGGCGCCGCGGCTCTCGCTGCGCTCCGACGACGTCCTCGCCGCCGGCGAAGTGGTGACGGTCGAGCCCGGCATCTACCTGCCGGGGCAGCTCGGGGTGCGGATCGAGGACCTGGTCGTCGTCGCCGACGAGGGCCTGCGCAATCTCAGCACGCTGCCCAAAGAGCTGCAACTGGTGGAGTAGCTCCGCCTTTTTACATAGGCGGAATTAACCGTTCAGATTCAAGCCCTGTTTCGCCGCGGCCGATGTCGCCGCATGGGGAAGACCCGAGACACCCTCGTCTCGATCCACGAGGAAGCCCGCCGCGAGCGCCTGCTCGACATGGAGGAGCGCCTGCGGCGCTACCGCTTCGCCACTTTCGCGATCCTCGCCCTGGCCCTCGCGGTCGGCGGCGGCAGCTCCCTGGGCTTCGGCTACTGGTGGATCGTCCCGCTCATCGCCGGCCTCGCCGGCTTCGCGGTCGCCGACCGCCACATGCGCAACAGCGCCCGTCCCGCCCTCTGGGTCGCCGGCGCCTGGGCGGCGCTGCCGATCATCCTCGCCGCCTCGGTGCTGCTGACCGGCGGGGCGACCAGCCCGGTCCTCGTCTGGTTCGGCCTGCCGGCGGTGACGCTCGGCTTCCGCTTCGAGGTGCGGGGCATGGTTATCGGCACGGCTTTCTTGATCGC
Organism: Solirubrobacterales bacterium; assembly: GCA_036280195.1. Classification (GTDB taxonomy): domain Bacteria; phylum Actinomycetota; class Thermoleophilia; order Solirubrobacterales; family 70-9; genus VAYN01. Next base: position 806 of record DASURF010000024.1, on the reverse strand, counting down.
GATGTTCCTCGCCGCGACCGTGATCCCGGATCCGCACGCGGCCTGGGAGCAGCACGAGCAGTTGGTCGCGATCGCCGCGCTGATCGTCAGCGCCGTGATCCTCTCCGGCGCCCTGATCGAGTCCGACCGCGCCCACCGCCGGCGCTCGACCCTCGACCCGCTGACCGGCCTCTTCAACCGCAACGCGCTCGAGCAGCGGCTGTCGGAGCTCGACGGCCAGCCATGCGATCCCAGCGAGGGCCTCTCCCACGCCTTCCTCCTCTGCGACCTCGACCACTTCAAGCGGGTCAACGACCAGTTCGGCCACGCCGCCGGCGACGCGGTCCTCCAGGACGTCGCCTACACGATGCGGGCGGCGCTGCGCGCCGGCGACTCGATCTACCGCGTCGGCGGCGAGGAGATCCTGGTCATGCTCCCCGGCGCCGGCCACGAGGACGCGCTGGAGATCGCCGAGCGCCTGCGCGAGGAGGTCCGCGAGCGCCGCCCGGTCGGCGTCCCCGTCTCCCTCAGCATCGGCGTCGCCGTCGCCGAGCCTGGCCTGGTCGACTGCGACGACATGCTCTCCCGCGCCGATTCGGCCCTCTACGCCGCCAAGGCCGGAGGCCGCGACCGCGTCTTCGCCGACTCAACGCCTGAGGCCGAGTTATTCGCTTAGCGTTGCGGGTGGGAGGGTGCCGGTATCCCTCTCCGTCATTGCGCGACACGCGGCTCCGCCGCTTAGCCGCAACCGAACAGCGCGCTTCGCGCGCAAGCACCAGATTGCATATCGCCGAACATTCCTCCGAGGGACACCGGCACCCTCCCCC
>DASURF010000023.1:0-13349 GCA_036280195.1 Solirubrobacterales bacterium | reverse complement strand
GTGGGGGGCGCCGATGCGGGCGCAGGCGAGCATCGCGACGACGACCTCGGGGATCATCGGCAGGTAGATCCCGACCACGTCGCCCTTCTCGACGCCGAGGTCCTTGAGCGCGTTGGCGAAGCGCTGGACGTCGCGGTGCAGCTCGGCGTAGGTGACGTCGCGCTCCTCCCCCTCCTCGCCGCGCCAGTGGAAGGCGACGCGCTCGCCGTTGCCGGCCTCGACGTGGCGGTCGAGGCACTGGGCCGAGGCGTTCAGCCGCCCGTCGGCGAACCACTTGTAGAAGGGCGGGTCGGAGTCGTCGAGGCCCTGGGTCGGCTCGACGTCCCAGTCGAGCAGCTGCTTCGCCTCTCGCAGCCACCAGGCCTCGGGGTCGGCGGCAGCCTCCTCGTAGACCTTCGGGTCGTTCCAGAGCGCGTTCGCACGGAAGGACTCGGGCGGCTCGAACCGCTCGATTCCCAGCATCTCCTCCAACTGCCGCTCAAGATCCATGGGCGCAAACTTACCCGAGGTATTCGTCGTTTCCACCCTTTTCATCGCTATAGGGAGGAAAAGGGTGGAAACGATGCACCCCTGGCGGGCTTAGTAGCCCGCTGGGTGGCGGGCGATGAAGCCTTCCGGGCTGTTGGCCCAGGGGTCGTGCCAGCGGGGGCCGGCGCCGCCGCTGGTGTCGAAGGCGATGCCGGCGATCACCATCCAGGCGTGGCCGGCGTTGGCGTAGACGGTGATCCAGCGCCCCGGGCCCGGTTCGCCCCAGGTCGAGAGGCCGGTCGAGTCGAGCGGGCTTTCGAGGAAGCCGCCGCCGTGCAGCGCGTAGCTGACCGCGCCGGAGCAGTCGTAGCCGGAAGATTCGAAGGAGCCGTGGCCGCCGCCCCAGATGTAGGGCGTGGTGGCGATCGCATTGGCGGCGGCGATCGCGTTCTTGACCGCCTGCGGCGCCGAGGCCGGGGCGCTGGCTTCGCTTTCGGTGATCAGCTCCGCTTCCTGGCCGGGGTTGAGGGGCGCCGGCATCTGGCCGGTGGTCGCGTCGCCGCCTTCGGAGGCGACCTGTTCGGAGATCACCGCGAGGTTGTTGCTGAGCGCCGATTCGCGCGATTCGAGCTCTTCCAGCGCTTCCTGGCGCGCCGCCTGTTCGGACTTCAACTCGCGGAAGCCGGCGGCGGCTTCCTGGCTGCGCTGGGCGACTTCGCGCTCCTTGGCGGCGATCGCGTCGCGCGCCGCTTCGATCTCGGCGCGGCGCTCGTCGAGCCGTTCGACCGCACCGCGGACTTCGTTTCGCAGCGTCTTCACCCGGTCGACGACGGCGTCGTCGTATTCCTGGATCTGGCGCAGGTATTCGGTCTGCGCCGCCATCTCGGTCCAGTCTTCGGATTCGAGGATCGCGTTCAGCATGTCCGGCGAGCCGGCCTCGTAGATCGCGACCAGCCGGTCGCCGAGCAGGTCGAGCGCTTTGCGCAGCTTCGCCCGCACCCGCTCGAGGTGCGCTTCTTCGGCTTCCAGCGCCTCGGTGGCGCGGTCCAGCTCCGCCTGCTTTTCCTCCAGTTCGGCCTCGACCGCTTCCTGTTCCTGGCGCAGCCGCGAGACTTCGCCGAGCTTGGCGTCGATCGCCGCGTTCTGTTCGGCGATCGTCGCCGCCAGGTCGCTGCCCTGTTCGCGGACGTCTTCCAACTTGTCCCGCGTCTGTTCCAGTTTCTGCTGCGGGTCGGCAGGGGCGCTCGCCGCCCAGGAGCCGGCCAGGGCGCAGAGGGCCGCGAAGAGCAGCGCGGCGAAGACGAGCACGCGGCGGCGGGCCGCGCTCGGAGAGGAGCTAAACAGCACGGCGGCGCAGGCTAGCGAAGCGCCTGCGCCGCCTTACAAGGGGTCGATAATCCGCAACTTCCCTTGCAGTTGCAGGAGTTTCCTGAGAGAGCTCCTAGGCGAGAAGCTTGGCCTTCGCCTTGTCGAACTCCTCCTGGCTGAGATCGCCTTTGGCCTTCAGCTCGGAGAGCTTGTGCAGCTCGTCGGCGGAGGAGCCGGCGCCGGCCTGCTCACGGACGTATTCGTCGAAATGCTTTTTCGCGTCCGCTTGGGCCTTGATCGTCCGGTCCCGCATCCCCTCGCCGCGGGCGATCAGGTAGATCAGCGCCGTCAGGAACGGGATGAAGACCAGGAAGAGCACCCAGGCCGCCTTCCCCCAACCGGAGAGCTCGTGGTCGCGGAAGAGGTCGGTGAGGATCGTGATCAGGATCCAGATCCAGATCACGAAGAAGAAGATCTCGAGCGCGATGAGGAGGAGTTCCCCAAAGCTGATGTCTGCGACTGGGAGTGGCAACAAGTTCGGTTCCTTTCTTGGATGGAAAACCCTTACGGGTTCCTCATTCTCATCACAAACAGGGCGATTGCAACCGAAGTCGCCAGGTTGAGACTGGAAACGCCCGCCCGCATCGGGATCGAGACGCGGGCGTCGGCGCGCTCGAAGACGTCGCTGCTGAGCCCGTGGCGCTCGGTGCCGAAGGCGAGCACGGCCCGCTCGGGCAGCCGCTCGGGAGCCAGCTCCTCCCCCTCCGGGTCGATCGCCAGCAGCGGCCGGTCGCTCTCGGGCAGGGCCTCGACCGCGGCGACCGGCAGCGCGAACTGCAGCCCGGCGGCGCCGCGGACCGCGTCGGGGTGCCAGGGGTCGTTCTCGCCGGTGGTGATCAGCGCCGCGGCACCGGCCGCGGCGGCGACGCGGATGCAGGCGCCGATGTTGCCCATGTTGCGCGGCTGCTCCAGCAGGACCGCCGGCGCCGGAGCGGGATCGGCCAGCGCTGCGGCGACGTCGACGCGCGGTCGGCGGGCGATCGCGACGACGCCGGTGTGCGGCACCAGGGGGACCAGATCGGCCAATTCCTCCTTCTCGATCGGTTCAACCCGATCGGCCAGCTGCCCTTCCAGGTCCGGCGCCAGCTCGGCGGCCATCGCCTCCAGCGCGGGCGGGTCGACCGCCACCGCCTCGACCAGCTCGGCGCCGAAGCGCAGCGCGTGCTTGAGGGCGTGGAAGCCCTCGACGACCGTCAGGTCCGGGTCGCGGCGGGCGGTGCGGAAGCGCACCGCGCGTTCGTGCTCTGCGCGACCCATGCGCGCATCATGACTAGGCGAGCGGGGATCAGGCAGCGATCTCGGCCTGCGCCAGCTGGTCGCGGCCACCGGCCTTGGCCAGGTACAGCGCCTCGTCGGCCCGCCGCAGCAGTTCGTCGATGCTCTCCACCCCGTCCCAGAGGGCGAGTCCGGCCGAGCAGGTCTGCTCCATCGGCGTCTGCTGCCGCAGCCGCTCGACGATCTCCGCCGCCTGCTCGGGTTCGGTGTCCGGCAGCAGGACCAGGAACTCCTCGCCGCCGAAGCGGATCAGCGTGTCCTCGCCGCGCAGGGCGCCGTCCCATTCGCGGGCGCAGGTGCGCAGCACCTCGTCGCCGGCCAGGTGGCCGTGGGTGTCGTTGTAGCTCTTGAAGTAGTCGATGTCGATGATCGCCAGGCAGAGCGGCGATTCGGCGCGGCGGGCCCGGGCCATCTCGCGCGGCGTCAGCTCGTGCAGGGCACGGCGGTTCGGCAGCCCGGTGAGGGCGTCCTGGCGGGCCAGGTCCTGGACTTCGCCGAGCAGCTTCTCGCGTTCGCCCTCGATCAGCTTCAGCTGGGTGATGTCGGTCGAGCGCGCGTAGACCAGCCCCTCGTCCTGGGCCAGGGTGGAGCTGGTCCGCAGCCAATGCCAGCTGCCGTCCTTGGCCCGCACCCGGGTCTCGAGCACCGAGGAGGAACCGGTCTTGAACAGGCTCATCGCCTCGGCCAGGGCGCGCTCGTGGTCATCGGGGTGGGTGAGGTCGAGCAGGCGCTTGCCGCGCAGCTCTTCGGACGAGTAGCCGAGGTGGCGGGTCCAGGCGCCGTTGACCTCGCGGCAGCGGCCTTCCCCGTCCATCGTGCAGAGCATGTCGTGGGAGAGCTCGAAGAAGCGGCGGGCGCGCTTGTCGGAGCGGGCCTGGGCGTTGACGATCCCGGTGACCAGCAGCATCACGACGGTGAGCGAGACGAAGGTGAAGATCCAACGGGTCAGCGGCGAGTAGCCGGCGGTGCTTTCGACCAGCCCCAGGGTGACCGCGTAGACAACCAGCAGCCAGGCGAGGTGGACGATCGCGATCCGGCGGGGGAAGAAGTAGGAGGCGATCAGGATCGCCCAGACCCAGATCGTCCCGTACTGCCCGACCGCGGCGCCGGACTCGTAGATCAGCAGGCCGGTGACCGCCACGGCGGCGGCGATGATCGTGTGCACCCCGGCGAAGGGCATGCGGCCGGCGAGGGCCAGGGCGACCACACCGGCGAGGGCCATCCCGGTGGCGGTGGCCAGCAGCGCGGCTTCGTCGCCGCCGCTCGGATGCGGCAGGGCGAGCGAGAGGAAGACCAGGCCGGCACCGACGATCAGCAGGGCGGCGGCGGCTCGGGCGACCCAGGTTCCGGCGGGCCGTCTCCATACCCGCTTTTGGTTAGCCGCCATGCCTGGGGGATCGGCAAACGCAGGTGTTTTCTTTAGGCGCGTACCACCTGGAACTGGCTCATCAGGCCGTGATCCTCGTGGTCCAGCATGTGACAGTGGATGACGAATTTCCCGGTGTAGTCGGCGAAGTGACCGGCAAGGAGAATTTTTTCGTTGGGGTAGACGAAAAAGGTCTCCTTGAGACAGTTTTCCCAGGGTGGCGGCCGCCTGCCGTTGCGCTCGAGCAGCAGCCAGTCGCTGTGGTGGAGGTGCATCACGTGGGCGACGCTGGTCTTGTTGTGGATCTCCCAGGTCTCGGTCGAGTTCAGCTTCGGGAACGCCTCCGAGTGGGCCGGGTTGAAGGTGCGGCCGTTGATCCGCCAGGTGGTCTTGAAGAAGCCGCCGATCGTGATCTCCCAGCGCTTGTCGGGCCGGCGGCTGGCGCTGCGGGTCCAGGCCGGCAGCGGGCGCAGGTTGCGCGGCACGCGCGCCCGATCGGCAACGCGGTTGCCGCCGACGCGGAACTGCATCAGGGCGCCGCCGTAGGTGCGGGCGCCGTCGGCGTTGCGGCCGGGGTGGCGGGCGCTGCTGCGCAGCTCGACGCTCTCCCCCGCCATCGCGGCGAAGTCGATGATCACCTCGACCCGCTCGGCCGGGCCGAGGAGGATCTCGCGGCGACGGACCGGCTTCGGCATCAGCCCGCTTTCGGTCGCGATCTGGATCATCGGCGCGCCGTTGGAGAGCTGCAGGTTGTAACTGCGGAAGGCGGAGACGTTGAGCAGGCGCAGCCGGTAGCGGCAGGGGGCGACCCGGTGGTAGGGCATGTGGGCGCCGTTGACGAGGATCGTCTCGGCGAGGATGCCGTCGGCCGGGGGGCGGCGGTTGCTGAAGGGGTCGGTGAGCTGGTTGTGGCGGTCGAAGGTGCGGTCGCCGATCATCAGCGGGACGTCGCGGTCGCCGCTCGGCAGCGGCAGCCCGGCCTCGAAGTCGTCGTCGACGATCCACATCCCGGCCAGCCCCTTCCAGACGTGCGGGGCGGTGCGGTCGAGGCGGTGGTCGTGGTACCACTGGAACGAGGCCCGTTCCGGGCGCCCGTCCTCGACCAGGTCGTAGACGTAGGTTTTCCGCCCGCCGGGCTCGAGCAGCAGGTCGTTGCCCTGTTGGCGGGCCGAGAGGCCGCGGGGGATGTCGCAGAAGAAGGAGGTCGGCTGGCGCTTGGTGAGGCCGCCGGGCTGGCCGTCGAACTGGGTGCGGTTGTGGCCGCCGTGCAGGTGGATCGAGAGCTCCCCCACTTTCGCCGGCAGCTGGTGATGGAAGGTGACGCGGGTGCGGCGACCGGCGCGGCGGCGGATCGTCGGCCCGGGGAAGGTGCCGCCGAAGGTCCAGAGCCTGGTCTTCGGCCCGGGGAAGATCTGCTGCTCGGCCTCGCGGATCGGGATCCGGATGCGGTCGTCCGCCAGGACCTCCGGGATCGGCAGCCGGGTGCGAAAGGGGACGGCGGCGAGCGCAGGCGGCGGCTCGGCCGTCAGCGGCAGCGGGCCGTCGCCCCCGCCCCGGAGGGGCAGGAGCGCGGCCAGCGTGCCGCCGCCGAGGGCGCCGAGGAAGACTCGGCGCCCGTAGCGGGGCGTGCTTGAGGACTGCCCGGCCGTGACGCTACGGCGTCGGCGTGGGCAGCGGCGTCACCGGAGCCACGACGTTTACCTTGCCCTGCATCCAAGGATGCACGGCGCAGAGGTAGTACAGGGTGCTGCCGGCTTCCGCCGTCACTTCCTGGCTGAAGGTCTCGCCCTTCTTTTCGGTGAACCAGGAGTCGCCCTTCTTGCCGGTGGCGTTGCCGGCCGTGCTCCAGCCCGCGGGGCCGGCTTTGGCCGGGTTCTTCGTGATCGCTTCCGTTTTCGGGTTGAAACCGTGCCAGATCGCGACCGCGAGGCAGATGTGCTTCGGCGTGAAGCAGTTCTTGCGCGCTTTCGGGGTCTTCGGCAGCGAGCCTTTGGTGACCAGCGAGAAGGTGTGCGGGCCGACCTGTTTCGGGTTCGTCTCGTTGACGATTTCCAGCTGGTCGCCGACGGTGACCGATTCGGGCCCGACGAACTTCAGCTTGCCTTTGGTCAGCTCGATGTTCACCGACTGGGTGACCCCGGTCGGCGTCGCGGCGCCGGCCAGACCGGAGCCGCCGATGGCGAGGACGAGGGCAGCCGTAGAGGCCGCCAGGACGAGGGCCCGCATGCGGGCGCGTGAAAGCTTCAAAGCGATGCCTTTCTTCGTTGCAGATTGCGGAAGCCGGAGAGCAACAGGCCCGGTCCCGGAGACGGCCCCAGATTCGGCCGACGCGCCACGGTAGTGCCTTGGTCGGCGGAGTTCAATGGAAAAGCCGGCGTCTACCTCATTTTCGGTCAATTCCACCCCCGGTAACCTTGACGGCCTGCGGTGGCCACCTTTCTTCACACCTGCTACCGGATCGGCGACATCGATCGCTCGGTCGACTTCTACGAGAAGCTCGGCTTCGAAGAGGTGCGGCGGATGCCGATCGGCGACGAGGCGATCAACGTCTTCATGGCGATGCCCGGCGAGGATCCCCGCCTCGAGCTGACCTACAACCACGGCGTCGCCGAGTACGACCACGGCACCGGCTACAACCACATCGCCCTCGGAGTCGACGACCTCGACGGCACCCTCGCCCGGCTGGCCGAGGTCGGCATCGAGCCCGAAAAGCCGCCCTACCGCCCGGGCGGCCGCACCGAGGGCCACCGCATCTGCTTCGTCAGGGACCCCGACGGCTACCGGATTGAGTTGATCGGGGAGTAGCCGACCGGCCGGCACCAAGAAGGCGTCAAATGGATGACGGCCTCGATTACAACCAGGTGTTCCAACTTCAGATGCGCGAGAACGTTCGCGCATACGTGCGCGAACTAGCGGGCTGGGACCAACGCGTTGCGCAAGATGCTCACCGGGACGCGATCGAGCCACAACGGCGGTTCAGTCGTGGTTCCTTTGTCCTGAATGAGAGGACAAAGGAACCACGCGATAAGCGATTTGGTGAGTCGTCGCGAGTTGTGGTTCCTTTGCCCTCTATAAGCGGACTAAGGAACCACAACTTTCCGGCCTGATCAGCCGGCGCTGATGCCGCCGCCGGCGGGTGGCGCAGGGGTCGGTTCAGGCGTCGCTTCAGGTTCCGGGGTCGGTTCGGGCTCGGGTTCCGGGGACGGTTCGTCCCCGCCTTCGTCCCCGCCTTTGCCTTTGCCCTTCGATTCGTCGCCTTCTTCTTCGCCTTCGTAGGTTTCTTCTTCTTCGTAGCCGTCGTAGCTGCTCGAAGAGGTGTGTTCGCTATCCAGCTCGGAGAGGTCGGGCAGGGAGCTGGGGACTTCGAATTCGGGGCAGTCGCCTTCGACCGCGGAGGACATGTAGTTGGCCCAGATCGGGCCGGCGGTGGGACCGCCGAAGCCGGTGTATTCGCGGCTGGTCGGGTGGCCGACCCAGACCGCGGTCGAGTAGAGCGGCGTGTAGCCGACGAACCAGGCGTCGGAGTGCTCCTCCGAGGTACCGGTCTTGCCGGCCGCGCTGGAGCAGCCCATCGAGGTGTAGCCGGCGCCGGTGCCCTGGGTGATCACGCCCTCGAGGATGCGGGTCACTTCGTATGCCTGGCCGGTGGTGAGGACCCGTTCGCCGGAGTCTTTCTCGAAGTCGTCGACCTTGCCCGGCTCGCCGTTCTCACCGGGGAAGACGACTTTGGAGACCGCGGTCGGGTCGTGGTGCGTGCCACCGTTGGCGATGGTTGCGTAGGCGCTCGCCATTTCCAGCGGCGTGACGCCGATCCCGAGACCGCCGATGCCCTCCGCCGGGACCGACTGCAGCGGCGCTTCGATCCCCAGTTCGCGCGCCATCTCGGTCACGTTTTCGGGGCCGACGTCGAGGTCGAGCTGGGCGTAGACGACGTTGACCGAGTGCCAGGTGGCGCTTTCCAGGTTGTAGGTGCCGCCCGCCTCGCCCTCGGAGTTGTTCACCGTCCAGGTGCCGCCGCCGGGGATTTCCAGCGTCTTCGGCGAGCTGCCGTCGTAGTAGGTCGTGGCCGGATCGATCCCGTCCTTGACCGCCGCCGCGAGGACGATCGTCTTGAACGACGAACCCGGCTGGCGGTGCGCCTGCCAGGCGTAGTTGAACTGGCTTTCGTCGGCGTAGCCTTCGGTCGAGGCGAGGGCGACGATCGCGCCAGTGTCGGGATCGACCGAGGCCAGGCCCGCCGCCGGGCCGCCTTCCGGGTAGCAGACGTAGCAGTAGTTTTCGACCGCGTATTCGGCCTTCTCCTGCAGGTCGGGGTCGATCGTCGTGTAGGCCTTGAGGCCGCCTTTGCGGACCGTGTTGATCCCGTAGCGTTCGATCAGTTCGCTCTGCACCAGGTCGAAGAGGAAGGGGTCCTTGATCACCTGGTACTTGTCGCCGGGGTCAAGGCCGAGCCCGCGGGTTTTCGCATCGCGGTATTCGTCACCGGTGATGTAGCCCTGCTCGTTCATCACCAGCAGCACCTCGTTGCGCCGCTTCAGCGCCGCTTTCGGGTCGAGGAAGGGGTTGTATTCGGAGGGCGCCTGCGGCAGCCCCGCGAGCATCGCCGCCTCGGTCAGGTTGAGGTCCTTTGCGGGCTTCGAGAAGTAGGTCTGCGAGGCGGCCTCGGCCCCCACCGCCGTCTGCCCTTCGACCGTCCCGTAGGGGGCGGTGTTGAGGTATTCGGTGAGGATCCATTCCTTGTTGTGCTTGTCCTCGAATTCGACCGCCAGCTTGGCTTCCTTCAGCTTTCGCTCGATCGTGTTCTCGGGGTTGTGGATGTAGAGGTTGCGGACCAGTTGCTGGGTGATCGTCGAAGCGCCCTGGACCGCGGACCCGGCCTGGATGTCCTTCCAGGCGGCGCGGGCGATGCCTTCGTAGTCGAGGGCGCCGTGGTTGAAGAAGTTCTTGTCCTCGATCGCGACGGTGGCGTCGCGCAGCACCTGGGGCAGTCCTTTCGCCGGCAGCGGCTGGCGCACGTTTTCGGAGCGGATGAAGCCGATCAGGCTGCCGTCGGCGGCGTAGATCGCCGAGGAGCTGCCCTTCTCCACCGGTTTCAGGCTGGAGAGCGGCGGCGCCGAGTTGTAGATGTTCAGCGCCCAGGCCGCGGCGATGCCGCCGCTGATCAGCACAAGCGCGGCGAGGATTCCCAGCGGGATCGCGACCTTGTGCCAGATGGGATGGTGCGGCTTCCGTCGCCGCCTGCGGACCCGCGTGGCCATTCCCGCTGATTGTAGGGAGGCGCCGGGGGCGGCCGCGGTCCTTCGCGGGGGCGCGCAATCCCGCTTGCCGTCCCGATAGGCTCGCGCCCGGCAGGCTGAGATCTGAGGGAGAGGAAGGAAAAGTGAAACTGGTAATCGGGATCGTTCGCCCCGAGCAGGCGAACCAGGTCCTCGAGGCGCTGCACCGGGCCGAGGTCCGGGGCTTCTCGATGAGCCGCGTGCAAGGCCACGGCGGCGAGATGGACCGAGTCGAGACCTACCGCGGCACGACCGTGCAGATGGGTCTCTCGGAGAAGGTCAGGTTCGAGGTCGCCGTATCCGACGGCTTCGTGCAGCAAACGGTCGACGCGATCTGCGAAGGCGGCCGCACCGGCGAAGTCGGTGACGGCAAGATCTTCGTCCTGCCGCTCGACCACGCGGTCCGGATCCGGACCGGCGATTCGGACGAGGGCGCTGTGACGCCGGTGGGCAAATGAGCGGCGTCGACACGGGCGATACCGCCTGGATGCTGATCGCCACCGCGCTGGTGCTGCTGATGACGCCGGCGCTGGGCCTCTTCTACGCCGGGCTGGTGCGCTCCAAGAACACGCTCAACACCTTCATGATGAGCATCGCCGCGATCGCCGTGGCGACGGTCACCTGGGCGGCGGTCGGCTACTCGCTCGCCTTCGACGGGACCGGCGACCTGATCGGCGGCCTCGGCAACGCCTTCATGCAGGGTGTCGACTTCGCCCCGCGGGAAGGAGGATCGATCCCCGAGATCGTCTTCTTCGCCTTCCAGGCGACCTTCTGCATCATCACCGTGGCGCTGATCTCCGGCGCCGTGGTCGAGCGGATGCGCTTCGGGGCGTTCCTCGTCTTCGCGGCGCTGTGGTCGGTGGTCGTCTACGCCGTCCTCGCCCATTGGGCCTTCGGCGGCGGCTGGCTGATCGAGGGCGGGACCCTCGACTTCGCCGGCGGCGTCCCGGTCGAGATGGCCTCCGGGTTCTCGGCGCTGGCGGCGGCCCTGGTCGTCGGGGCGCGGAAAGACTACGGTCGCCAGGCGCTCCTCCCCCACAACGCGGTCTACGTGCTGCTGGGGGCCGGCCTGCTGTGGTTCGGCTGGTTCGGGTTCAACGGCGGCAGCGGCTTCAACACCGGGACGAACAGCGTCCTCGCCTTCACCAACACGCTGCTCTGCCCGGCGACGACCCTGGTCGTCTGGTTCGCGCTCGACGTGATCCGCGGCCGCAAGGTGACCGCGATCGGCGCCGCCACCGCGATCATCGTCGGCTGCGTCCTCATCACCCCCGCCGGCGGCTTCATCAGCCCCGGCTGGGCGATGCTGCTGGGCGCGCTGGGGGCGATCCCGAGCTGGGGGATCATCGCCTACCGGACCCGAACCCGGGTCGACGAGACCCTCGACGTGCTCGCCGCCCACGGGACCGCGGGCTTCTTCGGGATCCTGTTCATCGGGTTCTTCGCCCAGGCGAGCTGGAACGGGGTCTCCGACGGGCTGCTCTACGGCAACGCCGAGCAGCTGCTGGACCAGGTGCTCGCCGCCCTGGCGGCGCCGGCCTACGCGTTCGTCGCCACCTTTGTGCTGCTGAAGCTGGTCGGCGCGGTGATGCCGCTGAGGGCGACCGAGCGGGAAGAGGCCGGCGGCATGGACGTCAACCAGCACGGCGAGGAGGCCTACGTCACCGGCGAGGGGGCGATCCTGCTCCTGCCTGACGATCACGAGAAGGTCGCTGTGCCGGTTGCCGATCCGGGCTAGATCGGCTGAAACACGTGCGTTACCCGGGGAGCCGGGTGGCCCCTCCAGACACATCTCGCTTATGGCTCGATGTTGAGTGTCTGGAGGGGGCCACCCGGCTCCCCTTTTAGGCTCGGTCCATGACGACCTTGTTCAGGTTCTGACCACGGTGGGCTCCGAGGAGGCGGACCTGATTAGCGGCGGATCGTCGACGATTGATGAGTTGATACGCCTATAGCGATGTCAATTCACCAATCCCTCCCCCATCTAGTCGCGCAGTTGGTAGCCGCGGCTGAAGAGGCGGAGGTTGACTAGGAAGAGGGCGGCGGTGGCTGCGGTCAGGGCCGCCAGCGAGAGGGCGATGCTTACTTCGGTGTAGCCGACAAAGCCGTAGCGGACCAGGTTGATCATGTAGAAGATCGGGTTGAAGTGGGTCAGCGTCTCGTAGGGCTGGGGCAGCAGGCTGGCCGAGTAGAAGACGCCGCCGAGGAAGATCAGCGGCGTGAGGATGAAGGTCTGGGCGAAGGCGACGTCGTCGAACTGTTCCGCCCGCACGCCGATCAGCACCCCGAGCTGGCTGAAGAAGAAGCCGACCAGGAAGAGGGCCGGGATCAGGACCAGGATGTGGTCGACCGGCAGGTCGACCAGCAGCGAGGCGACGGCGAAGGTGAGGACGGAGACGATCAGGCCGCGCATGAAGCCGCCGAGCGAGAAGGCGAGCAGCAGCTCGGCCGGCGAGGCGGGCGAGGAGAGCTGGTCCTGGATCGCCCCCTGGAACTTCTGCTGGAGGATCGAGGAGGAGTTGTTGGAGAAGGCGTTGATCGACCAGGCCATCATGATCAGCCCGGGGATCACGAAGACCACGTAGTCGATCCCGTGCAGCTTGTCGATCCGCGAGCCCAGCGCGGCGCCGAAGACCGAGATGTAGAGGAAGGTTTCCAGCAGCGGCGCGCCGATCGTCTGCTTCTTGATCTTCATGAAGCGGTTGACCTCGCGCCGCCAGAGGGTCGCGAAGCGGATCCGGGCCGCGCTCGTGGGAACGGCCGGCCTCACGCCTCCACCTCCGGCGCCGTCTCGATGTGCGAGCGGGAGAGCTCTCCGCGGCCGACCAGGGCCAGGTAGGCGTCCTCGAGGTTGGAGACGCCGAAGCGCTCGGCCAGCTCCTCGCTGGTCCCCTCGGCGACGATCTGCCCCTCGGCGATGAAGGCGATCCGGTCGCAGAGCTGCTCGGCCTCCTCCAGGTAATGGGTGGTGAGCAGGATCGTCGTCCCCTCCTGGTTGATTTTCTGGACGTAGTGCCAGAGCTCCAGCCGCAGCTCGACGTCCACCCCGGCGGTCGGCTCGTCGAGGATCAGCAGCCGCGGGCGGTGCATCATCGCCCGGGCCAGGATCAGCCGCCGTTTCATCCCGCCCGAGAGGGTGCGGGTGCGCTCGTCCGCCTTCTCGGTCAGCGAGAAGGTCTCGAGCAGCTCCCTGGTGCGCTCGCGGCGTTCCCTGCGCGGCATCCCGAAGTAGCCGGCGTGGTAGTCGAGCGTCTCCTCGACGGTGAGGAACCAATCAAGGTTTGGCTCCTGGGGAGCCAAACCGACGGCTTGGCGCGCCTCGGCGTAGTGGTCGATCGCGTCGTTGCCGAAGACCTCTATCGAGCCGCCGGTCGGCTGCGCCAGCCCGGTCGTGCAGTGGATCAGGGTCGACTTGCCGGCGCCGTTGGGACCGAGCAGGCCGAAGAGCGAACCGGGATCGACGTCGATGGAGACGCCGCGCAGCGCCTCCACCCCGTTCGGGTAGCGCTTCTCGAGGTCGCGGATGTCGAGGGCCTTCATGCGGGGGACGACTCTAGCCACCCGCGGCGTTCGTCCTTTCCCGGGCATATGCCCGG
>DASURF010000022.1:0-79779 GCA_036280195.1 Solirubrobacterales bacterium | reverse complement strand
GTGCCCCTCTCCAGACACATCTCGCTATGGCTCGATGTTGAGTGTCTGGCGAGGGGCACCCGACCCCTCCGACCATCGCTTTTCTGAGCTGCTTTACCTAGTAGCCGTCGGGGTGGCGGACCGTGAAGGGCCCACTGGCTTGGGCCTTTAGGGATTTGTGCCAGCGGGGGCCGGTGCCGTTGGTGGTGCCGGCGGTGTCCCAGCGGAGGCCGGCGATGATCGCGTAGGCGTGGCCGCCGTTGGCGTAGACGCTGATCCAGCGGCCCTTGCCGGGGCTGCCCCAGCCGGCCAGTGAGCCGGACGGCATCGGGGTGTCGATCAGGTCGGCGCCGCGGAGGGCGAAGCTGACCGCGCCGGAGCAGTCGTAGCCGCGATCCCACCAGCGGGCGTGGCCGCCACCGTAGATGTAGGGCTTGGTGCGGATCTTGTTCGCCGCGGCGATCACCCGTTTGACCGCCGGCGGGGCGTCGGCGGGCGGCACCGCGCGACCGTTGACCAGGATCGCCTTGCCGGGAGGCGCGGTCGGGTTTTCGACCTCCGGCGTCGTCGAGGAGACCCCTCCCGGGGTTTCCGCCTCGACCGGAGCCGCGAAGACCGCTGCAAGCGCAGCCACGGCAAGCAAAGCTAGGCAGGTGCTGAGGGCGGGCGTTTTTCGGGCCGCCCAAAGGGCGTTCGTCATTCACTCCTCCTTCGTCGGCCGGCGGGGTTAGCTGACGGGCTGGCGCTGAAGGAGCCTGCGCCCCCACTCGAAGGTGGGTTAGCCCCGGACACTTGGGTCCCCCGCTCCTCGGCTCTTAGCCGAGGATTAGGCGTTTATGTGCAGACCTTAACGTTGCAGGATGGCGGAAGTTTCGCCTCGAAGCGTGAGCTTCGTCACTCAGGCTGTGCGCGGCGCTACTGGACGACCGGCAGCGGCGTGCCGCTCACCGGCGGTGCTTCCGCGGCGTTCGGCGTCGCCTGCAGCACCGGCAGCTCCTGCGGCGTCGCCGCGACGATTCCCCGGGCCGCCTGGCGGATCGCCTGCGAGGCCGGGGCGTCGGGCTCGGCGATCACCAGCGGCGAGCCGTTGTCGGCGTGCTCGCGCAGCGGCTCCGACAGCGGCACCTTGCCCAGCAGCGGCACGTCGAGCTCGTCGGAGAGCAGCTGGCCGCCGCCCTCGCCGAAGATCGTGAAGCGCTCGCCGTCGGGGGTGGTGAAGCCGGACATGTTCTCGATCACGCCGAGGATCTCGAGGTCGAACTTCTTCGCCATCTCGGCGCCGCGGTGGGCGACCGACTGGGCCGCCGGCTGCGGCGTGGTGACGACCACGAACTTGGCCTGCGGCAGCAGCTGGGCGAGGGTCATCGAGACGTCGCCGGTCCCGGGCGGCAGGTCGAGCAGCAGGTACTCGAGCTCGTCCCAGGCGACGTCCTCGAGGAACTGCTGGATCGCCTTGTGCAGCATCGGGCCGCGCCAGACGACGGCCGAGTTCTCCTCGACGAAGAAGCCGATCGACATCACCTTCACCCCGCTGGGTGACTCCAGCGGCAGGATCTTGCGCTCGGCGTTGACTTCCGGTTTGCGGTTGACACCGAGCATGCGCGGGATCGAGTAGCCGTAGACGTCGCAGTCCAGCGCCCCGGCGGCGTGGCCTTCGGCGGTCAGCGCCGCGGCCAGGTTGGCGGTCATCGTCGACTTGCCGACCCCGCCCTTGCCGGAGGAGACGCAGATCACGTTCTTCACCTTGGCCAGCGCGCCCTGGGGCAGCTTGCCGCGGCCGAGCGTCTGTTGCAGCTGGCCTTTCTCCTCGTCGGAGAGGACGTCGAAGCCGACGGCGACGGAGGTCACGCCCTCCAGCTGGGAGACCTGCGCGGCGACGGCTTGTTCGAAGTGGGAGCGGATCGGGCAGCCCGCGGTGGTCAGCGAGACGACGACCTCGACGCGGCCGTCCTCCTTGACCTCGATCGAGCGGACCATGCCCAGCTCGACGATCGAGCGCCGCAGCTCGGGGTCGATGACGGCGCGCAGCTTCTCGGTGATCTGATCTTTGCTTGGAAGAGACATTGGCTCGATTCTCGCAAAGGCGCAAAGTCGGGCGCCGCCAGGGGGGAGAGTTCGGGCCGCCCGCGCCTTAGGGCCTCCGGAACGCAGTCGAGCGAAGGAGGAACCGATGGTGGGATCGAGACTGGCCCTGGCGAGGAACGTCGCGCTGGGCATCTTGCTGGCGCTGAGCGTGATGCTGCTGGCCGCGGCGAAGGCGGAGGCGGGTGGGTACTCGGTGGCGCAATGCGGCTGGTTCGCGGAGGCCGACGCCGGATGGGCGGACACCACCGGCGGCGCCAAGTTCCGTCCCGACGCCTACTGCGTGCCGCCGGGAGGCGACTCCTTCGACGGCGTCCATGTGAAGAGCCTCACCCGCGACGGCCAGGTCTCGGTCTCGGGGACGCGGTTCGCCCGCTGGCGCTGGGAGGCGCCGCCGACCACCGCCATCACCGCCGTGCGCGGTACCTGGTGGCACGCCCTGCACGACGGCTTCGAGCAGCGGTTGGGAGGCGTGGGCGGATCAGGGCAGTTCGACCCCGTGCTGAAAGCGGCGAGCACCGATACCGCCCTGCGGGACTTCGCCTTCGGTTTCGCCTCGCCGGTCGCCGCCTTCGAGGACCGCCTGCTCTGCGCCCGCGGCGAGGAGAAGTGGTGCTCCCTCGACCAGGGCTCGTGGTCCGGGCTGCGAGCGCTGACGATCACCGTCCGGGACGACACCCAGCCGACCACGTCCATCCTCGGCGGCGACCTGGTCTCGGGCGGCTGGCGCCGCGGGAACCAGCACGTGCACGTGGGAGATTCGGACGCGGGTGCCGGCGTCCGCTTCGGCGAGACCTTCGTCGACGACACCCGCGTCGCGATCAACGAGTACGCGTGCGACAAGGCTCTGGTCGGCGGCGAGTGGAGGGCGACCCGGATGCGCCCCTGCAAGACCGGCGAGTCGACGACCCACTGGGTCAACACCGCCGCCCTCAGCGACGGTCCCCACGTGCTCAAGCACTGCACGCTCGACTTCGCCGGCAACGGCCTCTGCGCCCCGACCCGGTCGTTCCTGGTCGACAACAACCCGCCGGCCCATCCGCGTGCCGTCTCCCTCGCCGGCGGCGAGGGCTGGCGCCGCGCGGATGACTTCGACCTCGACTGGGAGAACCCGGACCAGGGGCCGGGCAGCCCGATCGCCGGCGCCTCCTGGCGGATCGCCGGAGCGGCCGGCTTCGACTCCGGGGTCCAGTTCGCCGCCGGCCGCGACCGCCGTTCCCTCGCCGACCTCCGCGTTCCCGCCGCCGGCGCCTACGCGCTGCAGCTATGGCTGCGCGACGAGGCGGGGAACGAGGCGCCCGGTTCGGCGGTGACGGTGCCGCTGCGGTTCGACGACCTGCGCCCCGAGGTCCGCTTCTCGACCGACCCGGCGGAGGCGCAGCTGAAGGCCGACGTCAGCGACCTCCACTCCGGACCGGGCGGCGGCCAGATCCTCTACCGGCGGGTCGACGCAGACGCCTGGATCGAGCTGCCGACCAAGCTGGTGCCGGGCGACCGCCCCGGGCTCTCGCACCTGGTGGCGCCGACGCCCGAGCTGGGCTTCGGCACCTTCGTCTTCCGCGCCGACGCGACCGACGCCGCCGGCAACGCCGCTTCGACGACCCTGCGTGCAGACGGCACCCAGATGGCGATTCGTCGGGTCCCGCCGCCGCACCTCCCGAAGGCGAAGTCGCGGCTCTTCGCCCGGCTGCGGGGCGGGCACGGAGGCGGCGGGTCGCTGACCGTCCCGTTCGGCGCCCCGGCGCTGCTCAGCGGTCGCCTCCTCCGCGCCGCCGACGGTGCCGGTCTCGGCGGCCGCAAGCTGCGCGTGGTCTCGCGTCCCTCGCGCGGGGCGCTGGCACCGACCGCCGTCACCGCCGCCGAGACCGGCGAGCAGGGCGGGTTCGAGCTGCGGCTGCCGCCCGGGCCCTCGCGCCGGATCACGGTCAGCTTTGCCGGCGAGGACGGCCTGGAGCCCGCCGTCCGCCGGCCGCTCGAGCTGCGCGTCCGCGCCGGCGTCATCCTCCACGCCGTCCCGGCGAGCCTGCGGACCGGCCAGCTGGTCCGCCTCGGCGGCCGGGTAAAGAGCAAGGGGGCGCCGATCCCCCGCCGCGGCAAGCTCATCGCGATCCAGTACCTGGAGGAGGTGACCCACGAGTGGCGGCCGGTCCTCGTCACCCGCAGCGACCATCACGGCCGCTTCCGCGCCCGCTACCGGTTCCGCTACGTCACGGGCAGGGCGGCGATCCGCCTGCGGGCGACGGCGCTCGCCGAGGAGCGCTGGCCGTACGTTCCCGGATCCTCCTCGCCGGTCACCGTCCGCGTCCGGGGAAGCTAGGGTTTCGAGCCATGTCGCAAGCCACCCTTCACACCAGCGCCGGGGCGATAGTGCTCGAGCTTCACGACGAGGACGCGCCGAAAACCGTCGAGAACTTCCGCAAGCTCTCCGCGGAAGGCTTCTACGACCAGCTCGTCTTCCATCGGGTGATCCCGGATTTCATGATCCAGGGCGGCTGCCCGGAAGGCACCGGCCGGGGCGGACCCGGTTACACGTTCGAGGACGAGTTCAACGATCACAAAGTCGTCCGCGGCGCGCTGGCGATGGCCAACGCCGGACCGAACACCAACGGCTCGCAGTTCTTCATCGTCACCACCGGCGCGGCGCCGTGGCTGGACGGCAAGCACACGGTCTTCGGCGAGGTGATCGACGGCATGGACGTGGTCGATTCGATCGAGTCGACGCCGACCGACGCCGCCGACAAGCCGCTCGAGGCGCAGACGATCGAACGGGTCGAGCTCGACGAGAGCTGACCCGAGCCGCCGGTGCGATCGTTCTCAGCCGCTGAGGACGATCGCGATGAAGAAGACGAGCACGACCTCGCTGACGATCCAGGAGTGGGTGTTCATCCAGTCGCGCACCTTCGGCAGCACCGTCTGGGCCCGCTCGCCCAGAGCGATGACCATCAGCGCCGGCGTCGCCAGGAACAGCAGGGTCAGCCCGATGAAGGGCAGTGCGTTGAGGAAGGGGTCGCCCTGGTGGGCGAGAAAGGTGCCGACGCTGATCGAGGTGATCAGGTCGCTGGGGAAGATCCCGAGCAGGAGGAAGCCGAGGATGAAGGTCGCTTTCGGCGTCGCGTTCTGGAGCTTGCCCATCCATTTCGGCGGCTCGCTCTCGTTGCGCTTGGCGTAGTTGCGATACATCGCGAAGAGCAGCAGCGCGAGGATGACGAAGTCGGCCGGCTTGAGGCCCCCGCTGCCGGCTTCGTCGCCTTCGCCGCTGCCCTTGGTCAGCAGATAAGCCGCACCGACCACGAGCGGAATCGAGATCGCCGCTCCCAGCACGTAGGCCGCGGAGATCTTCTTCCACGAGGGGCTGGTGGCGAAGAAGAAGGAGCTGATGATCTGCGGCCCGGCGACCATCACGAACGCCATCGGCAGGATCTTGAGGAAGTCCATTGGGCGTGACCCTCTCACAGAGCCCCGACGGCTGCTCGGGTTGTCGGCTACTGCCTGCGGCGCAGCAGCATCAGCGGCTCCTCGTCGATGCGCGCCGCGATCCGCTCGACGCTCCGCAGGGTCAGGTTGCGTTCGCCGCGCTCGACGCTGCCCATGTAGGTGCGATGGACACCGAGGATCTCGGCGAACGCCTCCTGGCTCAACCCGTGAGCGAGGCGATAGGCGCGCAGGTTCTGGCCGATGGTGCGCTGCAGGTCGCCCTCCATGAGCGAGAACGCTCCCGCTCCGCTACTTGAAGGTCTACAGACTTATAAGTAGCATTCTCGCTTCCTTGGCGGGCGACGAAATGGCGGAGGGGGTGGGATTCGAACCCACGAGACCGCTTACGCGGCCTAACGGCTTTCAAGGCCGCCGCATTCAACCGCTCTGCCACCCCTCCGCAGCGCTGCGGCGAATGCTAGAGGTCGGGATGCAAGCCCGGGCGGCCTCACACTGATTGGATTCACCGATGCGTCGGCTGCTTCTGCTCGCCTCGGCGATGATCTTCTTCGACGTCGCGTTCTTCGCGGCGATCGCTCCGCTGTTGCCGGAATACGTCGACGACCTCGGTCTCAGCAAGGCGCAGGCGGGCATCCTCTCGGCCTCCTACGCGGCCGGCACCCTCTTCGCCTCGCTGCCGGCGGGCTACATCGCCAGCCGCATCGGCCCGCGGCGGACGGTGATCCTCGGCTTGCTCACGCTCGGCTCTGCGAGCGTCGTCTTCGGCTTCGCCGAGGAGATCTACCTGCTCGACGCCGCCCGGTTCGTGCAGGGGGTCGCCGGCGCCCTGATCTGGTCGGGTGCGCTGACCTGGCTGATCAGCGCTGCGCCCGAGGACAGGCGCGGCTCGGTCATCGGCACCGCCCTCGGCACCGCCGTGGCCGGTGCGCTGTTGGGACCTGCGCTGGGCGCGGCCGCCGGCTCGGTGGGGACGGAGCCGGTGTTCAGCTCGGTCCTGGTCATCACCGTCCTGCTGGCGCTGGCCGCGGCGCGCCTGCCTGAGACCCACGCGCCCGAGGTGCAGTCGCTGCGCGAGGTCGGGGCGGCGTTGGTCAGCCGTCCCGTCGTCGAGGCGGCGATATTCGTCGCCGTGCCCTCGGTGATGTTCGGCGCGATCGAGGTGCTGGTGCCGTTGCGGATCGACGACCTGGGCGGCGGCCATGGGCTGATCGCCGCCGGCTTCATCGCCGGTGCCGGGCTGGAGGCGATGCTGGCCCCGGTGGCGGGAAGGATCTCGGACCGGGTCGGTCGCCGTACGCCCTTCGTCGCCGGGCTCTCGATCTGCGCCCTGGCGATGGTCGCGATCGCCGCGGTGGCGACCCTCGGCGAGGTGATGGGCGCGCTGATCCTTACCTCGCTGGGCGCCGGCCTCTGCTTCGCGCCGGCGCTGACCCTGATCTCCGACGTCGCCGAGGAAAGCAACCTGCACCAGGGCTACGCGGCCGGGCTCTCCAACATGGCCTGGGCTTCGGGCCAGGTGATCGGCGGCATCGGCGGCGGGGTCGTCGCCAGCTTCACCGGCAACGCGGTGCCGAGTCTGGCGATCGCCCTGCTGCTGGCGGTGACCGTCGCCTACGCCTTCCAGGCGATGCAGCCGAAGGGCGATCCGCGGCCGGCCGCGAGCTAGGGTCGGACAGATGGGAAGGGGCCGCGCAAACGGCGAATGGGCCAACTGGGCGGGCGACCAGCGCTGCCGGCCGGTGCGGACGGCGACGCCCCGCAACCGCGAGGAGCTGGCGGAGACGATCGTCGCCGCGGCGAACGCGGGGCAGCGGGTGCGGGTCGCGGGCTCGGGCCACTCCTTCACCGAGACGGCGCTGACCGAGGGGACGATGGTCGACGTCGGCGCGCTGAGCGGTGTGATCGACGCCGATCGCGAGTCCGGCCTGGTCAGGGTCGGCGGCGGCACCGTGCTCGCCGAGCTGAACGAGGAGCTGGCGCGGCTGGGCCTGGCGATGGAGAACCTCGGCGATATCGATCGACAGACGATCTCGGGGGCGATCTCGACCGGCACCCACGGCACCGGAGCCCGCCTGCGCAACATCTCGGCTCAGGTCGAGGGGCTGGAGCTGGTCCTCGCCGACGGCAGCGTCCGCCATCTCAGCGCCAAGACCGACCCCGAGCTGCTGCGCGCCGCCCGGGTCGGGGTCGGCGCCCTGGGGGCGATCTCCGCCGTCACCCTGCGCTGCGTCCCGGCCTTCAACCTGCTGCGGGTCGATTCGGCCCACCCGCGCGAGGAGGTTCTCGACTCCTTCCAGGAGCGGGCCGAGGAGCACGAGCACTTCGAGCTGTTCACCTTCCCCTACTCCGACCTGGCCCTGGTCCTGGAGCGCAACCGCACCGCGGACCCGCCGCGACCCCGCGGTCGCACCGCCGCCTATCTCAACGACGTCGTCCTCGAGAACTGGGCGCTGGGGGCGCTGGCCTGGACCGGCAAGGTCGCGCCGCGGACGATCCCGTCGCTGGCGCGGCTGGCGGGGCGGCTCGCCTCCGGCAGCCGCACCATCGATCGCAGCGACCATGTCTTCGCCAACGAGCGCCGCGTGCGCTTCACCGAGATGGAGTACGGGGTGCCGCGCGAGCACGGTCCCGAGGCGGCTCGACGGGTGATCGAGTGGGTGCGGCGCAACGGGTACCCGGTCTTCTTCCCGATCGAGATGCGGGTCGCGGCGGGCGACGACGCCTTCCTCAGCCCCTCGCACGAACGCGACACCGCTTACATCGCCGTGCACCAGTACCGGGGGATGGAGTGGCGCCCTTACTTCGAGGCGGTGGAGGAGATCATGGACTCCTACGGCGGCCGTCCCCACTGGGGCAAGCGCCACTTCCAGACCGCGGCGACGCTGGCGCCTCGCTACCCGGCCTGGGAGGAGTTCCGGCGCGCCCGCGACACGCTCGACCCCGGCCGCACCTTCGCCAACGAGTACACCGACCGCGTCCTGGGGTCTTAGAGGAAAGCTTTCCCGTCGCCGCGGTAGGTGGGGACCTCGTCGACGATCTCCTCGCCTTCGACCAGGAAGAGGGTGTCGAAGCGCTCGCAGAGCTCGCCCGCTTTGGCGTGGCGCAGGTAGACGCGGTCGCCGACCGTGAGCGACCCGGCCGGCTCGCCGAGCAGCGGCGTCTGCACCTCGCCCGCGCCCTCCTCGTCGTCGAAGCGCAGTCCCTCGGGCAGCCAGGGGGCGGGCAGGCGACCCGGGTTGCCGGGACCGGAGGCGAGGTAGCCGCCGCCCAGCGCCGTCGCCACCCAGTCGGAGGGCTTGCGCGTGACCGGCAGGGCGAACGCCGCGGCCGGGGTGAGGCTGAAGCGGCTGTAGTGGTCGAAGAGGACCGGGGCGTAGAAGCCCGAGCCGGCGGTCACCTCGGTCACCGCCTCCTCGGCGGCGGTCAGCTCGAGGCTGCCGGTGCCGCCGCCGTTGACGATCTCCAGCTCGACGAACTCGCTCAGCGCGGCGACGATCGCCCCCCGCCGTTCGGCCAGCTCGGCCGCCGAGCGCTTCTGCATGAAGCGGATCGCGGCGCCGCGCAGGCGCTGCCCCGGCGGCAGGTCGCCGACGCCGGAGATCTGCCCCTCGTAGGCCATCAGCGCGTCGAGTTCGATCTGCGGCCGCTGCTCGATCTCCCGCGCCAGCGCCACCGCCTGCTCGACGGTGTGGATCGGCGAGCGCTTGGGTCCGATCTTGACCCGGCTGCCGAGCCACCACCAGCTGGCGTCGACGTCGATGCAGACGCGCAGCGGCGGCGCCCCCTTCCCCAGCACCGACTCGATCATCTCCAGGTGCTCGACGCAGTCGACCATCACGATCGGCGCCCCCTCGGAGTTCGCCGCCGAGCGCAGCGCCAGCTCCTCCAGCGCCCCGGCGTCGGCGGTCGGGTAGGCGAGCAGCAGGTCCTCGAATCCCTGCTCGGCGAGCCACAGCGTCTCCGGCAGCGTGTAGGTCATCAGCCCCTGGAAGCGCGGGTCCCGCTCGAGGATCGCCCGCAGCAGCGCCCGGCAGCGCACCGACTTCGAAGCCACCCGCACGTTCTTCCCCGCCGACCGTTCCAGCATCGCCTCGGCGTTCGCCCACATCGCCTCCAGGTCGACGAACGCGAACGGCGCCTCGACCTCGGCGAAGACCCGCTCGTAGCGCTCGTGGGTCTGGACAGGGGGGGCGGGCACGCGGTCAGCCTATCCGCGGCGGGCAGCGGAGAATTAGGCTTTCCGCATGACGGAGGCGATCTTCGGGCTGGTCGGGGTGATGGTCGGGAGCGCGATCACCTGGGGCATAGAGCTCTGGCGGGCTCGACGGGGAGATGCGGATGAGGCACGTGTGGCTGCCCGGCTGGTCATCGACGAGCTGCAATCGATCGCGAATGTCCGCACCGTCAACGAGCCTGAGTTCAAGCGCCAGCGGGAGCTCGCCATGCAGCAGGACGCGTGGCATTCCCAGCGGGTTGTCCTTGCTCGTGAGTTGCCTTATCTCGCGTGGCTCCAGGTGAGGCTCGCCTACGACTCGCTTTCGGAGCCTCCCTTCAGCTCCGCCGGCGAGCGCGAAGCCGACGAGCAGTACGAGAAAGCGATGAAGGCCCTCGAGCCACTGGCCGAGAAACCACGCTACTGGTGGCAGCGCCTCCGTCTGCAGCTCTCGGGCAAGTAGCCGAAACGGAGAGGGAGTGATTCGAACCCTCGAGAGAGCTTGCGCCCCCTACTCGCTTAGCAGGCGAGTGCCTTCAGCCACTCGGCCACCTCTCCACGTGCGCGCCGCGCGCGCTCGACCGATTGTAGGTACTCAGGGCCGATCGGGACAGCCGCCGTCTAGTCTCAGCGGTCATGGCTGCGAGTCGCGAACCAGACCCCGGCGCCCACCTCGAGCGGCGCACCAAGATCATCGCCACGGTCGGCCCCGCGAGCTGGGCGCCGGAGGTGCTGGAGGGGCTGGTCGCGGCCGGGGCCGACGTCTTCCGCTTGAACTTCTCTCACGCCGGGCCGGAGCGGCAGGCGGAGACGATCGGGGCGATCCGGGCGGCGGCCGAGCGGGTCGGGCGCGAGGTGGCGGTGCTCGGCGACCTGCCGGGGCCGAAGCTGCGGATCGGTTCGCTGCGCGACGACTTCGCCGAGCTGGAGACCGGGATGCACGTGACCCTGACCCCGGACGAGGTCGAGGGCTTCGGCGGCAGGATCCCGGTGCAGTGGGCGGGCGTCTCCGACCTGCGCGAGGACCAGCTCGTCTACCTCGCCGATGGCGCGATCAGGCTGCGGGTGGGCGGCAAGGAGGAGGAGGGCGTCGGCGCCGAGGTCGAGGTCGGGGGAACCCTCTCCTCGCACAAGGGGATGAACATCCCCGGCGGCGTCGACCTGCCGGCCACCACCGGCGCCGACCTCGACTGGGTCGAGTTCGCGGTCGAGAACGGCGTCGACCTGCTGGCGGTCTCCTTCGTCTCCACCGCCGCCGACCTGGAGCCGGTGACGACGCGGCTGAAAGAGCTCGGCTCGCGGATTCCGGTGATCGCCAAGATCGAGCGCCAGGAGGCGGCCGAGAACATCGAGGAGATCGTCCGCGTCGCCACCGGCGGGATCATGGTCGCCCGCGGCGACCTCGGGATCGAAGTGCCGCTGGAGCAGGTGCCGATCGAGCAGAAGCGGTTGATCCGCGCCGCCGGCAAGGCCTCGAAGCCGGCGATCACGGCGACCCAGATGCTGGCCTCGATGGTGACCGCGCGGCGCCCGACCCGGGCCGAGGTGACCGACGTCGCGAATGCGATCTGGGACGGCACCGACGCGGTGATGCTCTCCGAGGAGACCGCCGTCGGCCAGCACCCGGTCGAGGCGGTGCGGGTGATGGACCGGATCGCCCGCGCCACCGAGCCCGACCTGCCCTACGGCGAGTGGCTTTTCAGCCGCACCGACCAGGCGACCCAGGACGTCGCCGACTCGGTCGCCCAGAGCGCCGTCGGCGCCGTCTACCGGCTCGGTCTCAAGGCGCTGGTGGTGCCGACCAACACCGGCCGCACGGCCCGCCTCGTCTCCGCCCACCGTCCCGACGTGCCGGTGCTGGCGGTCTCTCCGTATAAAGAGACGGTGCGGCGGGTCCAGCTCCTCTTCGGCATCACCGCCGTCCAGAGCGACTTCGGGACCGAGCTGCGCAGCCTGCTCGGGCACTGCGCGGGGGAGGCCGCCAAGCACGGCATCGCCGCGCCGGGCGACCTCGTCGCGATCACCGCCGGGCTCGACGGCCAGGAACTCGGCACGAACCTGTTCGAGGTCCATAGGGTGCCGGAGCTATGAGCGAGAACCCGGCGGCGAGACTGGAGCGCGAGGAGAGCGGCCTCGCCGTGATCACCCTCGACAGCCCGCCGCTGAACCTCTTCGACCAGCGGATGATGGACGACCTGCGCGGGGCGATCGACGCGGTCAGCGCCGAGCCCCCGCGGGCGCTGCTGATCCGGGCCGAGGGGCGGGCGGTCTCCGGCGGGGTCGACGTCCACGTCTTCGCCGGGCTGACGCCGGAGCAGGGCAGCAAGCTCTGGGACGAACTGCTGGGGATGATCGACCAGGTCGAGGCGCTGCCGGCGCCGGTCGTCTTCGCCGCCCACGCGCTGACCCTGACCGCGGCCTTCGAGCTGGCGCTCGCCTGCGACCTGATCGTCGCCTCGCCGAAGGCGAAGTTCGGGCTGGTCGAGAAGGTCGTCGGGCTGACGCCGTCGATGGGCGGCACCCAGCGCCTGGCCGAGCGCGCCGGCAGCGGCCGGGCGCGGCACTTCGTCATGTCCGGCGGGATCTTCGACGCGGCGGAGATGGAGCGCTGGGGCGTCGTCAACCTGCTCTACGAGGACCACGATTTCGAGGCCGCGGCGCGTAAGCTGGCCGAGGAGCTGGCGGCCGGGCCGACCAAGGCCCACGCGATGACCAAGCACATCCTGCGCCGCTTCCGCGAGGACGGGATGACCGCCGCGGACGAGGCGGTGCGGACCGAAGCCGCCGACCTGTTCGCCACCGAGGACCTGCAGAACGCGGTCCGCACCTTCCTCGAGAAGGGCGGCCCCGGCCACGCCACCTTCGAGGGTCGCTGACTCAGCTACGCCTTAGGCGAGCTTTGTAGGCTGCGCGAATGCCAGGAGTTCCCGGAATGCCGAACGTCGACTTCGACGCGATCGCCAAAGGGCTGTCGATGGCCGTGCCCTTCGCGGGCTACCTCGGGCTGGACATCACCGAGGTGGGTGCGGGGGAGGCGACCGTCGTCCTGCCGCGCAAAGCCGAGCTCAACAACCACGTCGGCTCCCAGCACGCCGGGGCGCTCTTCACCGTCGCCGAGACCGCGTCGGGGGCGGCCTTCGTCGGCGCCTTCGCGGTCCGCATGGGCGACGTCGTCCCGCTCGCCAAGTCGGCCGAGATCGACTTCGAAAAGATCGCCCACGGCCCGATCACCGCGACCGCCAAGCTCGGCATCGACGCTGCCGAAGCGATCGCCACCCTCGACGCCGAGGGCAAGGTCGAGTTCCCCTGCGAAGTAGAGCTCCACGACAAGGACGGCAACCGCGTCGCCACCGCCACCGTCCACTGGCACGTTCGTCTCAAAGACAAGCCCGCCTGAGGCGCCCCGAGCCCCAAAGCCCGTAGAATCGCCCCTCCGGGGAGCCACCCCCGATCTTGCGCCCGTAGCTCAGCTGGATAGAGCGTCGGTCTACGAAACCGAAGGTCACAGGTTCAAATCCTGTCGGGCGCGTTGACGTGCTCTCGCTTGTGAAGCGGGTTTTGCGGATCTTTATGAGTGCCTAGAACTCAGCAAAAGTCCTCTGGGGCAAGGTGGGTCCCGAGAGACCTCCTTGTGCGGAGCTCTATTGGTTCACCTGCACAGGAGGCACCGGCGCTGTCGCGCTACCTTCGCGGCTGCCTCGGTCATCGCGAAACTGCAGGGAGGGCGTGCGTGCCTCAGGGCAGCGACGCCGGGGCGAGGATCAGGAACCGGTTAGTGAGTTGATCGTCGACGACGATAATGCAGAAGAAGGTGACTGGCGAAGCCGGATGCTGGCTGGGCGGCACCGGGGCGCTTAGGTTGATCGGGAAACAGAAGAGGTCCATTGCCTTCTTCGTCCCGCCCACGCGCAGGCCAGCCGGGGTCGGGGCGCGCCCCTGCGGGGAAGCCTCGGCGACGATCGGGCCGCTCAACTGAGATCCCTTGGGCGCAGTCGCTTTGCTCTTTCCGATCCCGGGCCGCGACTCGCCGGGAGCGCTTTCCGAGATAGCCGCCGAAGCGGTTAACACGAGGCCGAGGAGGAGGACGGCGAGGCTGCCGGCGACGTAGGTGCTGAGCAAGTGCGGCGGAGACCGCAGGTCGATTGATTTGACCAAAAGCCAGCCGAGGGGCGTGCTGTAGCCGGGGTCGAGCGGATCGCGAAGCTTCGCACGGACCTTCTCGCTGGCGCGCGGGCGTTTTGCCTTCTGGGCAGCCCAATGGGTGACGAGGGCTAGCACGAATGAGACCAGGCAGGCGATCGCCATCACCAGCGCCATCGTTGCCGGGCCGCTCGTTTCAGTGACGACGAAGATCGCGGCGCAGAGCCAGGCGATCGCAAAAAGGGCGTTGACGGTGCTGACCAGCGGCAGCACGTACGGCCCCGCGCCCTCCACCTCGGTGCGGCGGAAGTAGCCGATCATGGCGTGGATCATCGTGCGGGTGACCCACCCGATCGCCAATCCGAGAAAGAGCCAATGGGTGATGCCGGTAAGCGCATCGGTGCCGAGCAGCGACCCGCGGTAGATCACGCTGATCGTTACCGCGGCCAGCGTGAACAGCGAGCCGAGCGCCGTCCCGCTGCCCATTGGCGGCTTCCACCGCGGACTCTGGGGGCCCTCGGTGTTGGCGCTGACCTTGCTTCCTCCTGTCTCCTCCGTTCCCATGGATTCGAAGGTAGCGACAGCTTCCAGGCACGCTGTGTGAATTCCCCAATCCGGGATCGCGACCACCCGGACGAGTTTCGGGGCGTGGGAAAAATGGCGGATGTCTGCAAGGTCTCGTGTTGACTACCGGCGGGAATAGAGACGATGCCACCGCCTATCTCAGACGACGAGAGCTTGGACTTCGGACAGGGCTTCTTCGGAGCAGCCGCTGGCTTATTTCGGCTTACCGACATGCCGATCCCGGCCGGGAGGTCCGACCGATGGCAGTTCAGACTGCTCGAAAACCGGGATACCTCGAACCTGCAGGACCAGGCGGTCAGCACGATTGTCGCGGTCTCGGCGATCATCATCGACGGTACCAGCGTCAACCCTGGCGGGGTTGACGAACGCGGCTCCAGCCTCCGTACCGTCAGCGTCTTTGCGCAGGACGTGGACCATTGCCCCTTGATATCGATCGGGCGCAGGGATGACCAGAATTGCGAGTCATGGTCCAGTCTCGCGGGCGAGGCACTGGCAGATTGCGCGGCGGTGCTGGACGAACGGGAGGTCGATGTCGCTGGTGTTCCGCTGATATCCCTTGAGCCGGAGCTGGCCACCGAGAGGGAACGACGCCGCCTCCTGCTGGCCAGCGTTCCCTACGCGATGAGGGTAAACGGGCACGATCGCTTTTGCCCTGTCTGGGAGCCCGAGGACCCACTCGATCTCTTAAATGAGGACTCGGCGGAGACCCTCTTCGCGAGGCACCGCGGCGGGGCCGACCCGAAGAAGCCGACCTTCATCCGGATCAAGGACCTGCAGAGCTGTCACAGCGGCGGTTCTGGGGTCCTAGAGGAGCACCTTTTCCGGTTCCCTGCCGAGGAGGCACCGGAGTACTTCCTCGCCCATGGCGCGCAGCGGTCGGCAGTGCCGCCGGCCGAGCTGATGAGGGGCGCGGAGCAGCTTGCCCGGCAGGCCTCGACATACGCGGCCGCTACCCCTGGTGAACGTTTACGACTCCATGAGTTCCATCACTCTCACGCGGAGCCGTATTGCCAAGCAGTGAGGGTTGTCGACCGCGCCCTCTACCTCGACCCGGATTTAGGAAAAGATCCGGTAATGGCCTGACGCGCTGCTTCACTTGTCACGATGAACCGCAATCTGACCAAAGATGCCTTGAGCAGGCTCCGCGACCACGTGGCTAGTTGCGAACAGGAGGAGGCACTTCGGACGATGGACGAGATCCAGAGTCTCGGCCACCCGTACGCAACCTCCGAGGGCTGGATTCAGATTGCCCTCCTGTACCAGCAGATCGGCGCCAACGAGTGGGCTGAGCGAGCCCTGCTTGACGCAGCCAGCGCAACCGAGGACCACCGTCCCGAAGAGTTTGGAAAGCCGCAGTCCCAGTATCTGGAAGTGCAGTTGCAGTTGGCCCGGGCCTGGCAGCAGATCGGGAGGTACGACCGCGCACGGCGCGCCTACGCCGTG
Organism: Solirubrobacterales bacterium; assembly: GCA_036280195.1. Lineage (GTDB taxonomy): Bacteria > Actinomycetota > Thermoleophilia > Solirubrobacterales > 70-9 > VAYN01. Next base: position 63,902 of record DASURF010000022.1, on the reverse strand, counting down.
CTGGTCAGGGATATCGACCCGAACCGCTCAGCTAGTGCGGCCGAGCGCCACATCGTCGCGATCGCCGAGTACCGCCTCGCCGACCTGCGAGTCGAGGAGGCGCCACAGGAGGCCTATGAGCGCTGGCGTCGAGTGGTCGAAATGCATGACGAAGAGGTTTCCCCGTACGCCGCCCTCCGGATGGCGCTGCAGCTGGGCAGCGTCCACCTGGTGGGTGAGCGCGTCGAGAAGTTGTTCCACTATGCGATGGGAACGCGTGACCCCCGCCTCTTCTCGGAAAGCGCGCTGGGCCTCGCCCGGCACCTCAAAGATTGCAACCAGTTCACCGAATCCCGGCGGTACCTGCGCAAGGTGCTGGCAGCCGATTGCGCCAAGGACCTGACCGAGCAGGCGGGCGATGAGCTGGCGACGATGGACCGCTACGAGGCGATGGTGCGGACGAGGAAACCGCTGCGGCGCCCTTGGCAGCTACAGATGAAGGTCCAGCGTGGCGCCTTCGCCCGGTTGGACGACTCGGTGCGGCGGGTGATCATCGTGGGCGCCGGGTCCGGTGGTTCCTACCTGCGCGAGTCGCTCGATCCGGAGCGCTATTTCGTCTGCGGCTTCGTCGACGACGGGGTTGCCGAGGTTCCCGGCGCGGCTAACGATCCGATTCTCGGGCGGATCGAGGACCTCACCGGCTTGCTGGGTGACATCAAGCCGGATGAAGTGCTGCTGGCAATCCCGACGCTCTCGGGGGCCCGACGGCGTAAGGTCGTCCTCGCCTGCCGCGAGGCCGAGACGCCGCTTCTCAACCTCCCGGGAATGCACGAGCTGGGCATTGGCTGGACTCGCAATGAGAATCGCAGGAGTCTGATGACGCAGCTGCGGCCGGTGCGGATTGAGGAGACGCTTGGCGAGGAGCGCCGAGCCCTCGATCTGCTCGCGACCGGCTGGCTTCAGTTCAAGACGGTGGTCGTGATCGGAGCCGGCGCGATCGGCGCCGAGCTCTGCCGGCGCCTCGTCGATGCGGAGGTGCGTCGCCTGGTCGTCGTTGACCAGCGCGAAAGCGCACTGAGAAAGATCGAAACCGAGTTGTGCGATTTTCGTGACTTCGAAGCGATCGAGGTCCGGCTCGGGAACGCCAGCGAATCAGGGTTCCTGACTGGAGTCTTCGAGAGTTGCTCTCCATATGTTGTCTTCAATGCCACTGGCAACGGTTCGCCGGAAGCCTTCGAGCCGCGTCGTCTCTACATCGATCCATTCGGTTGGAAGAGCCTCTTCGTCAACGAGGCGGGAGCCGCCAGGGAAACCGTGCGGGCCGCGGGGGAGACCGGCGTGCCCCGCGTCGTCCACATCTCCTCGCGCCGCGCCGGCGCAGTCGCCGACCCGCTGGGAGCGATGAAGGCGCTCTGCGAGGAGCTCTTTCTCCACCAGGCGACGCAGTATCCGGAGACGATCTACGCGGCGATTCGGATCGGGGCTCTGCTCGATTCGCGCAACGGCCGCTTCGCCACGCTGGAAAATCGAATCCGAACGGGCGCCGCGGTCAAGGCGCCACCCGCCGAAGCGCGGGCAAAGTTCGTCCCGACTTGGCGCTGGGCGGAGCAGATCCTGCACGCGGCGCGCCTAGCGGGGGGCGGGGAGCTGTTCGAGCCCGATAGCGGCGTTGAGTTCTCACCGCGCCAGGTCACCGAGGAAGCAGTAGAGCTCGCCAACCTCTTTCCCGACGATGTCGCGATCGAAGAAGTTCCCGAACATTGGGACGAACCTGTTTGCGGGGCACTGCGCGAGCGTGAGGAGGGATGGGCGGAGTTCGGTATGTGGAGGCTGGACAGGCCTGCCGCTGGCACCGATCAGCTGCAGGCGGCGGTCTCCGAATTCGCGACCCTGATCGATCAACGAATCAGCGCGGAGAGCGGCGAGGGTGCGACCCTGATCAATGCCGCGGTGCGTCGCCTGCGCGAGGTCCCGGTCGGCTATGGAGCTTCAGAAGAGCCAGCCTGAACTGGTTTGACATCGACGAAGACGTCCCCGGGGAGGGTTTTTTCGAGGAGCCACTCGAGTTCCTTCGCACGCATGCTTCCGGGGAGAGCGGTGGTGATCACGACCGTGCAGGAGTTCCGGCCGGAGTTGCAGGAGCTGCCGAGATAGTTGATGTTCATCCCATGGTCGAAGAGGACGCGGGAGATTTCGAGGACCAGCCCATGGCGCTCCACGGTCTCGACCGTCACCTCATGCGAGGCTTCGCGCCAGGAGCGACCAACGTCGGCCTCAGCGATTGGACTGACATGGAGGCCGAGCTCGAGCTCTGCGGCCAAGGCCTCCCGCAGGTTGGCCTCGTTGATCTCTTCGAGGGCCGAAGCAATTAGCGTCGAGGCGAAATGGCCACCGACGATCGTCATCGCCGACCCCTCGATGTTGCAGCCAAACCTTTCGCAGACCACTCCCGTGATCTTCGCGACCAAACCGGGTTTGTCTTTGCCGATTGCCTGGATGGCGAAGTACCCCTTGCCCATGGCGCGCGATCCTACCGTTCCGCAACAGAACATCAGATTTCTCAAAAACGCTGGTTCCGAGGGGGCTCAGCTGGGGCGGCGGCACATGGTCCTGGTCCCCTGATGCCTCGTTCCGCTGGACGCCGGGGCAAGAAGCCCACAGATTCCTGCCGATCTCAGCCGAATCAGAGAATATTTCTATCCGACGCAAGCTGTGCCAACCGCAAAGGGACGAGAACTAATACCTAGGGAACGTGGCCGCCCCCAAAAGGGCGGCCACGCGTTATGAAAACAGCTAAAAACCTACTAGTCAAATATCAGAGTGTCAGGGGAAGACACTACTCCACTCCCTGTCAATTCTCCGTTGCCACCGCAAAAAGCGCTGTCGCCGGTCCGTGGGATCAGCGAAGAGTCGTAGTCCAGTTTTGCTGTGGTGCCACCTGTTAACGTACCGATGTCAGTGGCGGTAGTTTTATAGAGGCAGTTAATGCCAAAGGGCCCATGGAATGTCAGTTCGGCACCCGTTGATGTGACTGTGGCGTTGCCTCCCGAGGTAGCGTGGAATTCCACCGTTCCAGATTTGAGCACTGTTATTGGAAAGCTGCATTCACTTAGCGATGTGTTGTTAACGGGGCCCGCAGCTGTCACTGATGAGCCGTGGACATGAATTGTCATATGCAATGTCCCGCTTCTGCAATTCACTGAAAAAGCTTCGCCATGCATTTCCCAACTGCCCCAGACGATGTGAATTGTGGCTGTGAAGCTGCCGCCAGATGATGTGGCAGTGGTAGCCGAAGCAGGACCCGCGAATGCCATAAAGGCAGCTGCGATCGCCGCAACAGCTCCGAACATCCTCAAGCATTTCATTTTGTCTCCTTCTGTGAGTGAGAAACTCGTGCCTGTTTACACCCGCGACCAGTACCCGTCAAGAACAGCTGAGTATTTTGCTCGGGATTCACCCTCTCGGGAGATTCGTCAATGCGCTTCCCGAAGCAAGCCGGATTGGTGACTGTGTTGGCACCGCATAAGGCTCTGTCACCGGTACGGGCAGCGAAGAATCGACATCGAGTTGCCGCCGGGGCATGCCTTCAAAGGTGCCGCCGCTGTTAGTTAGATCGACAAAGAACGCGACCGCGGTTGGGGGTCGCGTTGTACCCCCACCGGTAACCCGGCAGAGGAGCCGTGTCATCAGAACCCTCCTCCCTATATATGGCACCGGGTGCCGGCTACCAGCGGAAGGGCACCAGATCCGGCCCGGCGCTGTGCCACTCCTCGCCGCCGTCGTCGGCGTGGTGGTGGAGGTGGGCGCAGTACCAGACGACGATGTCCTGGCCGTTCAGGTTCTCGCCGTTGAGCAGCGGTGCGAGGCCGTCGTTGGCCGCGGATCCGAGCCGGCCGTGCTGGTCCTCGCTGCCGTGGTAACGCATGAACCAGATGTCCTGGTTGGAGAACGCGTCGGCGACACCGTCGTCGCCACCGGGCAGGATGAAATATCCGCGGCCGCTGGAGCCCTCCATGATCGCCCAGCAGCGGCGGGAGCCGGGATTCTTGACCCTAGATATCTCGGGGTTCTTCATGTGCCAACCCTGACCCCAGCCGAGGTTGGAGGTGTAGGTGTTGTACTCGAACCCGAGGTCGTTGGAAGCTCCCTCGATGTCGAAGTCGAAGCGCCAGTAGGCGTGATGCCGGTGGGTTGCGTTGCACTGCAGTCCCGCGCTGTAGAGGCGGCAGAGGACCCGGCCGTCGTCGACGAAGACGAAGTACTGGATCAGGCGGTAGGCGCCGATCCGGTAGTTGGCCTGCAGCCCCAGGCACTGATGACCGCCGCTGCTGTACGTGAAGACGCACACGCGCTTGTTCGGGCAGCGGCTCGAGGGCACCGACACGTCGTAGTTGAGGGGGTCCTTGTAGGGCCCGCAGGCGTTGCGGTCGTACTGCACCCGCAGCGACGGCAGGCTGGCCTTGTAGAAGAGGAGCCGGTTGCGGAAGCGCACGCCCCTGACCACGATCCCCTCCGAGTCCGGGCTGTCGGCGAGGGTGTAGTCCATCTCCCACAGCTTGTTCGAGGCGCTGGGCCAGACGATGTGCCCTGACTCGCTCATCAGCGCTCTCCTCCCGACTCGTAGCGGTACCCGTTCTCTGCATGCACTCCGAGCACCCGCTCCTCGCCCAGGTCCACCAGGGCGCGGATCAGCGGCAGGCGTTCGTCGGCGCGGCCGAAGCCGATCTCGATGCGGCGGCTGCCGTAGTGCCGGTCCCCCTGCTCGACGTCGCTGACCAGGATCGCGGTCGACTCCAGCTCCTCGGAGAGCTGTTCGGCCACCCGCCGGTCGCTGCGCGCCAGCTCGGTCGCCCGGGCGATCTCCTCGTCGCTGGGCGCGGGATGGTAGGCGACGTCCGCGACGTCGATCACCTCGAAGTTGCCGTCCTTGCCGGCGAGCCGCACCTCCACCGCCAGGCTGCGGTCGTAGTCGAAGGCGACCGCCACCGCGCTCGGGCCCTCGTCGTCTTTGGCGTCCAGAACGCCGGCGCCGATCCAGGCGACGCGGCCGCCGCCGAGGTGCTCGCGGACGCGGGGGTCGGCCTGCGCCACCTCCTGCGCTCGCGCCACCAGGCCTTCGATGTCGTCTCCGGGTTCCACCTCGAAGGGCTCGGGGTCGCGTTCGAGCTGTGCTCCCGGCCACTCCGGCATCTCGCGCAGCGGCGGCTCGATCAGCGGCGCAGGGACCTCGACGGCGCCCGCCCGCGTCGGCCTCGGTATCTCGCGGAACTCGGAATCCATCGCGGCGACCTTTCCGTGGACGTGAACAGTACGCATTCATAAAACACACCTAACTAGTCAGAGTCAACAAACCTTTATGTGTACATGTGTATGCGGTTCGCCACTTTGCGCGCGAGCAGTTCGGCGGGTGGGACAGAGGCGTCTCCACCCATCCGATCGCCGTCCTAGGGTGCCTCTCCGATGCCGACCACGACTCGTTCTCGACTTTCGCTGGCCACCGCTCTGGCCGCGGTTTTCGCGCTCGGTGCGCTGCTGCCGGGCGCCCTGGCTGGTCCCTCCGGGCCGACCGCGGTGCGCAGTGCGCTCGCTCAGACCGACAAGGTGCAGGGCGCTCCCGGCCGGACCATGGTGCTGAGCCGGGTGGTGGTCGAACCGGGGGCGAAGCTGGCGTTGCACCATCACCTCGGGACGCAGATCTCGCGGATCGCCTCCGGGACCCTCACCTACACGGTGCGCAAGGGCTCGGCGGTGGTCAGCGAAGGCGACGCGGAAAAAGACCCGCGGCGGGTGCGGACGATCGCCGCCGGGCAGACCGCCCGCATCGAGGCCGGGCAGTGGCTGGTCGAGCAGCCGTCCGACATCCACGAAGCGGCCAACCGGGGCAGCAAGCCGGTCGTGATCTACCTCTCGACGCTGCTGAAGAGCGGTTCGCCGCCCTCGACTCCGGTCACGCTGCCCTGAGCTCGGCGCCGGCCGGGCGCCACATCAGCCACACCGGCGGCCCGCCCGGGAGCCGCACTTCCTCGGTGATCTCGAAGCCGTGGCGTTCGTAGAGCGGGACGTTGCGGATGTTGCTGCTCTCCAGGTAGGCCGGGAGGCCGAGCCGGTCGGCCTCGGAGAGGCCGGGTTGGAGCAGGGCGGTGCCGAGACCCTGGCCCTGCCGCTCCGGGCGGACGCCGACGACCGCCAGGTACAGGTGCGGCTCCCGCGGGTGCCGGGACTCGACTCCGAGCAGGCCGCGGGCGACCCGGCCGCCGCGGGGCCAGGTGCCGCGGAAGGTGGCTATGCCCAGCCGCAGCGCCTCGAGCGGCGACTCGCGCCAGCGGCCCGCTCCGGCCCACAGCGCCCCGCCTCCGTCTGCTCGCCACGCCAGCCCGTCCCGGACGAGCCGCCGCGCCTGCATCTCGAAGTAGTGCCTGCCGTAACGGCGGCGCCTGTCCTCGTCCGGGAAGGCCCAGCAGAGGACCGGGTCGTCCATGAACGCGGCGTGCAGGTCGGCGACGACGCGTCCGACCTCCGACCTGGTCGCCGCGCTGACCGCCGCCATCGGTTCCCGGGGTCAGCCGTTGAGCCGGACCGGCAGGCTTTTCAGCTGGTTGAGGAAGCCCGACTCGACGTAGATCGGGGCGCCCGCCATCTCCATCTTCGGGTAGCGGGCGAGGGTCTCCTCGAGGAGGATCTTCAGCTCCAGCCGGGCCAGCGCGGCGCCGAGGCAGAAGTGGCGCCCGCCCGCCCCGAAGGCCTGGTGCTCTGGGTTGCGGAGGACGTCGAAGCGGTCGGGGTCCTCGTAGCGCGTCTCGTCGCGGTTGGACGACGCGTACCACATGACCACCTTCTCACCCTCTTTGATCTGCTGCCCGCCGAGCTCGACGTCCCTGGTCGCGGTGCGGCGGAAGTGGGCGAAGGCGGGGAACATCCGCAGCGCCTCCTCGACCGCGCCGGGGATCAGCGAGGGGTCGTCGACCAGCATCTGGCGCTGGTCCGGGTGTTCCATCAGCGCCCGCATCGCGCTCGAGTAGGTCGCCTTGGTGCTGTCGTTGCCGGCGGCGACGAGAAGGAAGAAGCCCATCACGATCTCGTGCTCCTCCAGCTTCTGGCCTTCGACCTCGGCGTTGACGAGGACCGTGGTGAGGTCGTCGGTGGGGTTCTCGCGCCGCTCGGCGATCATCCCGCTGCAGCGGGCGAAGATCTGCTGGACCGCCTCCTGGATCGTCTCTTCGACGTTCTCGACGTCGGGGCTGTAGTCGGGGTCGTTGGCGGCCAGCGCCATGTTCATCAGCTCCGCCCAGGCCGCGTCGTCCTCCTCGGGGATGCCCATGAAGCTGCCGATCACCCGCGAGACCGCGGGCTGGGCGACGGCTGTGACGAGGTCGCAGGTCTCCTGCCCCTCGAGCTTGTCGAGCGTGCCGGTGACGATCTCGCGGATGGCGTCGGTGTGCGCCGCGATCCGCTTCGGCGTGAAGCCCGCCTGGAAGAGCGCCTTCAGCCGGTCGTGCTTGGGCGGGTCCATGCCGATGAACATCGCCCGCGCCAGCTCGATCGGGAAGACCTCGTCGATCACCACCACGCCGCCGCGTTCGGAGGAGTAGGTCTCCCAGTCGCGGCTGATCTTGTGGACGTCGTCGGCGCGCGTCACCGACCAGAAGCCCTTCGCCTGCGGCAGCTCGGTCACTTCCGAGGTCCAGTGCACGGGGCACTCGCTGCGCATCCGCTTGAACAGCTCCAGCGGCGGCCCGTTCTCCCAGTGCTCCCGCTCGAGCACCAGGGCGTCCTCGATGTTCCCTTTCCCGGCGGCGATCTCAGCTTGGTCCGGCACGCTGCGCAAGCATACTGGCTGGCTGGCCAGTTTTGTAGCGCTGCGCCGCTAGAACGGCAGCTTCTGGCGGGCGGTCTTGCCGGCCGAGTGGCTCTTGTCGGCGGCGCTCTGGGATTTGCCGAACGATTTGCTCAGCAGACGGCCGATCGGGCCGGGGGCCTTGCCGCCGGCGCGCTGGCCGGCGCCGAAGCCCTTGTCGGCTCCGCGCTTGGCGTGGTTGGAGAGCCTCGGCACGAGGAAGCCGAGGATCAACAGCAGGACGCAGATTCCGACTACGACTCCGATAAGCATTTTCAGTTCTCCCCTGTCGAGTTGATCTAGAGCTTCTGCTCCAGGTCGTCCGCTTTCTCGCCGTGCCGGCGGGCGAGCTGGCGCTCGCGCTCGGCGCGCTCGGCGGCTTCCTGGGCGGTTTCCTCATGCTCCTGCGCTTTGCCGGCGTGCAAATCGGCCTCCTGGCGGTGGCCGCCGGCCTGTTCGCTGAGGCGCTGGCGTTCCACTTCACGGCGAGCCCGTCGCCGGCGCGCGGCGACGAAGGCAATGACCAGGAGGACGCCGACTAGGACGACGATGGCGATGATCAGTCCGGTTGACATGCAGCTTCAATACCCGGCTGGAGATTGGTAAACCAACCCGATCCGGGTAGCCGGACGGGGTGTTCCACTGGCTCACGCAGGAGGTCTCGCAGAGCGCCGTCACCTACCCGGTCGTCGCCTTCGCCTGCGCGACCGACGTCCTCTTCCCGCTGATCCCTTCGGAGACGATCGTGATCACCGCCTCGGTCCTCGCGGCGCAGGGCGAACTCTTCATCTGGCTGATCGTGCCGGCGGTGGCGCTCGGCGCCTTCATCGGCGACAACGTCTGCTACTTCCTCGGCCGCAAGATCGGCGACCCGGTCGCCGACCGTCTCTTTCAGGGCGAGAAGGGGCAGGCGCGACTGCTCTGGGCGGAGCAGGCGCTGCGCCGGCGCGGGGCGATCCTGATCGGCGCCGGACGCTTCATTCCCGGCGGCCGCACGGCCACCACCTTCGCCGCCGGCACCCTGGAGATGCCCTATCGCCAGTTCCTCGTCGCCGACGCCTTCGCCGCCGCCATCTGGGCCGTCTACATCTCGATGCTCGGCTACCTCGGCGGCGAGACCTTCAAGGACAGCCTCTGGCTGCCGCTGGCGACCTCCTTCGCCGCCGCGATGGCGGTCGGCGCCGGCTTCGAGGCCTGGCGCCGCTGGCAGGGCCGCCGCGGCAAGGACATCCTCGGCGACGAGCTGCCGGAGGAGGCCGCGACGTAGGGATTTGGGCCCGACCTCCGCATTTGCTTCACTTCCTTTCACCAGAGAAAGGAGGTGGTCCTAACTTGATTCACATGCTTGATGGGACTCTGGAGGTGCAGGGCCGCTAGGCGCCGCACTGGTTAGGGCGCCCGGCGGAATCCACCCCGGGCACCGGCGAGCGAAGGGAGCCGGGTCTTGTCCCGCTCGGTCGCAGTTCCCCGCGTTCGTTCCTTTGCACCAGGCGAGAGCCGTCCTCCGGGGCGGCTCTCGCATTTTCAAGGCGTGAACTAGCCGGCGATGGCGTCGAGGCCGTCTTTCGCTTCCGAGAGGAAGTGCGAGGCGATCCGCCAGCGGCGCTGCAGGACCGGTTCGATCGTCGCCGTGCCGCAACCGAGCTCGGAGACGCATTCGCCCCAGTCGTTGGCGCCCTCGATGTAGCGGTTGAACGCCTTCTCGCTCGGGGTGGCGACCAGGGTGAGGCAGTCGATCTGCAGCTTCCGGGTCGGGATCTCGCCGTAGGTGGAGCGGATGCCTCGCACCTCGGCGACGTACTGGTCGTAGGTGACGCCGACGGCGAGGCGGCGGCGCAGGCCGTCCATCGAGCCGACGAAGCTGCCGAGCTGGCTCTGACAGAGGCTGCCGGCGGGGGCGCGCCGCGGCCTTCCGTCGCCCTGGGGGGCCGGCGCGTCCTTGTCCTTCGCCGCTCCGTCCGGGCGACTGGAGATCGTCAGCTCCTGCGTCGTGCCTTCCTCGTCGCCCCCGCAGCCGACCACCAGCAGCGCGCCGATCACGGCGCAGGCGAGGAGCTGGAGCCGAGCGGCGGCGAGCACGCGCGGCAGTCTACGTCGTGTAGAAACCCGTCCCGTGCGGCGATTCGGGCTCTTCGGGGGATTGATGCTGGCGGTGGCGCTCGCCTGCCTCTGCGCTTCGCCGGCACCGGCACGCTCGGCCCCGCCGCACGTGCTGGTCGTCGGCGACAGCCTCGAGGAGCTGACCTCTCCCTACCTGAGCCGTTACCTGCCGGGGGTCGAACTGACCGTCAACGCGGTCGGCGGCTACAACAGCTACCAGATCTATGACCTCTTCCAGGAAAGCTACGACCCCTCGGTCGACGTGGTCGTCTTCGACGCCGGGACCAACGACAACCCGTCCTATCCCGAGATCCTCGCCGGCAACCTCGCCAAGGTCGCGGAAACGGTGGGCAATCGCTGCATGGTCGTGCCAACGATCCACGGGTTGCACCCCGGCGGCGTCGACGACAGCGGCAAGAACCGGGTGGTGGCCGAATTCGCCGCCTCGCGGCCGGGGACGCAGGTGCCCGACTGGCAGGGAGCGGTGTTCGCCCACCCCGAGCTGATGCAGGCCGACAACCTGCACCCGATCGAAGAGGGCGCCGACTACCGGGCCCAGCTGATCGCCCAGGGCGTCGAAGGCTGCCTCGCCTACGGCCAGGCGGTGGCGACGGCGCCGCCGGAACCCCGCTCCGACGTCGAGCCGATCGCCACGGTCGGCAAGCTGCAGGCGCGGCAGGAGGTCGTGATGGGGAATGTGACCGGCGACGTCCTGCGCCAGGCGGCCGCTTCGCTCGTCCTCGGCGCTCTGCTCACCCGCGGGTGAGAGCCGCCGGGCCGAAGTGGCAATCTGTAGGCATGGAGTTGCCCCATGAGTGAGGTGGTGATGCCCCGCCTCTCCGACTCGATGGAGGAGGGAACCATCCTCTCCTGGCTGAAGCAGGTCGGGGACGAGGTCGCGGTCGGCGACGAGCTGGTGGAAATCGAGACCGACAAGGCGAACATGGCCTACGAATCCGATGTCGCGGGGACGCTGACCGAGATCCTGGCCCAGGAAGGCGAGACTCTGCCGATCGGCAGTCCTATCGCGCGCATCGGGGAGTCGAACGGGCAGGCAGCTTCGGATCAGGGACGGAGCGCTCGGCCCGCGGGTCCTGTCTCCGATTCCGGGCTCTCCCTACCGGGAGAGTCCTCGGAATCGTCGCCACCCACGGGACAAGAGAAGACGGCTGACGCCGAGGGTCGAGCCGCTGAGCCGGGGTCCGAGGACGGGGAGCGGGTCAAAGCTTCGCCGCTGGCTCGTCGCCTGGCTCGTGACAAGGGCCTGAACCTGAAAGACCTACATGGCTCCGGCCCCGGGGGCCGGATCATCAAGCACGACGTAGAGGAAGCAGAGTCAGCCGGAGGCGCTTCTCCAGTGGGTGGCGCCGGAGGAGGTGCCGAGCATCCAGCGCAGGCACCTCCGCAGGTGGCAGGACCCGCTGGCCAACAGGCTCCGTCTGAAACCGCCAAGGGTGAAGTCGAAACTCGTGACCTGAACAAATTGCAGCAGACGATCGCCCGCCGCATGGCGGAGTCGAAGGCGACGGCGCCGCACTTCTACCTGACGATCGAGATCGACATGGGGAAGGCGGTCGCGGCGCGGGCGGCGATCAAGGCCGCGTCCAAGGAGGGCGACGTGGTGCCCTCCTTCAACGACATGATCGTCAAGGCGTGCGCGATCGCCCTGCGTGAGTTCCCGAAAGCCAACGGCGCCTATCGCGACGGGCGGTTCGAGCTCTACTCGCGGGTCAACGTCGGCGTCGCCGTCGCCGCCTCCGAAGCGCTTGTCGTGCCGACGATCTTCGACGCCGACAGGAAGGGCCTGCGGCAGATCGCCACCGACACCCGTACCGTCGCCGCCAAGGTGCGCGACGGCTCGGTGACGCCGCCGGAGCTCTCGGGCGGCACCTTCACCGTCTCCAACCTGGGGATGTTCGAGATCGACGAGTTCGACGCGGTGATCAACATGGGCCAGGCGGCGATCCTCGCCGTCGGCGCGATCCGCGAGCTTCCCGCCGTCCGCGACGGCGAGATCGTCCCGGCGCAGCTGATGAAGGCGACCCTCTCCTGCGACCACCGCATCCTCTACGGCGCCGAGGGCGCCGAGTTCCTCGCCCGGGTCAAGCAGCTGCTCGAAGAGCCGGTCTCGCTCGCCCTCTAGTGATCGAATTCAGCGTCCACTGAATTCGTCCAGCTCGGGCGGCAGTGCTTTCGGGCCGTCCGGGTACATGTGCCGCAGCTGCTCCTCGCTCATCTCGAGGGTGCTGGTGATCTCTTCGCGGGGAGCGCCCACCACGAGCCACAGCTGGTCGGCATCGGTGTCGTTGAACAGCTGACGCTCGGTGTCCGGCTCGACCAGCAGGGAGTCCAGCGGCGCCAGCGTCAGCACCTCGTCCCCGATCCGCACCCGGCCCTCGCCCTCGAGCAGCACGTATAGCTCCTCCTGGGTGAAGTGCCGGTGCTTGGTCGAGGCTTTCCCCGGCTCCAACCGCCACATCCGCGCCCCCAGCTGCGACGCCTCGAGCTGCCCGCCGAGGTCCGTGTTCGGCGTCTGCATCTGGTTCGACCGCCGCCAGAAGGCGTCGGCGGCGCGAAGGAGGCGATACGACATTCACGCAAGTATGGCGTGAGGGAGCTGGCACATTGTGCGCGCCACTCGTGCGTCGCGGCCTCCTAGGTTCGAGCGAGTTGCTGAAGAACTGGGATCTTGCAGAGCATGGAGAGGTACTGGAGCGCATTGACCCCTTCCCTAGTATCACCCTGATGGAGAAGGTCGTCCATGTCACTGATTTGGACCTTGTCGGGGCTCACCGACTCCGCCTCGGCTTCAACGACGGAACCGTCGGAGAGGTCGATTTCTCGAACGAAGACTGGAGCGGGGTATTTGCCCGTGTTGTCCGACCCTGAGTTCTTCGCCCGGGTAGAGCTCGATGAAGAGCTAGGGACGATCGTCTGGCCGAACGGAGCGGATATCGCTCCCGAGACCTTGCATCAGCTGGCCGCGCAGAACGCCTAGATCTCGATCCAGGTGCCCTTGGGGCCGAGGTTGCGGACCGGGGTGGGGCCGACCTGGCTCTCGCAGCCCCAGGACTCGTGGATGTGGCCGCAGACGGCGAGGCGGGGGCGCTTCTCTTCGATCGCCCGCAGCAGGGCCGGGCTGCCGAAGTTGCCGCCGTCGCCGGCGGCGTCGCAGTGGTCCTTGGGCGGCGAGTGGAGGACGAGGACGGCGCCCTCGGGGCAGGCGGCCAGAAGCCCGGTTGCCGCCTCGTCGTCGAGGTCGAAGCTCCAGTCCCAGGGGGTGACCGGAATTCCGGCCCCGAGGCCGAAGAACTCGGTGCCCTCGATCGTCGTCCCCTCGCCGTGCAGCACGGTGGCGGCTCCCCAATCCGTGGTAGCGGACCGCAACGCATCGGCGGTCTCGTTGTTACCAGGTACGAGGACGGTCGGCGTCTCGATCCCTGCGAGGGCGCCGATCGTTTCCTCCAACCCCTCGTGAACCGAGGCGAAGTCGCCGGCGCCGATCACGACGTCGGCATCGGCGGCCATCTCGACCAGCCGCGCCGCCTGCTCGAGGTCGCGGTGGAGGTCGCTGAAGGCGAGGATCTTCACGGGGAGAAAACTAGCTGCTCGGCGCCGGGCTCGGCCGCCAGAAACGCAGCCGCCGTCGCTTCGGAACCGGTTCCTCCCCCTCGCGTACCTGCAGGTCGAAGTAGAGGAGCGTCTGCCCGACCGCGACGTAGGGGATGAAGAGCGCGAAGACGACCGAGCCGACGACGTTGATCCAGAACAGCGGGAAGTCGGCGAAGATCAGCGCGAAGCCGAGGATCGGCCCGGCGGCGATGCTGAGCAGCCAGAGCACGCCGGCGACGCGGACCGTGTGCCACCAGCGGCCGCGTACCAGCTCCGAGCTGCCGCGAAAGGCCTCGCGGATCGACTTGTCGGTGAAGAGGACTTCCTGCTGGACGAAGAGCCAGCTGACGTATTTCCAGGCGGCGAAGGGGAGGCCGACAACCGTGAGCGCGAGCAGGAAAACCCCCAGCATCGCCAGCAGCTGGGCAGCGACCACCCGCCAGAAGCGCGCCAGCATTCCCCGCACCGAGTCGCCGACGCCGGCCCGCCGCCCGCGGACCAGTTCGCGGACGAAGATGATCACGATCGCGGCGACCAGGGCCTGGGCCACCGGCCGGCCGATCGATTCGAGCAGGTCGGCGGCCGCCAGGTGCACCCCTGCCCGCCCGGCTACCTCGTCGACGCCGCGGCCGTTCTGCAGCGCTTCGGCCAGCAGGTTGACGCCGCCGACGATCGGGAAGGCGAGCAGCCCGATCGGAACCAGCACCGCCCAGTGGCGCTGGTAGAGACGGCGCGCCGTCCGCAGCAGCTGCCCGAAGGCGCGCCGCGCCCGCAGCTCGGTCAGGTCGACCGGCCCCCAGCGGGTCGCCAGAACGAAGGCGATCAGCAGGAGGAGGATCGCGACCAGGATCGCGATCGCGGTCGGCCGCGACTTGGTCGCCAGGTGGGTGAAGTCGGTGACCGCGGTGACCGCGCCGCAGAAGGCGCCCGTCACCGAGCCGCCGACCACCGAGCCGCCGGGGAAGCGCGGACTGGTCGAGCGCTGCTTCGCCATCCAGGTGAACGGTTCGCGCCAGACCGTCTTCGTCACCGGACCGGTCGGGCCGTTGTTGAACCCCTTTTCGCGTTCGCCCCAGCGGCCGCGATAGCTGAGCCACCGGAAGGCGCCCACTTCCGGCGCCGTTTCCGGCAGCAGCACCGGCCGCAGCCTCAGTTCGCGCAGCGGTTCGGAGGTGACGTCGCAGCCGACCCCGGACCCGTTCTGCCCGTTCTCGACGTAGACGGCGGAGTCGTAGAAGGTCGCGTGCGAGCCGGCGGCGGGATAGACGACCGGGTGCGTGCCTTCCTTCTGCACCTTGCCGTCTTCCCAGTCGGCGCGCTCGCCGCCCGCGTGCTGGAAGAGGATCACTTCGCTCGGTTCTTCCTCCAGCGCCCCGGCCGTGGTGTTCGACTCGAAGGCGAGCTGCATCCCCTCCCAGTCGGCCTCGTGCAGGTCGTTGAACTGGTTGAAGTACCAGAAGAACCAGAACTGGAGGACGAAGCCGTCGTGGTTCGGTTCGCGGGCGACGTGGGCGTAGGTGATCGCCGGCGCCCTGCCTTCCTCCAGCAGCTTCTCGAAGGCGCGTGCGTAGACGCAGGTGTCGCCGAGGACCTTGCCTTCGTAGTCGAGGTACCAGCCGTCGCGCAGGCCGGCGATGTCGGCCGCGGTCGGCGCCTTCTTCACGTCCTTGAGCTTGCCGTTCGGCAGTTCGTGGGTGAGGGTGACGGTGGGGTTGCCGAGCACCGCCTCGACGCTGGTCGGCTGGTACTGCTCCTCCTTGGTGTTGCAGGGCGGGTCCTGCTGCTCCCGCAGCATCGCGATCGGGACGTACCTCTCGGCCAGCTTCCGGGCGGCCGGATCGACCGGCGGTGCCGGCAGGCCCGGACCGGCAGCGGCTGCCCCTGCGGTCGATCCCAGCGCTGCGAGAAGGGTGGCCCCCAGCAGGACGAGGCCCCGGGCTCTCATGCGGGGGAACGTATCAGCGGTTTTGGTGACCCCGGAGAGGGAACTACGAACCCCATCAGGAAAACTTGATCAGTGAGATCAACCAGTCATTCAGGCAAGCCTCGGGGGGCGCCTGTGCCAAGTGGAGACAAGAAAGATGAAGACGCGCTGGCCCGCCGGTGACGGGGCGCGGGAAGCCTACGAGGCCTTTGCCCCGGTCTACGACGACTTCAACCGGGCCTACGGCTACAAGTACGAGCACTGGACCGGCGTCCTGCTGGAGAAAGCCGAAGAGAGGGGGATCGGCGGCAGGCGATTGCTGGACGTCGGCTGCGGGACCGGCTTCAGCTTCCTGCCGATGCTCGAGCGGGGCTGGCAGGTGACCGGCTGCGACGTCTCTCCGGCGATGATCGAGATCGCCCGGGCGAAGGTCGGCCACGGCGCCTCGCTGCGGGTCGCCGACATGCGCGAGCTTCCCAGCTTCGGCAAGTTCGATCTGATCTGGGTCATCAACGATCCGATCAACTACCTGCTCTCGACCGAGGAACTGGAGGCGACCCTGAAGGGGATCCGCCAGAACCTGGCGGCCGACGGGATCGCGGTCTTCGACGTCAACACCCTGGTCACCTACCGCGGCTTCTTCAGCGGGGAATTCGTCGTCGAGGGCACAGGGCGGCGGTTCGTCTGGCGGGGGCGGACCTCGGCGGAGGAGGTGGCGCCGAGATCGTTCTACGAGTCCCGGTTCGAAGCGACGGACGAACCGGGCGCCGAGGGCGTGCACCGGCAGCGCCACTTCTCCGAAGACGAGGTGCTGAGGGCGATCGAGGCGGCCGGGCTCAGGTTCGTCGCTCTCTACGGCGAGCAGGAGGGCGACCTATACCCCGGCCTCGACGAAGAGGTCCATTCGAAGGCCGTGTACCTGTGCCGGCGCTAGTCGCCGGGATCTTCCACTTTGCCCGCCGGCATCCGCACGAGGGCGATGACGAAGGCGACCGCCATGACGCCCGCCATCGCGTAGAAGACGGTGCGCGAGGCGAGGGCGAAGTCGTGGGGGATCGAGTCGACCACCTTCTGCACGTTCGCCGGTAGGTGTTCTGGCGATTCGCCGGCCCCGGTTCCCTGGCTGATCGTGTCGGCGATTTCCTTGCCGACTTCCTTCGGAATCCCGTTTTCGCCGGCGGTCGCTTCCAGGTTGGAGCGGTTCTCGAGGATCAGGATCGAGCCGAGGACCGCCAGCCCGAGGCTGGAGCCGAAGTTGCGCACGGTCTGGGTGATCCCGGTCGCCTCGCCGTAGCGGTCGCGCGAGACCCGGTTCAGCGCGTCGGTGTTGGCCGGGCTGAGGACCAGCCCGACCCCGATTCCGGAGAGCACGATCCAGTACCACTGGTCGGAGACCGAGAGCTCGGTCAGCGAGTTGCCCCAGAGGTAGAAGCCGACCGCGGCGATCGCGCAGCCGGGGACGACCGCGCTGCGGGCGCCGACCTTGTCGAGCAGGCGGCCGCCGCGCTGCGAGGCGGTGGCGAAGCCGGCGAAGAAGATGAGCAGGTAGAGCCCGGTTTCCGAGGCGCTTTCGCCGAGCGAGATCTGCGCGTACATGCTGGCGAAGAAGAACAGCGGGACGAAGGGGATCATCAGCAGGAAGAGGATGATGTTGTCCACCGCGAAGGCCCGGTCCTTGAAGATCTCCAGCCGCAGCAGCGGGTTCTCGGTCCGCAGCTCGTAGCGGACGAAGGAGGCGAGGATCACCAGCCCGCCGGCGATGCAGGCCCAGGTGGCGGGGCTGTCCCAGCCCCAGACGCTCGACTGCTGCAGGCCGAGCACCGCGAAGCCCATGCCGAGGGTGATCAGCGCCGTGCCGGTGTTGTCGATCGGCGCCGGGTGCTTCTCGTCGGCCGGCTTCGACTTCCAGATCAGGGCGAGGGCGATGATCGCGACCGGGACGTTGACCCAGAAGATGGCCCGCCAGTCGATCTCGACCAGGTAGCCGCCGGCCAGCGGGCCGACCGCGGTGAGGCCGCCGGCGATCGCGAAGAAGATCGCCATCGCCTTGCCGCGTTCGGAGACCGGGAAGGCGTTGAGGACGATCGCCAGTGCCGCGGGGAACATGATCGCCGCGCCGGCGCCCTGGATCACGCGGAAGACGATCAGCCAGGTCTCGTCGAGCTCGCCGGTCGGGGTGGCGCCGCAGAGGGCGGAGGCGACGGCGAAGACGACGACGCCGAGGACCACCATGCGGCGGTGGCCGGCGATGTCGGCCAGCCGCCCGCCGAAGGCGAAGAGCGCCGAGAGCGAGAGCAGGTAGCCGTTGATGATCCACTGCACCCCCGTCGCCGAGAGCGAGAGGTCGTCCTGGATCGTCGGGATCGCGATCGCGACGATCGTCTGGTCGATGAAGGTCATCGAGACGGCGAAGATCATCGCCGCGAGGATCAGCTTGCTGTTCTGGGCGCTTGACTGGTTCATGCCTGCGCCTTTGCCGCGCGGACGGCGATTCCTCCCCGGCTTCGGGTATTCTCGCCGCCGCAATGCCTCAGGTCTTCTGGCTCGGATTCGGAATCGCCGCCGCCTTCGTCTTGATCGGCGCGTTCGCCGGTGCGCGCTCGCGCACGGCCAGCCTCGGCAGCGGCGCCGCGATGGGCGCCTACCTCGGCGTGATGAGCGCTTTCCCCTTGCTCGCCATCGGCCTCTCCACCGCTTAGCCCAAGTCCGCCTGACCGGCGCATCTCGGCGTCCTCGGTCGCTTGCGTGCAGAGCACGCGGCGCTCCCTGCGTCCTTGACCTGCTTGGTCAGTCGAACTCGGGGGTAGCCGAGGGCGCATGGCCAATGCGACCGAAGTCCCCGTCCTGACCCTGCACGACGGCGTCGAGATTCCCCAGCTCGGGTTCGGCGTCTTCCAGATCCCTCCCGACGAGACGCAGGAGGCGGTCGAGGAGGCGCTCGGCGTCGGCTATCGCCACATCGACACCGCCGCCGCCTACCGCAACGAGGTCGGGGTGGGAGCGGCGATTGCCGCCACCGGGGTCGATCGCGAGGACGTCTTCGTCACCACCAAGCTGTGGAACTCGCAGCAGGGGTACGACTCGACCCTGGCCGCATTCGAGAAGAGCCTCGGCCGGCTCGGCACGGGCTACGTCGACCTCTATCTGATCCACTGGCCGCGGCCGGACCGTGACCTCTTCCTCGAGACCTGGCGCGCCTTCGAACGGATCCAGGAGGAAGGCGGCGCCCGCTCGATCGGCGTCTCCAACTTCAGGATCGAGGATCTGGAACGCCTGGAGCGGGAGGCCGAGCGGCGGCCGACCGTCAACCAGGTCGAGCTCCACCCGCGCTTCCAGCAGCCCGAGCTGCGCGCTTGGGACGACGAGCATCAGATCGCCACCGAGGCCTGGAGCCCGCTGGCGCAGGGGGACCTGCTCGAGGACGGCACCATCGCCACGGTCGCCGCCCACCGCGACCGGACCCCGGCGCAGGTGATCCTCCGCTGGCACCTGCAGGTCGGCAACGTGGTGATTCCGAAATCGGCGACGCCGGAGCGGATCCGCGAGAATTTCGAGGTCTTCGACTTCGAGTTGAGCGAGGACGACATGGCGGCGCTGGCGCGGCTGGACACGGGCGAGCGCATCGGGTCGGATCCTGGGACTTTCAACGCCGACTGATTAGGGACCAGGGCTTCTGGCCGGCGGGTCCTGTCTCCGATCGGGGGCTCTCCCTACCGGGAGAGTCCTCCCGATCGTCGCCACCCGCCAGAGAATTGAGGTCGGTCAACGTGGCAATACGCTGCCGCGGTGGATCTCGATCGGCGGGCGTTGCGCAAGCGGGGGTTGGTGGTGGCTGGGGTGCAGAGCCGGCCGCGGCTCGGGCGCGGGCGGATGAGGGGACTAAGCGGCGGCTGACGTTGATCAATGCCGTTGCCGCCACCGCGTTCTTGATCGGGGGGTCGTTGTTCTGCGTGGGGGCGCTGCTGGCGCAGGCGCATGTCGGGGGGCCGCGGTTGGCTGCGGCGGTCTTCATGGTCGGCGGGGTGTTCTTCACCACCGGTGGTTACGCGTCGGTGCTGCAGGTCGCCAACGCGCCGCGCGGGACCGGGCCAGACGGTGTGGTGCGGGCTGCGCCCTGGCGCTGGTGGTCGACCGAGCCGGGGCGGCTCGACTGGGCGAGCGCCGTCGCCCTGTTCGTCGGCACCCTCTACTTCGGCGCCGGCCTGATGGCGGCGCTGCTCGGCGACCTCACCACCGCCCAGGTCCACCGGCTCGTCTGGACGCCCGAATTCGTCGGCTGCGTCCTCTTCCTGCTCTCCGGCCATCTCGCCCTGACCGAGATGCGCCGCGACCGCCCGCGCGGGCGCCGCGCCGACCTCGGCTGGTGGATCGTGGTCGTAAACCAGCTCGGCTCGGCCCTCTTCATGGCCGCCGCGGTCGCCGCCTTCGTCCGCCCCGCGACCGGCGACGAGCTGGCGGTCGGGATCGCCAACTGGGCCACCTTCGCCGGCGCCGCCTGCTTCGCGATCGCCGGCTTGATGCAGGAGCGCGAGCGTCCCTGAAAGGATTGGCTGCGTGGCCAGTGCGGGAAAAGCCGAGGCGCCCCGGACCGAACGCGTTCTTCCAGGCATCTGGCGACTGCGGTTGCCGCTGCCCTGGCCGGGAGTCCCGCACGGCAACGCCTGGGCGGTAGAGCACGACGGCGGCCTCGTCATGTTCGACACCGGGATGGGCGGCAAGGGCCGCCTGCGGCAGCTCGACCTGGCCCTCACCCAGGCGGGCTTCGGGATCGAGGACGTCCGTCTCGTCGTCTGCACCCACTCCCACACCGACCACTACGGGCTCGGCGGCTCGATCGTCGAGGCGGCCGGCTGCGAGCTATGGATGCACCCGCGCTGGGAGCACGTGCGTCTGCTCGCCGACGACCCCGCGGCGGCGCTGGAGGCGCGGATCGAGGTGGCGCGGCAGAGCGGCGTGCCGCCGGCCTCGCTGGAGCGCTACCGCGAGGCCCGCAGCGACGACGAAACCGGGATCGACGTCCTCAAGGAGCCCGACCGCGAGCTCGTCCCGGGGGTCGAGGTGGAGACCGACCTCGGCACCTGGCAGGTGCACGAGACGCCGGGCCACGCCCCGTCCCACGTCGTCCTCCACCAGCCCGAGCGCAAGCTGCTGATCTCCGGCGACCACCTTCTCGGCCGCACCGTCCTCTTCTTCGACTACGGCCACAGCCCCGACCCCGTCGGCGAATTCCTCTCCAGCCTGGAGCAGGTCGAGGGCCTCGACGTGGAACTCGTCCTCCCCGGCCACGGCCGCACCTTTCGCGACCCCGAGGCGAAGATCGCCGAGTCCCGCCGCCAGGTCGATTCGCTGCTGGGGAAAGTGCGGGCGGCGCTCGCCGAGGGGGAGAAGACCGCCTTCGAGATCGTCGCCCTGATCATCGGCCCGGAGAACGTCAACACCCCCGCCAGCGCCTGGGCCCTGCAGATCGTCCTCTCCTGCCTCGACCACTTGGCGATCGGCGGCGAGGTCGAGGCGGTCGAGGGCACCGACCCGCAACGCTGGCGTCTGACGTAGCCTGTCCGGCGATGGCGAGCTTCAGATACGTCCGCCAGGTGGCCGCGCCGCCCGAGGTCGTCTTCGACGTCCTCACCGACCACCGCCGCTATACGGAGATAACGTCCCTGCGCAAGGCCGAGCTCGAGCGCGAGGGCGATCCGGCCCCGAACGGGCTCGGTGCGATCCGCGTCCTCAGCGCCGTGCCGGGGCCGCCGATGCGCGAGGAAGTGATCGGCTACGAGCGCCCCACCCGCTTCTCCTACAAGATCCTCTCCGGCCTGCCGGTGCGCGACCACGTCGGCACCGTCGAACTGAAAGCGGCGGGCGCCGGCACCGAGCTCACCTACGCGGTGAAGACGACGCCGACGATCCCGCTCTCCGGGCCCGTCTTCATGGCGATCCTGAAGAAAGCGATCCGGGACCTGATCGCCGGCGTCGCGAAAGAGTCCGAGCGCCGCGCCGCGAATGGCTGAGGGCGGGCGACCCGCCCGCCGCCTGCGTGACTCTCCCCTGCGGCTGCTGCTGCACCCACGCAGGCTCTGGCGCGATCACCGGCCTTGGGCGATCGGGATGATCATCGGCGCCCTCGTCGCGGTGGTCGGCGCCCTCGTCGCCTACCAGGAGCTGAAGCGCCCGGGCGACGTCCACAACCAGGAGGCGATCGAACACTTCAAGCCGCAGAAGCCGCCGCCGCCGAAGGAGCCGAAAACCGTCAACTGGCCGGTCTACGGCTTCAACAACGCCCGCACCCGCTACCTGCCGGTGAAAGGGATCAAGCCGCCCTTCGACAAACTCTGGCGCTTCACCGACCGGCCGCTGCTCGAGTTCCCGCCGATCTACGTCGGGGGCAAGCTCTACTTCGTCAACAACAGCGGCTTCGCCTACGCGCTCGACGCCGACACCGGGAAAGAGCTCTGGAAACGGCGGGTCGGCCGCCTCAACGCCTCCTCGCCGGCCTATTACAACCACCGGCTCTACATCGTCAACCTGGTCCCCGGCCACATCGTCAAGCTCGACGCGAAAACCGGCAGGGTGATCTGGAAACGCGACCTGCCGGGCCGGGCCGAGTCCTCGCCGCTGATCATCGACCGCACCATCTACTTCGGCGTCGAGAACGGCGAACTGTTCGCGATGAGCACCGGCAAAGGGCAGGTGCGCTGGTCGACCCCGCTGGGCGGCGCGATCAAGGCCGCGCCCGCCTACTACGGCGGCAAGCTCTTCGTCGGCGACTACGGCGGCTACATGAACGCGGTCGACGCCGAGACCGGCGAGCTGGTCTGGCAGAGCGGCTCGCTCGGCCCCGGCTTCGGCGGCTCCGGCGCCTTCTACTCGACCCCGGCAGTCGCCTACGGCCGCGTCTACGCCGGCAACAACGACGCCCGCGTCTACAGCTACGACACCTCCAACGGCGACCTCGCCTGGTCCTACTCGACCGGCGGTTACGCCTACTCCGGCCCGACCGTCGCCAACACCCGCCACAGCCCGCCGACCGTCTACATCGGCTCCTTCGACGGCAACGTCTACGCGCTCGACGCCAAGGACGGCAGCGTGCGCTGGAGCCGTTCGGCCGGCGGCCAGGTGATCGGCTCGCTCTCGGCGATCGGTGACATCGTCTACGTCGCCGAGTTCACCAACAAGACGACCAGCGGCTTCATGATGAGGAGCGGGCGGCGGGTCTTCCGCTACCCGAGGGGGACTTACACGCCGGTGATCTCCGACGGGCGCCGGATCTACCTCACCGGCTACTCGAGCATCACGGCGCTCCAACCCCACCGGGGGGTGGCGGCGGTAGCTGAGGCGCGCCCGGCGCGTAAGAGGGGAAGCGGCCGGAGTGGAGGCGGGCGCGCAGGACGTTGAGCGCGGTCGAGTAGTTCTGGATCCGGTAGCTGCTGGTGCTGCCGAAGTCCTGGTAGTAGACGAGCATCTTGGTCCGCGGATGGCTGCGCACCCAGGCGAACAGCTTGCTGACGAAGGCCGGGTCGTCGCTGCTTTCCAGCGCCCACTCGGTGATCGCGAAGGGCTTGCCGGAGAAGCGCCGGTAGAGCCCGGTCAGGCTCTTCCATTCCGGGTAGCCGGCGTAGAAGTCGGTCCCGGCCCAGTCGGTCCAGCGCGAGCCGGGGTAGAAGTGGCGCGGCCGGTTGTGGGGGACGGTCGGCGAGCCGGAGGGGAGGGGGCTCCAGACGATCGCGATCGGCGCCTTCGCCAGGCCCGGCACGTCGACGCTCAGCGGCGGCAGTCCGGCTTCGGCCAGGCGCTGGTTGATCTTCCCCGCCTTGCCGCCGCCGTGGACGATCACGTAGATGCGGCGGAAGGCGCGTTTGTAGGCGCGCGGGCTGTGCTCGGGACCGCGCGAGGCGCCCGAGCAGTCGTAGGCGGCCCAGACGTTGAGGCAGCGGTTGGGCTCGCCCAGCGGCCGCACGTAGGCCTTCATCTTCTTGTTGACGAAGAGCTTGTTGAGCCGGACCAGGTACTCGTCGCCGGCCCCGGCGGCGATCTGCGCGGGGGTGATCAGCTCGGCACCGCTGTTGTTGTCGGCGGTGGAGATGTGGATCATCGGCCGCGCGTTGGCGATCTGCCAGCGCCGGATCACCTCGTCGAAGTCGGTCCCCCAGGTGCGGAACGACTGCATCACCGCGGGGTGCTTGTTGAGCACGTCGGCGAACTGGCCGAAGTCGGCCGGGTCGCCGGTGTCGGAGACGCCCCAGTAGACCTTCTTGCCGGGCGGCTTGAGGAGACCGCCGGCGGAGGCGACGGGCGCAGCGAGCAGCAGCAGCGCGAGAGCGCTGCAAAGGGCAACCGCAAGTGCGGCACGGGACTTCAGCGGGCCGGGCACCGAGCGGTCCATGGTGGCAAGCGGCAAGGGTTGGCCCCGACGTGAGCCGAGGGCCTGCAACCGCAGTTGCGCTCCCGGCTAGGCGGCGAGCGGCTGGGCGTGCTCGGCGACGATCGCCAGGACTTCGGGGGCGTACTTTTCGATGAAGGCGGGGCCGACGCCGCTGATCGCCAGCAGCGAGTCCTCGTCGTGCGGGCGGGCGGTGGCGATCGCGGTCAGGGTTTTGTTGCTGGCGACGGTGTAGGCGGGCTTGCCGACAGCAGCGCCCAGTCGCCAGGCTTTCAGCGCCTCGAAGAGGGGTGCATCGGCCGGGCCGAGGTCGGGAGCGGGCGTCGCCGGAGCCTTCGCCCGCGCCGACTTGCGGACCGCGATCGTGTCCGGGTCGGGCAGCCAGTCGAGCATGTCGCAGACGTCGCAGCAGCGCTCCAGCGGCGCCCCCGCGGTGCGGTCGGAGAAGTGGTCGAGGAGGGCGCGGCGGCGGCACTCCCTGCCGTAGATGAAGTCCTTGATCGCGTGGTAGGCGCGCCAGCCGCGCTCGCGGGCGATCGCCAGGTCCGGGTCGCCGGCGCGCTGTTCGTTGAAGCGGACGAGGCGGCCGAGGTCGGCTTTCAGCGCCAGCATCACCGCCCGGGAAGGGAGGCCGTCGCGCCCGGCGCGGCCCGCCTCCTGGTAGTAGGCCTCGACGCTGGTCGGGATCGTCATGTGCCAGACCGAGCGCACGTCTGGCTTGTCGACGCCCATGCCGAAGGCGTTGGTGGCGCAGATGACGCCGCTGTCGGTGGCCATGAAGCGCTCCTGGATCGCCGTCCGGTGGGCCGGTTCGAGCCCGGCATGGTAGGCGACCGCGGCGATTCCTTCGTCGCGCAGCTCGGCGGCAACCTCTTCGGTCTGCTTGCGGGTGCCGCAGTAGACGATCGCCGGCAGGTTGGCCGCGTCGCCCAGCCCCGTCTCCAGCAGCGCCTGCCGCCGCGCCTGCGAGCCCTTGCCCTCGAGCGCGACGACGTCGAAGGAGAGGTTCGGCCGGTCAAAGCCGGCGCGCACCTGCAGGGGCTCGCGCATCTCGAAGCGGGTGGCGATCTCGCGCGCGACCGGCACCGTCGCCGTCGCCGTGCAGGCCATCACCGTCGGCCGGCCCAGCCGCTGGACGACCTCGGGCAGGCGCAGGTAGTCAGGGCGGAAGTCGTGCCCCCACTCCGAGACGCAGTGCGCCTCGTCGACCGCGACGAGGTCGACCTCGCGCTGGGCGAGCGCGTCGAGAAACACCTGCGACCCGAACCGCTCCGGCGCGCAGTAGACGATCCGCGCATCCCCCCGCACCATCTCCAACGCCTCGGAGACCTCCCAGTCCTCCATCCCCGAGGTGATCATCGCCACCCGGTGCCCCTGCGAGCTCAGCTTCCCCCACTGATCCCGCATCAGAGCGATCAGAGGACTGACAACAATCGTCAACTCCTCAGAAGCAAGCCCAGGCAGCTGATAACAGAGGCTCTTCCCCCCGCCCGTAGGCATGACGATCAACGAATCCCGCCCTTCAAGGGCAGCGACAACCGCCTCCCTTTGACCCGCCCGCCATTCGCGGTAGCCAAGGACGCCTAGTAGCTCGTCAGCCTTTTTCTCCTCTCCGGCCATCGGACCGGCCACCATAGGCACTTCTCCGGCGGGTGGCGACGATATTGAGGACTCTCCCGCTAGGGAGAGCCCAATATCGGAGACAGGACCCGCCGGCCAGAGACCATGGTCCCTAGCCGGCAAACCCCGCCCTACCCGTGTTCCGCCTGCGCAATAGCCGCCGGCACCAGACTCAACTTCTCCGCCAACGTGTCGATCCCAACCGCCAGCTTCTTGGTATCCGCCTTCGTCAACTCGGTGTAGCTCACGAACCCGCCTTCGGTCCGGTACGGCTCCAGCGAGTCGAAGACCATCTTGAAGTCCGCTTCGATCTCCCCCGAAAGGTCGGCATCGGATTCGTCAAGCAAGGGCTTCACCGCTTCGAAGGCCGCCTCCGACCCTTCGACGTTGGCCTCGAAGTCGACCAGGTCGATGTGCGAGTAGCGCTCCTCCTCGCCGGTGATCTTCGAAGCCGAGACCTCACCGAGCAGCTC
Source organism: Solirubrobacterales bacterium (assembly GCA_036280195.1). Classification (GTDB taxonomy): domain Bacteria; phylum Actinomycetota; class Thermoleophilia; order Solirubrobacterales; family 70-9; genus VAYN01. The sequence goes on along the minus strand of DASURF010000022.1, from coordinate 37,983 downwards.
GTTGGCGCCGTTGGCGATCTGCACCGCCTGCAGTTCGACGGTCTTCACCTTCTGCGCCAGTTCTTCGACGTCGGCCATGAGCTGTTCGGCGACGGGCGCCATGCCCTTGGCCGTGCCTTCTTCCCAGAGCGCTTTCTCGATCCGGTGGAAGCCTTCGAATTCGCTCGCCGGCACGTCGTTTTCACGCGCGTCGATCTTCGGGTCGAGGCTGCCGAAGGACTCGGCGACCGGCTCGATCCGCTCGTAGGGGATGCGGGCGGCGGCGTAGAGGGATTTCGCCCTGGCGACGTCCCCGGCGACCACCGCGGCGACGAACGGTTCGGTCGCGGAGACCAGCTCGGCGGTGTTTTCCTCCAGGTAGGAGCGGTAGTCGTCGATCGCCGCGTCGACCTCGGGGCTGTTCGCGGTCTCCAGCTCGCCGCTCACGGTCAGCGTGCCGGGCTCGCCGTCGCTGCCGGGGCAGAGGAGGGTGTATTCGCCCTGCTCGAGGGTGAGGGTGAAGGTGCCGCTGTCCCCCTCGCTGAGGTCCGGCGTCTCGCCGAGCACCGTTTCCCCGTCGAGGACCTCGAGCTCGTGCAGGTCGGGGTTGGAGCTGGCGTTCTCGACCTCGAAGGTGATCGGGCCGGCGCCCGCCTCGGCGTCAGCCGGGTCGCAGCCGTGCTCGTTCAGGGTGAAGGCAAGCTGCTCGGCGTCGCCGGAGCTGCCGCTGGTGGTCTCATCGTCGCTCGATCCGCAGGCGGTGGCGAAGAGGGCGAGGAGCCCGACCACCCCGGCGCAGAGCAGGGTTCGGACGAGGGTTCGGTTCATCGACTGGTGGTTCCTTTCCTTGGTCTCACGCCAGCAGCCCCTCGCCGACGTAGCCGCCGGGGGTGGCCCCCGGGGGCACGGCGAAGAGGGCGCTGCCGACGTGCTTGATGTACTCGTTGAGCGCGTCCATGGAGCCGAGCCGGCGCTGGATCGCGACGAACTGCTCCGGGTTGCGCTGGAAGCTGATGAAGAAGAGCCCGGCTTCGAGCTCGCCGAGGCTCTCGTCGACGCCGTCGGTGAACGAGTAGCCGCGGCGGAGGATGCGGGCGCCGTCGTTCTCCGTGGCGGAGGCGAGGCGGACGTGGGCGTCGATCGGGATCACCGGGTGGCCGTTGCGCTCCTCCTCCAGCGGCAGCGGCTCGAACTCGTCCGTCCCCCCGAGCGGGGCGCCGCTGTACTTGTGGCGGCCGATCGTCCGCTCCTGGTCCTGCAGCGAGGCCCGGTCCCAGACCTCGAGCAGCATCCGGATCCGGCGCGCGACCAGGTAGCTGCCGCCGCGCATCCAGGCCGGACCCTCGCCGCCGACCCAGACGAACTCGTCCATCGCCTCGGTGTCCTCGGCGCGGATGTTGGCGGTGCCGTCCTTCATCCCCATCAGGTTGCGCGGCGTCTCCTGGCTGTGGCTGGTGCTGGCGGTGCGGCCGAAGCCGAGCTGGCTCCAGCGCATCGCCACCGTGCCGCGGCCGATCCGGGCCAGGTTGCGGATCGCGTGGAAGGCGACCTGGGGATCGTCGGAGCAGGCCTGGACGCAGATGTCGCCGCCGCTTTCGGCCGGGTTCAGCTCGTCGGCGGGCAGCGGCGGCAGCGGCTGCAGCGCCGGCGGGCGCTTGTCGCGCAGCCCCAGGCCCGGCTTCTCGAACAGGCTCGGGCCGAAGCCGAAGGTGACGGTGAGGCGGGAGGGGAGGAGGCCGACGGTCTCGCCGGTGTCCGCGGGTGGCGCCAGCGGCACGTGGTTGACGTTGCCGACCATCTCGCCCGCCGTCGCTTCCGAGGCCGCCACGGTCCACTCGCGCATCAGCTCGCGCAGCTCCGCCCGGTCTTCGCCGAGGAGGTCGAAGGCGGCGAAGTGGAGACGGTCCTGGGCAGCCGTCCCGATGCCCGCCTGGTGCTCGCCGTAGAAGTCGACGCTGCCGGTGCCGTCTTCGCTCGCCTCGGCCGGTCGGCGGCCCGCCAGGAGCCCCCCGCCCCCGAGACTCAGCCCGGCTGCGCCCACGCCGGCAGATGCCAGCAGGCGGCGGCGGGTGAGTGCAGGGATCGGAGGCAAGGGGGTTCCTGGCAACTGGTATTAGGCCACCCTAATTAGGGCGCCCGAAAACCTAGCAGGACGCTAGGGATTGAGGTGGGGACGCCTACTCAGGCAGCCAGGGCTTGGCCCACTGGCCGGTGCCGCGGAGCAGGTCGCCTGCCTCCTGCGGTCCCCAACTTCCCTGCTCGTAAGCGCGAACCGGACCCGGTTCGTCGAGCAGCGGCTGCACCACGCGCCAGGTCTCTTCGATCGCGCTCTGGCGGGTGAAGAGCTGGTGCTCGCCGGCGATCGCGTCGCCGAGCAGGCGCTCGTAAGGCTCCGGGTCCTCGCCCGGGACCTTCTCGAAGAGCACCGCGAGGTCGGTGGTCTGGAAGGCCTCCTCGCCCGCCTGCTTGGCGTAGAGGCGGATCCGTGCCCCCGGCTTCGGCTCGATCCGGATCGTCACCTGGTTCGGTTCCGGCGTCTTGCCGTGGCCGATGCCGAGCTGCGGCGGGCGCTTGAAGAAGACCGTCACCTCACTCGCCTTCACCGGCAGGCACTTGCCGGCGCGGACGAAGAACGGCACCCCGGCCCAGCGCCAGTTGTCGACCTCGAGCTCGACCGCGGCGAAGGTCTCCATCTGCGAGTCCGGCGCCACGTCCTCGACCTCGAGGTAGCCCTCGTACTGGCCGCGCACGTAGCGCTTCGGGTCCGCCGCCCGCATCGCCTTGAAGAACTCGAGCTTCTTGTCGCGGACGCTGTCGGGGTGGTTGCCGGACGGCGGCTCCATGCCGACGAGGCCGAGCACCTGCAGGGCGTGGTTCTGGATCACGTCGCGCATCGCCCCGACCGCGTCGTAGAAGCGCCCCCGGTCCTCGACCCCGAAGTTCTCGGCGATCGTCATCTGCACCTGGGAGACGTGCTCGCGGTTCCAGACCGGCTCCAGCAGCGCGTTGGCGAAGCGCAGGTAGGTGATGTCCAGCACCGGCTCCTTGCCGAGGTAGTGGTCGATGCGGAGGATCTGGTCCTCGCTGAGGACCGAGCAGAGCTCGGCGTTCAGCGCGCGGGCCGATTCGAGGTCGTGACCGAAGGGCTTCTCGATCACCACGTGCGCGTTCTCGGTCAGCCCCGCCCTGCCCAGGCCCTGGACGACGGTGGCGAACAGCGAGGGCGGGATCTCCAGGTAGAAGACCGGCTGCTCGGCGTTGCCGAGCGCTTCGCCGACGCGGGCGAAGGTGTCGGGGTCGGCGTAGTCGCCCTGGACGTAGGAGAGCCGCCCCGCCAGCCGGGCGAAGACGTCCTCGTCGGGGTCGCCGACGGTGGCGCCGATCGCGTCGCGGGCGTGGGCGCGCAGCTGCTCGTCGTCCCACTCGTCGATCGCGACGCCGACGATCGGGCAGTCGAGCTTGCCGCGCTCCTCCAGCCGGTACAGCGCCCGGAAGGTCATTTTCTTCGCCAGGTCGCCGCTGATCCCGAAGATCGCCAGCACGTCGGCGGCTTTGTCCGCGTGCTTGGAGGCGGCCTTGCCCATCGGCGGGGAGGCTATCGTCCACCCACCCCTAACTCGCCACCAGCGGAGGACATGCATGCAACTGGGAATCGTCGGGCTCGGACGGATGGGAGCCAACATGGCCCGGCGCTTGATGCGCGACGGCCACGAGATCGTCGCCTTCGACGTCAACCCCGACGCGGTCTCGCAGCTGGCCGGCGAGGGCGCGACCGGCGCTGACTCGCTGGAGGACCTGGCGGCGAAGCTGAGCGCGCCGCGGGCGGTCTGGATCATGGTCCCGGCCGGGGAGATCACCGAGCAGACGGTCGACGCCGTCGCCGCGGTCCTCGACTCGGGCGACGCGATCGTCGACGGCGGCAACTCCTACTACCGCGACGACATCCGTCGCGCGGCGAAGGTGGGGGAGCAGGGGATCGACTACATCGACTGCGGCACCAGCGGCGGCGTCTTCGGGTTGGAGCGCGGCTACTGCCTGATGATCGGCGGGCCGGACGGCGCTGTTAGCCGGCTCGACCCGATCTTCGCCAGCCTGGCGCCGGGGCTCGGCGAGGCGGAGCGCACCCCGGGCCGCTCCGGCGACCCCTCGCCCTCCGAGCAGGGCTACCTCCACTGCGGCCCGAACGGCGCCGGCCACTTCGTGAAGATGGTCCACAACGGGATCGAGTACGGGATCATGGCCGCCTACGCCGAGGGCCTGAACGTGCTGAAGAACGCCGACGCCGGCAAGGTGCAGCGCGAGGCCGACGCCGAGACGGCGCCGCTCGACCACCCCGAGTACTACCAGTACGACCTCGACCTGCCCGAGGTCGCCGAGGTCTGGCGGCGGGGCAGCGTGATCGGCTCCTGGCTGCTCGACCTGACCGCGGCGGCGCTGCAGGAATCCCCCGACCTCTCCGACTTCGCCGGCCGCGTCTCCGACTCCGGCGAGGGCCGCTGGACGGCGATCGCGGCGATCGACGAGGGGGTGCCGACGCCGGTCCTCACCACCGCCCTGCACGAGCGCTTCTACTCGCGCGGTCTCGGCGACTTCGGCGACAAGGTCCTCTCGGCGATGCGCAAGCAGTTCGGCGGCCACGACGAGAAGGCGAGCTGACCCCGTGCCGATCGAGCTCGAGGTCGCCGGCGATGAGAAGGCGGCCTCGCGCCGCGCCGCCGAGCTGATCGCCGCCGCCGGCGACGAGGCGGCCGCCGAGCGCGGCGCCTTCGCCTTCGCGATGAGCGGCGGCCGCTCGCCCTGGGCGATGCTGGCGATCCTCGGCGAGCTGGAGGCGATGCCCTGGGACCGGACCGAGCTCTTCCAGGTCGACGAGCGGATCGCGGCGCCCGGCGACCCGGCGCGCAACCTCACCCACATGGTCCTCGGCCTCTCGATGGAGCACCAGCCGGCGCTGCGGCCGATGCCCGTCACCCAGCGCGACCTCGAGGCGGCGGCGCGCGAGTACGAAGAGTCGCTGCCGGACCGCCTCGACCTCGTCCACCTCGGCCTCGGCCCCGACGGCCACACCGCCTCCCTCGTCCCCGGCGACCCGGTCCTCGAGGTGACCGACCGCCGCGTCGCCCTGACCGAGACCGCCTACCAGAACCACCGCCGCATGACCCTCACCTATCCGGCGCTCGACGCCGCCCGCCGCATCGTCTGGCTGGTCACCGGCCCCGACAAGAAGGAGCCACTCGCCAAGCTGCTCGAAGGCGACGAATCGATCCCCGCGGGCCGGGTCAAGAACGACAACATCCTCGTAGTCGCCGACGAGGCGGCAGCCGGTTAGCCGAGCGAAAGCTCGACCTTCATCTCAGCCAGCTTCTTCATCCGCGGGTTATCGGCGCCGACCATCCGCTGCAGCCAGTCTTCGACTTCCCCGAGGTCGAATGGATCGGTGGCGACGAGGATCTGCTCGATGTCAATCCAGTCCTTCGGTCGATCGAACATCGCCTTGCAGACCGTCAGGTGCTCGGGCGAGAGGATCGGAATCGTCTCCTCGTTGAAGGGAACCTTTCGCGCATTACGCCGCATCGCGTCGTGGAAGGGGTCGTAGGAAAAGAAGAGGTCGACCGGGTTGCGGTCCCACCAGATGCGCACCTGTCCGTCCCGGTTCAAATCATCGACATCAACCTCGACGTTGACCCCCAGTGGCGCGAGCGCTTCGCAGATCTCTGGCCAACGGTTCGTAGGTACGAAGACGTTGATGTCGACGTCAATCGTCGCCCGCGGCTCCGCGTAGTAGGCAAGGGCGAGAGCTCCGCCGATCGCATGGGGCACCTTGGCTTTGTCCAGGGCGTCGTGAATCGCCGTCACCTTGTCGGGCAGCGAGGGAGCCACTGTTAGGTCGATCTCAGACGGGGAAAGCCGATCTCATGCGGGCGGAGCCTGACCGGCAACGCATCGGCCAGTTCCAGTAGTTCGCGCAGGGCGGTGGCTCGATCCTCGACGCCGACGCCGATCCATTGAGTCGCCGCCCGAGCCGCGTCGGAGACAAGGCTCTTGGACTCGGATGGGTGTTCGCTCGGACCCTCGTTGGAAAGTGCGTCGATGAGGAGACGTCGCAGCTTCGGGTCCGGTTGCTCGCCGCTGGCGATTCGGCGCAGGGTCTCGCTGGCTGCTTCGTCTAGCTCCGAGCCACGGACTGGGGCGCCCGCTCGCAACGCCAAATGGGTTAGCTCCGCAGCCGTGGGCGGCTTCTCGGCGCGAGCCTGAACTTTTTCGACGGTCTCAGCGGTTAGCTCGCGAAAGCTAGCGAGCGTCCGGCTGCGCGGACCCTCGGCAGTGTTCACCGACTCTCGCACCTCGAAACGACCTGGCTTGGTTGCTACCACGTACGCCATAGTGGGTAAAAGATACCACTAACCGGCCTACAAGTCCTAGATTTGGCTTAAACAGCCGGGTCGAGCGAGACCGCGTGGCTGCCGAGGATGCGGCCGTCGGGGTCGTACTTGCGCTTGACGTCGCTCAGGCGGGCGCAGACCTCTGGGGGGAGGATCGCGTCGGCGTCGCAGGCGCGCTCGGCGAAGTTGAAGTAGCCGCCGTCGGCTGCCCAGGGGGACATCGCCTCGTGCAGCTTGTCGAGGTGACCCTCGATCGCCTGGCCCAGCTCTGGCGTCATCGGCAGCCCGATGCCGAGCATCACGAACTCGGCGTCGAGGTGGGAGAGGGCGCCGCCGTTCGCGTCGGGCCGGGCCATCGCTCCGCCCAGCTGGCGGATCTCGGTCAGCAGCAGCGGCGTGCCGGAGTCTGGTCCCGCCAGGGAGACGAAGGTCTCGATCGCCTCGTCGGGCAGCTCACGCAGGACGCGGTGGTGACCCAGGCCCGGGACCGGCTGCTCGGGATCCATGTGGATCCGGCAGAGCGCCGCGGGCGGGACCTGGTCGAAGGTGCTCATCATCGGCTCGCCGATCTCCAGCAGCGGCGCGAAGGCGGCTTCGCCCTCCTCGCGGCTGCCGATGCAGGCGCCGTCGATCGTCAGCAGCGGCGTGCCTCGCAGTGGCTCGGGAACGTCGGGGACGTCGGGCGGGGTCAGGAAGCGGACCACCGAGGTGACGTTCTCGCCGGCGCCGGCGACCCAGTCGCGGTAGAGGCGGACGGCGTCGGCGCCGACCTCGGCCGGCCACAGCATCGCTCCGGCGTAGGCGTCTTTGACCGGGACCAGGTCGAGGTGGAGCGCGATGACGATCGCGTAGTCGCCGCCGCCCCCGCGCAGCGCCCAGAAGAGGTCGGGGTCGTTGTCGGCGTCGACCGTACGGGCCTCGCCGTCGGCGGTGACGAGCTCGATCGCCCGCACCCGGTTGCAGGCGAAGCCGTACCTGCGGCCGAACCAGCTGAGGCCGCCGCCGAGGTGGAAGCCGCCGACGCCGACGTCGGGCGATGAGCCGGGCAGAGAGCTGAGGCCTTGGGCCTGGGCGGCTTCGGCCAGTTCGACCGAGAGCACCCCGGCCTCGACCCGGGCCGTCCCCGCGCCGGCGTCGACCTCGACGCCTTTCATCCGCTCGGTCTTGACCAGGATCGCGCCCTCCAGCGAGCCGAGGGCGACGGCGCCGTGGCCGGTCCCCTGGCCGGAGACCCGCAGTCCGTTCTCGCCCGCGAAGCGGAGCACGGCGGCGATGTCCTCTCCGCTCTCGACGAAGGCGACCGCCTCGGGCTGCTGGTCGGCGACGAGGTTCCAGCCCATCCGCGCCTGGTCCCAGTCGGCGTCGGCAGGGGTCGCGATACGGCCGGCGATCGCCAGCCCGCTGAAGTCGGTCATTTCGGGCTCTCCTCCTGAACGGTTAGTGACCAGCTCCACACTATCTACGAGCGTTGCCACCTGTGGCCAGTTTCGAACTGCGTCCGTAGCGCGTCGCGCCTTGAATGTGGCGGAGCCGGGATGGTCCTCTCGCTGGTTCGTTCTACGGTCGGCCCATGGTTAGCCCAATGAAGGTCCGCGTCACTGTTCTCCTCGTCGCCCTGGTTGGTCTGCTCGCGGTCCAAGCGCCGACGGCACGAGCCGCCTCCGGATCGATCGACAACGTCCATGCGGTGGGGGGCGAAGTCGAAGCCACCTATACGACCAACATGGATATCTGCGACGGAAGCTATTGCGGCTGGTTCCCGCACGCGTACCAATACCCGGCGAGCCAGCCCTGCGCCCCGAGCGGCGCCCATCTCACCTACGTCGGGGATCTTCACGCCACCTCGGGGAGTGAGACCGCCGCCGACCGCTTCGCCCCGGCTTTCGAAGGTCCGATTCGGATCTGCCTCTACGCCTACCAGTCGGGCGCCAACTACTTCATCGCCGAAGCGACCTTTACCCCGACCTCGAGCATGTCAGGCGCTATCAGCAACGTCCATGCGATCAGCGGCGGGCGTGTGGAAGCGACCTACACCACCAACTTCGACCACTGCGTCGGCGGCTATTGCGGCTGGTTCCCGGAGGCCTGGCAATACCCCAGCTCCCAGCCCTGCTCCCCTAACGGCGCTCACATCGCCTACGTCGGCGACGTTCACACCGGTTCCGGCAGCGAGACGGCGCGGGAGGACTTCTACCCCGAGTACGGGGCGCTCCGGCTTTGCCTCTACGTCAACCAGGGCGACAGCCGGTTCTTCATCGCCGAATCCGTCTACTACGCGAGCCCGGCGCCGAACCGTTCCTTCAGCTTCACCTTCGGCGACCAGCGCGTCACCTTCTATTACCCCAGGTCATGCGTCACCCCCGGTCGCGGCATCAGGTTGCAGGTCAAGTCGAAGAAGAAGAAGAGCAAGGCGCCCCACGCCACCATCAAGCGGGTCGACTTCTCCCTCGACGCGCAGAAGAGGTCCGACAAGAGGAAGCCGTGGGAAGCGGCCTTCTCCACCGAAGGCTTCGCGCCCGGTTCGACTCATAAGGCCGGCGCAAAGATCACCTTCATGAAGGACGGGAAGAAGGTGCGCAAGAAGGTGAAGAAGAGCTTCAGGATCTGCTGAGCCTGAGGTGCTCCACATCCTCGTCCCGTGCGATGAACAGATCCGAGACCATCTGGGGCGGGAAGAGACCGTGGGCCGCCACGCCGGGGTCGGCCTCGAGCCGCGCCGCGAGTGCCGCCGGGTCGTCGAGCCCGGGGCCGCGGTAGTCGGCGATCACGCCGCCGTCGGGGCTGCGGGGAGCGTCGCGCAATTCGACGTCGGGGCCCAGCCGCTCCAGGGTCGAGGCGGCGCCGAACCCGAACAGCTCCAGCGGCACCGGCCAGGTGAACGCCTCGACCGGCTTGCTCGAATCGCCGATCACGATGAAGCGCTCGGCTGCCGCGGCGACGATCTTCTCGCGCAGATGTGCGCCGCCGCCGCCCTTGATCAGCCAGCCGTCGGGCGTCACCTCGTCGGTGCCGTCGATCGCGATGTCGAGGCGGGTGAGCGAGTCAAAGTCCTCGACCGGAATCCCCAGCTCACGGGCCTGTTCTTCGGTCGCCACGGAGGTGGCGACGCAGCGGATGCCCTCCAGGCCGCGGCGGGCGATCGCCGGCAGTAGGTGGGCGACGGTGGAACCGGTCCCCAAACCCACCGTCATCCCGCTCTCGACCAGCTCCGCGGCCGCCTCGGCGGCGAGCCGCTTCTCGGTGTCCGCCACGCTCACGATCGGCACGGTACCTTTCTCCAATGACTTCTACCAGCGCGACCGCAACCGACACCCAGCAGGACTACAAGGTTGCCGACATCGGCCTCGCCGAGTTCGGCCGTAAGGAGATCTCCCTCGCCGAGGTCGAGATGCCCGGTCTGATGCAGACGCGCGAGGAGTACGGCGCCTCGCAGCCGCTCAAGGGCGCGCGGATCACCGGCTCGCTCCACATGACGATCCAGACCGCGGTCCTGATCGAGACCCTGGTCGCGCTCGGCGCCGAGGTGCGCTGGGCCAGCTGCAACATCTTCAGCACCCAGGACCACGCCGCCGCCGCGATCGCCGCCGCCGGCATCCCCGTCTACGCCTGGAAAGGCGAGACCCTGGAGGAGTACTGGTGGTGCACCGAGCAGGCGCTGAACTGGCCCGACGGCGAGGGCCCGAACATGATCCTCGACGACGGCGGCGACGCCACCCTGCTCGTCCACAAGGGCGTCGAGTTCGAGAAGGCGGGCTCGGTCCCGGACCCGGCGTCGGCCGAATCGGAGGAGTTCAAGATCGTCCTGCAGACGCTGCAGCGCAGCCTCGAGGAGGACCCGCAGCGTTGGACGAAGATCGCCGCCAACATCAAGGGCGTCACCGAGGAGACGACCACCGGGGTCCACCGGCTCTACCAGCTGGCCGAGACCGGCGACCTGCTCTTCCCGGCGATCAACGTCAACGACTCGGTTACCAAGTCCAAGTTCGACAACCTCTACGGCTGCCGCCACTCCCTGGTCGACGGCATCAACCGCGGCACCGACGTGATGATCGGCGGCAAGGTCGCCGTCATCTGCGGCTACGGCGACGTCGGCAAGGGCTGCGCCTCGTCGCTGCGCGGCCAGGGCGCGCGGGTGATCGTCACCGAGATCGATCCGATCTGCGCCCTGCAGGCGGCGATGGAGGGCTACGAGGTGCGCAAGCTCGAGGACGTCGTCGAGACCGCCGACATCTTCGTCACCGCCACCGGCAACAAGGACATCATCACCCTCGACCACATGCGGCGGATGAAGCACAACGCGATCGTCGGCAACATCGGCCACTTCGACAACGAGATCGAAATGGCGACGCTGGAAGAGTCCGACGCCAAGCGGGTCGAGGTCAAGCCGCAGGTCGACGAGTGGACCTTCCCCGACGGCCACGCGATCATCGTCCTCTCCGAAGGGCGCCTGCTGAACCTCGGCAACGCGACCGGCCACCCGAGCTTCGTGATGTCGAACTCGTTCACCAACCAGGTGATCGCCCAGATCGAGCTCTTCGGCCACCGCGACGACAAATACGGCGGCGAGCCCGCGGTCTACGTCCTCCCCAAGCACCTCGACGAGAAAGTCGCCCGCCTGCACCTGGCGGCGCTGGGGGTCGACCTGACCGAGCTGACGCCGGAGCAGTCGGCCTACCTCGGCGTCCCGGTCGAGGGGCCCTTCAAGCCCGACCATTACAGGTATTAGGGCTTAGGGACGAGGGCCTCGGCCTGCGGGTCCTGTCTTCCACCCGCGGGAGGGGCCGATCCGTTGCTCTATCTATCCTCGCGCGGATGGATCCGAGGCTTTGGATTTCAGCTGGCGGTGAGGCGCCGCATTCGGTTGCTTTGAGGGAGGAGCGGACGGTGGTCGGGCGCTCGCCGGAGGCAGACGTCGTGCTCTCCGACGAGGCGGTCTCCTGGAACCACCTGGAGATCGAGCGGCGGGGGGACGTGCTGATGGCGACCGACCTCGACAGCCGCAACGGCACCGCGCTGAACGGCGAGCCGCTGGACCGGCCACGGCGCCTGCGCGACGGCGACACCCTGATCGTCGGTGGCCACCGGCTGGAAGTGAAGACGGGATCGGTGACGCCGGTCGGGGCGACCGTCGCGGCGAGCGAGCCGGCGGTGGCGCTGAGCGAGGAGGAGCGGGCGACCGCCGCCGCCCTCGTCGCGCCCTACCGCAGCGAGGGCGCCTTCGCCGGCCGCCCCGCCACCCGGGCCGAGATCGCCGCCGAGCTGCACGTCTCCGAGCGCACCGCCCAACGCCGCCTCGACGCCCTCGCCGCCAAGCTCGAAGTCCCCGGCGACACCGGCCGCGACCGCCCCCGGCAGATCGCCGCCCGCGTCATCGAGCTCGGCCTCGACCGCCCGCGCTGAGATTCCAGTTTCTGTGCGGACAGAGTGAAGGCCTCCGGCGCTGTCTATTCCGTGGTTCCTTTGTCCGCCAAGAGAGGACAAACGAACCACGACTTGCCATGAGCCTGATCCGGTTGCATCTCCTGGTTCCTTTGTCCTATATATCCGGACAAAGGAACCATCTAATTAGCTTGCGCCAACCCGGCAGATGCTGTGATGGCACCCAGGCTGGGTGGGTAGAGACCACGCTTTGCGATTACCGGGAGGAGGCCAATACCGCGCGCGGTGTCCATCAAGGATTTGCTGCACCGGAAATAGATTTCCCTCCCATGGCGTGCATTCGCGGTCTTTCTCGATGGCATCGCCGGCCCGATAGATTTCACACTCCCCTTGGCCCTCTGCCTGCAAGGTCCGGGCTAAACCTCTGATGTAGGCAATATTGAACTCTCCAATACAGAGAATCTCCAACGCTTGGGGCTTGCTGTAGTTCACCCACCATCCCCGCTTGTCCCATCGTTCCGGCTGCCAGTAGTCGATTACGTCCATCTGCCCGGCAAGCCATGAGTCAGTTTGCTCCTTGAGGGCAGTTGGCATTACCTTCAGAAAGATCTCCCAGCCTTCATTAGTTAAATCTTTTCCGTAGCAATCCCGTTCCATCCCATCGGCGATTAGTCCTTTGCGCTCTTCCTCCCAGGCTGCAAGCATCGAGTCGCGAACGGCATCCTCGTCGAGGTGGTGGTAGATAAGTCCGTTCATAGGCCCCCTTTCCGTATCGAACTGGTACGAAACGTTATCTATATCGCGCGTATGACCCGCACCGGGCCAAACGTGGCCCGGTAGGTGAACCGGGTGTCATTGGCCGGCACGGCTCCAGGTCCGAGCATTGGTGCATCAAGTCACCTAGTGCTCGTGAAAGGAGCATCTGATGTTCAAGAAGACCCTGATCGCAATGTTCGCGCTGCTCGCCCTCGTGGTCCCGGCGGCGGCCTCGGCGGCGTCCAACACGGGCGCGGTCGTCTTCTCGAAATCCTCCAAAGTCGGGGACGAAGTCAAAGGCGGCCTCTTCGCCGTCAAGGACGGGCGGCTCAACCAGCTGACCGAAGACCCGACCGACACCGAACCGAACTTCTCGCCGGACGGGCGCACGATCGCCTTCGCCCGCGGCGGCGACATCTTCTCGGTGCGGCCCGACGGCTCGGGCCAGCGGCAGCTGACCAGCGGTCCGGAGATCGACTCGCTGCCGAAGATCGCCCCCAACGGGAAATACGTCGTCTTCGAGCGGCGCGCCGCCGTGGGCGGCCCGGCCGCCCTCTACACGGTCGGCGCCACCGGCGGTGGCCTGCGAGCGCTGACCAGCGGCGCCGACGACCATGACGCCGCCTTCGCGCCCGACGGCAAGGCGATCGTCTTCGTCCGCTCGACCGCCGGAGAGGCCTCGGTCAACCCGGTCAACGACGACGTCTACTCGATCCGCCCGACCGGCTCCGGCCTGGCCCGGCTCAGCCGCACCGCCGGCGTCGACGAGTTCGCGCCCCGCTACTTCGCCGGCGGTGTGATCTTCAGCCGCGGCGAGAGCACCCCGGGCCCGGCGGCCTACGCCGACATCTACACGATGCTGGCCAACGGCAACAAAGTGAAGGCGCAGGTCGCCGGCGTCGGCTCCGCCTACGTCGAAGACGTCTCCCCCGACGGAAAGATGCTGATCTTCCGTCGCGACCAAGGGCTGTGGGCGAAGAAGATCGGCCGCACCAAAGCCCGCAAGCTGAGCCAGCTGCCGGACCAGTCGGAGACGACCTCGGTCTTCTCCTCCGACGGCAAGCGCGTCGCCGCCTTCGTCGCGGTCGGCGAGGAACAGCAGCTCGTCTCGATCGCCGTCGCCACCCGCCGTCAGTCGAGCCTCGCCCAGGGCTACGACTTCGACGAAGGCGAAGGCACGGTCCTCGGCCCGGTGATCGACTGGCAGCCGGTGCCGCAACGCCGCTAAAGGCGCGCCTTCCCCGCAGCGACCAGTCGGCGGTTCCGTCCCCCATCCGGCTATAACGGCCGGGTGGGGGACTTCTCTATTGGCGACGAAGTTGCCGGCTACCGCATCGAGGAGCTGATCGCGCGCGGCGGCATGGGCGTCGTCTACCGTGCCACCCACGTCGGCCTCGACCGCCCGGTGGCGCTGAAGGTGATCGCCCGCGAGCTCGCCGACCGCCGCGGCTTCCGCGAGCGCTTCCTGCGCGAGTCCCGCCTCGCGGCCCGGCTCGAGCACCCCTCGGTGGTGCCGATCTACGACTCGCGCGAGGTCGACGGCGAGCTGGTGGTGGCGATGCGGCTGGTCGAGGGCGGGGACCTGCGCAAGCTGATCGACGAGGAGGGGCCGCTGCCACCTGGGCGGGCACTCGACCTCCTGGCCCAGGTCGCCGACGCGCTCGACGCCGCCCACGCCGCCGGCGTCGTCCACCGCGACGTCAAGCCCCACAACATCCTCGTCGAAGGCGATCGCGCCTACCTCTCCGACTTCGGCCTCGCCAAAGCGATCGACGAGAGCGCCGCCGCCGGCAGCGCCTCGGTCGTCGGCACCGCCCAGTACATGTCGCCGGAGCAGTGGCGCGGCGACTCGATCGGCCCGGCCGCCGACGTCTACTCGCTCGGCTGCGTCCTCTACGAGGCGATCACCGGCATCGCTCCCTTCGAGCGCGAGGAAGCCGACACCGAGCCGGAGATGCCGCAGGGGGTGGACGAGGCGATCCGCCGCGCCGTCGCCAAGGACCCGGCCGCCCGCTACGCGACCGCCGGGGCCCTGATCGCCGCCGCCCGCGGCGCCGAAGGCTCCGAGGTGCGGCCGACCGCGGTCCTCTCCCGCGACCGCAGCGAGCGCACCACCGTCCCCGCCCGTTCGCGCGGCTTCTTCGGGCTGGGAGGAAGGGCGACCGCCTGGCTGGCAAGCGGCTTCGCGATCTTCGTCCTGGCGATGGTCGCCGCCGTCCTCTTCCTGCTGCTCGGCGACGACGGGCCGGAGGTCTCGGACCCGATCGCGATCGGCACCCCGCCGCTGCGGCTCGACGCCGGCCCGAAGGCGATCTGGGTGACGAGCGAAAAGGACGGCACCCTGACCAGGCTCGATCCCGACAGCGGCGAAGTCGTCTCCACCCGCGAACTCGGCAAGGGCGTCTCCGGCGTCGCCGTCGGCAGCAAGTGGACCTGGGTGACGGATCCGCGCCGCGGCGTGCTGCTCCGGCTCGAACCGCGAAGCGGTCGGGAAAAAGCGGTCTCCGTCCCGGGCGAGCCCGGGCCGATCGCCCTCGGCGGCAACCGGGTCTGGCTCGCCGACCTCGGCGGCCGCGGCATCAGCGCCGTCAACGCCGAAGGCGCCGACCTCTACCGCAGCGGCCTGCCGCCGCAGGCGCCGGGGCTGCGCCTCGCCTGGGGCGACGGCGGCCTCTGGGTCGCGATCGCCGACGCCAACGTGATCCGTCGCGTCGACCCGGGCACGCTCGTCGCCGGCGATCCGATCCGCGTCGGCCGCGGACCCGCGGGCCTCACCGTCGCCGGCGGTTTCGTCTGGGTCGCCAACAGCCGCGAAGGCACCGTGTCCAAAGTCGACCCCTCGCTGCGGACGGTGGTCGAGAAGATCGAAATCGACGGCCACCCGGGCGGGATCGACGCCGGCACCAGCACCGTCTGGGTCGCCGACCGCGAGGACGACGCGGTGTCCAGGATCGACCTGAAGAGCGGCGAGGTCGAGGGCGCCCCGATCGAGGTCGGGCCCGAACCGGGCGCCGTCGCGGTCGGCGGCGACGCGGTTTGGGTCGCAAATAACGGAGACGGCACCGTCACCCGCATCGAGCCCTGACGTTCGGCGCGCTGATCGGGTCGGCCAAATCTCTAGGATCGGGCCAATGACCCAGGACATCGATCAGCTCGCAATCAACACCATCCGCACCCTCTCGATGGACGCCGTCCAGAAGGCGAACTCGGGCCACCCGGGGACGCCGATGTCGCTGGCGCCCGTCGCCTACGAGCTCTGGCAGAACCACCTGCGCTACGACCCGGCCAACCCGGTCTGGCCGAACCGCGACCGCTTCGTGCTCTCTGCCGGCCACGCCTCGATGCTCCTCTACTCGATGATCTTCCTCGCCGGCGTCCGCAAGGTCGACGCCGAGTACAACGTCACCGACGAACCGGCCTGCTCGCTGGAGGAGATCGAAAACTTCCGCCAGCTGCACTCGCGCACCCCGGGTCACCCCGAGTACCGCTGGACCACCGGCGTCGAGACCACCACCGGGCCGCTCGGCCAGGGGGTCGGCAGCTCGGTCGGGATGGCGATGGCCTCGAAGTGGCTGGGCGCCACCTACGGCGCCGAGCTGTTCGACTTCGACACCTACGCCCTCGCCGGCGACGGCTGCCTGCAGGAGGGGATCTCCCACGAAGCCGCCTCGCTCGCCGGCCACCTGAAGCTGGACAACCTCTGCTGGATCTTCGACAACAACCACATCTCGATCGACGGCGACACCGCCCTCGCCTTCTCCGACGACGTCCTCACCCGCTTCGAGGGCTACGGCTGGAACGTGCTGCGGGTCGGCGACGCCAACGACACGGGGCTGCTCGGCAAAGCCTTCAACGAGTTCAAGGCTGAGGTGGGCCGCCCGACCCTGATCGTCGTCGACAGCCACATCGGCTGGGGCTCGCCGAACAAGCAGGACACCGAGTCCGCCCACGGCGAACCGCTCGGCGAAGAGGAGATCGAACTGACCAAGGAGGTCTACGGCTGGCCGAAGGACGCCAAGTTCCTCGTCCCCGACGGCGTCCGCGAGCGCTTCGACGAGGTGATCGGCCGGCGCGGCGCCGAGGCGCACTCGGCCTGGGTCGAGAGGTTCCGGTCCTACAAGGGCGACAACCCCGAGAAAGCCGCCGAGCTGGAGATGATGCAGCGCCGCGGCCTGCCCGACGGCTGGGACGCCGACCTGCCGAGCTTCGAGGCCGACGAAGAGAAGGGCCTCGCCACCCGCAAGGCCTCGAACAAGGTCCAGAACGCGATCGCCGCCAAGATCCCGTGGCTGATCGCCGGCTCCTGCGACCTGACCGACTCGACCTCGGTCCGGCTCGCCGACGCCGACCAGTACGAGCCGGGCAGCTACGACGGTCGCCAGGTCCACTTCGGGATCCGCGAACACGCCGCCGCCGCGGCCTGCAGCGGGATGTCAACGGCGAAGCTGCGCCCGCTCTGGTCGACCTACCTCACCTTCTCCGACTACGCCCGCGCCGCGATCCGCCTCTCGGCGCAGATGGAGCTGCCGGTCGTCCACCTCTTCACCCACGACTCGATCGGGCTGGGCGAGGACGGCCCGACCCACCAGCCGGTCGAGCAGCTCGCCGGCCTGCGGGCGATGCCGGAGCTCGACGTGATCCGCCCCGCTGACGCCAACGAGGTGACCGAGGCCTGGAAGCTCGCGCTGAACCGGACCCACTGCCCGGTCGCGATGGTGATGACCCGCCAGAACGTGCCGGTGCTCGACCGCTCCAGGTACGCCTCGGCCGAGGGGGTCCAGCGCGGCGGCTACGTCCTCGCCGACCCCGAGGACGGCGATCCGGAGCTGATCCTGATCGCCACCGGCAGCGAGGTCCAGCTCGCGGTCGGCGCCCACGAGCGCCTCAAGGCCGACGGAATCCGCAGCCGCGTCGTCAGCCTTCCCTGCTGGGAGATCTTCGAAAAGCAGGACCAGTCCTACCGCGACGAGGTGCTGCCGCCGGACGTCACCGCCCGTCTCGCGATCGAGGAGGCCTCGCCGCTCGGCTGGGAGAAATGGGTGGGAAGCGAGGGTGCCATCATGGGTATGACCACCTTCGGGCAGTCGGCGCCGTTCGCGGACGTCGAGGCCGAGTTCGGGTTCACCGTCGACAACGTCACCAAGGTGGCGCGAGAGGTCGCCGAGCGCGCGACCGCCAACCCAACGCCTTAAGGGGGCGCTCAACATGAAGCCGACGCAGCGTCTGCACGACTTGGGACAGAGCCTCTGGCTCGACAACATCACGCGGCCGATGCTGCGCGAGGGGGTGCTCGAGGGCTACATCCGCGACCTCTCGGTCACCGGCCTGACTTCGAACCCGTCGATCTTCGACAAGGCGATCTCCGGCGGCGACGCCTACAACGAGCAGATCGCCGAGCTGGCGCCGAAGGCGGCTGCCGGCGAGGGCGTCGGCGCCAACGAGAACGAGAAGATCTTCTTCGAGCTGGCCCTCGCCGACCTGCGCGACGCCTGCAACCTCTTCGCCGACGTCCACCGCCGCACCGCCGGCGTCGACGGCTTCTGCTCGCTCGAGGTCTCGCCGCTGATCGCCGACGACGCCGCGGCGACGATCGAGGAGGCCAAGGCGCTGCACGCCAAGGGCGAGCGCGACAACCTCTACATCAAGATCCCCGGCACCGAGGCCGGCCGGGAGGCGATCGAGGAGTCGATCTTCGCCGGCATCCCGATCAACGTCACCCTGCTCTTCGACGACAAGCAGTACCTCGGCGCCGCCGATGCCTACATGCGCGGGATCGAGCGGCGGATCGAGGCCGGGCTCGACCCGAACGTCGCCTCCGTCGCCTCGCTCTTCATCAGCCGCTGGGACGTCGCCGTCGGCAAGGACGTGCCGGAGCACCTCGTCAACCGGCTGGGGATCGCGATCGGCGGTCGCGCCTTCCGCGCCTACAACGAGCTGCTCGAGTCCGACCGCATGCGGCGCCTGATGAACGAGGGCGCGCGGCCGCAACGGCTGCTCTGGGCAAGCACCGGGACCAAGGACCCAGACGCCTCCGACACGCTCTACATCGAGGCCTTCGCCTCGCCCTTCACGGTCAACACGATGCCGGAGCCGACCCTGCACGCCTTCGCCGACCACGGCCAGGTCACCGACCTCTTCCCCAAGGACGGAGGCAACGCCGAGCAGGTCCTGGCCGAGTTCGCCGAGGCCGGGATCGACGTCGCCGCGCTGGCGACCCGCCTCCAGGAGGAGGGCAAAGAGGCCTTCAACAAGTCCTGGGAAGAGCTGCTGAAGTCGATCGAGGATCAGAGCGGGGTCACGGCCGGGTGACCGAGCCCTCGGCGCTGCGCCAGGCGCCCTCCTGGGCCGAGCTGGAGTCCCACTTCGCGCAGGTCGGTAGCACCCATCTGCGCGAGCTGTTCGCCGCCGACCCCGACCGCGGCGAGCGGCTGATCGCCGAGGGCGCCGGCCTCTACCTCGACTTCTCGAAGAACCGGATCACCGACGAGACGCTGCTGCTGCTCGGTTCCCTGGCGCAGCAGCGCGGGGTCGCCGAGCGCCGCGACGCGATGTTCGCCGGCGAGCACATCAACGTCTCCGAGGACCGCGCCGTCCTCCACGTGGCGCTGCGGATGCCGCGCAACCGCTCGCTGGTGGTCGACGGGGTGGACGTGGTCAAGGAGGTGCACGAGACGCTCGACCGGATGGCCGGCTTCAGCGAGCGGGTGCGCTCGGAGGAGTGGCGCGGCCACACCGGCAAGCCGATCCGCAACGTCGTCAACATCGGCATCGGCGGCTCCGACCTCGGCCCGGTGATGGCCTACGAGGCGCTGAAGCACTACAGCCGCCGCGAGATGACCTTCCGCTTCGTCTCCAACGTCGACGGCACCGACTTCGCCGAGAAGACCCGCGACCTCGACCCCGAGGAGACCCTCTTCGTCATCTCCTCGAAGACCTTCACCACGCTGGAGACGATGACCAACGCCCAGACCGCGCGCGAATGGCTGCTGGCCGGGGTCGGCGGCGACGAGGTGGCTGTCGCCAAGCACTTCGTCGCCATCTCCACCAACGCCGCGGAGACGACGAAGTTCGGGATCGACCGGGAGAACATGTTCGGCTTCTGGGAGTGGGTGGGCGGCCGCTACTCGATGGACTCGGCGATCGGCCTCTCGACGATGCTGGCGATCGGCCCGGCCCGCTTCAAGGAGATGCTGGCCGGCTTCCACGCGATGGACGAGCACTTCCGCGAGACCCCGACCGGCGCCAACCTGCCGATGATCCACGGTCTTTTGGCCGTCTGGTACACGGACTTCTTCGGCGCCGAAACGTACGCGGTGCTGCCCTACGAGCAGTACCTGCACCGCTTCCCCGCCTACCTGCAGCAGCTGACGATGGAGTCGAACGGCAAGCACGTGACCCTCGACGGTGCCCACGTCGACTACGACACCGGCGCCGTCTACTGGGGCGAGCCGGGGACCAACGGCCAGCACAGCTTCTACCAGCTGATCCACCAGGGGACGCGGCTGATCCCCTGCGACTTCATCGGCTTCGGCAACACCCTCAACCCACTCGGCCGCCACCACGACATCCTCATGTCAAACGTCTTCGCCCAGGGCGAAGCGCTCGCCTTCGGCAAAACGCCCGAGCAGGTGCGGGAGGAGGGGACGGCGGAGGATGTCGTCCCGCATCGGGTGATGGAGGGAAACCGGCCCTCGAACACGATCCTCGCCGAGCGGCTGACGCCGGAGACGCTGGGCGCCCTCGTCGCGTTCTACGAGCACAGCGTCTTCACCCAGGGGGCGATCTGGGGGATCGACTCCTTCGACCAGTGGGGGGTCGAGCTGGGCAAGGTCCTGGCCAAGGCGATCATCCCCGAGCTCGAGTCGCCGGAGGAGCCGAAGCTGCGCCACGACAGCTCCACCAACGCGCTGATCCGGCGCTACCGCAGCCTCCGTTCGGGGGAGTAATCTCGCCCACATGCTGCCGTTCGATCCGCTTCCCCTGGCGGAGTCGTCGAACCTGCTCGCCGCGCGCAACCAGATGGCGTGGACGCTCGGCTTCCACATCGTCTTCTCCTGCCTCGGGGTGGCGCTGCCGGCGACGATCCTGGTCGCCAACTACCTGGGGCTGAAAAAGGGCGACGAGGCGGCGATGGAGCTGGCCCGCCGCTGGTCGAAAGCGATGGCGGTCACCTTCGCCGTCGGCGCCGTCAGCGGCACCCTGATCAGCTTCGAGTTCGGCCTCCTCTGGCCGGAGTTCATGGACCGCTTCGGCGCCGCCTTCGGGGTCGCCTTCGCGATCGAGGGGATCTTCTTCTTCCTCGAGGCGATCTTCCTCGCCATCTACATCTACGGCTGGAAACGGCTCAAGCCCTGGCCGCACTTCTGGGCCGGAGTGCCGATGGTCGTCACCGGCATCGGCGGCGCCCTCTCGGTGATCGCCGCCAACGCCTGGATGAACCAGCCGCAGGGCTTCACGCTGGACGCCGCCGGCAAGGTCGTCGACGTCGAACCGCTGAAGGTGCTCATCAACCCCGCCACGGGTTACGAGTTCTTCCACATGCTGCTCGCCGCCTACATGGTGGTCGGCTTCCTCGTCGCCTCGATCTACGCGGTCGGAATGCTGAAGGGGCGGCGCGACCGCCTGCACCGGCTCGGCCTGCTGATCCCGCTGACGATCGCCTGCATCGCCACCCCGGTCCAGCTCTTCGTCGGCGACACCGCGGCGCGCGAAGTCGCCGACCACCAGCCGGCCAAGTTCGCGGCGATGGAGTGCATTTACGAGACGGGGACCCATCAGGACGAGTACATCGGCGGCATCTGCACCGACGAAGAGGTGAAGGGGGCGATCGCGATCCCCGACCTCGACTCCTTCCTCGTCGGCTGGAGCTTCGACACGAAGGTGACCGGGCTGGACCAGATCCCCGACGACGAGGAGCCGCCGGCGCACACCATGCTCCACCTCTCCTTCGACACGATGGTCGGGATCGGGTCGGCGCTGATGCTGCTGGCGCTGTGGTTCGCCTTCGTCTGGTGGCGACGGCGCGATATCCCGCAGACGCCGTGGTTCCTGCGCGCGGTCGCGGTCTCCGGAGTCGGCGCGATCATCGCCCTGTGGTGCGGCTGGATCGTCACCGAGGTAGGCCGGCAGCCCTGGATCGTCCAGGGGTACATGCGGACCTCCGAAGCGGTGACCAAAGCCGACGGGATCTGGTTCACCTTCGCCCTGGTGATGTCGATCTACGCGGCGCTGACCGCGATCACGATCGGCGTCCTGCGGGCGATGTCGAAGCGCTGGCGCGAGGGCGGAGCCGAGCCGGAAGGCGAGGGCCCCTACGCACCGGCGGGACGAAAAGCGGTTGACGTAACCGCAGATCGGCCCGTCGGCGGAGGTGGCGCATGAGCCTGGCGGACGCCGCAGCGGTCATCCTCTGGGCCGGGGTCACCTTCTACGCGCTGTTCGGCGGTGCCGACTTCGGCGGCGGCTTCTGGGACCTGGTCGCCGGCGGGGCCGAGCGCGGCGAGCGCCCGCGGGCGACGATCCAGCGCTCGCTGACCCCCGTCTGGGAGGCGAACCACGTCTGGCTGATCTTCTGCCTCGTCGTCCTCTGGACCGCCTTCCCCTCGGCCTTCTACGCCGTGATGACGACGCTGTACGTGCCGATCACGGTCGCCGCCTTCGGGATCATCCTGCGCGGCTCCGGCTTCGCCTTCCGCAAGTCGATCGAAGGCCTTTCCGGCCGCCGCGCCGCCGGTGCCACCTTCGCGATCTCCTCGCTGCTGACGCCGTTCTTCATGGGGGCGGTGGTCGGCGCGATCGCCGCCGAAAACGTCCCCGCCGACGGCAACGGCGACGCCTTCTCCTCCTGGTTGCAGCCGCTGCCGCTGCTGACCGGGGCACTGTTCGTGGTCGGCGGGGCCTACCTGGCGGCGATCTTCCTCGTCGGCGACGCGCGGCGGGCCGGGGAGCCGGACATGGAGCGCTACTTCGAGCGCCGCGCCCTGGGGGCTGCCGTGGTCGCCGGTGCCCTGGCGGTCGCCGGCCTCTTCCTCCTCGACTCCGAAGCCGGCTACGTCCACGACCGCCTCCTCGACCAGGGCCTGCCGCTGGTGGTCCTCTCGCTGCTCTGCGGCGCCGCCGCGATCGTCGTGCTCATGCGCGGCGGCCGCCGGCCGCTGCGGCCGCTCGCCGGCGCCGCCTTCGTCACCGTGATCTGGGGCTGGGCCGTCGCCCAGTTCCCCTACCTGCTGCCGACCGGCCTCCGCATCGACCAGGCCGCCGCACCCGACCCCACGCTGACCATCGTCCTCGTCGTCTTCGGGGTCGCCGCGGTCCTCGTCCTTCCCTCGCTGGGGCTGCTCTACGCGCTGGCCCAGAAGGACATGCTCGAGTCCGAGCACTGAGTACGCTGACCGCGTGATCGAGGCCATCCTCTTCGACATCGACGGGACGCTGATCACCACCGGCGGTGCCGGGGGCGAGGCGTGGAAGCAGGCTTTCGTCGAGCTCTACGGCAAGCCGCTCGACATCCGCGAGGTGACCGAGTCGGGGATGACCGACCCCGAAGTGGGGCGGGTGGCGCTGCAGAACATCCTCGGCCGCGATCCCGACGGGAAGGAGCTGGCGGCAGCGATGGGCCACTACCTGCGCCACCTCTCCAGCGCTGTCGACGAATCGGAGGGCTACCGGGTGATGCCGGGGATCGAGGAGCTGCTCGAGCGCCTGGTCGACGCCGGCCACCTGCTCGGCCTGACCACCGGCAACGTCGAGGCCGCCGCCCACATCAAGCTCGCCCGCGGCGGGCTCAATCGCTTCTTCTCCTTCGGCGGCTACGGCTCGGACTCCAACCAGCGCACCGAGCTGACCCGCTGCGCCCTGGACCGCGGCAAGCTCGTCTCCGGCGGCATTCTCGACATCGGCAACGCGATCTCGGTCGGCGACACCCCCCGCGACGTCGCCGCCGGCCACGGCGCCGGCATCGAGGTCGTCGGCGTCGCCACCGGCAACTTCACGGTCGAGGAGCTGCGCCAGGCCGGCGCCAACTGGGCGATCCCCGAGGTCTCGGCCGGCTTCCCGGTCTGAAGCGCGGGGCTTAGGCCTTGCTGCAGCGGGCTTGGTAGATGTTCAAGAAGCCGTTTTCGAAGCCGTTGCGGGCCATCCGCAGGTAGAGGCGCCAGACGCGCATCCGTTCGGCACCCGCTAGGCGCTCGCCCTCGGCCCGGTTGGCATCCAGGTTCTGCGCCCAGTGCTTCAGCGTCTCGGCATAGTCGGGGCCGAAGTCCTCGACGTGGTGCACGTTGAAGCCGGCGCGTTCCAGCGCCAGCAGGTTGCGCGAGAGGTGCAGCGGCGCCGCGTCGGGGAAGACGTAGCGCTCGGAGAAGTCGCCCGCCTCGGGGTCGGTGTGGCGCAGGCGGGTGATGCCGTGGTTGAGCAGGCGGCCGCCGGAGTCGAGCAGGCTGGCCAGGGTCTCGGCGTAGAGGTCGATGTTGGCCGAGCCGACGTGCTCGACCATGCCGATGCTGGCGATCGCGTCGAACTTCTCGCCGAGCGCCGGCAGGTCGCGGTAGTCCATCACGCGGATGTCGACCCGGTCGGCGACGCCGGCCTCCTCGGCCCGCTGCCGCGCCTTCTCGGCCTGCGGCGGTGAGAGGGTGATGCCGACCACGTCTGCGCCGTACTTCGTCGCCGCCCAGAGCGGGAAGCCGCCCCAGCCGCAGCCGACGTCGAGGACGCGCTCGCCCTCCTTGATCTGCAGCTTTCGCGCAACGGTGTCGAGCTTCTCCTCCTGCGCCTGCTCCAGCGTCTTCATCTCGCCGCCGCGCCAGATCGCGCAGCTGTAGACCATCGTCGGCCCGAGGAAGAGCTCGAAGAACTCGTTGGAGACGTCGTAGTGGTGGCGGACGGCGCGGGCGTCGCGCTCCTTGCTGTGGCGCTTGCCGCTCGGGCGCAGCTCGGCCGCCGGGCGCGGCGGCGGCATCACGAGCCCCATCGCCCGCACCGCGGCGAACATCAGCGCCCGCTGGTCGGCGCCGTCGAGCGAGGGGGCCTGCCAGCCGTCGAGGACGCGGATCACCTTGTCGATGTCGTCGACCTCGAGCTCGCCGCTGACATAGGCGCGGCCGAGCCCCAGCTGGCCCGGTGCCCGCAGCGCATGGGCGATCGCGCGCGGCGAGCGGACGCTGAAGACGGGGCCGTCGCCGGAGGTGGAGGGAAGCTCGGAGCCGTCCCAGAACTCGATCGTGAACGGCCGCTCCGGGAGGCGGGATGCGATCTCCCGTCGCAGTGGTGCGGTGTTTGCGAAGGGCACTGCCGGGGGACCCTACAACTTCCGATCAAGTGGCCGACTAGGAACCTTCAACTCCGGTCCGTATCATCGCCGCCATGACGACCGTAGGACCACTTCCCTCAGATATCCAGCCCGTCGAGAACGAGACCAGGGACCGGATCATCACCGGTCTGGTCACCGTGATCCCCTTCCTCGCCGTCATCGTCGCCGGCTGGCAGGTATGGGGAAGCGCGCTGAACTGGACCGACATCTTCCTCTTCTTCGGGCTGTACTTCCTGACCGGGCTCGGCATCACCGTCGGGTTCCATCGCCTCCTCACCCACCGCGCCTTCAAGACCTACCCCTGGCTGCGCGGTCTGTTCGGGATTCTGGGGTCGGCGGCGATCGAGGGGCCGGTGATCTCCTGGGTCGCCGACCACCGCAAGCACCACACCTTCTCCGACGAACACGGCGACCCCCACAGCCCCCACGTCGACCACGGCGGCGGCTGGAAGGGGGCGATGAAGGGCCTCTTCCACGCGCACGTGGGCTGGATCTTCATCCACACCCAGCGCGGCAACAAGGAACGCTTCGCGCCGGACCTGATCAAGGACCCGGTGATCAGCTGGGTCGATCGCACCTTCCTGCTCTGGGCGATCGCCGGCCTGCTGCTCCCCTTCTTCCTCGGCTGGATCATCGGCGGCACCCTCGTCGCCGGCCTCACCGGCCTGCTCTGGGGCGGCCTGGTGCGGGTCTTCGTCCTCCACCACTTCACCTACAGCATCAACTCCCTCTGCCACACCTTCGGCAAGCGCGAATTCGAGACCACCGACGAGTCGCGCAACCTGGCGCTGATCGCGATCCCGACGTTGGGCGAGGCCTTCCACAACAGCCACCACGCCTTCCCGACCTCCGCCACCCACGGCCTGCGCTGGTACCAGGTCGACATCTCCGCCCTGATCATCGACGGGCTCGAGAAGGCCGGGCTCGTGTGGGACGTCGTCCGGGTGAGTCCTGAGCGGATGGCCTCGAAAGCCGCCTAGGGCGCTTCGTCGGCTTCGTACCAGTCGATCCACTGGTTGCAAGCCTGTGAGAGCGGCACGGTGCGGTGCGGCTCGGCCGGGACCGCGACCAGCTCGCCGAGGTAGGCCTTGCCGTCGTAGCCGGTGAGGCTCTGCAGGGCGCTGGCCTCGGCGGCCTCGACCGTGAAGCGGACCCTGCCGCCCTCGCTCTCGAAGCGGCCGGCGGGCCAGAACTGGCCGTTGTTGCCGAGGCTGATCGTGTTCGGCCGCTGGCCGTCCAGTGCCGCCTTCAGCCCTTCGCTGAAGCCCGGCGCCGAGAGCGTCAGGTCGAAGGGCGAGAAGTACTGCAGCGAGAGGTTCCAGCTGCCGGCCGGCAGCCGCAGCGCCTGCGAGGCCTCTTCGCCGGTCTCGAGGATGCTGCCCTCGTCCCAGTCCTCTTTGTGGCCGATCACCGCGCCGGGGAAGAGGCCGGCGCGCCCGGGGTCGGCGAGCAGGATCCGCACCTCCGGCGCCGCGCAGCCGGCCGGCGCCCCGGCCTCGGTGCCCTCGAGCAGGACGTGGCGGCTCTCGGGGGTCGGGCCGGTCCGTTCCCAGAGCACGTAGGAGTCGGTGGTCGCGATCCGCTTGAAGTCGGGTGGCGCCTGGCTGTTCCAGGCGGCGCGGCTGGTGATCACGTATGGGAAGCGGTCGAGCGTCCCGCGCGAGAAGGAGTCGAAGTCGATCGGGCTGTAGGCGTCGCCGGTGTCGAAGGGCTTCTCCGGGTTGGGCGAGACGGCGTCGTCGGGGAACTCGACCAGCGGCACGTGGGTGTCGGCGCCGAGCAGCTCGTAGGCGGCGTAGCGGTCCTGGCCCGCGTAGAGGACCGGCTTGCCGTGGACGATCGGCAGGAAGGCGCTCAGCTCGGCCCCGTGCCCGGGCGGCCCCACCGGCGCGTCGCGCAACGCGAGGAAGCTGGACCAGACCGCGCCTCCGATGAAGGCCACTGCCAGGACCGCCCACGCCAGCCGCAGGGGGGGCGCCGCGGGGGAGGGTCCGGCGGACCCACTTCCCCGGTGCCCGACGCGCGGGAATTCCTCCAGCAGGGGGCGGGCGATGACGAGCATCGCCAGGGGGGCGGCGATCATCAGCGCCTTGGCCTGGGAGTAGTCGCCCGCGGAGGGGAGCGAGACGAGGTAGAGGAGCCAGGCGGCGCCGAGGGCGATCGGGATCGTCGCTTCGCGGCGCTTTACCCACCAGGCGACGCCGACCAGCAGGGCGAGGATCGAGATCGTCCCCGCCAGGCCCGGCAGCCGCGCTCCGCCGGCGGCGTCGAGGCGGTAGTTCGAGGCGGGCCAGATCCCCAGCGCCTCGAGCGGCGAGACCGGCCCGTAGGTGTTGCTGCCGGCGACCTTGTTGAAGCTACCGGCGAAGCCGAAGGGGCCGACCACCGTGACCAGCACCGCGATCCCCGCCAGGGCGGCCAGCGCCAGCAGGGTCACCGGCCGCAACAGGAAGCGCAGCAGCGCCCGCGGCCGCAGCGCCGCCCGCACCTCAGGCAGCGTCAGGCTCCAGAGGACGAGGATCGCTACTGGCCACGCGATCCCAGCGAAGGAGTAGCTGAAGAAGATGCCACCGGCGAGGGTGAGCGCCGGCAGCCAGACCCCCGCCTCAGACACATCTCGCCGCGCTCGATGTTGAGTGTCTGGGGAGGGGGTCTGGCTGCCGGCGCTATCCGGCCGCATCTTTTGCTCCTCTGAGACAGAGGCCAGAAGAAGTGCGAAAGCAAGTACGAGCAGGGCCTCTGCCGTCTCCTTGAAGGCTGCTTGGGCGTAGTAGGAAGCGGCGAGGTAGGGGACGGCGACCATGGCCGCGGCGATCGTGCGACGCGTCGGGGTCATCGATCGCAGCGCGCCCAGGGCCGTCAATCCGGTGAGGACGCCGATCGCGATGATCTCGCCGAGGAAGGCCTGGCCGAGGCCGATGCCCGGCACGGTCGCCGTCGCCACCGCCAGGCCGTGGGGACCCAGCGGGTAGCCGGGGTCGGCATCGGGGCCGAAGCCGCTGCGCAGCCACTCGGCCCAGGCCAGGTGCAGGCCGAGGTCGTTGTTGAAGCCGACGCCGAGCAGCCCCCAGTGGCCGCTGATCGCGAAGGGGATCGAGAGCACGACCAGGACCACCGCCGCCACCGGCAGTCCCTCGCGCCACGGACTCCCGGCGTTCGTCCTTTGGACGTCCTTGTCGGGAAAAGGACGAACGCCGCTTCGCCACAGGACCAGCGCCGCGGCCACGACCAGCGCCGCGAGCCCGAGGGTCGCCGAGGTGCCGTGGCCCGGCGCACGCGCCAGCAGGCCGGTCACGGTCAGCACCGCGCCGAGGCCGACCGCGGGCTCCAGCCATGACCACACGCGGCTGCCGGCGAGCGAGAGAACGGCGCGGCCGACCAGCAGCGAGACGGCGCAGACCAGCGCCGCCGAGGCGTAGGTGGCGATCATCAGGCGCTGGAAGTTATGGCAGGAGCCGGTTTCAGTACTTCTCGGCCGCCCGTTCGAGCGTCTCGCGCAGGTTGTCCCCGCGCAGCGGATGCTCGTGCCCCGCGCAGACGACGCGCGGTTCAAGCGCGGCCAGGCGCCGCACCGACTCCTTCGCCTTTGCGTGGTTCCAGGCCCAGGCGGGGTGGGGGACGCTGGCCTCGCCCTCCGGCAGCGGTTTCAACCGCGCCGAGTCGACCAGGTAGACGACGTCGCTGACGATCGCCACCCGGTCGCTCTCCCGCCAGAGGCCGATCAGTCCCGGCGCGTGGCCGGGGAAGTGGAGGACCTCGAAGCCGGCGACCTCGTCCCCCTCGATCACCGTGTCGGCGATCCGCACCGCGCCGCCGTCCCAGCGCCGCAGCAGGAAGGGGTAGAGCCACCGCACCCAGGCGACCGGCAGTTGCGAGAGGTCGAAGTAGGGCGCGAGGGCGGCGTCGCTTTCGGCGTCGGCTTTTTCGTCCGGGTGGCAGAGGACCGGCACGCCCATGTAGGGGGCGGTGCCGCGGTGGTCGGCGTGAGCGTGGCCGAGCACAACCCGCTTCAGCCCGCCGAGCTCCTCCGCCGCGGCCCTCGCCTTCTTCCGCATCGCCCTGGTGCCGGCGTCGAACTGGACCACCCCGTCGCCGTCCTCGAGGAAGTAGATGTTCATCGCCCCGCGGAAATCTCCCCGCAGCAGCCAGACGCCGTCCGCCACCTTCTCCAGTGCCATGGTGCTCACCTTAACGGGGGTCACTAGGGTTCCCGCGTGCCTTTGATCTGGAGAGTGGGGATGGCCGTCCTCGTCGTCTGCCTGGCGATCTCGATGGTGATCGCCGTCTACCGGCTGGCCACCACGCCGACCGAAATCCTCGGCGACGGCTATCGCGGCTACCGCAGCCTCCCGGCGAACCAGCGTTAGTATCGAGCGCGTTCAGCGACGAAGGAGGCGGCGTGTTCAATCGCATCGTGGTGGGGACCGATGGATCCGAGACGGCTGCCGAGGCGGTGCATCAGGCGATCGACCTCGCCAAGCTCACCGGCGGGACGCTCAGCATCGTCAGCGCCTACTCGCCCACTTCCGCCCGCCGGGTCCAAGCCGAGCAGTCGGAAGCGCCGGCCGACGTCCAGTACGAGATCGGGCCGCGCGAGGACGTCATCCTGGTCCTCGACGCCGCTGCCGCCGAGGCGAAGAAAGCGGGGATCGAGGTGCAGACCCATCCGGTCGAGGGCGATCCAGCCGACGCGATCCTCAACGTCGCCGAAGAGACCAAGGCCGACCTGATCGTCGTCGGCAACAAGGGGATGACCGGCGCGCGCCGCTACCTGCTCGGCAGCGTCCCCAACAACGTCTCCCACCACGCTCCCTGCAGCGTCATCATCGTCCGCACCACCTGACGGCGCGTCAGGGGTAGAACGTCGGCCCGGTGCCCGTGGCCGCGTCGGCGTCGAGCAGGCCGGCGCCCTGCTGGCGCCGGGACAGGCCTAGGTCGCGGGCGGTGCTGCGCAGGCGCTTGGTCACCGCGCGGACCCGCGCCTCGCCGTCCAGCAGCGGGTTTATCCGGCGGCTGGCGAGGACCATCGCGGCGACCCCGGAGACGTGGGCGGCGGCCATCGAGGTGCCGACGTAATTGGCGGGGATCCCGAACGTGTCGGTGCTGTCGGTTCGAAGCGTCACCTGGTAGATCGGCCGCGCCGCGACCGAGCGGCAGCGGGCCCGCGGTTCGCCGCCTCCGGGGGCGACGAGGTCGATGCCGGCTCCGGGCAGGGAGTAGTCACCCAGGCAGGCACCCTCCGTGGTCCCGCCGACCCCGATCACCCGTGGCCCGGTCGCCGGCGCCGAGACGCATTTCTCGGTGCCGCGATTGCCGGCGGAGGCAACCGCGACGACCCCTTGCTCGTAGGCTTCGCGCAGCGCTTCGTCCACCATCGGCACTTCCTTGCCACAGGGAAAGTTGAAGCTCATGTTGATCACCTGGGCACCGTGGGCGACGGCGAAGCGGATCCCCTGGGCGATCTGCAGCGCGTCGCCGAGTCCCCGCTCGTCCAGCACCCGCACCGGCATCAACTTCGCCCCGTAGGCGAGGCCGGTGAGCCCGAACCCGTTGTCGGTCTTCTCGGCGATCGTCCCCGCCACGTGGGTGCCGTGGCCGCTTTCGTCGAGTGGCAGCTGGTCGCCGTCGACGAAGTCGTGGCCGGGAACGAATTGCTCAGGGCCGAAATCGGGGCTGGGGAGGAACCGCGTGCCGTCAGCGCGGTAGGCGATGCCGCTGTCGAGCACCGCGACGACGATGCCGGCGGCGCCCGGCCGGCCGACGTCGACCAGGTTGCGCCAGGCGCCGACGGCATCGATGCCCCCGGGCGAGGTCGGTAGGTGGCTCCCGGCGCTCGCCCTGGGCGCGAGGAAGTTCCACTGCCTGAAGGCCCACCTGCCCGACGCGCTCGAGGAGCGGGCGCCTCCCTTCAACCGGCCCGAGTCGTCGGGGTCGAACGGTTCGGGGGCCGCCGATGCCGTGGCCAGGTAGTTCGGCGCGGCGTAGACGACCGACGGGCTCTGCCGCAGGGCGCGGGCCGTCGCGCGCACGCCCAGCCCACGTGGGAGGGCGATCGCTTCGCCCCGCCGCTGCCCCTCGAACTTGACCAGCAGCTGCCCGGGAACGAACGCGCGCGCCGGAGAGACGCCCGTCGCGGCAGCGGCGGGGGAGGCGGCAAGGGACAGCGCCCCGATTGCGCCCAGCAACGGCAGAAGCATGGAAAGGAGTCGTCTCATCTGTTCTCGAGTGGCGGCCGGAATCCCTGGATCCGGCCCTCCACCAACACCGCAAGGCCGCGGAAGTTGTCGCTGGACATACTCACGGATCGTGGACACGGGCAACCTGGATGCCGGGATGGAGGTCGCACTCGAGGAGGCCCGCAAGGCCGAGGCGCACGGCGACGTGCCGATCGGCGCCGCCGTCTTCCGCGACGGCGAGCTGCTGGCGCGGGCGGGCAACGAGCGCGAGCTGCGCCGCGATCCGACCGCCCACGCCGAGCTGCTGGCGATCCGCGCCGCCGCGGCCGAGCTCGGCGGCTGGCGACTGCCGGGGACGACGCTCTTCGTCACCCTCGAGCCCTGCGCGATGTGCGCCGGCGCGATCGTCCTCGCCCGCGTCCCGCTGGTCGTGTTCGGCACCCCCGACCCCAAGGCCGGCGCCGCCGGCAGCGTCCTCGACGTCCTCGCCGAGCCGGCCTTGAACCACCGCCCCGAGGTGATCGCCGGCGTCCGCGAAGCAGAGTGCGCCGCGATCCTACGCGAGTTCTTCGCCGACCGCCGCGGCTAGAGCGCCGATACCCTGTGTGGACCCGGAGAGGTGTCCGAGTGGCTTAAGGAGCGCGATTGGAAATCGCGTGGGCGGGGTTAACCCGCCTCGTGGGTTCGAATCCCACCCTCTCCGCTACCCGCAAGTAGCGACCGTGGGCGCTCAGTCGCTGCCCGAGTAATTGAGGTCGACTCTATACTCAGGCAGGCAGCGGAGCTTTCGGCTCCGTTGCGACCCCGTGAGAGGACCGGCGTTTCTTGGCCGATGATGTCGGTCCTCTCCGTTTCCCCATCAGCGGTTTACAAGAAACCGCCGCATCAATCAAGCCTAGCGGTTCAAGCTTGCCGCAGTGCGGGAATCGACGGACGGGTCGGAATCGGTTCGCGATCGCGGTAGTCGTCGAGGGCGACGACGATCGCCTCCGACTCGGGCAGCGGCGCCGCCGGGCGCCGTCCGCGCAGCCGCTCGTGGCTGCAGACGACGTAGCACCACTCCATCAGCCGCAGGCGGGCGTCCGGGTCGATTTCGAGGATCGTGGCGCCGATCAGGAAGCTGCCTTCGACCCCGCGGCAGGTACGGACTTCTACCCGCGCGGCGATCTCGTGCGGCTCGCCGGCGGCGTCGGTCAGCTCGAGCAGGACCGCCGGCCGGCTCCCCACCTCCAGCGGCGCGGCGGCGACCATGCCGAGGCCGGCGGCGGAGGCGTCGACGAGGCGGGCGGGGGTGTGGGCGCTGGAGTCGTAGAGGTTCGCCTCCGCGTCGCCCTCGAAGCGGTAGACGAGCCGGCGCTGGCGCCGCCGGCCGACCGCCAGGAGCGTCGCCAGCAGCCGCCGCAGCTCGAAGAGGCCGAGCAGCGGGACGACCACCGCCGCGATTCCCGGCAGGTCCGGCAGCGGGCCGACCCCGGCGAGGTCGAGCAGCCGCATCAACGTCCCCGCCGCCAGCAGCGCCGTGCAGAGGAGGACCAGGTGGAGCTTGCGCAGCGCCTGCAGGCCACCGCCGTCGCGTCCCTGCTTCGGCGTCACCTTGAAGGCGGTCTTGCCGGGGACCAGGGCGCAGCGAAGTGCCCGCGTGTAGATCTCCATCGTCAGCAGCTCGTAGTGGGCGGTCTCGGGAATCCGCATGTAGCCGCGGGCGAGAGCCGCGCCGGCGCCGAGGTTGAGCAGGAGGTACGGCATCCAGAGCGCCGCCAGGGCGGCGACGCTGATCTTCATCGGCAACTCCCCGGTCCAGAGGACCAGACCGAGGGTGAGCAACAGCAGCAGCCGCATCGGCGGCGCCAGGTAGGCGAGCAGGCTGGCGAGGAAGGAGAGTCGCTGCAAGGGGCTCAGCGTCCGCGCCCGCAGCGGCGACTCCGGCAGCCGGAAGACCGCCAGGTTGCCGCGCGCCCAGCGGTCGCGCTGCAGCAGGTAGCCGTCGAGGTCGTGCGGCGCCAGCCCCTGGACCAGGACCTCGTCGTGGTAGCGGGTGCGCCAGCCGTGGCGGATCAGCCGGATCGTGGTGTGGAAGTCCTCGGCGATCGTCTCGGTCGCGACGCCGCCGATCGCGAGCAGCGCCTGGCGGTTGATCAGCGCCGCCGAGCCGCACCAGTAGGCGGCGTGGTGGCGGTCCTTGCCGGGGCAGATCACCCGGTAGAAGAGCGACTGCTCGTGGCGGCCGACGACGTAGTGCTGGACCGAGTCGTGGTTGAAGAAGTCGTGCGGGGTCTGGACGATCGCCATCCGCTCGTCGTCGAAGTAGCCGACCAGGGCGTCGAGGGCGTCGGGCATCGGCACGTGGTCGGCGTCGAGGACGAGGACCAGGTCGCTGTCGGTCCGCGGCAGCGCCGCGTTGATGTTGCCCGCCTTGGCGTGGGAGTTGTCGGGCCGGGTCAGGTAGCGGGCGCCGGCCAGCTCGGCCAGCTCCCGCATCTCGGCCCGCCGCCCGTCGTCGAGCAGGTAGGTGGTGTGCGGATAGGTGAGCGCGCGGCAGCCGGCCAGCGTCGCCATCACCACCTCGACCGGCTCGTCGTAGGTGCAGACGTAGACGTCGACCGCGCGGCCGGGGGTGGTCGCCGGCCGCCGGGCCGGCCGGCGCGACCACGAGAACCAGGTGAGCACGGCGAGGGCGTAGAGGCCGTAGACCTCGGTTGCCAGCAGCATCGCGAAGGCGACGGGGTCGGCGCCCTCGCCGCTCCAGCCGATCCGCCAGGTCAGGTAGCCGAGCCCCCAGGTCAGGGCCAGCAGCGCCAACGCCCGCAGCAGGCGCGGATGCCGATCGAAGAATCGGCCGACCTTGGTCTGCTCTCCGGCGGCCACACGACTACTTCGACAAACCCCGGTGTCCACTTAAACGACGACGGAGGGGGTGGGATTCGAACCCACGAGCCCCCTTACGAGGGCCAACGGTTTTCGAGACCGCCCCGTTCAACCACTCCGGCACCCCTCCAGGAAACCGCGGCAAGTGATTCTAGGGTCGCGGCCCCTCGGGCGGCGGCAGCTCCCGCCCCGAGCCCCAGATCGCCAGCGGCGCCGGCAGCAGCAGCAGCGCGAGCGAGGCGATCTCCGCTATCGCGTCGGCGGTCCCGAAGCCCCCGAGGTGGCCGGCATGGAAAGCAAGATGCAGGGTAGCCGTGACCAGCCAGGCGACCGAGGTGGCGCGGATCAGCGTCGGATCCAAGCTCCGAGCCGCCCAGCCGAAGAGCACCGCGAAGCCGAGATAGAGGCCGCCGACGTCGGTGACCAGGTGCTCGTTGTAGGGCGGCAGCAGATCGACCCAGTGGGCGAGGAATGGAAAGTCGTCGTAGAAGGTGCGGGGAAAGGCCGTCGCGGTGAGGCCGATCAGCAGGGCACTGACGAAGAGAACGATTAGCGCGAAGCGGGCGAGCCGGGGGTTTCGCATCTTCTCGACACTAAGCGATGCAACCGAGAAAAGAGCTGTACTTGTTGTCCAATTTTAGTACTCTGGATCTAGTTGACCGCGAACGCCTCACTAGCCGCCTCATGACCCTCGTAGGGAAGAACCACGAAGTACATCAGCGAGGGCAGAAGCGATTCGAGCTGGTCGTACTCCTGCTTGCAGAGGCGCGAATAGAGCAGGGATTCGACTCCGCCGACGATCCCGGAAGCGGTCAGCGGCGTGTGCTCACGGGTGCCGGGAAGGAGCTCGCGAGCCTGCGATTCGAGGCAGCGCGCGAACTCGTCCATAAGCTCGACACGGCGCCTAACCGCGGTGGCGCTGGCGGACCGCGCCTCGACGACCATCGTGCGAGCGGTGTCGGGCTCGTGGCAGGCGAAGCGGAGCAGGGCTTCGAGCGAGAAGCGAACGCGGTCGCGCCAGATCTGACCGCCCTTGCGGGCGGCGGAATCGACCTTCTTGCGCAGCCGCTCGGCGCTGGTGTCGAAGGCGGCGAGGAAGCAGTCTTCTTTGTTGGAGAAGTGCTCGTAGAAGGTCGGGCGCGAGACGCCGGCCCGATCGATCACGTCCTGGACGTTGGTTTCGAGGTAGCCGAGGTCGGCGGCGGCGTTGAGCATCGCTACGATCAGCCGCTCCCGCTGGATCGCCCTGATCAGGTCAGAGGGAAGCTTGCGAACGCCGGACGGGAATTTGCCGCTGCTGTTGGCGAGCAGTTCGAGAGCCGCCTCGACCTGCTCGGGAGGCCAGTCGTCACCGATCGCAGCGAGGAGGGTCTCTTGGCTCAGCTGGATTCGATCGACGGGCACCGAGAAACTCACAAGTTTCCATTAAAAACAATGCAAGTTTTCTCACGGTACCAGAACATCGGTGGGATGCGCGTGCCATTGGGTACCCCGGTTGCTTCCCGACCCGGCGCAGCGGAAGCAGACGGGGGCTGTCCATGAACTCGACGCGCCCCGAGCTGCCCCGCGAGTTCGTCGCCAGCCACAAGCGACGTCGGATGATGGATGCGGTTGCCGAGCTGACCGCCGAGAACGGCTACGAGGCGACGAAGATCGCCGACATCGTCCGCCGCGCGGCGGTTGCGCGCAAGACGCTCTACGACAACTTCGATGGCAAGGAGGACCTCTTCCTCTCGGCGGTCAACGCGACCCTGACGGAGATGCGCCTGGCGATCGAGGAGGCGTGCGAGCAGGCCGGCGACTCTCCCGAGGCCGGGATCGTCGCCGGGCTGGAGGCGCTGCTCGACTACATCGCCGCGCACCCGGCGGCGGCGAAGATGTGCATGCTCGAGGCGATCTCCGCCACCCCCAGCTCGGCCCGGCTCTACGACGCCGGCGTGCGCGACTGCGTCGAGCTGCTGCGCGCCAACGCTCCGGCTGACGCCGGCCTGCCCACGACCATCGAGGAATCGCTGGTCGGCGGCGTGGCCTGGATTCTGCAGCTGAAGATCCGCAAGGGCGAGGCAGAGCAGGCTCCCGATCTGCTTCCCGAACTGTCCCAGTTCGTCCTATCGCCGTACCTCGGCGTAGGAAAGGTGGTGGATACCGGGAGGCGAAAGTGACAGTACGGTGGCAGACTTCAATGCTCGTATGGAGCGATTACCACGGGGACGCCACGGACTTTCGCCTGAGTTCGTCGCGCGCAACCAGCGCGAACGGCTGATTGCCGGCCTCACCGAGGCGCTGTACGAGGCGGGGTACCAGAAAACCACCGTGTCGATGATCGGTCGCCAGGCGGCCGTCTCGAAGAGCGACTTCTACAAGCATTTCGAGAGCAAGGACGAATGCTTCATCGCCGCCTACGACGCGGCGATCGACCGGATTCGGGAGTGCGTCACGGCGGCCTGCGAGGAGGCTGCGGGGGAAGAGTGGGCGGGTCGGGTCCGGGCGGCGATCGGCGCCCTGCTGAAGCAGTTGTCGGACGACCCGGCTCTGGCGAGCATCACCCTGGTCGAAGGGCTGAGGGCGGGGCGGGAGGTCTACGACCGCTATCAGGCGGCCCTGGAGACCTTCGTCGGCTACCT
Source organism: Solirubrobacterales bacterium (assembly GCA_036280195.1). GTDB lineage: Bacteria > Actinomycetota > Thermoleophilia > Solirubrobacterales > 70-9 > VAYN01. The sequence continues at coordinate 1,514 of DASURF010000022.1, read as the reverse complement.
GCGCGAGGGCGCGCCCTCCTCCCACGAGGGAGGCGAAGTGCCGGAGGCGACCGACGAGGCCGTCGTCGGCGGCATCGCCTCCCTGCTCGGTCGGCGGATCCTGGCCGGCGAAGCGGCGCGATTGAGTGACCTTTTTCCGGAGATACTTGAATTCACCCTCTCCGCCTACCTGGGTGCGGAGCAGGCGCGGCGAATAGTCTCCGCGGAATGAGCGAGCCGAGAAGCGGCGTCTTTCCCTCGCAGGCGCTGAACGAGGCGATCGCGGCCGAGTGGATCGGCTCCGGCGACTACCGGATCCGCCCCGAGTCCGTGCAGCCGGCCAGCGTCGATCTGCGCCTGGGCGACTTCGCCTGGGCCCTGCGCTGCTCGTTCCTGCCCGACGTCGAAACGACCGTGGAGGAGAAGGTCGACGACCTCGCCTTCCAGCGCGTCGATCTGCGCGACGGAGCGGTGCTCGAGCGCGACCGTCCTTACCTGGTGCCGCTGATCGAGGAGCTGAGCCTTCCGGAGGACGTGCGGGCGAAGGCGAACCCGAAGAGCTCGACCGGCCGCCTCGACGTCTTCACCCGGGTGATCACCGACCGCCACCACCGCTTCGACGACATCCGCGCCGGCTATCGGGGAAAGCTCTATCTGGAGATCGTCCCGCGTTCGTTCGCGATCCAGGTGAAGGCCGGCCTCTCGCTCAACCAGCTGCGTCTCGTCCGCGGCGACGTGCGCCTCTCCGACGACGAGATCCGCGGCCTGCAGGACGAGTTCCCGCTGCTCTACCTGGACTCGCACACGCTGCGCCAGTCCGAGCTGGCGGTCTCCGACGGGCTCTTCCTCAGCCTCGACCTCTCAGGTCCGTCCGATCGCGTGGTCGGCTACCGGGCGAAGAAGAACAGCCTGCCGGTCGACCTCTCGCGCATCCGTGCCTACCGCTGGACCGACTACTGGGACCCGGTCTACCCGGAGCCCGGCGGCCGCGTCGTCCTCGAGCCCGAGATCTTCTACCTGCTGCTCTCCGCCGAGGGCGTCTGCATCCCGCCGCAGATCGCGGCCGAGATGATGGCCTACGACCCGACCGCCGGCGAGCTGCGCACCCACTACGCCGGCTTCTTCGACCCGGGCTTCGGCTACGACCCCGAAGGCGGCCGCCACGGCAGCCGCGCCGCGCTCGAGGTCCGCGCCCGCGACGTCTCCTTCATGGTCGAGCACCGCCAGCCGGTCTGCAAGCTCGGCCTCGAGTGGATGTCCTCCCCCGCCGAACGCCTCTACGGCGCCGACCTGGGCTCCAACTACCAGGGCCAGGTGACGATGCTGAGCAAGCATTTCGAGGAGCAGACCGCCGGCGCTGCCGTACCGGTAGACGCTTCCTCCTAGCGTCCTGGGGGAGGGTGCCGGTATCCCTCTCCGTCATTGCGCGACACGCGGCTCCGCCGCTTAGCCGCAACCGAACAGCGCGCTTCGCGCGCAAGCACCAGATTGCATATCGCCGAACATTCCTCCGAGGGACACCGGCACCCTCCCCC
>DASURF010000021.1:0-7982 GCA_036280195.1 Solirubrobacterales bacterium | reverse complement strand
AGCACCTCTTCGACGTACCAGTCGGCGTGGTTGTAGGCGAAGATCGCGCCCCAGACGTCCTCCGGCATGCCGGCGGCGTCGAGGTAGCGGGCGGCGGCGAAGATCGCGTCTTCGGGGTTGTTCGGGTCCTTGACCCCGTCGCCGTTGGCGTCGACCCCGTACATCGCCCAGGTTTCCGGCATGAACTGCATCCAGCCTTCGGCGCCGGCGTAGGAGGGGCCGAGGTTCTGGCCGAAGCCGGTCTCGATCGCGTTGATGCCGGCGAGGATCGCCGGGCCCTGCGGCCCGAGGCCGTAGGCGTCGGAGGCGCGGTGGTAGATCGGGATCAGCACCGGCGGCACGCCGCTGATCGCGCAGCTCGAAGCCGGCAGCGAGGGGATCGTGAAGGCTCCCGCCGCGGGGGCGGGTGCGGTCGCGCCGCCTTCGGCTTCCTCTTCGGAGCCTTCGGGCTCGGCGGGTTCGGTCGAGGGCGCGTCGCCGGGACCGACCCCGCCGCTCGGGGGCGGCGTCTTCGTCGCCGGGGCCGGCGGCGGCGTCAGCGCGTCGCCTTCCTCGACCGGTCCACCGGCTTCGGTCGGGAAGGATGGTGCTTCCAGGCTCGCGCCCGGCAGCGGCTGCTGCGTGCTCGTCGCCGCCTCGGCCCGGGCCACCGCGACCGGCACCGCCAGCGCCGCGGTTGCCGCCGCGGTCGCCATCAGCGTCCTGATCTTCTGCGCGCGCTCCATCAGCCGAGGACGTTGGTCACGCGCCACTGTTTGTTTTTCAGCTGTTCCATCTCGAGTCGCAGCTCGCTGGTGGCGCCGACCCGCAGCAGCGAGACGCTGACCGGGTAGATGCGATCGTGCGAGGGGGCGGGGACGACGTTGAGGACTTTCGCCTTCGGGACCTCGACGCCTGCCGGCTGGCGCGGCGGGCGCTGCATCAGCGCCTGGGTCACCTCGGGCACCGCGGTCGCCTTGAAGGCCCTGCGGACCGCGGCCTCTTTGCCGCCGGTCTCGTAGACGACGAAGGCATCGGCGAACTTGCGGGCGACGGCGATCGCGGCCGGGCCGGCCGGCGGGCCGTCGACGGTGACTCTGGCGGTGGCGGCCGAAGCGGTCGCAGCCGGCGCCGCGGGGTTGGAGGAGATCGTGTCGGTGGCGGCGTTGCCGGTCTTGGCGGCGGCGGAAGCGGTCGCGCCTTCTTCGATCGGTTGCGAGCCGGAGACCTTCGAGGAGTCCTGCTCGGCGGGGGCTTTGAAGACCGGCGTCGCTCCCTGCAGCGTCGGCTCGGGTTCGGGCTTCGGCGCCGGCTTCGGGGAGGGCGCGGGCTCCGGCGTCGCCGCGACGACCTTGGCCGCGGGGGCCGGTTCGTTGCCGCCGGAAGAGACGAGCGCGTAGCCGCCGATTCCGAGGGCGAGGACGAGGACGGCGGCACCGCCGGCGACGGCGGCGCGGCCGGCGTCGCTCAGGGCGCGGAACTGATCCTCGAGCGGCCAGATGACGCGGTCGCGCAGCGCCAGGGAGAGGTCCTCGAAGGCCTCCGGTGGCTGCCGCTTCGGGCGCGCGTTGATCGGGGTCTGGTCGTCGCTCATTGCCGCTTAGGTCGCTGCTCTCCCACGCTTAGGGTCGCATGCAAATTAAAGAGCACCTTTAGCCCTTCTTGTTTCGGCAGCACGCGGCGGGAAAATGAGCCCTGCGAGGCGCGGGGCGGACGGCGCCTCTAGGCGGCCTCCGCAGCGGGCCTCTCGGACCGCTCGAAGACGATCTCGCCCTCGCGGGCGTCGACCCGCACCGTGTCGCCTTCGCCGAACTCGCCCTCGAGGATCTTCAGCGCCAGCTTGTCGACCAGCTGCTTCTGGATCACCCGCTTCAGCGGCCGCGCCCCGTAGGTGGGGTCGTAGCCGAGGTTGCCGAGCAGCGTCCGCGCCTCGTCGGTCAGCTCGATCTCGATCCCTTTCTCGCGCACGCGGCCGACCAGCTGGTTGACCTGCAGCTCGACGATGCGGCCGATGTCCGCCTTCGAGAGCCGGTGGAAGATCACCGTGTCGTCGATCCGGTTGAGGAACTCCGGCTTGAAGGTCGCCGCCAGCACCTCTTCGATCTGCTCGCGGATCTGCTCATCCACCTGCTCGCCGACGATCCGGTCGGAGCCGACGTTGGAGGTCATGATCAGGACCGTGTTGGTGAAGCTGACGGTGCGTCCCTGGCCGTCGGTCAGTCGGCCGTCGTCCATGATCTGCAGCAGGGTGTTGAAGACGTCGGGATGGGCCTTCTCGATCTCGTCCAGCAGCACCACCGCGTAGGGCCGGCGCCGCACCGCCTCGGTCAGCTGGCCGCCCTCCTCGTAGCCGACGTAGCCGGGGGGCGCGCCGATCAGCCGCGCCACCGTGTGCTTCTCCATGTACTCGGACATGTCGAGGCGGACGATCGCCTGCTCGGAGTCGAACATGAACTCGGCGAGCGCCTTCGCCAGCTCGGTCTTGCCGACCCCGGTCGGGCCGAGGAAGAGGAAGCTGCCGATCGGCCGGTTCGGGTCCGAGAGGCCGGCGCGCGAGCGCCGCAGCGCGTTGGAGACCGCGGCGATCGCCTCGTCCTGGCCGATCACCCGGTCGTGCAGCCGCTCCTCCATCTGGATCAGCTTCTGCACCTCGCCCTCGAGCAGGCGGCTGACCGGGATCCCGGTCCATTTGGCGACGACCTCGGCGACGTCCTCCTCGGTGACCTCGTCGGCCAGCAGCGAGCCGCCGCCGGCGTGCAGCTCGGCGATCCGCTCCTCCTGCGCGGCGACCTCCTTTTCCAGCTCGGGAATGTCTCCGTAGCGCAGCTTGGCCGCCCGCTCGAGGTCGGCCTCGCGCTCGGCCCGTTCGGCCTCGCGCCCGGCCTCCTCCAGTCGCGCCTTGGCCTCGTTGATCGAGTCGATCGCCTCCTTCTCGTTCTGCCAGCGGGCGTTCATCTCGTTGAAGCTCTCGTTCAGCTCGGCGAGCTCGGCCTCGAGCGCCTCCAGCCGCGCCTTGGAGGCGTCGTCGGTCTCTTTGCGCATCGCCGCCCGCTCGATCTCGAGCTGCTGGATGCGCCGTTTGACCTCGTCGATCTCGGTCGGCATCGAGTCGATCTCGATCTTCAGCCGCGAGGCCGCCTCGTCGATCAGGTCGATCGCCTTGTCGGGGAGGAAGCGGTCGGCGATGTAGCGCTCCGAGAGAGTCGCGGCGGCGACGATCGCGGCGTCGGTGATCCGCACCCCGTGGTGCTCCTCGTAGCGCCCCTTCAGCCCACGCAGGATCGCGATCGTGTCGTTGATGTCGGGCTCGTCGACAAGCACCGGCTGGAAGCGCCGCTCCAGCGCCGCGTCCTTCTCGATGTGCTTGCGGTACTCGTCGAGGGTGGTGGCGCCGACCGCGCGCAGCTCGCCGCGGGCCAGCATCGGCTTCAGCAGGTTGGCGGCGTCGACCGCGCCTTCGGCGGCGCCGGCGCCGACGATGGTGTGGAGCTCGTCGAGGAAGAGGACGATCTGGCCCTCGGCCTGCTGCACCTCGGAGAGCACCGCTTTCAGCCGCTCCTCGAACTCGCCCCTGTATTTGGAGCCGGCCAGCAGCGAGCCGATGTCGAGCGCGATCACCCGCCGGTCGCGCAGGCTCTCGGGCACGTCGCCGTCGACGATCCTCTGCGCCAGCCCCTCGACGATCGCGGTCTTGCCGACGCCCGGGTCGCCGATCAACACCGGGTTGTTCTTGGTCCGGCGGGAGAGAACCTGGATCACGCGGCGGATCTCCTCGTCGCGGCCGATCACCGGGTCGAGCTTGTCCGCCTTCGCGTCGGCCGTCAGGTCGCGGCCGAATTTCTCCAGCGCCTGGAAGGTCTCCTCGGGGTTGGGGGAGGTGACGCGGTGCGGGCCGCGGACCTCGCCGATCGCCTTCTCCAGCAAGTCGCGGTCGGGCAGGATCTCGGCCACCGAGGAGTCGGTCAGCGCCAGCAGCAGGTGCTCGGTCGAGATGTACTCGTCGCGCATCGCCGCCATCTCGGACTCGGCCTTGCGCAGGACCGCGGCCAGGTTCGAGGACATGCGCGGCTCTTCTCCCTCGCCGCTCAGCTTCGGCAGCGCCGCCACCGCCTCGTTGGCGCGGGCGGCGATCGCGGCGGTGTCGGCGCCGAGCTTCTGCAGGATCGGGACGACGAGCCCGTCCTCCTGCTCGAGCAGGGAGACGAGCAGGTGCGCCGGGGCGATCTCCGGGTTGCGCCGGGTGCGCGCCAGATCCTGGGCGGCCGCAACCGCTTCCTGCGATTTGACCGTGAATCGATCCGCCTGCATCAGCGCTCTCCTTTTTCGCCCTTCGTTTCCAGTTCGCCCAGCCGCTTGCGCAGCCGTTCGTTGTCCGCGTGCAGCTTCTGCACCCGCGCTTCCAGCGCCAGGACCATTTCCACCCCGGCCAGGTTCAGGCCTTCGGCGGTCATCTGCTGGATTCGCCGCAGTCGCTCGACGTCTCGCTGCGAGTAGAGGCGGGTGTTTTTCGGCGAGCGCTTCGGCGCGATCAGCCCGCGCTGCTCATACATCCGCAGCGTCTGCGGGTGCATCTCCGCCAGCTCGGCGGCGACCGAGATCATGAACACGCCCTGCTCCTCGTCGAAGGTGGCTTTCACGCGCCGGCGGTAGGTGGCCATCAGCGCCCCGCCTTCCGCAGCAGCTCGGCGCGCGGGTCGGACCCGTTGAGCGCCTCGGCGAGCTTCTCGACCGCCTCGCTCTGCTCCTCGCTCAACTCGGCGGGGATCGCGATCTCGAGGCGGTAGCGGATGTCGCCGCGGCCCGAGCCTTTCGGCTTCGGCGGGCCCTCGCCGCGCAGTCTCTGGATCGCCCCATGTCTGGTCCCGGGGGCGACCTTGATCTTCTTCGTGCCGTTCAGGGTCGGCACCTCGATCGTGCCGCCGCGCAGCGCCTCGACCATGGAGATCGGCACCGCCACCTCGAGGTTGCCGTCGTCGAGCCGTTTGAACACCGGCGAGGAGGCGACCCTGGTCGTCACGTAGAGGTCGCCGGGCGGGCCGCCGCGGGGGCCGTCCTCGCCCTTGCCGGCGAGGCGGATGCGGGTGCCGTCCTTGACCCCGGCCGGGACGTTGACTTTGTAGCGCTTGGTCTGCTGGGTGAGGCCGGAGCCGCCGCAGGTCGGGCAGGGGTCCTCGACGATCTGGCCGGCGCCGCCGCACATCGAGCAGGGCTGGCTGATCGAGAAGAAGCCCTGGCCCTGCGCCTCGACGCCGCGGCCTTCGCAGCGCGGGCAGGTGGTCGGCGAGGTGCCCGGCTTGGCGCCGCTGCCGTGGCAGGTCGGGCAGCGGCTCGACTTCGGCACGGTGACGCTGATCTGGGCGCCCTCGATCGCCTGGTCGAAGCTCAGCTGCACTTCGGTCTCGAGGTCGCGGCCGCGCACCTGCTGCGGCCGGGTGCGACCGCCGCCGCCGCCGCGGTTGAACACCCCGCCGAGGATGTCGCCGAAGTCGAAGCCGCCGAACCCACCCGGGCCGGTGCCGAACGGTGCCTGGCCGCCCTGGCCGAAGCCGGCGAAGACGCCGCCCTCGTCGTACTCCTTGCGCTTCTCGGGGTCGCCGAGGACGTCGTAGGCGGCGGAGATCTCCTTGAACTTCTCCTCCGCCGCGGGGTCGTCCGGGTTGCGGTCAGGGTGGTACTTCCGGGCCAGCTTCCGGTACGCCTTCTTGATCTCCTCGTCGGTCGCCTTCTTCGAGACGCCGAGCGTCTTGTAGAGCTCGTCCGCCACTTTCCTCCTAGCTGCTCACCACGACCCGCGCCGGGCGGACCAGGTGGTCCCCCAGCACGTAGCCCTTCTGCAGGACCTCGACGACGGTCCCGCTCTCGGACCCCTCGACCGGCTGGGTGGAAAGCGCCTCATGCCGATTGGGATCGAACTTATCCCCCTTGGGATCGACCGCCTCGACCCCGTTCCGCGAAAGCGTCTCCCGCAACCCCCCGAGCACCATCTCAACCCCGGCCGCCAGGCTCTCGCCCTCGCCGGCAGCCTCCAGCGCTCGCTCCAGGTTGTCGACCGCATCGATCACTTCCCGAGCAACGGCCACCTTCCCCCGAACCTGAGCGGCCTCAAGATCAGCAGCAACCCGCTTCCGATAGTTCTCGAAGTCAGCCTTGGTCCGACGAGCCAGTTCGAGGTACTCCTCCTTCTCCTTCTGGGCGTCAGCCAGCAGCTGATCGAAATCCTGCTCGACCAACTCCGCATCTCCCGCGGGTGGCGACGATTCCGAGGACTCTCCCGGTAGGGAGAGCCCGGAATCGGAGACAGGACCCGCGGGCCTGGCGCTCTCGTCCTGACCCGTCATTTCCCGTCCTCGTCGACCACCTCGGCGTCGACAACCTCCTCCTCATCGGAGGTCGCGCCGTTCTCGGAGGCCCCGTCGGTCGACGCCTGCTCAGCCGAAGCCGCCGCGTATAGCTGCTCCGACACTTTGGTCATCGCCGTGTTCAGCGCCTCGAGCTTGGAGTCGATCTCCTCTTTGGACCCCGACTCGAGCGAATCGCGCACCGCCTTGGCCGCGCCCCGCGCGTCCTCCTTGGCGGCATCGTCGACTTTGTCGCCGGCCTCGTCGAGCGCTTTCTCCGCCTGGTAGGCCGAGCTCTCGGCGAGGTTCCGCGCCTCGGCCAGCTCGCGCTGGGCGCGGTCCTCGTCGGCGTGCGCCTCGGCGTCGGAGACCATGCTCTGGATTTCCTCGTCGGAGAGGCCGGAGCCGGATTTGATCTCGATCTTCTGCTCTTTGCCCGTGCCTTTGTCTTCGGCGCTGACGTTGATGATGCCGTTGGCGTCGATGTCGAAGGTGACCTCGATCTGCGGCATGCCGCGCGGCGCCGGCGGGATCCCGGTGAGCTGGAATTTGCCCAGGCTCTTGTTGCCGCTGGCCATCTCGCGCTCGCCCTGGAGGACGTGGATCTCGACCGAGGGCTGGTTGTCGTCGGCGGTCGAGAAGACCTCCGACTTCTTGGTCGGGATCGTCGTGTTGCGCTCGATCAGCTTCGTCATCACGCCGCCTTTGGTCTCGATCCCGAGGGTCAGCGGGGTGACGTCGAGCAGCAGCACGTCCTTGACGTCGCCGGCCAGCACGCCGGCCTGGATCCCGGCGCCGACGGCAACGACCTCATCCGGGTTGACGCCCTGGTGCGGGTCCTTGCCGGTCAGCTCCTTGACCTTGTCGCGGACCGCCGGCATGCGGGTCATGCCGCCGACCAGGACGACGTGGTCGACCTCGGTGTCGGCGTCTTTCAGCGCCTGCTTCACCGGCCCGACCACGCGGTCGAGCAGGTCGCCGGTCAGCTCGTTCAGCTTCGAACGGCTCAACTTCAGGTCGAGGTGCTTCGGCTGCCCCTCGACCGCGGTGATGAAGGGCAGGTTGATCTGCGTCTCCTGGGTCGAGGAGAGCTCGATCTTCGCCTTCTCCGCCGCCTCGTAGAGACGCTGCAGCGAGTTCTTGTCCTGGGAGAGATCGACGCCCTGGTCGCGCTTGAACTCCGCCACCAGCCACTCGACGATCGCTTTGTCCCAGTTGTCGCCGCCGAGGTGGTTGTCGCCGGCGGTCGCTTTCACCTCGAAGACGCCGTCGCCGATTTCCAGCACCGAGACGTCGAAGGGGCCGCCGCCGAGGTCGAAGACGAGGATCGCGTGGTCGGTGTCCTCTTTGTCGAGGCCGTAGGCGAGCGAGGCGGCGGTCGGCTCGTTGATGATCCGCTTGACCTCGAGGCCGGCGATCTTGCCGGCGTCCTTGGTCGCCTGCCGCTGGTCGTCGTTGAAGTAGGCCGGGACGGTGATCACGGCGCTGTCGACGGTCTCGCCGAGCTTCGCCTCGGCGTCCGCCTTCAGCTTCTGCAGGATCATCGCGCTGATCTCCGGCGGGCTGTACTGCTTGCCGCGCGCCTCGACCCGGACGTCGCCGTTGGGGCCGGCGACGACCGTGTACGGGACGATCGTCTCCTCCTCTTTGACTTCCGACTCCTTG
>DASURF010000020.1:0-25741 GCA_036280195.1 Solirubrobacterales bacterium | reverse complement strand
GATGCGGACCAGCGCCGTCCGCGACGGCGACGAGTGGGTGATCAACGGCCAGAAGAGCTGGATCACCAACGCGACGATCGCCGACTTCTACGTCGTCTTCGCCACCACCGACCGCGAGAACCGCCGCACCAGCGCCTTCGTGGTCGAGAAAGACGCGCCCGGCTTCGACCCCGGCCAGCTCGAGCACAAGCTCGGGATCAAGGGCTCGCCGACCGGCTCGCCGAGCTTCACCGACGTCCGCGTCCCGCACGAGAACCTGATCGGCGAGGAGGGCAAGGGCCTCTCCGTCGCCCTCGGCACGCTGGAGCGCACCCGCCTCGGCGCCGCGGCGCAGGCGGTCGGGATCGCCCAGGGCGCCACCGACTTCGCCAACGAGTACTCGAAGGAGCGGATCGCCTTCGGCAAGCCGATCAACAACCTGCAGGCGATCCAGTTCAAGCTCGCCGACATGGAGACCGGCACCGCCGCCGCCCGCGAGCTGCTCTACAAAGCCTGCTCGATGGCCGACAAGCCCGAGCGCCCCGCCGACCTCGGCAAGTGGACCTCGATGGCCAAGCTCTTCGCCTCCGACAACGCGATGAAGGTGACGGTCGAGGCGATCCAGGTCCTCGGCGGCTACGGCTACGTCAACGAGTACCCGGTCGAGCGGATGATGCGCGACGCCAAGATCACCCAGATCTACGAGGGCACGAACGAGATCCAGCGGGTAGTGATCGCCCGCTCGATGGCCTGACCGCGGTAGAGCTTTTCAACCCCATAGGGGGCAAAACCTCTACCGCGCCCTTCAGGGGCGCAGGTGCTCGACCTCGAAGCCGAACTCGCGACCGAGGCGCTCGGCGACGAGCGAGCGGTGGCAGGCCTCCGGGTCGCACTCGACACAGAGCAGCGCCGGGTGTGAGTTGCCGATCCATCTGACGACCGGCGCCAGGTCGACCCTGCCCAGCACTTCCGCGGTGTAGCGCTCGACGTAGGCGGGGGCGAGAACCGTGCGGCTGCGTTTGCCCTCGCCGCGCTTCTCGTCCTCGGCGTACTGCAACTGCCGCATCTCGGTGGTCGGGGCCAGCTCCTTCAGATGCGAGTAGCCGATGCCGGTTTCGTCGAGCGCCGCTTCGAGGCGTTGGGCGTTGGCCCAGGCGTAATCGCTGCCACGCACCCCGCGCCGCTGGCGCACGTCGAGCAGCAGGTCGACCCCGGCGCCCGTAAGCGCCGCGAGAAACGAATCCCGGTCGAAGCCGTAGACGCCGATGGTCCGCAGCGTGGGCACCGCTCCATTGTCGCGGGAGGTCAAGCCTCAATGTGATTGATGTCCGACTGTGCTCGTTCGCACAGGCGCCGGCGGCGTGAATGCCTAGCTTTCGTCCCATGTTCAAAGCAGCACCACCCGCACCGCTGAAGACCGCCCTGCTGACGCTGGCGATCGCGATCGCCGTCGCCCTGGCGGTCGTCGGCACCCCGCAGCAGATCTAGCGGGGGAAGATTTAAGTACTTATCTGTCCTTGACGTAAACCGCCTCACCCGGTTGGATGCCGCCATGGAGGGCGGCACTACCGGGAAGGAGCTGACGGCGAACCAGCTCGGGGCCGGGCTGTTCGCCGTCTTCGCGTTGATCTGCAACCTCGTCCCCTCCTTCGCCCGGGCGGTCGCCCCGACGGGCGAGGTCGGCGATCAGGGCGAAGCCTTCTTCACGATCTACTTCCGCACCCTGCCGCTCTCGATCGCCCTCACCCTGATCGTCTTCATCTGGCTGAAGGAAGAGCTGGACAACGACCGCGAACGGCTGATCGCCTCGGCGGTGATCCTGGTGGTCTCGGGCTTCGTCGGGCTCGGGCTCGGCACCCACCAGGTCGACCAGGAAGTCTTCTCCCGCGTGCACGGGCCCGGCTGGGTGGTGCTGTTCGAGGCCGCGGTCTACGTCATCTTCAGCTACGCCATCTACTACGGCTGGGCGCTGTTCGCCTGTGCGATCGGCGCCAGCCTGTTCGCCGGCTACTGGCTGCACGAAAAGATCAGCTGAGGACGAGCGCGCAGTAGCCGTCGGCGATCTCCTGCGCCGAGAGGCGGCCGCCCGGCAGCACCCACTGGGCGGTGTAGTTGACCATCCCCAGCAGGGCGAGGAGGGAGAGGCGGCGGTCGGCGAAGGTCATCGACCCGTCGGCCTCGCCGCGGGCCAGGACCTCGTCGAGGATCTTCTCGAAGGCCTTGCGCTGGGAGCGGACGCGGCGCCAGCGCGGCTCGCTCTCGATCGCCTGGCGCTCCTGGGTGAAGACCAGCATGTGGTCGCGGTGGGCGACGACGTGGGCGACCCAGGCCCGCACCAGTTCGCGCAGCTGCGCGACCGGCGGCGCCTCCTCGGCGACGATCTCCCGCGCCCGCTTCAGCAGCGGTTCCAGCAGCTCGTCGCAGATCGCGATCAGGAGGTCGTCCTTGCCCTCGATGTAGTGGTAGAGCCCGCCGGCGGCGAGCCCGGTCGCCTCGGTCAGCTCGCTCATCGAGGTGCCGTCGTAGCCGCGCTCGGCGAACAGCCGCGCCGCCGTCGCGATCACTTCGCGGCGGCGCGCCTCGTAGCGGGCGCGCAGGGCCGGGCGCGCGGGAGGGGAGGGGACCGGCATCGGCCCACGGTAGCGCAAAAACCGAACGCTGATTCGGTATTCTGGGCGGATGGACTTCAACCTCGGCGACGAGCATCGCCTGATCCAGCGCACGGTCCGCGACTTCGCCGCCCAGGAGGTGGCGCCGGTCGCGGAGGAGCTCGACCGCGAGAAGCGGTTCCCCTACGAGATCGTCGCCAAGCTCGGCGGGCTCGGCCTGATGGGGATCCCCTTCCCGCAGGAGTACGGCGGCGGGGGCGGCGACTCGCTCGCCTACGCGCTCGCGGTCGAGGAGCTGAGCCGGGTCGACTCCTCGGTCGCGATCACCCTCTGCGCCCACACCTCGCTCGGCACCCAGCCGATCTACTTGTTCGGCTCGGAGGCCCAGAAAGAAGAGTGGCTGCCGCGGCTGACCTCCGGCGAGATCCTCGGCGCCTTCGGCCTGACCGAGCCCGAGGCCGGCTCCGACGCCGGCAACGTCCGCACCAAGGCCCGCCTCGACGGCGGCGAATGGGTGATCGACGGCGCCAAGCAGTTCATCACCAACGCCGGCACCGAGATCTCCGGCGTGGTCTGCATCACCGCCCGCACCGGCGAGGACGAGATCTCCAACCTGATCGTCGCCAACGGCACCCCCGGCTACGAGCAGGGCGAGCCGTACCGGAAGATGGGCTGGAACGCCTCCGATACCCGGCCGCTGACCTTCACCGAATGCCGCGTGCCGGAGGAGAACCTGCTCGGCCCGCGCGGGATGGGCTTCCGCCAGTTCCTCCAGGTGCTGGACATCGGCCGCATCGGCGTCGCCGCGATGGGCGTCGGCCTCGCCCAGGGCGCGCTCGACGAGGCGCTCGCCTACGCCAAGGAGCGCCAGGCGTTCGGCCAGTCGATCTCCCGCTTCCAGACGATCCAGGCCAAGCTGGCCGACATGGCGACCGAGATCGAGGCCACCCGCCTCCTGGTCTACAAAGCCGCCCGCGAGAAGGACGCCGGCGAGAACTTCAGCCTCACCGCCGCCCAGGCGAAGCTGAAGAGCGGCCGGCTCGCGGTCCGCTGCTGCGAGGAGGCGGTGCAGATCCACGGTGGCTACGGCTACATCGAGGAGTACCCGGTCTGCCGCTTCTACCGCGACGCCAAGATCCTCACGATCGGCGAGGGGACCGACGAGATCCAGCAGATGGTCATCGCCCGCGCCCTGGGGGCCTAGGCGGTGACGGCGTGATCCCCAAGTCCGTCCGCATCCGCGAGGTCGGGCCGCGCGACGGCTTCCAGAACGAGCCGGAGACGATCGCCACCGAGGACAAGGTGCGGCTGGTCGAGATGCTGGCGCGGACCGGGGTGCGGCGGCTGGAGGTGACGAGCTTCGTCCGCGCCGACGTGATCCCGCAGCTGGCCGACGGGCGCGAGGTGCTGGAACGGGCCGCGATCCCCGACGAGGTCGCGGTCAGCGTCCTGGTCCCGAACCTGCGCGGGCTGGAGGCGGCGCTCGAGGTGCGCGAGAAGATCGACGAAGTCAACGTCTTCCTCTCCGCCTCGGAGACCCACAACCGTCGCAACGTCAACCGCTCGGTGGAGGAATCGCTCGAGAACGTCGAGCACGTGCTCGCCCGCGCCACCGAGGAGGGGCTGCGCTGCGAGGGCGTGATCAGCACCAGCTTCGGCTGTCCTTACGAGGGCGACGTGCCGATCGAGCGCGTCTTCGAGATCGCCGAGCGGCTCTCGGCCGCCGGCGCGGTCGAGATCGGCTTCGGCGACACGACCGGGATGGCGAACCCGCTCCAGGTCGGCGAGTTCTTCCGCCGCGCCCACGAGGAGCTGAGCGGGGTCGAGCTGACCGCCCACTTCCACGACACCCGCGGCCAGGCGCTGGCCAACGTGCTGGCGGCGCTGGAGACCGGGGTCGACTCCTTCGAGTCGAGCTTCGGCGAGCTCGGCGGCTGCCCGGTCCCGGCCGGCGCCACCGGCAACGTCGCCAGCGAGGACCTGGTCTCGATGCTGCACGAGATGGGGATCGAGACCGGGATCGACCTTCCCAAGCTGATCGAAGCGGCCGCCGCCGCCCAGGAGGCCCTCGGCCGCCCGCTCGGCTCCCACGTCCTCGTCGCCGGCCCGGTCGAGTGGCACCCGGAACATCGTTTCCACCCTTTTCCTCGTTATGGCGGGGAAAAGGGTGGAAACGACACCGAGGGGGGCACCGGATGAGTGCGGTTTCTGCAGGCGCGCGCGAGAAGCACCTGGCGCTGATCGCCGAGCTGGAGGCCGAGCTGGAGCGGGTCCGCGGCGGCGGCGGGCCGAAGTCGGTCGAGCGCCACCGCGGCCGCGGCAAGCTGACCGCCCGCGAACGGGTCGAGGGGCTCTGCGACCCCGGCACGCCGTTCCTCGAGCTCTCGCCGCTGGCCGCGCACGGGATGTACGACGACGCCGCGCCCGGGGCCGGGATCGTCACCGGGGTCGGCACCGTCTGCGGCCGCCGCTGCGTCGTCGTCGCCAACGACGCCACCGTCAAAGGCGGCACCTACTACCCGGTCACGGTCAAGAAGCACCTCCGCGCCCAGGAGGTCGCGCTGCAGAACCGGCTCCCCTGCATCTACCTGGTCGACTCCGGCGGCGCTTTCCTGCCGCTGCAGGACGAAGTCTTCCCCGACCGCGAGCACTTCGGCCGCATCTTCTTCAACCAGGCGACGATGTCGGCGCGGGAGATCCCACAGATCTCGGCGGTGATGGGTTCCTGCACTGCCGGCGGCGCCTACGTGCCGGCGATGAGCGACGAGACCGTGATCGTCCGCCACCAGGGGACGATCTTCCTCGGCGGCCCGCCGCTGGTGAAGGCGGCGACCGGGGAGGAGGTGACCGCGGAGGAGCTCGGCGGCGGCGACGTCCACGCCCGCAAGTCCGGCGTCGCCGACCACCTCGCCGCCGACGACGCCGAGGCGCTTCAGATCCTGCGCGAGATCGTTGCGACGCTGCCGGCCGAGCCGGCGCCGCCCTGGGCGCGGGTCGAGCCGCGGCCGCCTGTGTTGGACCCGGAGGGGATCCTCGACGTGGTCCCGATCGGCTCCCGCGCCCCCTGGGACATCCGCGAGGTCCTGCGCCGCGTCGTCGACGGCGGCCAGCTGCGCGAGTTCAAGGAGCGCTACGGCAAGACCCTGGTCTGCGCCTTCGCCCACGTCGACGGACACCCGGTCGGCATCGTCGCCAACAACGGCATCCTCTTCTCCGAGAGCGCCCTGAAGGGCGCCCACTTCGTCCAGCTCTGCGACCACCGCCGCATCCCGCTGGTCTTCGTCCAGAACGTCAACGGCTTCATGGTCGGCTCCAAGTACGAGCAGGGCGGGATCGCCAAGGACGGGGCGAAGATGGTCGCCGCGGTCTCGACCGCGCGGGTGCCGAAGCTGACCGTGATCGTCGGCGGCTCCTTCGGGGCGGGCAACTACGGCATGTGCGGCCGCGCCTACTCGCCCCGCTTCCTCTTCATGTGGCCCAACGCGCGCATCAGCGTGATGGGCGGCGAGATGGCGGCGGCGGTGATGAAGGAGGTCGGCCAGCCCGAGACCGCCGAGCTGCTCCACGGCCTCTACGAGGAGCAGGGCCGGCCCTTCTACTCGACCGCCCGCCTCTGGGACGACGGCGTGATCGACCCCCGGGACACCCGCCGAGTCCTCAGCCTCGCCCTGGCCGCCTGCGCCAACGCCCCGCTGGAGGACCCGGCGGCGCCGGTGTACCGGATGTGATCCGGCTCCTCGTCCCGATCCTGGCTCTCGCGCTCCTCGCCGGCTGCGGCTCGAATGACGGGGAGACCGCCCTGGAATCGCCGAGACCGCAACAGGCGTCGGATGACGACGCTTCTCGCGGTTTCGACGGGGACGGTGACTCGGAGGCGGTCGAGCCCTCGCATTGCCCCGCAGGACACCCGTCCTGCCGGACGACTCGAGGGCGGATCGTCTACGTGGAGCGGGTGGATCCGGACGGGGACGGGGACGCGCACTTCGTGATCGCGGACCCGCAGGGGATTACGCTTCCGGGCCTGACCGCGATCGACGTCCGCAAGGGGTTGCGCCCGCAGCCGCTGCCGGGTCCCGGCGACCTGATCAGCGCTGCCGGGCCGGTGCAGACCGGCTCCTACGGCCAGAGCCAGATCCACGCGCTGGAGCTGCACGTCGCCCGATGAGCGCCCGCCGCTTCAGCCAGGTCGACGTCTTCGGCAGCGGCCCCTGCTCGGGCAACCCGGTGGCGGTGGTGCTCGACGCCGAGGGGATGGGCGACGAGGAGATGCAGCGCTTCGCGCGCTGGACGAACCTGGCCGAGACCACCTTCGTGCTGCCGCCCACTCGTCCCGGCGCCGACTACAGGGCGCGGATCTTCACCCCGGTCCTCGAGCTGCCCTTCGCCGGCCACCCGACTCTCGGCACCTGCCACGCCTGGCTGCAGGGTGGGGGAGAGCCGCGCGACTCCGCCGAGATCGTCCAGGAGTGCGATGCCGGGCTGGTGCGGGTCCGTCCCGCTGCCGACACGTTGGCCTTCGCGGCGCCGCCGCTGGTGCGCTCGGGCCCGGCCTCGAAGGAGGACGCGGCGCGGGTCGCCGCGGCGCTCGGCGTCGATCCCGGCGAGATGCTCGCGGTGGAGTGGGTCGACAACGGCCCCGGCTGGATCTGCGCCCTGTTCGAGAGCGCCGAGCGGGTGCTGGAGCTGCGGCCCGGCGCCCTCGACTTCGACCTCGGCGCCGTCGGCTTCCACCCGGCGGGTGCGGAGGCGGCGATCGAGGTGCGCGCCTGGGCGCCGGTCAACGGCCTCGCCGCCGAGGACCCGGTGACCGGCAGCCTCAACGCCTCGGTCGCCCAGTGGCTGCTCGGCGACGGCCGCCTCTCCGCGCCCTACCTGGCGACGCAGGGAACGGCGATCGACCGCGCCGGCCGGATCGAGATCTCCCGGGACGAGAAGGGGACGGTCTGGGTCGGCGGTCGCGCCGAGACCGTGATCGCGGGCTCGGTCGAGCTCTAGCGGTTCGCGGCCCCTAGCCGTGGACGCCGGTGCGGTGGACCACGGCGTGGCCCTTGCCGCGGGCGATCAGCCAGCGGTTGACCGGTAGCGCGACCAGGCCGGCGATCACCAGAGCGAAGGCGAGGCTGCCCCAGAAGAGGAGGCTGTCGAGCCCGGCCTCCATCGCGCCCGGCACCGCGAGGATGATCAGGTTGTCGACGATCTCCATCGTTGCGATGCTGACCGTGTCCGAGGCGAAGGCGATCGGGATCACGGCGCCGACCGCCATCCCGGAGCGCAGCAGCGGCAGGCTGGTCAGCCCGTAGCCGAAGAAGAAGGCGAGGACCACGGCGAGGACGATCGTGGCGAAGTCGGAGAAGCCGAGGGCGGTCCCGATCGCCATTCCCGCCACCTCGCCGATCGCGCAGCCGGTGAGGCAGTGGACGGTGGCGGAGAAGGCGACGGCGTTGAGGTTGTGCTCGGAGGAGTTCATGCCGGTCATCGTAGCATACCCCCTAGGGGTATTGGGATTGAACTGACGGAGGCTTCCCCGGAACGTTTCAACAGGGAACGAGACCTCCGAGAGAAAGGCCGAAATGAGACGCCCGACTTCCAGCCTCGCCCACAGGCGCGGGTTCCGGCTGGCCCTGGCGCTGGTGCCCGCCCTGCTGTTTGCCACCTTCGCCTTCGCCAACGCCGGCTCCGCCGCCCCGGCCGGCTCCGCGAACCTGAAGATCACCAAGACCGACAGCCCGGACCCGGTCCGCGTCGGCGCCGGCCTCACCTACGCGATCGGGGTCGAAAACCTCGGCCCCTCGCCGGCGAGCGGCGTGACCGTGACCGACAACCTGCCGAAGGGCGTCGACCTCGTCTCCGCCTCGGGCCCCTCCGGCGCCTGCGCCGTCCAGGGCGGCAAGGTGACCTGCGGCGTCGGCTCGCTCGACCCCGTCGGCGTCAACTACGGCGGTGTGCCGGCGACCGTGACGATCGTCGTCGTGCCCCGCAAACCGGGCACGATCCGCAACACGGCAACGGTCAAGGGCGACCAGAAGGACCCGGTCGGCGCCAACAACAAAGCGACGGCGACGACCCGCGTCCTCGGCGCGCCGAGCTGCCGTGGCTTCACCGCCACGGTTACCGGCACGAGCGGCGACGACGTCCTGCTCGGCACGGCCGGGCCCGACGTGATCGTGGCCCTGGCCGGCAACGACCGGATCGTCTCGCGGGCCGGTAGGGACCTGATCTGCGCCGGTCGCGGTGCCGACTACGTCGGCGCCGGCTCCGCCGCCGACCGCGTCCTCGGCGGCGGTGGCCCGGATCGCCTGCTCGGCCGCGGCGGCCCGGACGTGCTGAAGGGCTCCGGCGGCAACGACGTGCTGAAGGGCGGTCGCGGCTCCGATCGCCTGCGCGGCGGTCGCGGCTTCGACCGCTGCAGTCCCGGCCCCGGCCTCGATTCGGTTCGCGGCTGCGAGCGCTAGCGCTCGCGGGCAGGACACGAAAAAAAGCCGGCCCCCGTGACGGGGGCCGGCTCGAGGTGCTTCAGCTGCTACCGCAGAT
The DNA here is from genome assembly GCA_036280195.1 of Solirubrobacterales bacterium. Lineage (GTDB taxonomy): Bacteria > Actinomycetota > Thermoleophilia > Solirubrobacterales > 70-9 > VAYN01. Next base: position 16,622 of record DASURF010000020.1, on the reverse strand, counting down.
GCGGGTCAGCCGATGTACAGCAGTGCGATCGCCATCGCGTCGTCAATCGGGTCATGCGTTTCCGGCACGTTGTAGATCCCGTGCAGGCGCAAGGTGTTGCCTTTGGCGATCGTCGCGATCGGGTTGCCGGTACAGACGTTCATCGACGAGACGTGTTTGCGCCCGTCGGGGGTTTCGTAGCCCGCGCCACCGTAGCCGGCGACCGAGTTGCACAGCACGGTGCCGCCGGTGCTCTCGTTCGTGACTTCGATGTTGACGCCGTGGTCGTGGATGTGGCCCGCGGCGGCGATCAGTTTGCCGCCGAAGGTCGTTTTCCAGTCTTTGTGCGTGTCGCTGAGGCCGTAGGGCACGCTGATCAGCGAGTCGAAGCTGCAGCCGTCGGCGTCGAACCAGACCGGGCGCAGCGCCGTGCGGCTGGTGTGGTCGGTGCCGGTCGCGTACTTCCAGGTGATTCGCACTTTGACCGTTTTGCTGGTGGTCGCCCAGTTCATCAGGTCGACGACCATGTTCCAGGTCTCGGTGCTGTTGACCTTGTAGCCGTAGGGCAGCGACTGCAGGTCGACCGCGGTGCGCTCGTCGCCCGAGGCGAAGAAGCGCTCGCCGAGCAGGCCGGGCCCGCTGTTGCCGCAGGTCGCATCGACCTTGCCGCTCGACTGGGCCATGAAGGCCGCGTGGTGGAGCATCGGGCCTTCGCTGACGGTCGCTTTCGCCCCGCTCGTGTAAACGAGGTCAGGCGTGACGCCGATGATCGAGCAGCCGGTGCACGGCTTGCTGATGTTCTGGACGATCTGGTTGTTGATGTGTCCCATCAGATCGTGGTCGTGCGGGTCGCCGCTGCCGGCCGGGATCGTGAACGAGCCGTAGTCGATCGTTTTGGTCGTGATCGTCGCGTTCGCGGTCGCCGGGACGGCGAAGAGCGCGAGCGCGCAGACGAGCAACATCAAGCGCTTGATCGCTTGCATGTATTTCCTCCCCAATGAGTAAGTGACGCCCTCCCTGCGAGAGCGCCATCGAGTGATCAGGAAATCTAAAACGCTGGGCGCCGCTCTGTCAACAAATACTGGTTTGTTCGTCCGATTTGGAGTAGCCGGAGTTGACATGTGACCATTCGGTAACGTATTATCTCCGCCCATGGACGAGGTCTTCAAGGCGCTGGCGGATCCAACCCGTCGACAGCTGCTCGACCGGCTCTTCGAGCGGGACGGCCAGTCGCTAAGTGCCCTGGAAGAGGGCCTGCCGCTGTCGCGCTTCGGCGTGATGAAGCACCTCAAGGTGCTGGAGGAGGCGGGCCTGGTGACGACGAGGCGGCGCGGCCGCGAAAAGCTGCACTACCTGAACCCCGTCCCGATCAGGCTCATCCACGACCGCTGGGTGAGCAAGTACGCGGAGCCCTGGGCCTCGGCGCTCAGCGGGCTCAAGAACGAACTGGAGGACGAAGATGGGTGACGACGCTTACACCGTGGTCGGCGGGCGCGGCTCGATGACCGTGTTCGAGATCTACATCAAGACGACGCCGGAGCGCCTCTGGGAGGCGATCACCAGCGAGCAGATGCGCAAGCGCTACAGCTTCGGGGTGGGGACGGTCTCCGACTGGACCCCCGGCTCGGAGTACAGGTCGTCGGTTCCCGGCGTGATCGACATAGCTGCCGGCGAGAACCTCGAGGTCGACCCGCCGCGGCGGCTGGTGCAGAGCTTCACCGCGCTGTGGAGCGAGGACGTGCAGCGGGAAGGGGAGTCGAGGGTGACCTGGGAGATCGAGCCGGTCGGCACCTCGTGCCGGCTGCGTGTCACCCACGACCAGCTGGGCGCCGAGGCCAACAACGAACTGTACGGCGGCTGGCCGATGATCATCTCCGGCCTGAAGACGCTGCTGGAGACCGGCGAGGACCTCGACACCCCCGGCTCCCTGCGCTACTCGGGAGCGGCCGGCTAGCTAGGCGGCGATTTCCGGCGCCGGTCGCGGCGGCGGCTCCGGGCTCGGCGGCTCGGGGTCCGGCTGCGGCGGCGCCGGCGGGCCGGGTTGCGGCGTGGGCGAGGGTGGTTTCGGGTCCGGCTGCGGCGGGCCTGGGATCGGCGTGTCGAGGAAGATCTTCATGGGTTCGGGCTACCCGGCCGTCGGGTAGGCAAAGCGAACCCGACCGAGGAGGAGGCCAGTCGATGACCCAACCGACCCTGGAGGACGCCCGCAAGCTGAGCGAATGGCGCCCACCCCTCGGCGTCCTCTCCGTCTACCTCGGGTTCGACCCGGCCGATCGCGGCGGCGCCTGGCGGACCGAGCTGCGCAACGGCCTCGACGCGATCCTCGACGCCCAGAAGGAGGCCGAGCACGATCGCCGGGTGGCGCTGCGGGCGACGGCGAAGCGGCTGACCGAACGCTTCGAAGACGGCGACCTGCGCCCGCCCCCCAGAGGGGAATTCGGCTTCGTCGAGGTGGCCGAGAAGGAAGGGACCGAGCGCTGGTTCGGGGCCGGGGTCGCCCCCGCCGATCCCTGCGTCGAGTTCGGCGCCGAGCCGCTGGTGGCGCCGCTGTTGGAGCTTCGCGGGCGCGGCGCGGCGCGGGCGATCGTCCTGCTCTCGGCCGAGCGGGTGCGCCTGCTGAGCTGTGACGAAGGTGCGCTGGAGGAGCTGGAGGACTGGGAGCTGAGCATCACCAGCCTCGACTGGCGCGAGCGCAAGTCGCAGAGCGCCAGCGACCCCGCCCGGGCCCAGGGCGTCAGCTCCTCCGGCCACGACCAGTTCGGCGAACGGCTGGAGCACAACCGGCGGCGCTTCCTCGCCGAGTGCGGGGGACTCGTCGCCAACCAGGTTGCGGCGGACGGCTTCGGCGGGGCGATCGCCTTCGGCTCGTCCCCCGACTTCGAGAGCTTCGAGTCCGGCTACAACTTCCCCCGGGTGGAGCTGGTCCACGGCGGCGATGCCGACCTGATCTCGGCCCCCAAGAGCAAGGTGGGGGAGGTGGCCGCCGAGGTGACTGCTCGCCTGGACGAGGAGCGGGAGCGAGCGGTGGTCGAGCGAGCCCTCGCGGAGGTGAAGGGCGGCGCACGCGGTGCCGGCGGACCGCAGGAGACCGGGGAGGCGCTGGCCGAAGGGCGGGTGGACCACCTCGTCCTCGACGCCGCCGTCGACCGGGCTCTGGCCGAGTCCCTGATCCGCGGGGCGCTCGCCGGCGGCGCCCAGGTGACGATCGTGCGCGACGAGAGGGCCGCGCCCCTGGCGGAGTCCGAAGGCGTCGCCGCGATCCTCCGCTACTAGGGAATCGTCGCTTCCGCGCCCCAGTGTGACCCTCCTCCGGTTCGGGGCACTGTCCCGGGGTAGGAGGGGGAGGGAGACAGGAAGCCGAAACGAGAAGGAGATCTAGTCGTGAGCGTGCAAGAGCGGGTTGCAGGAGGACCCTTAGGCAAAGCGGTAGGCCGGGCAAAGCAGTTGGCCGGGGCGGCGTTCGGCCGCGAGGATTTGGAGCGCGAGGGCCGGTTGCAGGAGATCCAGACCGAGTCCCAGGAGGAGGCGGCGGCCCAGGCAGCCGAGGCAGAGCGCAAGGAGCGGGAGGCCGAGATCGAGGCGGAGCGGGCAGAGACCGAAGCCGAGCGCCACGAGGTCGAGCGCGAGGCCGCCGAGCTGGCGGCCGAGGAGCAGGCCGAGCGCAGGCGGGCCGAAGAGGAGCAGGAGGCCGCGCGCGGGGCCCAGGTCGAGAAGGCCGCCGCCGAGCGCGAGCGGCTGGCCGGGGAAGGGAAAGCCGAGGAGAAGCGCCGGCGGGCAGCCGCCGAGAAGGGCGCTGCCAAACGCGAGGCGGCGGAGCTTCAGCGCCAAGCCGACCGGGCCGAAGCGGCCGCCGATGCGATCGAGCCGAAGGGGGACTGAATGTCACTGCTGACCGTTCCCAAGACGATCGTCGGCGAGTCGCTGAAGCTGGCACGGCTGCCGCTGGACGCCGCCCGCAGCGCCGTCGGAGGACTGAAGACGCCCTCGCCGGCGGACCGAGAGCGCGAACGCGCCGCCCGGCTGCGGGAGCAGGCGGAGGTGCGCGAGCGCGCGGCCGAGAAGCGTCAGGCGCAGGCGAACCAAGCCGCCGAGGAGGCCGCGGCCGAGACCCGGCGCCAGGCTCAGCAGGAGAAGCGGAAAGCCGACCAGCGCCGCCGCGAGCGCGAGGCCAAAGCGAAGAAAGCCGAGGCTAAGAAGAAGCAGAAAGCGGCGAAATCCGCTTCGAAGGCGAAGCGGGCCGACAGCAAAGCCGAGAAGGCCGCCCAACTGGAGAAGCTCGAGGCCAAGGAAAAGAGCCTCGAGGCGAAAGAGGAGGCGGCGGTGGCCGTGCGCGAGGCCGAGCGGCTGGCGGAAGCCGCCGCAGCGGCCAAGGAGAAGCGCAAGGACGGGAACGGCGCCTAGGCCGTTCCCCCGCCCTGCTCAGCTGCCGTTCTCGAGATAGAACACCTCGGCGCAGACGTCCACGTCTGCGTCGAGCCCGCTGATGAAGGCGCGCACCTTGCGTCCGGTGATGCGTTCGATGATCTCGCGGAACTTCTCCGCGGTGGCCGACTGGAAGTACATGCGGGTGTCCCGCAGCCGCTGGTGCTCGCCCATCTCGGCGAGGCTGCGCTCGGCGGGGGTGAAGGTGTTCTCCAGCGAGCAGATGACGATGTCCGGCCCGGCGAATTCGGTCCGCGCCTTGGTCGGCCCGCGCCCGAACAGCTCCTTGTAGAGGCGCACCATCTCGCGCGAGATCTCCGCCCGGACCGAGTCGAACTGGCCGGCTTCCTCGGGGCCGCCCGTGAGGGTCGGATTCGGTTGTTGGTCGGTCATGCCGGTCTCATACCCGGCGTCCGCGGCGATTTACCAAGGGGACTTGGGGGTAGCGGGACCGAGATGCCTTCCAGTCAGGCCGGTGCCACGATCACGCCTTATCCCGACGGCCCCTACCTGGTCCGCGGTGACTTCACCGTCCACGACCAGGACGGCAACGAGCTGCGGGTCGAGCGCCGGACGATCGCGCTCTGCCGCTGCGGCAAGTCGAGGATGCGCCCCTTCTGCGACGGGACCCACAAGCTGATCGGGTTCAAGGCGCCGAGCGCGCCCGAGTCATGGCCCGCCGACTGATCGAACTGCCCCCGCCGCGGGGCCCGCTGAGCGAGCAGCTGTTCGAGGCGCTGGAGGCCCCGGCGCACGACCGGCTCGACCCTCCCGGTGCGATCGACTGCGCCGACCCGGTCGTCGACGACGACCTCCAGCTCGCCCTCTACGTCGCCTACGAGCTCCACTACACCTCGATCCGGGGGGTCGACGAGCGCTGGGAGTGGTCGCCGGCGCTGCTCGCCTTCCGGGGGGCGCTGGAGCGGCCCTTCGAAGATGCGGTGGCGGCGCTGGTGCAGCCGGCCGAAGCGGCGGAGCTGGAGTCCGTCGGCGCGGCCCTGCAGCGGATCGTCGCCGAGGACCCGGGGCCGCCGCTCTCCCGCTACATGGAGGCGCAGGGGACGCGCGAGCAGATGCTCGAGCAGGTCGTCCACCGCTCCGCCTACCAGCTGAAGGAGGCCGACCCGCACTCCTGGGCGATCCCGCGCCTCTCGCCGCGGCCGAAGGCGGCCCTGCTCGAGGTCCAGTTCGACGAGTACGGCGGCGGCAGCAGCGAGCGCATGCACTCGACCCTGTTCGCGAAGACGATGGCGGCCCTGGGCCTGGACTCCGGCTACGGCGCCTACCTGGACCGCTGGCCGGGGGTGACGCTGGCGACGGTCAACCTGGTCACCGGCTTCGGCCTGCACCGGCGCCGTCGCGGCGCCCTCGTCGGTCACCTGGCCGGCTTCGAGATGACCTCCTCGATCCCCAACCGGCGCTACGGCAACGCCCTGCGCCGGCTCGGCTACGGCCCCGAGGTCACCCATTTCTACGACGAGCACGTCGAGGCCGACGCGGTGCACGAGAACATCGCCGCCTGGGACCTGGCCGGTGGCCTGGCGGCCGACGAGCCCGAGGTGGCGGCCGACATCCTCTTCGGCGCCCGGGCCCTGCTGCAGCTCGAGGCGCGCTGGGCGAGCCACCTGATGGACGCCTGGGAGGGAGGGGAGACGTCGCTGCGCTCTCCCGTCGTTCCCGTCCCGGCGTGAGCGATCGCCTCGAGATCTCCTACCTCGTGCCCGTCCGCTGGCGCGACGGCGAGCAGCGGGAGGACCTGGCCGCCTACCTGCGGGCGATCGCGCCGCACTGCGCCGAGGTGATCGTCGTCGACGGCTCGCCGCCGGAGGTCTTCGCCGCCAACGCGGCCGCCTGGGGCGGGCACGCCCGCCATGTGCCGCCAGCCGCGGAGGAGAGCTGCCTGATGGGAAAGGTCGCCGGCGTCCGCACCGGCGTCAGGTTCGCCTCGCAGGAGCGGGTCGTGATCGCCGACGACGACGTCCGCTACGAGCCGGAGGCGCTGCGGCGGACCGCCGACCTGCTGGACGAGCACGACCTGGTCCGGCCGCAGAACTTCTTCGGCCGGCTCCCCTGGCACGCCCGCTGGGACACCGCCCGCACGCTGCTCAATCGCGGCTTCGGCCGCGACTACCCGGGGACGCTGGCGGTGCGGCGCTCGCGGCTGCTGGCGACGGGTCTCTACGACGGGGACGTCCTCTTCGAGAACCTGGAGCTGATCCGCACCGTCCGGGCCCACGGCGGCAGCGTCGCCGCGCCCCTCGACCTCTACGTCGCCCGGGTGCCGCCCTCGGCCTCGCATTTCTGGGGACAGCGCACCCGCCAGGCCTACGACGACTTCGCGTTGCCGCTGCGGATGGCGCTGTGGCTGGCGGTGGTGCCGCTGCTGGCGCTCAGCGCCATGCGGCGGCGCCCGGCCTGGGCGCTTGCCCCCGCCGTCGCCTCGGTCGCGGTGGCGGAGCTGGGCCGGCGCCGGGCCGGCGGTCGCGCCGTCTTCCCGGCCGGCTCCTCGCTGCTGGCGCCCGTCTGGGTGCTGGAGCGCGGGGTCTGCGCCTGGCTCGCCGTCCTCCAGCGCCTGCGCTTCGGCGGCGTCCGCTACGGCGACTCCCTCATCGCCGTGGCCGCCCACTCCGAGCGAGAGCTGCGCCGCCGTCTCGCCCGGGCGGGTTAGACGCCGCTAGCGCAGCTTCGGCGTCGTTTCGGAGCCCGGGGTCAGCCGTCTCCGGGCGGCGCGAACCCGCTGCAGGACCCGGTCGCGTTTGAGCGCCGGTCCGAGGTCGGGGCCGCGGACGTCATGGCCGGGCCTTGGGGACCTGTTGTTCTCTGGGACTGCTGCGAAGTGCATTTCTCCTCCGGGTGGGTCGGGGCTGGGCTGTCCATCGTCGACCCCTCCCAGTCCCCGTGCTGCTGCCGTGAGAAGTGAGCGGTACGCCTCCCGACACAAACGACGCTGTGACCGTTGTGCCGAAGGTCTGATTACCCACCTGGGAAGTTGACAAACCTTCGTTTATCCGCCGGTCGGGCGGGAACCAACAGCGCAAGAGCCAGACCATGGAACAGCGCGGTTTTCAACACCAGGCACTGATCTACGAAGGAGCCGAGGAGTACCTGGAGGGGACCATGCCCTTCGTGCACGAGGCCCTGATCGCGGGGGAGCCCCTGCTGATCGCGGTGGCCGAGGAAAGGGGGCGGCTGATCGCGGGCGAGCTCGGCCCCGATGCCCGTCGGGTGCTTTTCCTCGACATGGGGAAGGTCGGCCACAACCCCGCCGCCATCCTTCCCCTCTGGCGCGATTTCGTCGACGATCACGAGGGCCGGCCGGTGCGGGGGATCGGCGAACCTGCGTGGGCCGCCCGCAGCCGGGCGGCGCTCGAGGAGTGCCACCGGCACGAGGGGCTGCTCAACGTCGCCTTCTCCGCGGTCTCCGCCTGGAGCCTGCTCTGCCCCTTCGACGCGGAGGTTCTAGACGGCGAGGTGCTGGAGGGAGTGGCCGTCTCGCACAGCTGCATCACGCGGGAGGGCCGGACCGAGAGGAGCGCCCGCTTCGATCCCGGCAGGGACTGGCTGGCGGGCGAGCTGCCGGAGCCCGGGTCGCGGCCGGACGAGCTCCGCTTCGGGATCGCCGAGCTGAGCGTGGTGCGGCAGCGGGTTGCCGCGGCGGCCGAACGCGCCGGGCTGGACCCGCGTGGCGTCGCCGATCTCGTCACCGCCGCCAGCGAGCTGGCGGCCAACAGCGTCATGCACGGCGGCGGCCGGGGCATCCTGCGGCTGTGGACCGAAGGCGACGACCTCCTCGCCGAGGTCGAGGACGACGGCCTGATCGAGGAGCCGCTGGTCGGCCGCCTGCGGCCGACCATCTCGCAGGAGGGCGGCCGCGGGCTGTGGCTCGCCAACCAGCTCTGCGACCTGGTCCAGATCCGCTCCGGCGAGCGGGGGACCAGGGTCCGCCTCCACGTCCCCGCCCGCGACGGCGCCTTCGTCTAGAGCCGTCAGGCGTGCCACGGCGCCGGGTCGGGTAGTTGCCCGGTATGACCGACAACGATCCGCAGGCCCAGCTCGTCAAGTACCTGACCGACGTCCACTCGATCGAGGAACAGGCGCGAGTCCAGATGGAACGCGCGCCCAAGCTCGTCTCGGGAGCGTTCGCCGAGTCCTTCCAGCGCCACCTCGGCGAGACCGAATCGCAGGAGCGGCGCGTGCGCGAGCGCCTGGAGGCGCACGACGCCTCGCCGTCGAAGCTGAAGGACGTGGCCGGCCAGGCCGGCGGATTCGGGATGGTCCTCTTCGCCCGCTCGCAGCCCGACACGCCGGGCAAGCTGGCGATGCACGCCTTCTCCTACGAGCACATGGAGGTGGCGGCCTACGAGCTGCTGGCGATCGCCGCGCGCGAAGCCGGCGACGAGGCGACCGCGGCGCTGGCCGAGGCGATCGCCGACGAGGAGCGCGAGATGGCCGGCCGGATCGCCGCGAGCTGGGACGAAGCCGTCGACCAGGCGCTGGCCGAGGTCGACCCCGACGACCTCGGCGACCAGCTCAACACCTACCTCGCCGACGTCCACGCGCTCGAGGGGCAGTCGCAGAAGCTGATGGAGAAGGCCGGGGAGATGGACCTGCCCGAGGCGCTTCGCTCCGTCGTCCTCCGCCACCGGGAGGAGACCGAGGGCCATCTGGAGAAAGTCGAGCGCCGTCTCGACGACCGTGGAGGCGCTCCCTCGGCCCTGAAGGACGCCGCCCTGCGCCTCGGCGCGCTCAACTGGGGGGTCTTCTTCGCCGCCCAGCCCGACACGCCGGCGAAGCTCGCCGGCTTCGCCTACGCGGTCGAGAACCTCGAGGTCGCCGCCTACGAGCTGCTGCTTCGCGTCGCCCGCCGCGCCGGGGACGCCGAGACCGCGGCCCTCGCCGAGTCGATCCTCGCCGAGGAGAAGCGGGCGGCGGAGGCCGTCGCCGAGCAGTGGTCGGTTGCGATGGCGGTGGCCTAGCCGGGCTGGGAAAAGGCCCGCTTGGCGGCGGCCATGTGCAGGTCTTCGACTTCCCGGCCCTGGCGGTCGGCGCGGTCGGCCAGGGCGTGGAAGTCGAAGCCCGCGAGGGAGTCGCCGAAGGTCTGCTCGAGCGCGTTCCAGAGCTGCAGCTTGCCGCCGATCCCGCTTGCCAGCACCTCCAGCTCCAGCACCCGGCTCAGTGGCGAGTAGCCGCGCAGGTGGCCGTTGGGCTTCAGCCGCCCCAGGCGCTCGGCGGCGACGGCCAGGACCGGTTTGATCCGGTCGCGGCTGAAGCCGAGCCGCTCGGTCAGCTGGACCAGGGTCTCGCGGTCGGCTTCGATCTCGGCGCAGATCCGCGCCAGCGGCTCACCCATCTCCGGGTCGCCGCTGTTGCTCGACCGCAGGCGGCGGGCCAGCTCGACGCCGAGCGCGGCCCCCGCCAGGTGGTCGTTCAGGTAGATGCCCAGGTAGCGGTTGTCACCCGCGCTCCCGGTCATCGGCCGGCTCAGGCCTCCTCGTAGGGGTCTTTCTCGCCGGCCAGCTGCAGCGCGCCCTCTTTGGTCTGGCTGAAGTGGCGTTCCTGGATCGGCAGCGCCCACTCGGTCAGCTCGGCGATCTTTTCCTCGCCGGCCTGCTCGTTGAGCTTCTTCAGCACCGCCCAGTGGCCGACCTCGCCGGCCTCGGCCATCGTCATGAACTCGAAGCCGTCGAGGCCGTCGGCGTCGTCGCCGAGGTAGGTGTCCATCATCTCGGTGGCCTCGCCTTTGGTTTCCTGCGCCTTTTCGAGGATCGCGGTCTTCTTGCCGTCGCGGCTGTCGGCCACCGCGGTGCAGCGCCGCTCGGTCTCCTCCGCCTCCTCGCGCATCTGGCGCAGGTTGGCGACGATGGTTTCGTCCTCGACCAGGCCCTCGACCTTCTCAGTCGCTTTCTGCGCCGCCTGGGCCAGCCCGAGCACCTCCGCCAGCTTCTCCTCGAGGGTCGTCAACTCGGCCATCCTGCCTCCTTCCGTTTGGTTTGCGAAGTGGCCTCCACCTACCCAGGGGCGGTGCGCCGGCAAACGGTCAGAGCCAGACGTGCTCGAAGCGCGGTCCGGCGGTGGGATGGAGGAGGCCCATCGAGTGGCGCGGCGCGCGCCCGCCCTTCGGCATGTGGGTGTCGGCAACGATCGCGATCACAGCGTGGATGACTTTCAACAACCAGGTGCTTAGCCGAGGCCCTTGTCCTCGGCGGCCTTGTAGGCGATCTGGAGGAAGTCCGAGACGGTCAGCGCAGCGAACAGCGAGGCGACGAAGCGGGTCACCCGCGGGGCGAAAAGCAGGCCGACCGAGAAGGCGGCGACGACCCAGAGGTCGAGGCAGAAGGGGCAGATGACCAGCTCGCCGATCGCCTTGCGCAGGCCGGTTCCGCGAGACTTCTCCTCCAGCTCGGCCGGCCCGCCCTTGCCCTCCAGTTCGGTGAACGGCGCCCGCAGCGGGCTCGTCACCTTGTCCTTGGCGATCAGCCGGCTGAGCTTGTGGGAGGCGGTGCCGACCAGCAGCAGCTGACCGGGATCGACACTCTCCGGCAGCGGCCGGCCCTTGCGCCGGGCAACCGCGAGGGCGGCGCCGACCAGCGAGGCGAAGATGCTCATGAAGGCCAGGTAGGGGCCGAAGGGCGGTTTGCTCTCCGGGGGTGCGTAGCCGCTCATCGCCCCCGTCTACCCGGTGCCCTCGGCGTTGCAACCCTGGCTTGGGCTCAAGTGCATCCGTTAGGATCGCTCCGATGCTTCGGGGCGATGCGCCGGGGCATCGCTCCTAAAGAGAGGCACGGGGTTCGGCTCGAGGGTCGATCTACGGACCGACGAAAAACGTTCCGGCAGAGAGAGAAAGCTCGTCCATGCATGTATTCGATGTGAGAATTCGCCCTTGATGCAGCGCTTCAGCGTCACCGCCAACGACCCCCGGCCCGGCTTTCGGGACATCCAGATCGCCGGCGAGCTGGACCTTGCCGTCGCCGGCCGGCTCGACGAGGTGCTGACCGCCGCGGTGGGCGAGTGCAGCCGCGTCCTCGTCGGCCTCGACCGCTGCACCTTCATCGACTCCTCGGGCATCGCGGTGATCCTCCGCGCCCACAGCCGGATGGAGGAGGAGGGTCACCGGCTCGCCGTCTACGCCCCCTCCGACCAGGTCCTGCGCGTCCTCTCGATGACGGGGCTGACCGCCAACGGCCTCGTCTTCGACAGCGCCGCGGAGGCGCTGGCGGCGCTCGACGAGTCCAGCTAGGCCCGCCCGCGCGCGTCAGGCGTGGGTGCCGCGGCGGAAGACGATCCCGCGGCCGCCGCCGGCAAGGCAGCGATGGGAGTCGCCGTAGTAGTCCTTGCCGGTGAGGTCGCAGTGGAAGCCGAGGATGGTCAGCGACCAGTCGTGCTGGAGCTTTTCGTTCATCAGCCGCGTGTAGCGCTTGATCACCACTTCGGCTTTGGCGCAGCTGACGCGGCGGACGCGAATCCCGTTCACGTACCAGGAGGTGATGTCCTTGCAGGGGTGGGAGTTCGGCAGCTTGGCGGTCGGCTCGCCGCCGGCAGGGGCGGCGAGGAAGGCGGTGCAGGCGAGCATCGCCACCAGAACCAGGAGCTTGGCGGACAGGCGCATGGGCGGCATCCTGAACGATTTCGCTCAGAAGCGCAAGCTTCGCTGAGTGTTCAGCCGAAGCGCGGCTCGAGCCGCTGGAAGGTCCGCCACCAGCCGTAGTCGAGTGTCGCGTGCTCGACGGCCTGCAGGAGGGTGCCGTCGTCGTCGTGGAGCTCGTAGCTGACGACCGGGGTCTCGCCTCCGAGCTCGACGGCGACGATGCGAGCCATCATCAGGAAAGGCGGGCAGCTGAGCCACACCTCGCCTGGTTTGGGAAGGGTTTTTAGATTCGGGCTCGCCATGGGTCCTCGGTACCCCTGCCATTCGACGCGAAAACCGAGAACCATCCCCCGAAATCGGGGGAAATCCGGAGAGGATTCGCCTACTGCTTCTGACCCACGCCGGTGGTCAGCTCGCGCACTCGCAGGGGGCCGCCCGCGGTTGCTTCCAGCGGCGGCGTCGGGGCGCCCTCGGCGTGGCGCATGCCGTCGAGCAGGTCGTCGAGGGCTTCGAGGGAGCTTGCCCTCGGTTCCCAACCAAGCTGCTCGCGCGCCCGGCTCGTGTCCATCATCGGCACCCCGAGGGCGAGGTCGATCCAGCCGGGCGAGGTCGGCTGCAGGCGCAGCTTCCAGCTCAGGCTCGCGGCGCCGCGCAGCGCTGCCACCGGCAGCGGCACCGCGCGGGCGCCGAAGAGCTCGCAGAGCTCGTCGACCCCGATCTCCGGTTCGGCGGCGATATTGAAGGCGCCGTGGACGTCGCGGACCAGTGCCCGCCGGTAGGCGTCGCCGACGTCGCGCGAGTGGACGGCCTGGAAGCGCAGGCGGGCGACGCGGGGGAGCACCGGGACCAATCGCTTCTGAACCAGGAACCCGGGCAGGAAGGGGCCGGCGAAGAGGCGGCGGATCTCGCTCGCCGCCTCGGCTTTGAAGATCAGGCCGGGACGGAGACGCACCACTCGCACCTCCGGCTCGCGCAGTTCGAAAGCGTCCAGCATCGTTTCCACCGCCGCCTTGTGGCGCGAGTAGAAGGAGGTGGGGATCCCCTCGACCGGCCAGGACTCGTCCACCTGCCGCTGCTTCGGTCCGGGACTGTAAGCGCCGACCGAGGAGGCGTAGACCAGCGTTTCGACCCCCGCCCGGGCGACGGCGTCGATCACCCGCCGGCTGCCCTCGACGTTGATCCGCTCGGTGACCGCTTCGTCGCGGCTCGGCTGGATCGCCCAGGCGAGGTGGACTACCGCGTCGGCGCCGGCGAAGATCGGCACCAGCTCGTCCGCGGTGATGTCGGCACCGACCCACTCCACCTTGGGGAAGGCGGCGTCGGGGATGCGCCGCGCCAGGCCGACGACGCTCTCCACCTCCGGCTCGTCCGCCAGCGCCTCGAGCACGCTGGTGCCGACGTTGCCGCTCGCTCCGGTGACCACGACTCGCATCGCTCACTCCTCCTCAGGGCTGGATCACGAACTTGATCGCGCCGTCTTCCTTCTTCTGGAACTTCTCGTAGGCGTCGGGGACCTCGTCGATGCCGATCTTGTTCGAGGCGAGGTCTTCGGTCCCCAGCGGGTCCGCGTCGTCGTTGACCAGCGGCAGGATCTCGTCGATCCATCGCTTCACGTGGGCCTGGCCCATCCGCAACTGCACGCCCTTGTCGAAGAGCTGGAACATCGGGATCGGGTCGACCATGCCGCCGTAGACGCCGCTGATCGAGACGGTGCCGCCGCGGCGCACGGTGTCGAAGCACGCGTACAGCGCCGACATCCTGTCGATCGCGGCCTTTTCGATCAGCTTCTCGGCGACCGCGTCGGGGAGCAGGCCGGCGGCTTTCTGGGCGAACTCGCCGACCGGGGCGCCGTGGGCCTCCATCCCGACCGCGTCGACCGCGGCGTCGGTGCCGCGGCCCTCGGTCATCTCGCGGATCGTGTCGGAGACGTCGTCGTGCTCCTCCAGGTTCAGGGTCTCGATCCCGTGCTTCTGCGCCAACTCGAGCCGCTCGGGGACCAGATCGACGGCGATCACCCGGGCGCCTTTGTGGGCGGCGATCCGCGCCGTCATCTGGCCGATCGGGCCGAGGCCGAAGACGGTCACCGAGCCGCCCTCCGGGATCGCGGCGTAGTCGACCGCCTGCCATGAGGTCGGCAGCACGTCGGAGAGGTAGAGGAAGCGGTCGTCGGGCGGTCCCTCGTCGACCTTGATCGGCCCGAACTGGGCCTGCGGCACCCGCAGGTACTCGGCCTGCCCGCCCGGCACCTGGCCGTACATCTTGGTGTAGCCGAAGAGCGAGGCGCCTTTTTCTTCCTCGCGGTTCTGGGTCGTCTCGCACTGGGCGTAGAGCCGGCGATCGCACATCCAGCAGTGCCCGCAGGAGATGTTGAACGGGATCACGACCCGGTCGCCCGGGGCGATGTGGGTGACCTCGGAGCCGACCTCCTCGACGATTCCCATCGGCTCGTGGCCGAGGATGTCCCCCTCTTCCATGAAGGGGGAGAGGATCTCGTAGAGGTGGAGGTCGGAGCCGCAGATCGCGCTCGAGGTGACACGGATGACGGCGTCGGTTGCTTCTTCGATTTTCGGGTCCTCGACCTCGTCGACGCGGACGTCGCGGGGGCCGTGCCAGACGGCGGCCTTCATACATTTCCTTCCCTAGCTATCCAAGCTCTTCAGGTCCCCGCTGCCTGGGCTTACGAAACGAGATCGACCACTTCCTTCTCGATCTGGCGCCGGCGCTTGGCGCTGAGGCGGCCGTTGCCGGCCGGGCCGGGGTCGATCGTGGCGCCGTCGCGGAAGCGGTCGAGGACGCGGGGGTCGATGTAGGAGGCGCGGCAGACGGCCGGGGTGTTGCCGAGCGCCTCGGAGACCTGGTCGACGGCGCGCACGATCGCCCGCTTCGCCGCCGCTTCGGAGCGAGGCGGCTCCTCGCCGGCGAGGGCGACCGCGGCGAGGACCGTGCCGTGCCAGGTGCGGAAGTTCTTGGCGGTGAACTCGTCGCCGATCTGCTCGTGGATGTAGTCGGTGATGTCGTCGGAGCGGACGTCGACCCATTCGCCGCCGGCGCGGTAGGCGAGCAGGTCCTCGGGCCCGCTGCGGCGACGGTACATCGCCTCGATCGCGCGCCGGGCGGAGGCATCGCGGATCGACTGCACCCGGCGCTGGCCGCTCTTCGCCGGGAAGTCGAAGACCACCTCGTTGCGCTTGACGGTGACGTGCTCGCGCCGCACGGTGGCGAGGCCGTAGCTCTCGTTTTCCTCGGCGTAGGCCTCGCTGCCGATGCGGAAGAAGCCGAGGTCGAGGAGGCGGACGGCGCAGGCCAGGGCGCGCTCGCGCGGCATTCCCTGGCGGCGCAGGTCGGCGGTGACGGCGCGGCGCAGCTTCGGCAGCGCGAGGGCGAATTCACGCACCAGCTCGAACTTCCGTTCCGCCTGTCGCTGCTGCCAGCGCTCGTGGTAGAGGTACTGCTTGCGGCCCGCTTCGTCGTATCCGGTCGCCTGGATGTGGCCGAAGGGGTCGGGGCAGATCCAGACTTCCTTCCAGGCGGGAGGGATCGCCAGCTGGCGGATCCGCTCCAGCGTCTCCTCGTCGGCGATCGCCTCGCCGCAGGCGTCCTCGTAGGAGAAGCCGCGGCCGCGGCCGATCCGGCGGATCCCCGGCGAGCCGCAATCGGCGCGGCGCAGGCGGCCGCGGGTCGGGGCGGAGGTGGCGGCGCTCGGCATGGGCGGGTGATACCCGAGCCGGACCCCATCGACGCCTCCGAGGGCAGGTAGGCGTCGATGGGGCCCGGCTTTCGTCACCCAACCGTCTGAGAGCCGCCACAAACCGCGCACCACACGCGCGCCCATCCCCGCCAACCTGGCCGGGTGCCCAGCGAGACCGCACCAGTCCCCCGTATAGGTGGATTCCTGCGGTCTCGCGAAACAGGGCCGGGGGAGAGCGAGATCGCAGGGCTGGCAGAGCGTCAGTACGGAGTCGTCTCGCGGCGCCAGCTTCTTGGGCTCGGGTTCTCCCGGCGAGAGATCGAAGCTCGGATCAAAGCGCGTCGTCTCAACCCCCTGCGCCCCGGCGTCTACGCGGTGGGCCACCGAGTCATCCCACGCGAGGGGCGCTGGATGGCGGCGGTTCTTGCATCGGGCCCCCGCGCCGTCCTCAGCCACCGGTCGGCCGCGCACCTGTGGATGATCCGGCCGAGCTCGCGCTCGGTCATCGACGTCACCACCCCGCAGGAGAGCCGCTCGTGGAAGGGGATCAGGCGGCATCACTCGCCCTTGTCGGCTGACGAGATCACCATTGAGGAAGGCATTCCGGTGACCACCGTCCCCCGCACGATCCTCGACCTCGCCGCCACCGAGTCCGCCGATGTGGTCGAGAACTTCCTGCGCGAGGCAGAACACCGCCAACTCACCGACCGTCTCTCGCTCCCCGACCTGATCGAGCGCTACCCAAAGTGGGCGCTAAGCGCTACTGCCTCGACTGCCACTGGCCAAGCCTGCGCCAGATCGTCGAGCTCGACGGCTGGGGCGGCCACTCCACCCGCACCGCCTTCCGCGAGGACCGTGCCCGCGACAGGCGCCTCGCCGCCGCGGGCTATCGGGTCGCCCACATCACCTGGAACCAGCTGGACGACGAACCGGAGGCGGTTGCCTCTG
>DASURF010000019.1:0-7080 GCA_036280195.1 Solirubrobacterales bacterium | reverse complement strand
CTTGCCGGCGAGCTCGTCGATCGCCTCGGCGGCGATCGTGTTGAGCACCGTGTTCGGCAGCGACAGCGACATCGACGAGCCGAGCGCGCGGAACTCGAACTTGTTGCCGGTGAAGGCGAACGGCGAGGTGCGGTTGCGGTCGCCGCCGTGCATCGGCAGCGTCGGCAGCACCGAGGCGCCGAGGTCGAGGTGGCTCTGCGGCGTCTCGCCGTCGCCCGACTCGCTCTCGATCGCGGTGAAGATGCGCTCGAGCTCGGCTCCGAGGAACACGGAGATGATCGCCGGCGGCGCCTCGTTGGCCCCGAGGCGATGGTCCTGGCCCGCGTTGGCCACCGACGCCCTCAGCAGCTGCTGGTGGTCGTCGACGGCCTGGATGACCGCCATGCAGAAGAACAGGAACTGGAGGTTCTCGTGCGGCGTGTCGCCCGGCTCGAGCAGGTTGACGCCCGTGTCGGTGCCCATCGACCAGTTGTTGTGCTTGCCCGAGCCGTTGACGCCGGCGAAGGGCTTCTCGTGCAGCAGGCAGACGAGGCCGTAGCGGCGCGCGACCGCTTCCAGCGTCTGCATCAGCAGCTGCTGGTGGTCGGAGCCGACGTTCGAGTTCTCGAAGATCGGCGCGACCTCGTACTGCGCGGGCGCGACCTCGTTGTGGCGGGTCTTGATCGGCACGCCGAGCTTGGCCAGCTCGCGCTCCGCGTCGAGCATGCACGCGAGCACCCGCTCGGGGATCGAGCCGAAGTAGTGGTCGTCGAGCTCGTGGCCCTTCGGCGGCTTGGCGCCGAACAGGGTGCGGCCGGTGGCGATCAGGTCGGGCCGCTCGAAGTAGTACTGCTCGTCGATCAGGAAGTACTCCTGCTCAGGGCCGACGGTGGTGAAGACCCGCTGGCTCTCCTCGTCGCCGAGCAGCCGCAGCGCTTTGATCGCCGAGCGCGAGAGCGCGTCCATCGAGCGCAGCAGCGGGATCTTGGCGTCGAGCGCCTCGCCGGTCCAGGAGGCGAATGCGGTCGGGATGCAGAGCAGCGCCCCGTTCGGGTTCTCGAGGATGAAGGCAGGGCTGGTCGGGTCCCAAGCGGTATAGCCGCGGGCCTCGAAGGTGGCGCGGACGCCGCCGGTGGGGAATGAGGAGGCGTCGGGCTCGCCCTGGATCAGCTCCTTGCCGGAGAAGCCGGCCAGCGCCAGGCCTTCGCCGCTCGGCTCGAAGAAGGAGTCGTGCTTCTCCGCGGTCGAGCCGGTCAGCGGCTGGAAGACGTGGGTGTAGTGGGTGGCGCCGTTTTCCAGCGCCCATTCCTTCATCGCCTCGGCGACCGCGTCGGCGAGGCTCGGGTCGAGCGCCTCGCCGCCGTCCAGCGTCGTCTGCAGCTTCTCGAAGACGTCCTTCGGCAGCCGGTCGCGCTGCACGGCGACGGAGAAGACGTTCTGCCCGAACGGGTTGTTCTCCGGGAGGGTCAGGTCCTGCGCGCCGAGGGCTCCTCCGTTGGAGCTCCACTGGGCTGCGGTGACGTTCTGCTGGCGGATGCGGGTCATTGGTCGGGTTCTCCCCCTAAGTGCATTGCGCGCGGGTCTGCCCGGCGCGATTGATTGAAAGTCTTGGTCCCTCGAAAAAGAGCATCACAGAGCCTAATAGGGCCTTCCGTATCGCGCTTTTGTACCGCCGTACAAAGCTTCTCGTCAGGGGCTTATCCCTGCTGTCGGCGCCCTCCGGAGGACGTGGAGGGTGCCGCACGGCTCGAAGCCGATCTTCTCGTACATCAGGCGCGGCCAGTCGTCGGCGTCGGCGACGATGAAGGTGGTCTCGTGCCCGGCTTCCCGCGATGCCGCCAGGGCTGCCGAGATCACCGCTTTGGCGTAGCCCCTGCCGCGGGCAGAGGAGAGAGTGCCGACGTCCTCGACCTGACCGATTCCCGGCTCGCTCAGCAGGCAGCAGGCCGCAGCCGGCTCTTGCGCGGGGGCGATGAACCAGCGATCGCCGGCGGCGGCGCAGGTGCGGCGGTTCATCTCCAGCAGCTGCTCGGCGGTCTCGTCCAGGTCCGGCATCTCGGGCGGGAACTCGCCGCGGATCAGCTCACGGCGCAGGTCCTCGCAGTCGGACAGGGGTACCTCGCGGACGTCCGGGTCGGGGACGATCTCCGCCTCCCTCCAGGCCATGAACAGATTCTGCTCCGCCTCCCAACCGGGGAGCGCCGTCATCTCGCCCGCCAGGCGAGCACCCTCGGCTTCGTCCCTGATCGCCACGGCCCGGTGCTCGAGGCCGACCAGGCTCTCGTCGGCCGCCGCGGCCACCTCCGCCGCCGTCATTCCGGCGCGCTCGATCAGTGCCCAATTGGCATCCCATGCCAGGGGCAGGCTCGGAGACAGGAACGCCCGTCCCCACCGATACTCCACGACCTCCTCGTTGGCCCGCCGGTCGATCGCGAGTTCGAAGTCCAGCAGTCGATCGCGCATCGCGCGAGCCTAGATGACGGTCAGGAGAGCGGCGTCGCGCTGAGCAGACCGAGGGGATGCCGCATCCGGAAGCCACCGGTGGGGCGCATCTGCTCGCTCCAGCCGGGGCCGCTGCGGTCGCCGTCTTCGCTGTAGGAAGTGTCCCAGCGCAGGCCGGCGATCACCGCGAAGACGTGTTCCTTGTTGGCGTAGATGCGGACCCAGCTGCCGCCACCGCCACCGCCCCAGCGCATGAAGCCGGTCGAGTCGAGCGGCCATTCGAGCAGGCCGGCGGCGTGCATCACGTAGCTGACCGAGCCCGAGCAGTCGTAGCCGCGCGAGTTCCAGTTGCGGTGGCCGCCGCCCCAGACGTAGGGTCGGTGGCGGATCCGGTTGGCGGCTTCGATCATCGCCTTCACCGCCGGCGGGGCCGAGGGCGGGGCGACCGCGCGGCCGCCCGGCAGCAGCTTGGCCTGCGGCACGGCAGCCGAGGCCGACGCGGCCGAACCGGCGAGCGCGCTCAGCAGCAGCGCGCAGACGAGCATCGTCAACAGCATCCCCAGCCTTCGCATGAAGGAGCTGTATCGACAGGCGCGTCAGGAGACTTGAGGCAGGTCCGGCGGGGTGCCGGTGGCGAGCAGCGCGCCCATCAGCACGCCGAGCAGCAGGTCGCGCAGCTCCTCGCGCTCTATGTCTCGGTGGTCGATCCAGTTGAGGCAGGCGCCGTCCATGAACCAGAGCCAGCCGCTGACCGCCGTCCGCGCCTTCGGCGGCGCTCCCTCGGGATAGACCCCGTCGAGGATCCGCTGCGCCGTCGCCTGCCGCACCGCTTCGATCAGGTCACGGATCTCGGGCACGCCGGCGGCGCTGCGGATCAGGTTGCGGTAGGCGTCCGCGTTCTCCTCGACCAGCGCCAGGAAGGCATCGAGGCTGCGCGTCAGCTGCTCCAGCGGCGGCAGCTCGGGATCGGTTTCGGTCCGCTCCCGCAGCTGCTCGGCCCAGGCGCTCAGAGTCGCCTCGAAATAGGCCTGCTTGCTGGGGAAATAGTGGTAGAGCAGCGCCTTCGAGATCCCCACCTCGGCGGCGATCTTGCTCATCGAGAGCTCGTCGTAGGGATGGGTCGTGAACAGCTCGGCGCCGCGCTCGAGCAGCTGCGCGCGTCGCTCGTCGACGTCCATCCGGCGGTAGGCGGGCTCGGTCATGCCTCCGAAGTGTAACGGCTTGTTGACCGATGGTTGACAAGATTGCTACGGTTATCAACCGTCGGTCAACAAGCAATCAACAGAAGGGGAGACTGATGAACGGCCACAGACTGAATTCACCCACGGGCAACGGGGAGGGACCCACGCCGCCCGCGTCCTACAACCCGATTACGAGAATCGAGTTCGAGCGCGTCTTCGGCGGCCGCGTGCTGGCCTGGATCGGCGGCTTCGCGACCCTGCTCGGCGTCATCTTCTTGATGCGCAGCGCCGTCGACAGCAGCTGGTTCACCGAGGAGATCCGCACCCTGATGGCAGCGTTCGGCTCTCTGTTGCTGCTGGGCCTCGGCGTCTGGCTGCACGAAAGGAAGGGACAGCTCGAGGCCGCCCGCGTGGCGGTGGCAGTTGCGATCCCGGGCCTCTACGCGACGACCGTAGTCGCCACCCAGACCTATGACCTGATCTCGCCGGTCATCGGCTTAGAGGCGGCGGCGCTGATCGGCGTCATCGGCGTGGCGATCGCGGTGCGCTGGTCCTCGATGCTCGTCGGCAGCGTCGGCATCCTCGGCGCACTGGCCGCGCCGATGCTCACCGGCACGGCCGGTGAAACCGGCTCGATCGCCTTCGTCGCCCTGGCCCTCGCCGCCGGCGTCGGCGTCCTGCTCTGGCAGCGCTGGAACTGGCTGGCGCTCGGCGCCTTCGCCGTCTCCGCACCGCAGTTGATCGCCTGGATCTGGGAGAGCGACTTCATCGTCCTCTTCGAGGGGGAAGCCAATCCCACCGAGCCCAGGCTGCTCGTCCTTGCAGTCCTGGCCGGATTCTGGGTGCTCTACGCCGCCGCGGCGTTCGGCTACGAGCTGCGGAGCCGGGGCGAGGAAGAGCTTCCGGTCTCGTCCTGGTTGCTGCTCCTCTGCAGCAGCGTGTTCATCTTCGTCACCGGCTGCATCGTCGTCGGCGAAGACTCGTCGTTCGCCCTGAACGCCTGGATCTTCGGCTTCGCCGCCGCCCATCTCCTGCTCGGCGGCGCCGCGATCCGCTTCGGCGTCCATCGCGAAATCGGCTCGCTGCTGACTGCGGGGGGAATCGCCCTCGGCAGCATCGGGCTGGCCAATGCCTTCGACGGGCCGATGCTGGTGGCGGTCTGGTCGGCGATGGCCGCGGCGACCGCCTACATGGCGACGCGGGTCGACCGCGGCCCCTCGCCGGCGTTGTCCAACGCTGAGCGGCTGCTGTTCACGGCGTTCGGGTTCCTCGGCCTCGCGCTCCTGCACATGTTGTCCGTCGAGGCGCCGCCGATCGCGATCGCCGAGGGCGTCGAAGACCTCGGCAGCTCGATGGTCGCGATCGCCTGCTGTGCAGGTGCGGCTCTCGCCTGCTGGTACTGGGGCCGAGAGGTCGAGCCGAAGACCGCGACGGTGATGGGCTATGTCAGCGCCGCCGGGTTCGTCTACATGGGCTCGGTCTCGATCATCGACCTGATCGGCTCCGATGACCGCGGCGAAGCCCGCGAGATCGGCCAGGCCTGGCTCTCGGCGTTCTGGGCGGCAACCGGCTTCGGCGCGGTCGTCTGGGGCATGGTGCGGAAATCGTGGAAAGCCCGACTCGGCGGCCTGGCGCTGCTGGGGGTCGCGATCGCCAAGGTCTGGACCTACGACCTCGCCGAGCTGGAAGAGGTGGCACGCGCCCTCTCGTTCGTCGCCCTCGGCCTGCTGCTGCTGGCCGGCGCCTTCGCCTACCAGCGGTTCAAGCCGGAGGAGGAAGGCGGCGAGGGCGTCGACGAGGTCGACGAGCGGGAGCCGCAGGCGTCCGTCTAGGCCGAAGCGCGGGAGCCGCGGGCATCTGTATAGCCTGCGGTTCCCGCGGCCCGCGCCGCACGATCAAGCCGAAAACCGGAGGAAACCTCAGCCAATGTTCGTCTCCAAGGCCGCCGTCGTCGGCGGCGGCACCATGGGCGGTGAGATCGCCCAGGCGATCGCCGCCGCCGACATCCCGGTCGTCGTCAAGGACATCGACCAGAAGTTCGTCGACGCGGCCCTCGAGAAAGCCCGCGGCGTCACCGAGGGCCAGCTCGCCCGCCTGGTCAAGAAGGAGAAGCTGACCCAGGAGCAGGCCGACGCCCGGCTTGCCGAGGTGATGGGCAACGTCACCGGCACCACCTCTTATGAGGAGTTCGGCGACGTCGACTTCGTGATCGAGGCGGTGCCGGAGAAGATGGCGATCAAGCAGGCGGTCTTCCGCGAGCTCGACGAGGTCACCCCGGGTCACGCGATCCTCTCCTCCAACACCTCCTCGCTCTCGATCACCGAGATCGGCGAGGCGACGCTGCGACCCGACAAGGTCGTCGGCTTCCACTTCTTCTACCCGGCGTCGATCATGCCGCTGGTCGAGGTGATCGTCGGCGAGGACTCCTCGCAGGAGACCGCCACCGCGGCCTACAACTTCGCCCAGGCGATCAAGAAGCAGCCGATCGTCTGCGGCGAGGTCCCCGGCTTCGTCGTCAACAAAGTCCTGATGGCGACGATGGGGGAGATCTGGCGCGCCCAGGAGACCCAGGGGCTCTCGATCAAGGCGATCGACGAGGCGATCGCGGGGGCGAAGCTGGCGCCGATGGGGCCGTTCTTCCTCACCGACCTGCTCGGCCTCGACACCGTGCTGCACGTCGCCGAACACCTCAACGACTCCTACGGCGAGAGCTTCTACGTCCACAAGGGCCTGCAGGGCCTGGTCGCCGACGGCAAGCTCGGCGTCAAGACCGGCGGCGAGGGGTTCTTCAAGGAGGGCGAGCAGAACATCCCCGGCGAGGCGGAGCCCGACGCCGAGGAGCTGGTGGCGATGTTCAGCTGCCGGGCACTGATCGAGGCCTGCCTGCTGGTCGAGGAAGGCGTCTGCTCGGTCCGCGACATCGACCTCGGGATGATGACCGGGGCCGGCCTCGACCCGCGCAAAGGCCTGCTGCCGCCGTTCTGGAAAGCCGACGTCGAGGGCCTCGACAAGGTCCTGGAGACGATGGAGGGGCTGGAGGAGCGCCACGGCGAGCGCTTCGCGCCGCCGGTGCTGCTGAAGCGGCTGGTCGCCCAGGGCCGCTACGGGCTTTCCAGCGGGCAGGGCTTCTACCCCTACCCCCAGGCCGACGAGGGCGAGCAGACCGAGACGGTGAAGCTGGAGACCCGCGGCGACGTCGCGATCGCCTGGCTCGCGAACCCGCCGATGAACGCGGTCTCGCCCCAGGTCATCAAGGACCTGAAGACGGTCTGGGACCGCCTCAACTCCGAGGGCGAGGTCGGCGCGATGGTGGTCTACTCGTCGCTGCCCGTGGTGTTCTCCGCCGGCGCCGACATCAAGGCCTTCACGACGCTGGACGAGGCGTCCGGGGCGGACCTGATCAACCGGGCGCATGCGCTGTTCAAGGACCTCGGCGAGGCGCGCGTGGTGACGATCGCCGCGGTCAACTCGATCGCCT
>DASURF010000018.1:0-65077 GCA_036280195.1 Solirubrobacterales bacterium | reverse complement strand
CGAGCCCTGGCCGATGGCCAGGTCCTGCTGGGCCTGCTGGCCGGCGCCCTGGGCCTGCTCGAGGACGCCGAGCATCCCCTTGCGCGAGGCGCCGGTCGAGCCGAACGCGCCGCACTTGATCAGCGCCTCGATCGCGCGCTTGTTGACCGTGCGGGCGTCCACGCGCTCGCAGAAGTCCCACAGGCTCGTGAACGGCCCGCCCTCCTCGCGGGCGCGGAGGATCGCCTCCACCGCGGCGTGACCGACGTTCTTGACCGCGTCGAGGCCGAAGCGGATCGCGTTCTCGCTGACGACGAAGGAGTGGTCGGAGGAGTTGACGTCGGGCGGCAGGACGTCGATCCCCATCTCCGCGCAGCGGTTGACGAAGAACGGGACCTTGTCTTTGGTGTTCATCACCGAGGAGATCACCGCCGCCATGTACTCCGCCGGGTAGTTGGCCTTGAGATAGGCGGTGCGGTAGGAGATCAGCCCGTAGCAGGCGGCGTGGGACTTGTTGAAGGAGTAGTCGGCGGCCGCTTCGTTCAGCTTCCAGAGGTCCCTGGCCACCTGCGGGTCGGTCCCCGACTTCGCCAGGCCCTCCATGAATTTGTCCTTCATGGTCGCCATCAGGTCGCGCTTCTTCTTGCCGATCGCCTTGCGCAGGTCGTCCGCCTCGGCACCGGAGAAGCCGGCCATCTGGCGGGCGATCTGCATCAGCTGCTCCTGGTAGATGACGCAGCCGTGGGTCTCCTCGGTGATCGCCTTCATCCGCGGGTCGGGGTAGCGCACCGAGGAGGGGTCTTTCTTGCCCTTCGCGTAGGTGGGGATGTAGGCCATCGCACCCGGCCGGTAGAGCGCGCCGAGGGCGACGATGTCGGCGAACTCGGTCGGCTTCACCCTGCGCAGCGCGTCGCGCATCCCTTCCGACTCGAACTGGAAGACGCCGGTGGAGTCGCCGCCGGCGAGCATCGCGTAGGTCTTGGCGTCGTCGATCGGGATCGCGTCCATGTCGATCCGCTCGCCGCGCGAGCGCTCGATGATGTCGATCGCGTCCTCGATCACGTCGAGGTTTCGCAGCCCGAGGAAATCCATCTTCAGCAACCCGATCTCCTCGATCGGCCCCATCGAGTACTGGGTGACGATCTTGTACTGGCGCTCGGGTTTGCCGGACCCGTTGCCGTTGGGGTTCGGCGCCGCCGGCGCGCTCTTGTCCTCGGCCAGCTGCAGCGGCACGATCTCCTGCAGCGGCCGGTCGGCGATCACCACCGCGGCTGCGTGGATCGAGTTGTTGCGGATGATCCCCTCGAGGCCCTGGGCGACGTCGACGATCTTCTTCGCGTCTGCGTCCTCGTCGTAGGTTTTCCGCAGCTCCTGGCCGGGCGCCAGGCACTCGTCGAAAGAGGGGTTGCGGCCCATGATCGGCTCGGGGATCTGCTTCGCCAGCTTGTCGCCGGTGGCGTAGTCGTAGCCGAGCACGCGGGCCGCGTCGCGGGTGGCGGCGCGCGGCGCCATCTTGCCGAAGGTGATGATCTGGGCGACCGATTCGCGGCCGTATTTCTCGCCGACGTAGCGGATCATCCGCTCGCGGCCGCGGACCGAGAAGTCGATGTCGATGTCCGGCATCGATTTGCGCCCCGGGTTGAGGAAGCGCTCGAACATCAATTCGTTGGCGAGCGGGTCGAGGTCGGTGATCCGCAGGCAGTAGGAGACGATCGAGCCGGCCGCCGAGCCGCGGCCCGGGCCGACCGCGATGCCGTTCTGCTTCGCATAGGTGACGAAGTCCCAGACGATCAGGAAGTAGGAGGAGAAGCCCATCTCCTCGATCACCCCGAGCTCGAACTCGAGGCGCTCGACCGCCTCGGCCGGCGGCGGGTCGCCGTAGCGGGCGCGGAGGCCGTCCATCGCGATCCGCCGCAGCATCGCCTCCGGCTCCTCGCCGTTTTCGGTCGGGTAGCGCGGCAGCAGCAGCTTGCCCAGCTCGATGTCGATGTCGCAGCGTTCGGCGATCTCCAGCGTGGTCGGCACCGCCTCCGGCCACTCGGCGAAGGAGTCGGCCATTTCCTCGGAGCTCTTGATGTAGAACTCGTTGGTGTCGAAGCTCATCTTCGGCATCTGCAGCGTCGACTTGGTCTGCACGCAGAGCAGCGCCGCGTGGTTGTCGAAGTCCTCGCGCCGCAGGTAGTGGACGTCGGCGGTCCCGACCAGCGGCCGGCCCAGCTCGCGGGCGTAGTGGACGATGCCCTCGTTCGCCTTGTCCTGCTCTTCGATCCCGTTCTTCTGCACCTCGAAGTAGACCTGCTCGGGGCCGAAGGCCTGGATCAGGTCGTCGAGGTGGGCGCGGGCGTCGCCCTTGCGCTCTTCGATCAGGCGGCGGCAGAAGCGCGACTGCAGGCAACCGGTGAGGACGATCACCCCCTCGGCGTGCTGCGCCAGCAGGTCCATGTCGACGTTGGCCTTGCCGCGTGAGAAGCCTTCGAGGAACCCGGCCGAGGTGAGCTTGACCAGGTTGGCGAAACCCTGGTCGGTCTCGGCCAGCAGGGTGAGGTGGTTGCGCTCGTACCTGGTCTGCTCCTTGATCGCGTGGCGGTCGTCGACCAGGTAGGCCTCGAGCCCGGCGATCGGCTTGATCCCGTGCTTCTTGCAGGCCTTGTAGAGGTCGACGGCGCCGTTCATGACGCCGTGGTCGGTCAGCCCCAGGGCCGGCTGGCCGAGCTCCGCGGCCCGCGCCGCCATCGCGTCGATCTTGCAGGCGCCGTCAAGCAGCGAGTACTCGCTGTGGGCATGGAGATGTACGGCAGACGCGGTGCTCACGAGGTGCGTCGATCATGGCAAGCCGAGCAGATGGCACCGCCCGCTTTCGTGACGCTTCCGCGCTAGTTCCGAGGTACTTCAGAGCTGGGTGGCGAGCAGAGCACCAACAATGCTCGCGCTCATGCTCACGACACTGACCACCATCGTCTTCTGCAGGGAGTCGAAGCGAGTGTTCATCGCGTTGAAGTGCCCATTCATCTCCCCCCGCATCTCGCGAAATTCGTCCTTTGTCTCCGCGCGCAAGGTCTGGAATTCCGCTTTGGTCTCCGTGCGCAAGGCTTGAAATTCCGCTTTGGTCTCAGCCCTCGCCTCGCGCACTTCCTTCTTGGACTCGTCAAAGCCCTTGTTCATATCGGCGCGGAGGTCGTCCAGCCGCTCGTCGGTCCACGTTTCCCTCGCCATGACTGCCATGCAGGCAACCATACGAGGTGTGTTGTCATCAGTGGCGCGCAGAAAGGGAGATTCTTTGGGGAATCTCCTGCGCGGCTCTGTGACCTAGGCGCAGACCCAGGCGCTGGGGCCGGAGTCGGCCCAGATTTCGGCCGCGATCCGGTCCTGTTCGGCCTTCGGGGCTTCGTGGGGCAGACCCTTGCCGCCGTACAGTTCCCAGGTCGAGGGCAGGATCTGGTAGGCGCCGCCGGCGCCGCTGGAGGGGTTGAGGGCGCTGTAGTTGCCTCCCGACTCGCACATCACGATGTAGGTCGGGATCGAGTAGGGACCGCCGAGCCAGCGGCCGACTTCTTCTTCGGCTTCGGCTTCCGATTCGGCCAGGCGCGCTTCCTGGACCTGGTCGACCCATTCGGAGATGTCGGATTTCAGGGTCGCCAGCGAGGCTTCGCGACTGCCCTTGAGCGACTCGAGGCGAGCGGCGGCGGCCTGGGCGGCTTCGCGCACGGCGCCGATTTCCTCGCGGGCGGCTTCGAGCCTTTCGTCGTAGGCAACCGCCTCCGCCTTCAGGTCCGTGACCTTCAGAACCTGCCGGTGGACCGCGGCGCGCACCGCGGCCACCCGGTCGGCGAGGGCGCTGTCGGCTTCGGAGATCGCCCGCAGGTAGTCGCTCTGGGTGACGAAGTCCTCGTAGTCGCCGCTGCCGAAGACGAGGTCGGCGGTGCTCGGCGTGCCGTTCTCGTAGATCGCGACCAGCCGCTGCGCCAGGACAGCGCGGGAGCGGCGCAGGCGGGCCCTCTCGCGCGCCAGGCGCTTCTCGGTTGCCTTCAGCTTGCGCGCCAGTTCGGCGGTCCGCTCCCTGGCCTTGGCGAGCAGATCGGTCAGTTCTTCCTCTTCAGCGGCCGCGTCCTTCGCTTCGGCTTCGGCGCTTGCCAGTTCCGCCGTGGTCGACTGCAGCTGGGCGGCGAGTGAGCTCGCCTCGTCCCGAGCCGACGCCAGCTTGGCTTCGAGCTTGCCGGTGTCGGTCGCGCCCGCGCCGGCGGCGACCACGAGCACGGCGAGCAGCGCGCAGAGCGACGCCGCCGCGCCGATCCTCAGCAGGTCCTTTCTCAGCTCGAGCGGCCGCACGAAGCGGCGAGGCTAGCGAGCCGAGCGCAAATTCCCTGCAAGTCGACGATAAACCGCAAGAAAGCTTGCGCGGAGCGTTACCCCTCGGGGACTTCGCGGGTGGCGAAGTAGAGAGCAGCCGCCGCGACCACCGCGCCGACCCCGAGCGCGATCCGCGTCTCGCGCCGGTAGCGGCGCCGCAGGTAGCGGAAGGCGAACTTGACCGAGGCCTTGCCGATGCGGTTGTACATCAGCCCTCCCCCCGCTCGCGGATCCGGTGCGCCATCCGCGACTGCAGCGACCAGAGCTCGATGAAGCCCGGCGAGGCGTTCTGGTCGAAGAGGCCGCCCGACTCGGAGAAGGTCGCCAGCTCGGCGTCGTAGACGGCGTTCGGCGAGGAGCGGGTGACGACGCGGACGCTGCCCTTGAAGAGGCGCAGGCCGATCTCGCCGGTCACCTGGGAGTTGACGGCGTCCATGTAGGCGTCGAGGTCGGTGCGCAGCGGCTCCCACCAGAGCCCGGCGTAGACCAGGTAGCCCCACTTCTGGTCCAGCGCCGGCTTGAACTGGTTCTGGTGGATCGTGCCGACCAGGCGCTCCAGCTCCTCGTGCGCGGTAAGCAGGATCGCCGCCGCCGGCACCTCGTAGATGTCGCGAACCTTGAGGCCGACGATCCGGTCCTCGATGTGGTCGACGATCCCGACCCCGTGGCGGCAGCCGATCTCGGCCGCCCTTTCCAGCAGCTCGACCAGGCCGAGGCGCTCGCCGTTCAGCGAGACCGGCAGGCCGCGCTCGAAGCCGACCGTGACGGTCTCGGCCTCGTCGGGCGCCTCCTCGGGGCGGGTGACCAGCTGGAAGACGTCGTCCTCGGGCGCGTGGTCGAGCTCCTCGATCCAGCGGCCCTCCGAGGAGCGTCCCCAGAGGTTGTCGTCGATCGAGTAAGGCGCGACCTCGGTGCCGCCCTTGACCGGGATGCCGTGCTCGCGCGCGTAGGCGATCTCCTCCTCGCGCCCCATCTCCCAGGAGCGGACCGGGGCGATCGTCTTCAGCTCCGGCGCCAGGGTGGCGACGGTGGCCTCGATCCGCACCTGGTCGTTGCCCTTGCCGGTGCAGCCGTGGGCGATCGTGTCGCAGTTGGCCTGCCGCGCGTACTCGACCGCGAGCTGGGCGATCAGCGGCCGGCCGAGCGCGGTGAAGAGCGGGTAGCCGTTGCCGTAGACGGCGTTGGCCTTGATCGCCGGGGCGATGAACTCGGCGGCGAAGCGCTCGCGCGCGTCGACCACGTGGCACTCGACCGCGCCCAGCTGCAGCGCCTTGGCCTCGATCACGCCGTAGTCCTCGCCGGGCTGGCCGAGGTTGACGGTGAGGCAGACGACTTCGGCCTCGTAGTGGTCCTGGATCCACTTCAGCATCACGCTGGTGTCGAGGCCGCCCGAGTAGAGCAGCAGGACGCGGTGGACCGAGGCGGGGTCGGCCTCGTAGGTGGCGGTCGGCTGGAAGTGAGGTTGGTCGGCGCTCACGGGGGCGGAAGTCTCGCACGCCGCCCGCGCCGAGGGCTTCTAGGGCGCTTCCAGCCCGCCCGAGCCGCCTTCTTCGTCGGGCGGCGGCACTTCTTCTTCGGGTTCTTCTTCGGGCGCTTCTTCGTCTTCTTCGACCGTCGGTTCTTCTTCGGTCGTGGTCGATTCGGTGGTCGTCGTGGTCGAGCTTTCGGTGGTCGTGGTCGACGGCGTCGTCGTCGTCGATTCGAGGCTGGAGGTCGTGGTTTCGCCGCTGTCGTCGTTGCTCGCGATCACGATCACCGCGATCAGGCCGGCGACGAGCAGGCGCATGTTGCCGTGCGGGCGGCCTCCCTGCGGCCCCTGGCCACCCGGGCCGCGGTCTTCGGGTCCCATCAGGCGGGTCGGATCCTCGTGCATCGTCTAGCTCTCCTCCGGTCCCAGGATCGCGTCGAGGATCGCGTCGGCGTCCTCGATCTCGAAACCGTTTCGCAGCCGGTGGGCGATCTCCTCCCGGCTGCTGCCGGAAATCGCCATCTGGGTTGCCAGCAGGCGGGCGCCGGCGGCGTCGGCGCGCCTGCCTCCCCCCTGCTCCCCGGCGGCCTCCTCGAAGACCACCGCCCGCAGCCGCGGCGCGGCGGGAGCCTCGGGTTCCTCCAGCGCTTCCGGCTCTTCGAACTCGGCCGGCGCCGGCTCGTCGACCTCCGCCTGTCCGTCGATCCGCGCCCGCGCCTCCTCCAGGGTCGCCTGCAGGCTCTCCGCCTCGCGGCGCAGCGACAGCGCCTGCCCGAGCAGGGTGTCGATCAGGTCGGAGAGCTCGGCGTTGCGGCTCTCGGTCAGGCGGTCGGCCTCGGCCTGGGCCTGGGCGAGGTAGCGCCGCGCCTGCGCTTCGGCGTCGTCGATCACGCTTTCGGCAGCGCGCTCGGCCGCCTCGACTATCGCCTCGAGGCGTTCCGCGGTGGTCGCCCGCAGGGCGCGCTGCTGTCGGTTGAAGTCCTTCGGGCTGCCGGCAGGGCTCATCAGCCCCGCAAGCCTAGAAGGCATTCGCCGATCAGGCCAACCGCGCGATCGACGTGGTCGGAATCGATCACCAGCGGCGGCAGCAGGCGCAGGGTGTCCGGCCGGGGAACGTTGACGACGAGACCGCGCTCGAGCAGGTCGGCGGAAACCGCAGCGGCGTCGACACCCTCCTCCAGCCCGACCCCGACCATCAGGCCGCGGCCGCGGGTCTCGCGGACGCCGTCGAGCGCCTGCAGGGACTCGCGCAGGTAGGCGCCGAGCTCGCGCACGCGGCGCAGCAGAACCGGGTCGTCGACGATGCCGAGGACGGCCAGGGCGGCGGCGGTGGCGACCGGGCCGCCGGCGAAGGTCGAGCCGTGGTCGCCGGGCTCGAGCACGTCGGCGGCGATCGGGGCGGTGATGCAGGCGCCGATCGGGAAGCCGCCGCCGAGCGCCTTGGCGCTGGTGATCACGTCCGGGCGGACCGGGGTCTGCTCGAAGGCCCAGAGCGAGCCGGTGCGGCCCACCCCGGTCTGGATCTCGTCGAAGATCAACAGCGCCCCGGCCTCGTCGCAGGCCTCGCGCGCCGCCAGCAGCACCTCGTCGGCGATCGGGAAGACGCCGGCCTCGCCCTGGATCGGCTCGACGAGGACCGCGGCGGTGTCGGCGCCGACCGCCGCGCGCATCGCCGCCGGGTCGTCGCGGGGGACGGAGCGGAAGCCGGGCAGCATCGGCCCCAGCGCCTCGTTCGTCGCCAGTCCGGGAGTGGCCGAGAGGGCTCCGTAGCTGCGGCCGTGGAAATCGCTCTCGAAGCTGACGATCTCCGGCGCGGATATGCCGCGCCCGTGGGCGTGCTTGCGGGCGATCTTGATCGCGCACTCGTTCGCCTCGGTGCCGGAGTTGGCGAAGAAGACGCGGCCGCCGAGGCTCGACTCCGAGAGGTACTCGGCCAGGCGCGCCATCGGCTCGGTGTAGAAGAGGTTGGAGACGTGCATCAGGCGCTGGGCCTGGTCGCGCACCGCCCTGACCACGTCGGGATGGCAGTGGCCGACCGAGCAGACCGAGATGCCGGTGAGGAAGTCGAGGTACTGCTTGCCGTCGGCGTCCCAGAGCAGCGCGCCCTCGCCGCGGACGAAGTCGACCGGCGCCCGTTTGTAGGTGCGCATCAGGTAGCGCTCCTCGAGCGCCCTGGTCTGCTCCAGGCCGATTCCATCGGCGACGTCGGTCACGGCGTCACCATCGTGCCGATGCCGGCGTCGGTGAAGAGCTCCAGCAGCAGGCTGTGCGGGATGCGGCCGTCGATGATGTGAGCCGACTGGGCGCCGCCCCGGATCGCGTCGGCGCAGGCCTGCAGCTTGGGCCGCATTCCTCCTTCCAGGCCGGCGAGCTGGGCGTCCACCTCGGCGACGGTCGCACGGGTGATCAGCGAGCCGTCGTCGTCCGGATCGGCGAGCCAGCCCTCGACGTCGGTGAGGAAGATCGCCTTGTGGGCGCCGAGCGCGGCGGCGACCTTGCCGGCCGCCTCGTCGGCGTTGACGTTGTAGGACTGGCCGCTGCGGTCGGAGGCCGAGGAGGCGATCACCGGGATGTAGTCGGCGGCGATGTGGTTGAGGACGTCGACGTCGACGCGGTCGATCGAGCCGACGAAGCCGACCTGCTCGGCGTTGGCGACCGGCGAGACCTCGAACAGGTTTCCGTCCTCGCCGGAGAGGCCGACGGCGGCCTGGCCGTGGCGGTTCAGCCGCTGGACGATTTCCGAGTTGAGCTTGCCCGCGAGGACCATCTGCGCCACCTCGACCGTCTCCGAGTCGGAGACGCGCAGTCCCTCGTGGAAGCGGACCTCGATCCCGAGCCGGTCCATGTAGCGGGTGATCTCCGGCCCGCCGCCGTGGATGATCACCGGGTTGAGGCCGACGTACTTGAGCAGGACCACGTCGGTGGCGAACGCTTCGCGCAGCTCCTCGTCGAGCATCGCCGCGCCGCCGTACTTGATCACCACGGTGCGGCCGTGGAACTCGCGGATGTAGGGCAGCGCCTCCAGCAGGGTGGCGACGCTGCCGCTGTCGTAGCGGGTGTTGCTCGTGTGATGCGTGTTGATTGATGCGTGTTGATTGTCTGGGGTCACGTCGTGTACTCCGCGTTGATCTTCACGTACTCGTAGCCGAGGTCCGAGAACCAGACGTGGGCGCTGTGCTCGCCGCGGCCGAGGCGCAGGCCGATCTCGGCCTCCTCGACGTCGGAGCCGAGCTCAGCCGCGTCGATGTTCTCTGACCCCAGCTCGTTCAGCTGCTCGCCGGCGAGGGCGGCGCCGGCGGCCTGGGCGATCCGGCCCCAGTTGGGGTCGCGGCCGAAGAGTGCCGTCTTCACCAGCTGCGAGTTGGCGATCGCGCGGGCGACGCGCTCGGCCTCGGGCTGCGAGGCCGCCTCGGTCACCTCGATCCGGGCGGTACGGGCGGCACCCTCGCCGTCGCGGACGATCTCGATCGCCAGCTGCATCAGCACCGCCTCGAGCAGGCCCTCGGGCAGCGGCTGCCCGGAGGCGCCGGAGGCCTGCAGCAGGACCATGTCGTTGGTGCTCATCTGGCCGTCGACGGTGATCCGGTTGAAGGAGCCCTCGACGGCGGCGCGCAGGCGCGCGTCGGCGTCCTCAACGACGGCGTCGGTCTGGACGAAGCAGAGCATCGTCGCCATGTTCGGCTCGATCATCCCCGCTCCCTTCGCCTGGGCGGAAAGCGTCACGCCGCCGGCCCGCAGGGTGCAGCGCTTGGGCCAGCGGTCGGTGGTGAGGATCGCGTCGGAGAAGGCGGTGCCGCCGTCGGCCGCGAGCGTCGAGGCGGCCTCGGCGATGCCGGCCAGAACGGCGTCGATCGGCAGCGGCACGCCGATCGTCCCGGTCTCGGCGACGGCGACCTGCGACTGCTCCAGTCCCAGCTTCTCGGCAGCAGCGGCGCACATCGCCCTGGCGTCGGCGAGCCCCTGCTCGCCGGTCTCGGCGTTGGCGTTGCCGGAGTTGACGACCGCGGCGCGCACGTCGCCGCCGTCGACCTCGTCCCGGCAGACCCGGATCGGCGCCGCCGCCGAGGCGTTGCGGGTGAGGACCATCGCCGAAGTGACAGCGGGGTCGCAGGCGATCAGCCCGACGTCGGTGCGGCCGCCGCCCTTCAGCCCGCAGTGGGCGCCGCCGGCGCGGAATCCCGGGGCGAGCTGGGCGGGATCGAGCTCATCGACGCCGTCGGGGGCGTTCACCCATCTGGAACGAAAGAAGCTCAAAGCAACCCCTCGGTCTCGTCCAGCCCCAGCATCAGGTTGAGGTTCTGCACGCCCTGGCTGGAGGCGCCCTTCCAGATGTTGTCGATCGCCGAGAAGGCCGTCACCCTCCCCCGCTCCTCCACGGTCACGTAGACGTGGCACTCGTTGGTGTCACGGACCGCGCGCAGGTTGGGCGGGCCGTCGAGGACGTGGACGAAGGGCTCGTCGGCATAGCGCTGCCGGTAGAGGCCCTGGACCGCCTCCTTCGAGGTCGGCTCGCCAAGCGTCGCGAAGCAGGTCGCCAGCTCGCCCTGGTCGAGCGGCAGCAGGTGCGGGACGAAGGTGACCGGCACCGCACTGCCGAGCGCCGCCAGCTCCTGCTCGATCTCGGGCCGGTGGCGGTGCCCCTCGGTCTTGTAGGGGAAGGCGTTCTCGGTCATCGCCGAGAAGTGGACGAGGTCGTCGCTGCTGCGGCCGTAGCCCGAGGTGCCCTGCATGGCGGCGACGAAGACCTCGCCGAGCAGGCCCTTTTCGGCCAGCGGCGCGAGCGCCAGGACGCTGGCGGTCGGGTAGCAGCCGGGAGTCGCCACCAGCTCCGCCTGCCGCAACTCGTCGCGGTAGAGCTCGGTGAGCCCGTAGACGCCCGTGCCGAACAGCTCCGGCGCGCCGTGCTCGCCGTACCAGCGCCGGTAGGTCTCCATGTCGCGCAGCCTGAAGTCGGCGGAGAGGTCGACGACGAGGATTCCCTGCGCGCGCAGGGCGGCGACGGTCGGCGCGGCGGCGCCGTGCGGGTAGGCGACGATCGCCGCGTCGACGTCGGGTAGGTTCTCCAGGTCGAGCTCGGTCAGCCCGATCGGCGCCCGATAGCGCGGGTAGAGATCGATCAGCCGCTTGCCGGCGTCGCTGCGCGAGGTGGCGGCGACCAGCTCGAGGCTGGGGTGGTCGGAGACGATCTGTGCGGCGAGCGCGCCGGTGAACCCGGAGGCGCCCGCGACCAGCACCCGCTTACTCACGGAGACTCCCCCCTATCTCGCCCAGCTTCACCTTGATCGCCTCGCGCAGGCCGGCGACCTCCTCGTCGGTGAGGGTGCGGTCGGTGGCGCGGAACTCGAGGTTGAGGGCGAGACTCTTGCGCTCGGCGCCGACCTGCTCGCCCTCGTAGAGATCGAAGACCTCGGCCGCGTGCAGCAGCTCGCCGCCGCCGGCGAGGACCGCCGCGCGGACCTCGCTCGCCGGGGTCTGGTCGGGAACGACGACGGCCAGGTCCTGGTAGACGGCCGGGAAGGTGGTGACGTCCTCGTAGGACTCCTCGCCGAGGCTCGCCGCCGCGATCAACGGTGCGGCGTCGAGCTCGAAGGCGACCGCCGCGTCGAGGTCCCAGGTCCGGCAGGCCAGCGGGTGCACCTCGCCCAGCCAGCCGGCCTCGGAGCCGGCGACCGAGATCGAGGCCGAGCGCCCCGGGTGCAGGAACGGCTGCTCGGCGGGCGCGAACTCCAGCGCCGTCCCGAGCTGCGCCGCGAGCGCCTCCAGCACGCCCTTGACCGCGAAGAAGTCGGCTGCCTCGCCACCGCCGCGCCAGGAGCGCGGCGTCAGCGCTCCCACCGCGATGCCGGCGAACCGGTGCGGCTCGGAGAACGGCGCCGGCTGATCCCCCGCGAACTGCCCGGCCAGCGTGTCGACGGGACGATTTCCGCTTACCTCAACCGCTTTTCGTCCCGTCGGCGGGTCTTGGAGGTAGACGCGGGCGGATTCGAACAACGCCACGCTCGAGGTGCCGCGGGCGACGTTGCGGCTCGCGATGTCGAGCAGGGAACCGAGCAGGGTCGTGCGCATCGCCGACTGCTCCTCGGAGAGCGGGTTGGCGAGCAGGACCGGGTTCGCCCGCGGGTCGTCGGCGGGGATCCGCAGGCGCCCCGCCTCGCCGGGGTCGGTGAAGCTCCAGCCGACCGCCTGGTCGAAGCCGTGGTCGCGCAGCGCGTCCTCGGCCCGCCGCCGCAGGCGCTGCTCGCGGCTGAGGCCGCCGATCGCGCCGCCCGTCGCCGGCAGGGTCGTCGGCAGGTGCTCGTCGATGCCGTGCACCCGGGCCACCTCCTCGATCAGGTCGACCTCGCGGGTGACGTCGTAGTGGCGGTCGGGCGGGACGACGACCTCGAGGTCCTCGCCGTCGGCCTCCGCCTCGAAGCCCAGCCGCTCCAGGTAGGTCTTCTGCTCGTCCTGCGAGATTTCCATCCCCAGCAGGCCGGAGACCCGGGCGGCCCGCAGCGGCAGCGTCCGCGGCGCGGGAATCTCGGCGGCGACGTCGATCGTGCCCGGCACCAGCTTCGCGCCGCAGAGCTCGACCAGCAGCCGCGAGGCGATCCGCTGCGCCCGCATCGTCAGCTCGGGATGCAGCTGCTTCTCGAAGCGCGCCGACGCCTCGGAGCGCAACCCCAGCAGCCGCGAGGTGCGGAGGATGTTGGTCCCGTTCCAGCAGGCGACCTCGAGCAGCACCCTGGTCGTCGAGTCGGAGACCTCGGAGGTCTGGCCGCCCATGATCCCGGCGACTCCCGAGGGCCCGTTGCGGTCGCAGACCAGCACCGTCTCGGCGTCGAAGGTCCGCTCGACCCCGTCGAGGGTGGTCATCTTCTCGCCCTCCCCCGCGGTGCGGACGACCAGCTCGCCGTCCGGGACCTTGTCGAGGTCGAAGGCGTGCAGGGGCTGGGCGGTCAGCAGCATCACGTAGTTGGTGATGTCGACGACGTTGTTGATCGGCCGCTGCCCGGCGGCCGCCAGCCGCGCCTGCAGCCAGAGCGGCGAGGGGCCGATCTCGACGTCGGTGAAGACGCGGGCGGTGAAGCGCGGGCAGAGCTCGGGCACCGCGACGGCGACCGAGGCGTAGTCGGTCGCCTCTCCCGCCCCCTCGGCCGGCGCGTCCTCGGCCCAGGGGTCGGCGGCCAGCCGGGCGCCGGTGACAGCGTGCACCTCGCGGGCGACCCCGTGGACGCCGAAGCAGTCGCTGCGGTTCGGCGTCACCTCGATCTCCAGCACCGTCTCGCCGAATGGAAGGACCTCGGACAGCGGCGTGCCCGGCGCCGGGCCGTCGTCGAGGACCATGATCCCGTCCGCCTCCTCGGCGATTTCGAGCTCGGCGGCGGAGAGGATCATCCCTTCGGAGGGGACGCCCCGTAGCTTCGCCTTGCGGATCTTCATCCCACCCGGCATCGTCGCCCCCGGCAGGACGACGGCGACGGTCTGTCCGGCGTCGACGTTCGGAGCGCCGCAGACGATCGTCCGCTCGCCGTCGCCGGTGTCGACCCTGCAGACGCTGAGCCGGTCGGCGTTCGGATGCTGCTCGCGCTCGAGCACCCTGCCGACGACGAAGCCCTCGCCCGAGGACGGCCCGACGCTGTCGAGCCGCTCGACCTCGGTCCCGGTCATCACCAGCCGGTCGGCCAGCTCGGCCGGGTCCATGCCCGGGTCGCAGTACTCGCGCAGCCAGGAGAGAGGCACCCTCATACCCAACACCTCACGAGAACTGCTCC
This sequence comes from Solirubrobacterales bacterium, assembly GCA_036280195.1. GTDB lineage: Bacteria > Actinomycetota > Thermoleophilia > Solirubrobacterales > 70-9 > VAYN01. The sequence continues at coordinate 51,529 of DASURF010000018.1, read as the reverse complement.
AGCATCCGCACGTCGTTGTCGAAGAAGCGCCGCAGGTCCGGGACGCCGTGGCGCAGCATCGCCACCCGCTCGACCCCGATCCCGAAGGCGAAGCCCTGCACCCGCTCGGCGTCGTAGCCGTGGCTCTCGACGAAGCCGAGCACGTTGGGGTCGACCATGCCGGCGCCGAGGATCTCGATCCAGCCCTGGCCCTTGCAGAGGTTGCAGCGATCGCCGCCGGCCAGCTCGCCGCTGCCGCCGCACTGGAAGCAGGAGACGTCGACCTCGACGCTGGGCTCGGTGAAGGGGAAGAAGTGCGGCCGCAGGCGCAGCTCCCGCTCGGCGCCGAACAACGCCCGGCACATCGCCAGCAGCGTCCCCTGCAGGTCGGCGAGGGTGATTCCCTCGGCGATCGCCAGCCCCTCGACCTGGTGGAACATCGGGCTGTGGGTGGCGTCGGAGTCGCGCCGGTAGACCTTGCCGGGGACGACGACGAAGATCGGCGGCGGCTGCGTCTCCATCGAGCGCACCTGCATCGGCGAGGTGTGGGTGCGCAGCAGCACGTCGGGGTGCGACTGCACGTAGAAGGTGTCCTGGAGCATCCGCGCCGGGTGGCCGGGCGGGTGGTTGAGGGCGGTGAAGTTGTAGTAGTCGTGCTCGATCTCCGGTCCCTCGGCGACGTGGTAGCCGAGGCCGACCATCGTGTCCTCGATCAGCCGCGTGGTGCGGGCGATCAGGTGCGGGTGGCCGGCGGGACGCGGCGGCGCCCCCGGCAGGGTGACGTCGATCCGGTCCTCGACCAGCTTCGCCTCCAGCTCGCTGGCGTCGAGGCTTTCGGCCCGCGCCTCCAGCAGCGCCTCCAGCTCCTTGCGGGCGCGGTTGGCGGCGCCGCCGACCTGGCCGCGTTCCTCCTGAGGCAGCTCGGCGATCCCGCGCAGGACCGTCGTCAGCTCGGCTTTGCGGCCGAGGTAGCGGACCCGCAGCTCCTCCAGCTCGGCGCTGCTCGCGGCGCCCTCGATCGCGGCGCCGGCCTCGGCCCTGATCTTCTCGATCCGCTCAAGCATCGGGCCGGGCCTCCTTCATGGCGAGCGAAGATATCCGCTGCGCGGCGATCGCCGCCGCCGCGGCGACGTTGAGGGAGTCGGGACCGCCCTCGCGGAGGGGGATCGTGACGCGGCGCTCGCACTTGGCGAGCACGTCGTCGGGTAGCCCCTCCCGCTCCGCGCCCAGGCAAACCGTCGCGGCGCCCGAGAGCGTGTCGAGTTTTTGACCCCCGTGGGCAACTAAGGCGACACGGGGCTCCTCGGTGGCGTCGATAGCGCCCTTCATCGGCGGCGTCGAGAAGATCGAACCCATGCTGGCCCGCACCGCCTTGGGAGAAAAGGGGTCGACGCAACCGGGACCGAGGACGACGGAGCCGCCAAGCAAGGCGTCGACCGTCCGGATGATCGTCCCGACGTTGCCGGGGTCCCCGACCCCGTGGAGGTAGAAGCACGGCTTCGCCGGCTGCTCGACCCAGGTCAGCGGCCAGACGGCGATCGCCCGGGTGCCGGAACCGAGCGTGGAGACTTCGGCGAGCAGTCCCGGCTCGACCTCCTCGCCCTTCAGGCCCGAGCCGGCCCCAACCAACACGAATCTCGGCTCGGCGCCGGCCGCCAGGCCCGCCTCGAGCAGGTCCTCGCCCTCGGTCGCGAACAGACCCTCGCGCTCCCGGTGCTTGCGGTCGCGCAGCTTGCGGACCAGCTTCAGCTTCTCGTTGTGGGGGCTTTCGATCATCGGGCGGTCGGTCTCTGTCGGTGGTCGGTGTCTTCTGCTCGGCGGTTTCTTCTCCTGGAACGAAAAAGCGGGCCGAAATTCGGCCCGCCCGGGAGAGAGGAATGTCGGTGTTGCCGCTAGGCGGCCGCACCCTCCCGGGCTAGCTCCACAAATCGGCGGAAGGCGTCGCGGTCCGAGACGGCGATCTCGGCCAGCATCTTGCGGTTGACCTCCACCTCGGCCTTGTTGAGGCCGTGCATCAGTTCCGAGTAGCTCATGCCCTCGAGCCGCGCGGCGGCGTTGATGCGGGTGATCCACAGACGGCGGAAGGTCCGCTTCTTGTTGCGCCGGTCGCGGTAGGCGTACATGCCCGACCGCTGCACCTGCTCTTTGGCGAACCGGTACGAGGAATGCTTGCGGCCGAAGTAGCCCTTCGCTTCCTTGAGGACCTTGCGGCGCTTCTTGCGCGCGTGGACGCTGCGCTTGACGCGGCTCACTTGCCGCCCCCGAGCAGGGTCCGGACTTTCTTCTGGTCGCTCGGCGCGATCTCCACCGGTTTCGCCATCTTGCGCTTCCGCTTCGGCGACTTTTTCTCCAGGATGTGGCTGGAGAAGGCGCGACGGCCACGGAGCTTGCCCTTGGCGGTCTTCTTGAAGCGCTTCTTGGCGCCCGAATGGGTTTTCATCTTCGGCATCGGGTCCGGTATTGAAGCAGACAGGGTGCCCTGACGGGAATCCGGCACCTCCGTGCCTGGGACCTGTCGGATTGCTGTCATACGCTGGCGCCGCGATGCGGATCCTCTACGTCGTCGGCACGCGACCCAATTTCGTCAAGACCGCCCCGGTGATCGGCGCCCTGCGCCGGCGCCACCCCGAGGGCCGTCACGCGATCGTCCACACCGGCCAGCACTACGACCGGCTGATGTCCGAGGTCTTCCTCGAGGAGCTCGGCGTGCCGGCTCCCGACTACATGCTCGAGGTCGGCTCCGGCAGCCACGCGGCGCAGACGGCGCGGACGATGGAGCGCCTGGAGCCGGTGCTGCTCGACGAGAGCCCGGACCTGGTGGTGGTCCCCGGTGACGTCAACTCGACCCTGGCGGCGGCGCTTACGGCAGTGAAGATGGGGATTCCGGTCGCCCACGTCGAGTCCGGCCTGCGCAGCTTCGACCTGACGATGCCCGAGGAGGTGAACCGGATCGTCGCCGACCGCTTCGCCCAGTGGCTCTTCCTCCACAGCCCGGAGGCGGTCACCAACCTGCGCGCCGAAGGCATCCCCGACGAGCGCATGCACATGGTCGGCAACACGATGATCGACACCCTGGTGGCGCTCGAAGAGCGCTTCCGTGCGGCCGGCTCGGCGGCCCGCCTGGGGGCCGAGCCCGGCTCCTACCTGCTCGTCACCCTCCACCGCCCCGCCCTCGTCGACGGGCCGCTGCTGGGCGAGACGGTGGCGCAGCTCGCCGCCCTGGCGCAGCAGATGCCGGTCGTCTTCCCGGTCCACCCGCGGACCCGCAAGATGATGGAGGGGTTGGAGCCCGACGCCCCGGGCCTGCACCTCACCGACCCGCTCGGCTACCTCGACTTCCTCTCGCTGATCGCCGACGCCGGCGCAGTCCTGACCGACTCCGGCGGCATCCAGGAGGAGACGACCTACCTCGGGGTGCCCTGCTTCACGTTGCGCGACAACACCGAGCGACCGGTGACGGTCACCTCGGGCACCAACACCCTGCTCGGGCTCGACCCGGCCGCGATCTCACGCATCCCGGCCCTGCTCGCCGAGGGCCGCAGGACGCCCCCGGGCCCGCCTCCCCTCTGGGACGGCCGCGCGGCGGAGCGGATCGCCGACGCGATCCTCAGCTAGGACTCAGAGGACTCGGCCGCAGCGTCGTCGGCGACCGGGGCCTCGTCGGCCTTGCCGTCGCCGGCGATCTTGTCGACCTCTTTGCTGGGGCCGAGCAGCATGCTCATGTTGCGGCCTTCCTGCAGAGGCGCCTGCTCGATCGTCGCCAGGCCGTCGAGGTCCTCGAAGAGTTTCTGCAGCAGGTCCCGGCCGCGCTCGGGGTGGGCCTGCTCGCGGCCGCGGAACATGATCGTCACCTTGACCTTGTCGCGGTGCTTGAGGAACCGTTCGACGTGGCCCTTCTTGGTGTTGTAGTCGTTCTCCGCGATCTTCGGCCGCAGCTTGATTTCGCGGACGTTGACCTGCTGCTGGTGCTTGCGGGCCGCCTTCTGCTTCTGCTCCTGCTCGTATTTGTACTTCGAGTAGTCGAGCAGGCGGGTGACCGGCGGCTTCGAGTTCGGCGCCACCTCGACCAGGTCGAGGTCGGCCTCCTGCGCCCGTTTCAGCGCCTCGCTGGTGTCGACGATCCCCAGCTGCTCTCCGTCGGCGCCGATCAGGCGCACCTGCGGGACACGGATCCGCTCGTTGATCCGCGTCGTGTCGCGCTCTGGAGGGCGCCGATCGAACCTGCGCGGGACCGGCACTATCGAAGGCGGGACTTCAAGAGGACGAAACGGTAAGCGGGCACGAGGGGCTCAGCGGCGGCGGTGGTTTTGCGTGCCAGCGATCAAGTTCGGCGCAGTATAGAGACAGAACGGCCCCGGCGTAAACGCCGGCGCTCAGCGCTGCTCCGTCTCGGACTCGACCCGGGCGGCGAAATCGGGCAGCGACATCTCCCCCAGGTCGCCCTCCTCGCGGGAGCGGACGGCTACCGCCTCGGTCTCCTCCTCGCGATCTCCGACCACCAGCATGTAGGGGTAGAGGCCGATCGTCGAGGCGTCGCGGATCTTCTTGCCGACCGACTCGGAGCGGTCGTCGATCGCGACCCGGACGCCGAGGTCGCGCAGCCGCTCGTAGGCGCGGCGGGCGTAGTCGTTGTGGCGGTCGGAGATCGGCAGGACGATCGCCTGCACCGGCGCCATCCAGGTCGGGAAGCGGCCGGCGTAGTGCTCGATCAGGATCCCGGCGAAGCGCTCCATCGAGCCGAGCAGCGCCCGGTGGATCATCACCGGCCGGTGGGCGGCGTCGTCGGCGCCGGTGTAGTACAGCTCGAAGCGCTCGGGCATCTGGAAGTCGAGCTGGCAGGTGCCGCACTGCCAGGAGCGGCCCAGCGCGTCGGTGATGTGGAAGTCGATCTTCGGCCCGTAGAAGGCGCCGTCGCCCGGGTTGAGCGTGTACTCGCGGCCCTGGCTCTCCAGCGCCTCGGCCAGCGCCGCCTCGGCTTTCGCCCACTGCTCCTCGGAGCCCATCGACTTCTCCGGCCGGGTCGAGAGCTCGACGTGGACGTCGTCGAAGCCGAAGCGCGAGTAGAGCTCGTCGATCGCCTCGCAGATCGAGGCGACCTCGGCCGGGATCTGCTCCTCGGTGCAGTAGACGTGGGCGTCGTCCTGGGTGAAGGCGCGGACCCGGAGCAGGCCGTGCAGGACGCCCTCGCGCTCGTTGCGGGAGACGCGGCCGAACTCGGCCAGGCGCAGCGGCAGCTCGCGGTAGGAGTGGCGGTCGGCGGAGTAGACGAGGCAGGCGCCGGGGCAGTTCATCGGCCGCAGCGCGTAGCGGCGGTCGTCGTCCTCCATGAAGTACATGTCGTCCTTGTAGTTGTCCCAATGGCCGGAGCGGTGCCAGAGGCTCTCGTCCATCACCTGCGGGGTGGCGATCTCCTGGTAGCCGCGCTTGCGCAGCTGGTCGCGCACCTCGGCTTCGATCGAGTGCAGCAGCGTGGTCCCGTTCGGCAGCCAGAAGGGCATCCCCGGCGCCTCCTTGCGCAGCATGAAGAGGCCGAGCTGGGGGCCGAGGCGGCGATGGTCGCGCGCTTTGGCCTGCTCGAGCCGCTCCAGGTGCTCCTCCAGGTCCTTCTTGGAGAAGAAGGCGGTGCCGTAGATGCGGGTCAGGCTCTCGCGCTGCTCGTCGCCGCGCCAGTAGGCGCCGGCGACCGAGCTGAGCTTGATCGCCTTGATGCGGCCGGTGGATGGACCGTGCGGGCCGCGGCAGAGGTCCTCGAAGGGGCCGTTGCGGTAGAGCGAGACGGTCTCGACGCCCTCGTCGCGGACCAGGTCCTCGATCAGCTCGACCTTGAAGCCCTGGTCCTGGGCCTTGAAGATCTCGATCGCCTCGGCGACCGGGACGTCGCGGCGGGAGAACTCCTCGTCGGCACCGATGTGCTCCAGCATCGCCGCCTCGATCTTCGGCAGGTCGTCTTCGGTGATCCTTGTATCGGGCGGAAACTCGAAGTCGTAGTAGAAGCCGGACTCGATCGGCGGGCCGATCGTCACCTTGGTCCCCGGGTAGAGATCCACCACCGCCTCGGCCATCACGTGGGCGGCGTCGTGGCGGATCAGCTCCAGCGCCTCGGGGTCGCGGTCGGTGAGGATCGCCACCTCGCCGCCCCCGGCCGGCAGCGGCGCTGCCAGGTCACGCAGCTCGCCGTCAACCTTGATCGCCAGCGCGGCCTTGGCCAGGCCGGGGCCGATCGCGGCCGCCGCGTCGGCGCCCGTCGCCCCCGCGGGCAGCTCCAGCGGCTTGCCGTCGGGCAGGGTGAAGGTGGTCTTCTCGGTCGCGGCCTCCATGCGTGGCAATGGTACGTGGAGTTCAGCGGGCGGGACCCTGCCGCGCCTGGCGCACCGCGATCAGCGGGCAGGGGCTCTTGCCGCGGGGGACGGCCAGGACCTTCTCCAAGCTCCATTCGGGCCCCTCTTCCGGATCCAGAGAGAGCTCGAAGGCATCTTCCGGCTCTTGGAAGATCACGAAGCGAGTTCCCACCGGCAGCTTCCCGGGCTCGTCGGCCGCGCGAATGCAGACGCGGCCGCCCCGCAGTTCCCAGGCAAGGAAGGGTTCGCCGTGTTCCTCCTCGAGCAGCTGCGGCGAAGCAACTACCAGCGTCGGCCCTTCGCCGACCAGCTTGCGGTACTCGCTGAGCTTCGAGGAGTAGGAGGTCGGGCCGACCGGGGCGTTGGCGAGGGCGAGGAGCGAGCAGACACCGGCGGCGAGGACAAAGAGCACCGCCGCGGCAACCCAAACCGATCGCGTGGTTCCTTTGTCCTCTATATCCGGACTAAGGAACCACGACTTCGCCAGCGGCAGCACGATCGCCAGCGCCACGAGAGGCGCGCCGATCTCGATCGCCTTGGCGGCGGTGTAGGGCGTGCCGACGGTGCGAGCGGCGGCGTAGGCGAGGACGGCGGCGGCCAGGCCGGAGAGGATCGCGGTCTCGCGGCGGCGCCAGAGCCAGACGAGGCCGTAGGCGAAGAGCGCCAGGGCGAAGGCGATGCCCAGGTAGTAGCCGAGCGCCGGCACGGCGCCGTCGCCCGGGGCGAGGCGGAAGTCGCCCGAGGGCCAGATGCCCAGGGCCTCGAAGGGGGAGATCTGGCCGAAGAGGTTGCCGAGGCCGGGGCCGTTGGGGTCGAAGGTCTCGAACTGCTTGAAGTCGATCATGCGGCCTAGCTCGGGGGCGGCTAGGACGAAGAAGGTGAGTAGGGCGAGACCTAGCGGTCGGGCTGCGGGTCCTGTCTCCGATCGGGGGCTCTCCCTACCGGGAGAGCCCTCCCGATCGTCGCCACCCGCGGCAGGAAGCAGAGTGGCAAGACCCCAAAGCACGAACGCGCCGGCGAGCCAGATGAGGCCCGGGAAGCTGTAGGTGTAGACGGAGCCGACTGCGATTAGGGCTGCTGGGACGAAGCGGAGGTTGAGGTCCGCCCAGTCATGTTGGGACTCGCGGAGGGCCAGGACGAAGGCCAGGAGGTAGAGGGCTTGCATCGTCTCCTTGAAGGCGCCTTGGGCGAAGTAGGAGGCGACGAGGTAGGCGAGGCCTACCAGGAGGGCGCCGGCGGTGCGGGGGAGCGCGGGGAGGTCGCGGAACGCCGCGAGGGCGGTTAAGCAGGCGAGGATCGCTACGGCGATGGTCAGGCCGGTGAAGCCCTGGACGAGGCCGACTCCCAGACCCTTATTGAGGGCGACGACGATCGCGTGGGGACCGAGGGGGTAGCCCTGGACGAGGAGCTGGGAAGAGTTGCCTTCGGCGAGGCGGTCGGCGGCGAGCAGGTGCTGCGACATGTCGGGGTTGAAGCTGGTGCCGAGGATCCCGAAGTGGCCCTCGGCGACGAACGGCAGGGCGGTCGCCAGCAACGCGCCGAGTGCGACCGGCCAGCCGGCGGCAAGCGCCTCTCCGGCCCCCTCGACCCGTCCCCGCAGATAGGCGACGGCGGCCACCGTGAGGACGAGCACGGCGATCGCCGACACCACCCCGTCCCCCGGCAGCCGCACCGTGCCCCAGCAGACCGCGCAGAGCAGCGCCAGGCCGACCGCCGGCGCCAGCCACGACCAGCGGCGCGCCCCGCAGAGGCCGATCGCCGCCTGCCCGATCGCCAGCGCGGCCGCGCAGATCGCCACCACGGCTGCATAGGTCCCGATCACGAGGCGGCGAGCCTAGACGACCCCGCCGTCCCTACGTCCGGGTTTGCAGAACGTCCCTAGATTTATTCGAATGAACTCCCGCATCCCACTGCTGATCGCCCTCACCCTCGTCGCGACGGCGAGCCTCGCGCTGGCGCCCAGCCCGGCCGCGGCCCGCGACTACGACTGCGCCGATTTCGACACCCAGGCCGAAGCGCAGGAATACCTGCTCGCAGGCGACCCCTACCGGCTCGACGCAGACAACGACGGCATCGCCTGCGAGGACCTGCCCTGCCCCTGCAGCTACGGGGCGCCCTCGGAAGGAGGAGGCGGCGGAAACGAAACCGCCGAGCCACCCCCACCTCCCCCCTACCACCTGACCAAGGCGGCGGCCCGGCGCGCTTCGCGCGCGATCGTCGCCAAGTTCGTGCGACGAAGTCCGCGGGTTACCGCCGGGGCGGTCGGAGCCTGCAGGCGCTTAGCCGAACGACGAGTCGACTGCCAGGCCACGGCACGCGGTCGAACCGGCACGGCCAAGACCACCTGCCGGCTGCGCGTCGCCGTCCGCGCCGTCGACCGCCGACCCAAGGCGCGCCTCGCGTCGGTCGATTGCCGGACCCGGGACACGGTGAAGCTGAAGGCGCGGGACGCCGCCGACGCGATCCGGGCACGGGGAACCGAACTCGCCGGCAAGCGGGTCGGGCTCGGCTTCCTCGAACGCCGCAGCCGGACCAGCTTCCTCGGCACCGTCGAATGGACCAAGACGTCCTCGTCCACCCCGGTGACGAAGGAAGAATGCTTCGCGTTGATCGAAGCCGCCCTCACCTCGAGCGGGCAGGTGCGCGCCGCCCTGATCGAAACCGGCTGCGAAGCCGTCCCTTAGCCCAGGTTCGCCTGCCCGTAGGCTTGAGCCGATGGCTTTCGTCCCTCCCGCTCGACATCTCCTGCGGGCCAAGGACCTCGCCGACGCGCGCTACTTCGAACCGCTCGAGGTCGACGACCTCGCCCGCGCCGCCGGGCTCTCGAAGGCGCACTTCAGCCGCGAGTTCCGCCGCACCTTCGGCGAGTCGCCCTACGTCTACCTGCTGACCAGGCGACTGGAGCGGGCGGCGGCGCTGCTGCGCAACACCGACCACTCGGTGGCCGAGGTCTGCCTCGAGGTCGGGCTGCAGGGCGTCGGCTCCTTCACGACCAGCTTCAAGCGGATGTACGGGATGACGCCGACGGCCTACCGCGAGGCCCATCCGCCCGCCTCCAGCCAGGCCCGCCTGCCCGGCTGCGTCGTCCGCGCCTACGCCCGCCCGCAACACCGCACGATTCGAGAAGACACGCCGGCCGGGCAGACCTAGCATCGCCTCAGACGATCCCGACCAAGGAGGAACGATGAGAATTTCAACCGCACAGCTCTGGGTCCACGACCAGGACGAGGCGCTCGCTTTCTACACCGAGAAGCTCGGCTTCGAGGTGCAGTCCGACGTGACCCTGCCCGAGATGGGCGACTTCCGCTGGCTCACCGTCGCACCTGCCGGCCAGGAGGACATGGCGGTCGTGCTGATGGCGATCCCGGGCCCGCCGGTGATGGACGAGGCGACCACGCGCCAGGTCGAGGAGCTGATGGCCAAGGGCTTCTCCGGCACCGTCTTCCTCACCACCGACGACTGCCGGGGGGACTACGAGAAGCTGAAGGAGCGCGGCGTCGAGTTCACCGAGACGCCGGAAGAGCGTCCCTACGGAATCGACTGCGGCTTCCGCGACCCGTCGGGGAACAGCCTGCGGCTGACCGAGGTGAAGATCCCCGCCAACGCCTGAGGGCGGGGTTAAGCCACGGTCGCCTGCAGCAGTACCCCGGCCAACCCGCAGGCCAAGACCACCCAGAGCACGGTCAGTTTCCCGTGCCAGCGATTGAGCGCATAGAAGGCAGCCAGGGCGATCGCGGCGGTGTAGGCATCGACGACGCTGGTCTCGACGATTTCCACCGTCACCGCCGCGATCAGCCCGACGACCCCCGCCGCGACGCCGAGCAGGAAGAGGTGCAGGCGCGGGTTCTCCGAGATCGCGGCCAGTTGGCGGTGGAGGAAGATCGGGAAGACGAAGGCGGGGATGAAGATGCCGAGCGTGATCAGCAGGGCACCCGGCAGCCCGCCGCCGAGGTAGCCGACGAAGGTGGCGAAGATGATCAGCGGCGCCGGCAGGATGCCGCCGATCGCGAGGCCGTCGACGAACTGCTCCTCGGTCAGCCAGTGGTGGTTTTCGACGGCGCTGCCGTGGAGGAACGGCACGACGGTGTAGGCACCGCCGAAGGTGAGGAGGCCCGCCTTCAGGCCCTCCCAGAAGATCGCGAGGCCCAGCGGGAAGCCGATCGCGCCGGCGGCCAGGACGACGATCCCGAGCGGCCCGGCCGTGAGCGAGCCGGCGCGCCCGACCCAGGCGCGCGCGTTGCGCCACACCTCGTAGGCGATGCCCGCCCCGAGCAGGACGATGACGAAGCTGGCGCCGGCGAACAGCGTCAGCGCAAAGCCGGCCGCGGCGATCAGGACCAGCGGCGCGTCGGTGAGGAACGAGCCGCCGAGCCGGACCACCGCCCGGGCCACCAGCGCCCCGACCGCCGCGCTGAGCCCGTAGAAAAGCGAGTCGAGGTGGCCGGCGATGTCCGCCTCGACATACAGCGCCGAGAGCGCCAGCATCAGCAGGAAGCCGGGGAGCATGAAGCCGAGCCCGGCGAGGAAGCCGCCGAGCTTGCCGCCCCGCAGGCGCCCGAAGTAGACGCAGAGCTCGTGCGCCTCCGGGCCGGGCAGCACCTGGTAGACGGCCAGCTGCCGCTGGAAGGTCCGCTCGTCGATCCACCCCTCCTCGTCGACGCACTCCCGCTTGATCATCGCGATCTGCGCCGCCGGCCCGCCCCAGGCGAGGCAGCCGAACTTGAGGAAGCGGACGAAGATCGCTCGGGGCGCTTCCGCCCGCTCGGCCGTCATGGCGGGGCATTGTGCCGTTCCCTCCATCAGAAGGGTCTTCCACGAGCACGCGCGAAGGCGCCTTGCTCAGCGCAAGCTCGAGGCGACCGAGATCGAGCAGGCGATCAGGGATGGCCATGCGGAGCGCAACGTCAATGACGGGCGCGCAGCGTGGATTGTGTCCGGCGTGCTGTCGGATGGCACGGCGTTCGAGGCGATCTACGACCATCCGCACGGCGATGACGAGACCGCCGTTCGGATCGTTTCCGCCTGGAGCTCGATTCGTAGCCGATGGGCGGCGCTACCTTTGAGAACGATGTTCGCCTACTACGACCGAGACGCCGACATCGCCTGGTTCCCGACGGGGGAATCGCATGATCTGGCGGGTGATGGGCAAGGGCGACAAGTTTCGACATCTTCGACCTCGCGCCGCCGCTGATCCGCCTGCTGCGTCTCTACCGGCAGTGGCAGCTGTCGGAGGCCCAGCGCAACGAGGCGATCCGCGACGCCCTCGCCGACCCAGAGATGGCCCTACGTCCTCCCGACCCGCAACGGCATCTTGCCGTCGAAATCGAATTGACCGACGACGGTCCCTCCGCCTGCGAACGTGCCCAGCCGGTACGACATCGGCGGCACGAGATAAACAATCAGTTCCCGGGCGGCCCTAGAAGCAGAGGCCCGTTTCAGCCGAGAAGAGTTCGTCACCGCTTTGCGAATAGCCAATGACCTCTTCAACGCAGACATCCCTCAGTATTCCCAGGGCGAGGTATCGGAATGGAGGCAACTTCGTCTTCCTCTGTTGCTTCGCGTTGAACAGCACGGTTCGACGATTTAGTTGACCACCATTTGCGTAATTGAGGACGGCCGACCTCACGGCAGGATCAAAGGACAGGGCGATAAACGACTCGCCCAAGAGCGGACCCCCGTGTCGATTTCGAAAGGAGGTAGTGATGGAGATATAGACCGGGACTTGCCGCTTCGCCGTGGGCGCAAGCGTCCCGCAGCCATGTACATCGCTGTAGAGACCGTCCCGCGTAATCCGAGCCAAGGAAAGACAGGGCCGTTCATAGCCAAGGCGACCTGAACCTACCCGCGAGGCATAAGCACCCCATCGCGTTTGCGTTGACAGTTGTCCTTCGCCGAGAGTCGCAAACGGGCCGTTTCCGGACACGTCTCGGTAAAGCGGGAAGCTTGAAAATGGGTTCCTGCTGCTGGCGACCGCGCCTGGCTCCGCTACCGAGATCAGAGCTAAGGAACAGGAAGCCAGCGCGATTAGCGCCAGCCACCTCTTCCCTTCCCGCAGCTTTGCGGCACATGCCTCGCCCATGCTCAACATCAACCCCTCCCTACATCCTGGATCGCGATTGCCCGCGGGCCTCATTCTGCATCACCGATAACGATCCCGAGGCGAGATATATGCATCCAGTCGTGGAGCTGGACCTAGAGGAGATCCGCGAGCTGCGTGGCATCCTGGAGAAGGTGGACAAACCCTGGAACCACTCTGGAGTGACCCGCCGACTGGTTAGCCCTCCGCCCACCGTCCGTAGAGACGATGCCGGACGCGAGAGATCGGGTTGTCCTCCTCCAAACGCTCGCGGAGGTAGCCCGCCTTGTCCCGCGCCAGTTTCCGCACCTGCTCGTATAGCTCGTGAATCTCGGCGTCGTGTCCCATCACCGCCAGCAGGATCGCGTCCTCGGCCTGCGCCTTGGTCGCCCCGTCCGGCACCGCGTCGACCAGCAATAAGTTCAGCTCATCCCATAGCCGCCGTTCGTACTCCTCGGCAACGACGCTGGTCACGGCTGCGCAGCGTCGCTTCGGGGTTTTGGGATTGCGCTATCCCCTTCGGCTTCTCGAGTGTTCTGCCGCCATGCTTCGCCGCCAGCACCGGGCGCGAATTCTTCGGCCTCGATCATCAGCGCGCCGAGTGGCATCTCGAGCCCTTTGGCGATCAGCCGGACGCCGCCCCAGGACTCGTCGGCCTCACCGCGTTCAATCCTCTCCAGTTCGGCCGGCGTCATTTCGCACCGCGCCGCCAGCTCGTCCCGGCTCATGCCACGCCGCTCGCGGATTACGGTGATGGCCTGGCCCATGCCCTTGAAGGCGGCGGCCTCCTCGGCGTCGCGAGGTTTCCGGCGTGATCCTGCCGTCACAATTGATCGACGTCCTTTCCGCTCGCGATCTCGAAGGCGGCGACGGCGACGATCACCGGGATTCCACTCCGCGGGCCATCCATTCGCTCCGCGCTCTTCTCCGCGACGGCCCGGAATCTCTCCTCGACGCTGTCGAGCACCCGTCGCAATTCCTTCCAACCCTGTTCGTCAACGGTCAGTGGTAGCCAGGTGACGCCCGATCCCTCGCGGGACTCGGCGGTGCCAGCGTCCAGGGCCTCGACGGCGCGGGTGGTGAAGTCGGCCAGAGCGCTGCCGGCGTAGTGAGTCCGCAGGGAGGGCGGGACTGCTTTCCAAGTCCGCGACCCGATCGCTCCCTGCCCCTTCAGCTTGTAGATGTGCTCGACGGCGCCCCTTTGCGGGATCGTCTCCACGAGTTCGATTAGGCCGCATTTGTGAAGCACCTTCATGTGGTAGGAGACGTTCCCCAGCTTTTCTCCCATGCGGTCCGAGAGTCGCTTAGGTCCGCTCGGTCCCTCCTCCAGCAGCCGCAGGATCTCCACTCGCAGCGGGTGCGCCAGCGCGCGGATCATCTGCTGATCGACTTCGCCTCCCTCGTCCTTCTTGCCCATCGGAACCCCCACCGGTTGTGGTCAACTCGATGGCGGCGACATTTCCGAATCGGGCGCTTAGTTGTCAACGTCGCCCCATTTCGACCAGTTGGAGCGGTGGAGCGATCTCCCTCAAACGCCAGGACCGAGATCGGAAGGGGACGGTGACGCCCGCAGCTGGTGCTGACGGCGCCGCCCCGTTTCCAACCTCCGCCTAGGCGCTCTTGACAATGTGAACGGCCGGCAGCTTGCGCAGCGAGTTGCTGATCCGCATGCGGCTCACCCCCTTTCCTCCCGATCCGGTGCGCGGAGGAGATTACTAAAATAAATTCGAGCAGTGGAGAACGACGAAGGAAGTTGCGCTCAACCGCATGAAAGAGAGTCGGACTGCGCGGGTAAACTCGATTGCTCGGCTACCACCTATTTCAAGGTGCCACGCCCGTCGCTCAACACGTAGGCCAGCATCGATTCATCGGGCTCCTCCACCGGCCACGTAGTCCCAGGCCAGGACCCTCACGACCTATCACCACGGCCACCACGGCCCTCCAACTGGAGGACCGACACATTATGAACCCGCACAGGTGTTCGCTTTTCGTGCCTGAGACGGGCGTTTGCGGCGAATCGGGTTCCTTGACCTTCGGTCGGCCTCCCCACCGCCAATTGTGGCGCGGCTACGCCGCGCGTTTGGCGGGTGGGGAGGCGCTCCCGGCGGCTGGCTCTGCGGAGATTCGTCGGCTTCTATGCCTAGGCTGGCCTGGTGGAAATCGAGCGCTTCGTCTGGACGGAACACGCGCGCACGCGCCTCGCCGAGCGCGGGCTGGATGCAGCCGATATCGAGCGGGCGATTGAAACCGGCCATGAGGAGCGGGAGGTCAACGATGGACGCGCGGAGTGGCTTGTCTCCGGCGTGCTGCCCGATGGAACGCCGTTCGAGGCGATCTACGACCACCCTCACGGCGACGACGAGGCCGCCGTTCGGATCGTTTCCACCTGGAGACTGGATTCGTAGCCGATGGGCGGCGCTACCCTTTGAGAACGATGTTTGCCTATTACGACCGAGACGCCGACATCGCCTGGTTCCCGACTGGGGAATCGAGCGATGTCGTCAGCGAGCGCGTTCCGGGCGGCCTGCGGGACTACGACCGGGCCAGCCACCAGCTCGTCGCAATCGAGGTTTGGGATGCCAGCACGCGTCTGCCCGCCAGCATCCTCGAAGCGTTGCCTGCGCCGGCTGCTGCACAGGGCGCCGCTGCTGCCTGAGACGCCTTCTTCAGGGGTACCCTCCCCTACGTCAGCGAGTCGCTGATTTTGCGGTCGAGGAAGTGGGCTCGAACCACTGGCCGGAATTTGGCTCTGCGAAGCCAAATTTTATGGGCGTAACTGGGCTCGAACCAGTGACCTCCAGCTTGTCGAGCTGGCGCTCTCCCAACTGAGCTATACGCCCGGGTGGCCGGAATCTAGCAATGGGAAGGAGAAAGCCGGGTAGTGGCTAAAGGAATGCTTGCAACGGTCGATGCAATCGGTGCAACTTCCATAGCCCTCCGGTGTTTAGTGAGGGCGTACTTCAAAAGCTTGAGGACCGACGAGCCAGCGACTTAGTACTCACTGGTGGCACGTCCTTCGGAATCAAAGGGCCCCGATCGGGGCCCTTTTCCGTTCTCGGATCAGACGTGCTCGGTCGGCAGGTGCCAGCGACGCGGCGCAATCAGCTCGTCGGCCTCGCGCGGGCCCCAGGAGCCGGGCTCGTAGGGGATCGCCGGGGGCGGCTGCTCGAGCACGGGCTGGGAGATCTCCCAGAGCCGCTCGATCGCCTCGGAGCTGGTGAAGAAGGTGCGGTCGTCGACCATCACGTCGTGGATCAGACGCTCGTAGGGGTCGAGCGCCTCCTCGGGGCCGCCGAAGGTGTCGGCGTAGCTGAAGCGCATGTGCGCCTCGCCGAGCTCGATCCGCGGCCCGGGCACCTTGGCGAGGAAGGAGGCGGAGATGCTGCCGGGGTCGCCGAGCTCGAAGGTGAGGTGGTCGTGCCCGAAGGACTCGGCGATCTGGTCGCAGTCGAGCGGGAACATCCGCCGCGGCGGCTGCGCGTAAGCAACCGTCAGCAGGTGCCGGCCCTCGGCCAGGCGCTTGCCCGAGCGCAGGTAGAACGGCACGCCCTCCCAGCGCCAGTTGTCGACGAAGGCCCGGATCGCGACGAAGGTCTCGGTGTCGGAGTCCGCGGCGACGCCGTCCTCCTCGCGGTAGCCCTCATACTGGCCGCGGACGACGTCGCCCGGCCGCAACGGCGGCATCGACTCGAAGACCTTCTCGCGCTCGATCCCGAGCGGCTTCGCCTCCAGCGAGACCGGCGGCTCCATCGCGACGAAACCGAGGACCTGGAAGAGATGGGTGACGACCATGTCGCGGAAGGCGCCCGTTTCCTCGTAGAAGGAGCCGCGCATCTCGATCGAGAGCGTCTCGGGGACATCGATCTGCACGTGGTCGATGTGGTTGCGGTTCCAGACCGGCTCGAACATGCCGTTGGCGAAGCGCAGAGCCAGCAGGTTCTGGACCGCCTCGCGGCCGAGGTAGTGGTCGATGCGGTAGATGCACTCCTCGGCGAAGACCGAGTGCAGGGTGCGGTTGAGCGCCCGGGCCGATTCGAGGTCGGTGCCGAACGGCTTCTCGGTGATCACCCGGGCGCCGTCGCCCAGCCCGTGGGCGCCGATCTGCTCGACGGTGCCGGCGGCCGCCTGCGGCGGCAGCGAGAGGTAGAAGAGCAGGCCCGGATCGCCCCCCAGTTCCTCGCGCGCCTCGCCGACAACCCGCGCGAGCTCGCCGAGCCCCTCCCCCACGCCGGCGAACCGCAGCGAGGCAGCGAACCGCTCCCAGGCCTCGGAATCGCCCCCCTGGCGACTGGAGCCCGAGACCGAATCGCGGGCCACTGCGCGGAACTCGTCGTCGTCGAGGGACGTGCGCGCCGCGCCGACGATCCGGAACCGCTCCGGCATCAGCCCGACCTGGGCGAGGTGGAACATCCCGGGCAGCAGCTTGCGCCTGGCGAGGTCGCCGCTCGCGCCGAAGAGGACGATCACCTGATCGCGGGGGACCTCGCTCTCGCCCTGTCGCTCGCCCATCGCCTCAGCCTATGCTGCCACTCGATGAGCACCGGCACGACGAAGAACGGAGTCGCCTACGACTCGGTCGCACTGGACCGGGTGGACCGCCGCTTCTGGCGCGACATCTACGAGTCGGTGCCGGCCGAGGTCGCCGAGGAGCGCGGCATCGAGGTGCGCGAGTTCGGCCCGATCCAGGTGACGTCGGTCAAGGCGCTGGGCCAGGTCGGGATGCTGAACCTCGTCCTCGGCGCCGCCGAGGCGGCGGAGCAGTCGGATCTCGAGGCAGCGGTCGCCTGGGCCGAGGAGCGATCGACCCCCTACGTCTCGGTCACCCCCGACCTACCCGGCAGCACCGCAGCGGAGGAATGGCTCCGGGCGCGGGGGTTCGAGCCGACCTACGCCTGGATGAAGTTCGTCCGCGACCCGCACCCGCCGCGCTTCCCGGCCCCCGAGGGGGTCGAGGTCGTCGAGGTGACGGCGCCCGACCAGGAGCCGTTCGGGACGATCGCCGCGCTCGGCTTCGGCATGCCGGCCTGGGGCGCGGAGCTCTTCGCCCACCTGCCCGGGCGGGACGGCTGGCGCTGCTACGTGGCGCGCATCGACGGCGAGGCTTGTGGCTGCGGGGCGATGGTGATCGACGACGGGGTCGCCGAGCTCGGCATCGGTGCCACCCTCGAGCCGGCCCGCGGTCGGGGTTGCCAGACCGCCCTCCTGCGCCGGCGGATCCTCGACGCCGCCGCGGCCGGCTGCCACACCCTCCTGGTAGAGACCGGCGAGCGCGTGCCCGATCGGCCTGCGGCCAGCTATCGGAACATCCTCAAGGCCGGCTTCGAGGAGGCCTACCTGCGCCCGAACTGGCAGCGACGGCAACAGCCGGAATAAAAGCCGGTGAACCCGGGGGACGAAGCTCCCGTATCCCCCCGCCAACGGGACAACTTCGAAGAAAGGCAGGGAAGCAATGATCGGCAAGCGAGCAACTTTCGTCGCCACCGCCGCGCTGGCCGCGGCCCTGATGGTGGGCGTCCTCGCCGCCCCGGCGAGCGCCGCCCTCCGTCACATCGACGGCACGGTGGTATCGAAGAACAGCGACAACCGCACCTTCAAGATGTCGACCCAGAGCGGCACCGTCCGCATCAAGGTCAACAGCACGACCAGGTTCGAGCGCCTGGGCGGCTTCGGCGCCCTGCGCAAAGGGCTGGCGATCGAGGTCGACGCCGCCAAGACCAGCAACGGCCTCGTCGCCAAGCAGATCGAGCCGCAGGGTGGTGGCGGTGGCGGTGGCGGCTCCGACGACGGGCCGAATCACACCTGAGCACCTTGCAGTTCGCAGGGACGAGCGGCGGCGCTCGGGCCATATCCTCCACTCGGAATGACCCGACCGTCACTGCTCGTCCCGGCCCTCGCGCTCGCCTGCCTGTTCCTCACCGCCTCCGCTGCAGCGGCCGCGGTGGACCCGAAATCACTGCCTGCGCAGACCGAGCTCGAGCTGCCCGCCAACAACGGCCTGAGCGCGCATCTCGACGTCTTCAACGAGGAGTTCACGCGCTTCTAGGCGCCGAGCCGATCGACATGCGCGCGGGCGGCTTCCGCGCGACGCTGGTCGCCGAACTACCGGAATTCCGCTAAGCGCCGGCCTCACCGCGGTCGAGCTCCTCGACCAGGGCCGCGACGCGCGTGGCGATCTCCTCGCGGGTCGCACGGACCGTCTCGAGCGACTGCCCCTTCGGGTCGGGCAGGTCCCAGTCGACGTAGCGCTTGCCGGGGATATAGGGGCATTTGTCGCCGCATCCCATCGTCACCACGACGTCGGCCCATTCGGCGTCCTCGCGGGTGAGCAGGCGCGGCTTGCGGTGGGCGACGACGAGCCCCAGCTCGGCCAACGCCTCGACCACCTCGGGGTGAACCCGCGCGGCGGGTTCGGTCCCGGCCGAGCGTGCCTCGTGCCGTCCGGCGGCGGCGCGGTCGAACAGCGCCTCGCTCATCTGCGAGCGGCCGGCGTTGTGGAGGCAGACGAAGAGGGCGCGCGCCATCAGACCGGGTCCGTCGCTTCCCCGCCGGGATGCTCGCCGCGCACCAGCTGGTAGGCGAGCGCCCCGAGCGCC
Organism: Solirubrobacterales bacterium; assembly: GCA_036280195.1. Taxonomy (GTDB): domain Bacteria; phylum Actinomycetota; class Thermoleophilia; order Solirubrobacterales; family 70-9; genus VAYN01. Next base: position 32,543 of record DASURF010000018.1, on the reverse strand, counting down.
GCCCCGAGCGGCGGGGCGATCAGGTAGATCCAGAGATCGCCGAGCTCGCCGCTGACCAGGGCCGGGCCGAGCGAGCGGGCCGGGTTCATCGAGGCGCCCGTCACAGGACCGCCGAAGAGCGCGTCAAGCCCGACCGTGCCGCCGATCGCGATCGCCGCCGCCGCGCCGACCGCGCGGGTGTCGGTGGCCACGGCCATGATCACGAACATCAGCAGGGCGGTGAGGACGGCCTCGTAAGCGAAGGCGCTGCCGATTCCGACCGAGGGGAGCGTCGCCCCCAGCGCCGCCGGTTGGCTCGGCCAGATCGCCGCCAGCAGGCCCGCGGCGAGGAGCGCGCCGAGCACCTGCGCCGCCAGGTAGGCGGCGGCCTCGGCGCGCGGCAGGTGGCGGGTGAGGACGAAGGCCAGGGTGACGGCCGGGTTGAGATGGGCGCCGGAGAGGTGGCCGGTCGCGTAGACCATCGCCATCACCACCAGCCCGAAGGTGAGGGCGATGCCGACCGTTCCGAGCGTGCCCGGGTCGGTCGCCTCGGCGACGATCGCGCCGCAGCCGGCGAAGACGAGGGCGAAGACCCCGAAGCCCTCGGCGGCGGCGCGGCGGGCGAGGTCGGGGCGACGGTCCACGGCTCAGCAGCAGGCGGCGACGCCGGTGGTGGTGGTGGCGGCCGGCGCAAAGACCTCGCGCACGGCGTCGAGGGCACCGGGAGCCAGGGAGAAGTAGCTGCGGTTGCCGCGCCCCTCGCGGCGGACGATCCCGGCCTCGGTCAGGACCTTGAGGTGGTGGCTGACGGTGCCCTGGGAGAGGCCGAGGAAGGGCTCGAACTCGCAGACGCAGACCTCCTTGCCGTCGGCGCGCAGCAGCATGTTGATGATCCGCAGGCGCTGGCGATCGGCAAGCGCCTTCATCACCGACTCGAGCTCGGCGGCCTGCGCTTCGCCGAGCGAGCTGCCGGCGAGCGGCGTGCAGCAGTTGATGACGGGGAGGCCCTTCATGCGGGCCGAGCCTACCAGGTTCATCGATGAGTATCGATGAACCTCAGATCGAGAAGTTTGACTGCCTCTCTTCCAGGGGAAGAGTTGCCGCAAGCCGTAACCCCGACCCGAAGGAGAGCGCAATGAGCATCGTCACGATCCTGATCATCGTCATCCTCGTCCTACTGGCGATCTACCTGTTCCAGCGCGTCTTCTAGGGGGTGCCGGTGAATACCACCGGCACCCACCGGAAAGGCCTGGCTAGTCAACGACGATCGACCAAGGAGTGCTGAATTTCCATCCCCTTGTCAATTCTCCGTAGCTCCCACAGAAAATACTGTCACCGGTTCGCGGAACCAGCGCGCCGTCAGCATCTATTACTGCCTGGAAGTTATAGGTCCCTGTCAGGGTCCCGATATCGGTGTTACTCGTCTGATACATGCAGTTGATGCCAAAGGGACCATGCACTGTTATCGACATTCCGTTCGATGTGACTGTGCCGTTCCCCCCACTGGTCGCGTGGATTTCCAGCGATCCTTTGCTAAGCACTGTTACCGGATAATTGCATTCACTGAAATCTAGTGTGCTAATGCTTATTTGCGCTGTGACTCCTGCTCCATGCTGGGTAACGCTTCCTCCTATATTCGAGCTGCTGCATACCGTCGTAAAGCCTTCGCCGTGAATTTCGATATAGAAGTTCTCGCGTAGAGAGACCGAACCTGTGTAGGTGCTGCCGGTGAAATTTGTCAACACGGTTGCATGAGCGCTTCCTGCGGTAACGCCCATAACGACCGCCGAGACCACCACGACCGAAAACAACTTTCCTAGAGACATCGTCTTTCCTCCCGTCCAAGGTGCACTGCTTTTGCACTAAAACGGTGGTACACCCTGGACAGGAACCTGTCAAGACCTTTTGAGGAAAACAGGCCGATCGGTCGCCCCGGGACCCTCCCCCCGTCCCGAGGAAAGGCGCCTACCGGAATCGAACCGGTGTAAACGGCTTTGCAGGCCGCTGCGTAGCCACTCCGCCAAGGCGCCGAGAGGTCGGTGAAGCGTAGCGGCGCCGGGGTGGTCGAGGGTGGCTGGATAGGGTCGCTTGACCAGAGTCAGCCACCAGGACCGAGAGGAGAGGCGTGTCCGCTTACAACGAGTTGCAGCTGAGTTCGTTCATCGATCAGGTCGGCTACTGCTCGTACTCCTCGACGGTGCCGCCGTCGCGCATGCTGGCGTCGTCGGGGTTCTCCCCCACTTCGCGCAGTGAGCGGCGCTGGCGCAGGTAGTCGTAGGCCTTGTCGAGCTGGACGCGGAGCTCGTCGAGGCGGGCGTGCTCGTCGTCGTTCAGGCCCTCGCCCTCGTGGCGGTGGAGCAGCTCCTCCTCTTCCTTGACGAGCTGGTCGATGCGGTCGAGCACTTGCTGGTCGTCCATAGCGCCTGCCTACCCTTTCTCGGAGGTTTCGATCACGCGGAACTCGATCCCCGCCTTCTGCAGCCGCTCCAGCAGGGCGTCGCCCATCGCCGTCGCGGTGGTCAGCTGGCCGGAGCGCTGCGGCAGCTCGTCGAAGGCGAGGCAGAGACCCGACTCGGCGAGCATCTTCGAAGTCTCGGTGTAGCCCGGGTCGCCGCCGCTGACCTCGGTGACGACGCGCTTGCCGCCGCCCTCGCCGACGAAGCGCACCTTGAACCAGCTCTGCGCCCGTTTTGACTCGCTCGGTCCCTCACCGGGCGATTTCATCTTCAGCAGCAGCTTGCGGGTCGGCGGCAGCTGCGCCAGCGTGAACCCCGCTCCCACGCCGGCGGCAAGGGCGCCGACGCTGGTCAGGTGCTTGGCGAGCAGGTTGTGGCCGTAGGTGAAGTCCGGGCCGTAGCGGTCGAGGGCCGCCGCGGATCGCAGCACGATCGGGCCGTCGATGGTCGGCAGCGGCACCGCCCAGCCACCCAGCTCCCGGTCGCGGCGGACACGGGCCGGCGCCGAGTGGATCGACCGCCCGCTGGGGCGCTGCTCGAGCCGTCGCCGCTCCTTGGCGGCGGACATCGTCTGCCGAGCACGACCGAAGGCGTTGATCGCGGAGTGGTAGGTGCCGCCGGAGAAGGCCGCATTGCTGCGGACGTAACCGTCGACCTTCAGCGGCACGCCTTCCGGCAGCTGCTTGACGGTGAAGTAGGCGCCGAGGTCGTGCGGAATCGAGTCGAACCCGCAGCAGTGGACGATGCGGGCGCCGCTGCGCTCGGCCTCGGCGTGGTACTTCACCCACATCCGGTCGACGAATTCCGGCTCGCCGGTGAGGTCGACGTAGTCGGTGCCGACGGCGGCGCAGGCGGCGACCAGCGGCTCGCCGTAGAGAGCGTAGGGGCCGACGGTGGTGACCACGACGCGGGTCGATTCGGCAACCGAACGCATCGCCTCGCGGTCGCCCGCGTCGGCGACGACGATCTCCGGCTTCGGCCCCTCCGAGCCGGCGGCCAGCCGCTCCGCGACCCCATCCAGCTTCTCCCGGTTGCGGCCGACCAGAGCCCACTTCATCCCCTGCGGGGCGTGAGCAGCGAGGTAGTCGGCGGTGAGACCGCCGGTGAACCCGGTCGCCCCGAACAGGACGAGGTCGAATTGGCGCTGGCCCTCCACGAGAAGCCGATTCTCGCAGGCCGAGCGAAATCTGCACGTGCAACGGGCGCCGCAGACGACCAGTCAGCGACCACGACGCCCGTTGCACGTGCACGGGTTCAACGGCCCGCTTTTACAAATGTCAGCCCAAAGTCAAAAAATCTGATGTCGCTGCGCCACTTTTCCCGCTATTTGCGAGAAAAGCGGCGCAGTTGGGCTCAGGCGGGAGATGCCGCAGACGAGGCGCCGCTCTCGACCGGGTGGCCGCCGTCCCGCCAGACGCCGACGCCCTTGCCGACGTGGACGACGTCGAAGCCCGCCCGCTGCAGGATCGAGGCAGCGAGGCCGCTGCGTTTGCCGCCGCGGCAGATGGTCGCTACCTGGCGATCGCGGGGAAGCTCGTCGAGGCGGCCGGCGAGGTCGCCGTAGGGGATGTGGAGCGAGCCGGGGATGTGCTCGCCGGCGTACTCGTCGCCGTTGCGGACGTCGAGGATCACGGGCCCGGCGTCGCCGTCGACCCGGCGCGCCAGCTCGTCGGGGTCGATCAGCTCGATTCGGTGCACCGGTCGCTCCTCCGTGCGCCAGGCGGTCATCCCGCCCTCCAGGTAGCCGCGCACCGGCAGACCGACCGAGGCGAGCATCTGCGCGGCTCGGCGCTCGTCGCCGCTGGAGGCCGCGACGACGACGATGTCGGTCCCCTCCGGGGCGACCCGGGAGACCTTGGTGGCGAAGCCGGTGTCGTAAGAGGAGGCGCTGAGGGCCCCTTCGATGTGGGCCTCGTCGAACTGCTCGTTGGTGCGGCCGTCGATCACCACCGCCCCCTGCTCGACCAGCTCCTCGACCTCGTGGGTGCTGAGCGGCGCCGGCGTGCCGAAGTCCTCGACCAGCGGTCCGCGGTTGAGGCCGACGATGCGCTCGATGTTCGGCGGTTTGTCGCCCAGCGAGCCGACTTGGTCCTCGACGAACTCCGCCTCGTCGGCGATCTGCAGGGCGCGGTTGTGGCGGCGCTCGAAGCCGATCGTCGACGAGCTCTTGAGGTCGAGGCCGGAGCCGCCGCAGAGCGAGCCGCCGAGGTGCCCGGGCCAGACCTCGACTTCGTCAGGCAGGACCAGCAGCCGCTGGTGCAGCGAGCGGTACATGTCGGCGGCGCCGTCGCGCGGCTCGATCGCCAGGTCCGGGCGGGCGACGTCGCCGATGAACAGCGAGTCGCCGGTCAGGAGCGCCCACGGATCACCGCCGCGGCCCTCGTCGCTGAGCAGGAAGCAGGTGTGCTCGGGGCGGTGGCCGGGCGTGTGGATCGCCTCGATCACGAGGTTCCCCAGCTCCAGCTTCCAGCCGTCGGCGAAGGGCTCGTGCGGGTACTCGGCCTCGGCCAGCTCGTGGACGTGGACGGTGGCGCCGGTGCTGCGGCAGAGCCGGCCGTGCCCGGAGACGTGGTCGGCGTGGTTGTGGGTCTCGAGCACGTGCCCGATCCGCACCCCGTGCAGGCCGGCGAGCCGCCGATACGGCTCGATGTCCCACTGCGGATCCACGACCGCCGCCACCCCCGCTTCGCGGTCGGCGACGAAATAAGAAGCGCAGCCCAGGTCCTCGTGGATGATCTGACGGAAAAGCATTTTCTCCCTCCCGCCCAGGCTACCGCGCCCACCAGCCCGCCACAGCTAGAATGCCCCGCAGTGCGGCTGTAGCTCAGCTGGCTAGAGCGTCTGCTTGCCATGCAGAAGGTCGAGGGTTCGAATCCCTTCAGCCGCTTCTCCCGAAAACCCGCTCTGAGAGCGGGTTTTCGCGTTCTCGGGTCCGCCTATGGTCAGAGCAGATCGCGAATTTCAGCGAATCGCTGCCGCACCTCACCAAACCCGGGATGAGGACGAAAGAAGAGATGTCGGCACTCTTCCTCGTAGCCGGGCTCGATTCTCGCCCGGAGCTCGTCGGGCGGAAAGAGCGCGATGCTGCTCGTAAAACGGAGGTCGGGCGGCGGGCGGTAGCTATTGGGAAAGTAGGTGCGGCTTTTCTCGTCGTAGTCAAGCCTGATCGCCTCGTACTCCTCCGATTCCAGCATTGCTATGACCTCGGGGAGGCCGGCAAGAACGTAGAGGTCCGCGTAGTGGCGTACATCGCGACCCAGGGGAACCCCCTCCTGCTCGAGCCGCTCGACCTTGCCGTGAATGGCGAAGAGCTTCTCGACGAAGGTGCGGCGAAAGTGCAGAAGATCCATCTCGAAGGGCTCGATCCCCTCGACATCGAGCTCGTCCGCGACTCCCCGTGCGATCAGGAGCTCGCCGACGATCGAGGAGATCTTGACCCTCGCGGTCGGCTGCTTGCCGCTCTGGATGCCCGGCTCGAGACGGACGGTCGTGGGGAAGCCCTCGAGCGGAGGGAAGTGCGAGTCGTAGCGGAAGGTGTCGATGCGCCCGTGCCCGCCGATCGTCCGGGATTCGGCACGTACGCATTCCAGGCCGGCGATGGCGGAGACGTCGCCGTTCAGCTTTTTCATCGTCCGGTCGATCGCTCGCTTGCTCCCTAACGACGGTTCGGCAGCGGGGTCGACGAAGAGGTCGATGTCCTCGGAAAAGCGGTCAAGGAGGTTCCACCCCTTCGAGAGGCTGGTGCCGCCCTTGAAGATGGCCCGCCCGCCAAGCGTCGTGGCGATCGTTCGCAGGATTTCGGTGATCCAATAGTCCTTCTCGACGAAGGTCTCAGGCAGCCCGGAGTCCGCCGCAGCCGCGGTTAGGAAGGCGGCGAAATCCGGGTGCTCCGAGAGCCTCACCGCGCTTGCCATTTGCGTGCGTTCGGCAGCACGGCCAAGATGCCGAAGTCGAACTTGCTGATCGGGTTGAGACTCTCCCGCAGCTGAGCCAGCGCGGCGGCGGGGGCGCCTGCCTGCTCGCCGAGCGCCCCCAGCATGGCCCGGACCCGAGGGGGCTCCGAGAGAGCCGCCTTGGCGAGCCTCTCGAACCGCGCCCGATCGGAGAGCATCGAAACAAGGCGCCGTGACGTCTCCCGTGGCGACAGGTCGCTATAGCGAGCGCGGTCGCGCAGAAGCTCGAGCAGGGCGCCATCGGAGGCATCGAGCTCAAAGCGGGAGACCGGACGGCGAGTGCGCACGGTGGCGTTTTGAAGACCACCAGGCGCAGCGCTGGCCGGCGTCGCAAACTCGGGACGGGCCGGATTCTGCGTCGATAGCCCCAATGAGTTCCCGGCGCTCAGCCCGGCGGGATGAAGCGGCGCATCCAAGCTATGAGCAACCGCGCCGCTGGCGCTTGGGATGCTCGGGCCGAGGGCGGTTTGCTTGGCTCGGTAGTAGAGGCCCTTGCGCACTCGCTGCAGCTCTCCTCGGCCAGCCAGGCGCGAAAGCGCATGGGCGACGGCGGTTGCAGGCAGATCGCGAAAGTCAGAGAGCGACCAATAGCGCTCGCCCCCGGCGCGGACCCGTTCGGAAACGCGCGTAGCCGTGCTGTGGGGACTTGCCCCTCGTCCTCGTCTTTTTCGCTTCGGCATAGGCCTTAGCCTAGTTTATCTGGCAAGTTTTTTTGTCATAGAACTTGCCAAATAATATCTGCCTAGAGGCGCCCCGCTCCGGCGGGGCTTTTCTGTCAAGGGCTCTATCTCACCGCCACAGCTCACGGCGCAGCATCGCGTTGCCGCGCTCGAGCTGCTGGATGGTGGCGCTGGAGACGGAGCGTGCCCGGGTGGCGCGGTTGATGCGGGCCTGGATCTCCCGGTGAGATTTCTTGGTGCGACGGGCGACTTCGGCGACCAGGCGGCTGCGCTCGCCGCGCAGGCGCTCTCGGGTCGCGTAGGCCGACTCGCGCTCGGGTTCGGGGTCCCCTGGCGGGGCTTCGGGCTTGAGGGCGATCGCCTGCTTCGCCCTCGGCTTAGGGTCGTCGGTCGGGAAGAGCTGGAGCGTGGTCTCGCTCATGATCGCCTCGTCCAGCTCGGCGTCGCCGGAGCTGAGGGCGGCAAAGCCTTCGCCCGGCTCGCCGCGCTCGGGCGGGCCCTCGATCTCCTCGACCTCCTCCTCCTCCTCGGCGGTCGGCGAGAGGTCGAGCGCGTGGCGGCGCTCCAGCTCGATTTCGCGGGCGAGCCCCTTCAGCCGCGGGTCGGCCGGCATCAGGAGGTAGCTCATCTGGCGGCGCGGCCCCGGGGTGGCGCGGATGAAGCGGCCGACCACCTGGCGGAAGAAGAGCTCGGTCCGGGCCGCCGTCGCGTAGACGCCGACCCGCAGACGGGGGATGTCGACACCCTCGGAGACCATCAGGACCGAGACCAGCCAGCGGCGACCGGAGGAGGCGAAACCGGCGATCCGCCGGCTGGCACCCGGCTCGTCGCTCATCACCAGCTCGGGTCGCTCCCCCGAGATCGACGCGAGCCGCGCCGCGATCGCCCGCGCGTGGTCCTGGTCGGAGGCGATTACCAGGCCGCCCGCGTCGGGATGCCCGTCGGCGCGCACCTCGCTCAGCCGGGCATCGCCGTCGCGCAGCACCTCCCCCATCCACTCCCCGTCCGGGCTGAGCGCCGTCCGCAGGCGCCGGGCCGCCTCCGCCGCCGGCAGGACGAGGTCGAAGTCGGCGCTGCGCAGCCGACCATCCGACACCCATTCCATCTCGCCGTCGTACGGCAGGAAGGTGATCGGGCGGCAGACCCGGTCGACCAGCGCCTGCGGATAGCCGTAGGCGTAGTCGGCCCGGCTGAGGCCGTCGTCGTCGTAGGTGACCCAGGGAATGGCCGAGTTGTCGGAGCGGAAGGGCGTACCGGAGAGGAGCAGCCGGAAGCGGGCGCCGTCGAAGGCCTTGCGGGCCTGCAGGCCCCAGGCGGCCTGATCGCCCATGTGGTGCGGCTCGTCGGCGATCAGCAGGGTCGGCCGGCGAGCGGCGGCCAGCCGATGCGTGTCCGGCCCGGCCGCGATCGTCTGGTAGGTGACGGCGACGCCGTGGAAGTCGGCCGACTCCGGCCCGTCCGAGTTCGGCCTGTTCGGCTCGAGGTCGATGCCGTAGCGGCCCGCGTCGGCGGCCCACTGGCGGCAGATGTGGGTGGTCGGGCCGACCACGACCACCCGCGAAACGAAACCGGCGCTCAGCATCCGGTGGGCGATGTGAAGGCCGAAGGTGGTCTTGCCGGCCGCCGGGGTCGCCGAGGCCAGGAAGCTGGCGGCCGAGTGCGCCCGCACGGCCTCGGTCGCCTCCTCCTGCCAGGAGCGGAGGGGGCGGGAATCGGGCCAATCCGGCAGCGCTCGGGCACGCGCCCCGTCGCCGATCAGGTGCTGAGAGGCGTCGTACAAGGGCGCGGAACAATAGGTCCACCCGCGGTCGGAGGACCGGAGCTCGAACCACCCGCCCAGGGGGTGAATTCAGGTCATCGACGTGCATATAGTGGCCTTGTCCGGCATCTAAATCAGGAGGATGGAAAGTGGAAGCGCTCCTCGAACGGAAATCCCAGAGCAGAGGATGGGCCGCGGTAGGCGTCATCGCCCTGCTGGGGCTCCTACTGGCAACGGCGTTCGCCCCCAGCGCGCAGGCGCGGGTCGAAGGGTTCCAGGAACTGGCACCGAGCCCGGTTGAACTTACGGCCGTCGCCGCCGACCCCAACAGCAGCCTCATCTACGCCCAGGAAGACGGCGGCACCAAATTCTTCGTCTACGACCCGCGCACGAACGTCTGGGCCGAACTCGCGCCCTCGCCGCTCGACAGCGGCAACAACGGCGGCGCGGCTTACCTCGGCGGCAAGATCTACGTCGTCTACACGGGCAACGCGACCGAACTCGCCGTCTACGACATCGCCTCGAACACCTGGACCACGATCGACAACCCGCTCGCCAGCGGCACCGGCAACATCGCCTCCGGAGGCGGAAAGCTGTATCTGGCGGTGGAAGACGAATTCATCTCCCTCGATCCGGCTACGGGCATCGCCACGCCGCTCGCCGAACCACCGAAATTCCCCCTCGCAGAAGGCACCGAAGGCTTCGAAAAGTGGGGCGGACTGCAGGTCGTCGACGGCAAGATCTACGGCCACCAGGGCAACGGCAACACCGGCTTCGGGGTCTACGACATCGCCTCCAACAGCTGGCTGGAACTGCCATACGCCCCGAAAGTCCCAGACGCCGAAGGCGGCGAACCGGAAGGCCCGCTCCTGGGGAGCGCTTTCAACCCGCTGACCAACACCTACATCACCTATGGCCCGTACAGCGGCAAATCGCTGTTCCGTTACGACATCGAAGCCAACGCTTGGTCGAACAGCCCGCTGCCGTTCGTGGTCGACGACGGCGGCATGGCGTACATCACCCTGCCCGGCTTCGAAGGCATCTACATGGTCCAGGGCGAGGAAGGCCCCGCCTTCGCCCGCTACACCGAACGCAACTCGACCGATCTCTCGCCCACGGTAACTGCGAAAGTGGCCAAAGGCGGGAAGTTCACCTACACCGTCCTGGTCAAGAACAACGGGCCGGAACGGGCAGGCGGAGTCGTGCTCACGAATTCGCTGCCGGCGAAAACGACGCTGCTCTCCGCGACCGCCTCGCAGGGAGCCTGCGCCGGGACCTCGGTGCTCTCCTGCAACCTCGGGCTCCTGCGAAGCGGGGCGAGCGCAACCCTGACGATCCAGGTGAAAGCGAAGTTCAAGAAAGTAACCAGCACCGCCACCGTTACGAGCCAGGCGGTCGACAGCAACGCCGCGAACGACAGCGCGACGCTCGTCACGAAGCAGTGCGTCGTCCCGAAGCTCAAGAAGCGAAGCGTGAAACGGGCGAAGAAAGCCCTTCGCAAGGCCAACTGCAAACCCGGCAAGGTCAAGCACCGCTTCAACGGCAAGGTCAAAGAGGACAAGGTGATCCGCGGCGGCAAGAAGCGCGGAAAGCTCCTGCCGGCGGGCAGCAAGGTGAAGCTGATCGTCTCCGACGGTCCGAAAGGCGCCAACTAGGCGACGCCCTCACCGAAGCCAAGGCAGTTCGAAAGCCCCGCTTCGGCGGGGCTTTCGCTTGCCGGCATCGAGCCGGTGTTTGTGCTACTCATTATTGGGTAGTCGGAGCCCGTTCCCACATGATCCATCCCCCACCGACGCGAGGCTCAGGAGGAGCATGAAGCGATTTAGATGCGGCACCGTTGTATCCCTGGCCACGGTTGCCCTGTTGCTCCTCCCCAGCCTCGCGTCGGCCTGGGCTCCCGCGGGGTCGGCGCCCGTCCATCCCGGCGTCCAGACCCATACGCAGGGCGCCCAGTGCACCTCCAACTTCGTCTTCCAGGAAGGCTCGACGGTCTTCCTGGGTCAGGCCGCGCACTGCTCGGGCACCGGCGAAGCGACCGAAACCGACGGCTGCACGAGCGCCTCGCTGCCGATCGGCACCCCGGTTGAAGTCGCGGGTGCGAGCAAAGCCGGCACCCTCGCCTACAACTCGTGGCTGGCGATGCAGGCGAGCGGCGAGTCCGATCCCGACACCTGCGCCTACAACGACTTCGCCCTGGTCCGGCTGGACCCGGCGGACGTCGGGCGGGTCAACCCCTCGGTTCCCGGCTACGGCGGCCCGACCGGGCTCGGCACGGTCGGCGACCTCGGCTCGACCGTCTTCTCCTACGGCAACTCCGAACTGCGCCTGGGGATCACCAAGCTGAGCCCGAAGCAGGGCACGGTGATCCAGAACGAAGGCAACGGCTGGAGCCATATCGTCGCCACGCTGACTCCCGGCGTGCCCGGCGACTCCGGCAGCGGCTTCATGAACGAAAGCGGGCAGGCGTTCGGCGTGCTCAGCACGCTGCAGATAGCACCCCTGGCGGGATCGAACGGCGTAGGCGACCTCGGCAAAGAGCTCGCCTACGCCCGTGCCCACGGCTTCCCCGGCCTGCAGCTGGTGAACGGCACCCAGCCGTTCAACCCCAGCCTGGTCGGCGCCATCCTCGGCGCCTAGTCGCGCAACTCCGAGATCAGGTCGTCGAGGTCGAGGGCCGTGGTGCCCATTTCGACCCCCTCGCCGTCGGCGGGACGCGGCCACTGCTCCCGCGGGCGGTCCCAGTAGAGCTCGACCCCGTTGCGGTCCGGGTCGGAGAGGTAGAGCGCCTCGCTGACGCCGTGATCGGAAGCTCCCTCCAGCGGCCAGCGGGCCTCGCTGAGGCGCCGCAGCGCGTCGGCGAGGGCACGGCGGGTCGGGTAGCGGATCGCCGTGTGGAAGAGGCCGGTGGTCCCCGGCGGAGGCGGCGAGCCGCCTTTCGATTGCCAGGAGTTGAGGCCGATGTGATGGTGGTAGCCGCCGGCCGAGACGAAGGCCGCGTCGGCGCCCCAGCGCTGCATCAGCTCGAAACCGAGGATCCCGCAGTAGAAGTCGAGCGCGCGGTCGACGTCGGCGACCTTGAGGTGGACGTGGCCGATGTCGACGCCGGGGTCGATCGGCTCCGGTATCCGCTCAGCCATCGAGGACCCCGTCGAGCGCCTCGTTGACGAGGCGGTCGGCGTCGGCGTTCTCGGCCCGGCGGACGTGGCGGATCGACCAGGAGTCGAAGCCGGCGAGCGCCTTCTTCACTTGGGCGTGCAGCTCTTTCATGCCGGCGTTTTTCACCTTGTAGCGGCCTTCGACCTGCCGCACGACCAGCTGCGAGTCGCCGATCAGCTCCAGATCGCCGGCGCCGTGCGCGGCCGCCAGCTCGATCCCCTTCAGCAGCGCCCGGTACTCGGCGACGTTGTTGGTCGCCTCGCCGATCTTCTCCCCCAGTTCCTCGAGCACCGCGCCGTCGCCGTCGCGGACGACCACCCCGATCGCCGCCGGCCCCGGGTTGCCGCGGGCACCGCCGTCGACGTTTACGACCACGCGGCTCATCGGCTCCGTGCCGGCTCCCCGGCAAGCCGCAGCCTGCCGTCCTCGCCGACAGCGGCGTTCCACTGGCGCGCGGCGGCGTCGATCTGGTCGATCTCCCCGCCCTTGTCGAGCTCGAAGACCGGCCGCAGCTCGTCGGCGATGTCGACGCCCCACTGGTACCAGGAGAGCTCCCAGGCGATCGTGATCCGCACCTCGTCCGGCGCTCCCGCCGAGGCGCCGACCGAGGCCCGAGGCACGCCGAGCGTGCGGGTCAGGCGGGCGACCGTCTGTCCCGCCTCGCTGGAGTTGAAGCGCGCCACCGCGCGTTCGAAGGGTGTCGGCGCGCCCTCGTCGAGCGACGGTGACGCCGGCCGCTGACGGCGGGGCGCCGTGGCCTGAGGGCCGGGCCGCCGGGTGCGGCGGCGCAGCAGCCCGCGAAGGCGTCCCTCGTGCGACTCGCCGCGGTCCGGGGCGGGCTCGCCGGCCGGGCGCCAGCCCAGCTGCTCCGCCCGTGCCAGGCAGAGCTCACAGACGGCGCGCTCCTCCTCTGCGGCGAAATAGCCGTGCACGCGCTCACCGGCGAGAATCGTCCGGCCGCAGATCGCGCAGTTCGACTCCATCAGGCCTGCTGGAGGTGCGATTTCAGCCGCATCACCGCCTTGGTGTGCAGCTGGGAGACGCGCGACTCGGTGACGCCGAGGACCTCGCCGATCTCGCGCAGGGTCAGGTTCTCGTAGTAGTAGAGCGCGACGACCAGCTGCTCGCGCTCGGGCAGCGAGCCGATCGCCTCGGTGAGGCGGTCCTTGACCTCGGTCGTCGCCAGCGCCTCCTGCGGGTCGGCAGCACCGTCGTCGGCGATCGTGTCCAGCAGCGAGACCTGGTCGCCGGAGGAGTCGGAGACGGTCCAGAGCTCGTCCAGCGCGTAGACGGAGGAGTTGGCGATCTCCAGCAGGGCGCCCTGCAGTTCCTCCTCGGTCATGTTCAGTTTCGAGGCCAGCTCGGCCTCCGACGGCGCCCGCTGCAGTTCGTGCTCGAGCTTGGCCTGGGCGGCTTCGATTTCGCGGGCACGGGAGCGGACCGAGCGCGGCACCCAGTCGAGCGAGCGCAGTTCGTCGATGATCGCGCCGCGGATGCGGGTCATCGCGAAGGTCTCGAACTTGATTCCCCGCTCCGGTTCGAAGCGCTCGATCGCGCCGATCAGGCCGACCAGGCCGTAGGAGATCAGGTCGGCGTCTTCGACGTGCGAAGGCAGCCCGGCGCCGAGCCGGCCGGCGACGAACTTGACCATCGGCGAGTAGGCGACGACCAGCCGCTCGCGGGCGCTGTCGTCCCCCTGGTCCTTGTAGCGGCGCCACAGGTCGCGCAGCTCTACCTCTTTCACGCCCGTTTCCATCAGCCGATTCTACGGTCGTTTGCGGGGATTTGTCTCATGCTCGGGGGTGGCTTGCAGCGTAGGTGTCACGCAGACGGGCCGCGTCGACCCGGGTGTAGACCTGGGTGGTGGAGATCGACGCGTGACCCAGCAACTCCTGAATCGTACGCAGGTCTGCCCCACCCTCGAGTAGATGCGTTGCAAAGGAATGTCTAAGCGCATGCGGGGAGACGCCCGCGGCCAGCGCGGCTTCGCGGGTCCAGAGGCCGAGGCGGCGGGTCACGTCGGAGTTGGAGAGGCGCCGCCCGCTCTTGGAGAGGAACAGCGCCCGCTCGCGCGGATCGCCGGCCAGGGCGTGGCGCCCTTTGTCGAGGTAGCGGCGCAGAGCGCGCTGGGCGGGCTCGCCGACCGGCAGCAGGCGCTCCTTCTGCCCCTTGCCGAGCACCCGCAGCTGCTCGGTCTCGAAGTCGAGCGCGCCGAGGTCGAGGTTGACGATCTCCTCGCAGCGCAGCCCGCAGGAGTAGGCCAGCTCGAGCATCGCCCGGTCGCGCAGCTCCAGCGGCGTGCGGGCGGGAATCCGCTCCAGCAGGGTCCGCATCTGCTCGGTGCTGAGGACCGTCGGCAGCTTCTCGGAGCGCTTCGGGCTGGAGACCAGCTCGGCCGGGTTGGCGCCGGCCCTGCCGGTGCGGACCAGGTAGCCGTAGAGGCCGCGGATCGCCGCCAGCTTGCGGGCGACCGTCGCCGGCGCCGCACCCGCCTCGGAGAGACCGGCGCCGTAGCGGCGCACGTCGCGATGGCGGACGTCCCCCGGTCCGAGGCCCGTCTCCCCCGCCCACTCGGCGAAGCCGCCGAGGTCGACCGCGTAGGCGCGCCGCGTCCGCTCGGCGGAGCCCCGGGCGCGCAGGTCGCGGTCGTATGCGGCCAGCGCCGCTTCCCAGTTCATCGAGGCTTCATTCGCCCCGTCTGCGCCGCGTCCTCTCGGCAGCAGCTAGCCGATGAAGATCGGGGTGCCTACTTCGACCTGATCGTAGAGTTCTTCGACGTCGGGAATCGCCATGCGGACGCAGCCGTGAGAGGCGGCGCTGCCGAGCGAGGAGGTTTCTTCGGTGCCGTGGATCCCGGCGCCTTCGTAGATCGCCATCCAGCGGGCCTTGATCGGGTTCGACGGCCCCGGCGGGATCGTCTGGCCCGCCAGCGAGCCGGCCCAGTCGGATTCCGGCACATGCCAGACGGGGTTTTCTTCCATGGCTTCGATCTGGTAGAGCCCTTCCGGCGTTTCCAGGCCTTCCATGCCGACGGCGACCGTGTAGGTCTTCGCCAGCTTCAGGTTCTTCCACAGCCGCAGGGTGAAGGTCGAGCGGTCGAGGGTGAGGTAGGACGGGTACTCGGCTGCGACTTCCTTTTTCGTCACTTCGGGCTCGATCGCGTGGACCTTCGCCACGATCTTGTGCGGGGCATTGGCGTTGAGCACGGCGGCCTTGAGGTCCTTCTCCAGCAGGTTGTCGCGCAGCTTGCGGCCGTTCTTGCCGGCGACGACCGTGAGCGAGTCGCCGCTCGCTTCGACGTCGGCGTTCTGCGGTTCGCGATTGACGTCCGCGGCGACGCGGCGGACGAAGCGGTTGACCGCCGGGACCGAGTAGGCGACCTCGGGGGAGATGCTTTCGTCGACCTCGCCGCCGCTGACGTAGCGGACGAGGCGACCCGGCAGGCCGCCCTCCCGGCTGTCTTCGAGCGCCTCGGCGACGGCGGCGTCGATGTCGGCGCGGATCTTCAGCTGCTCGCCGGTCAGCTTCCAGGTCTCGCCGTCGAAGCTGACCTTCAGCGAGCTGCGCAGCGGGGCCACCAGCTTGCGATGGACCTTGGCGGCGGCTTCGTCTTCGTCGAGGCCGCCGACGTCGACGCCGCCGATCGTCACGCCGTCGGCGATCTTGTCCTTCTGCGAGCTGTCGTAGGCCCAGGCGCCGCCGACCACGACGACCAGCAGCAGCGCGGCGATCAGAGCCGCAATAGAAGTCTTCGTTCCCATCTGGACTGGAGTAACCCTCGGTAGGTCGCTTTGCCGGTCTTGAAAAGTCTAGGCATACGGATGGTTCGCCTGAGAACCCTCGCGTCCCCTGCAATTTCGCATGTGCCTCAGAGGTATCGGCAGGGCGGCCGGATATCTTTCGCCCGTGCGCACCAAGGACGAAGTCCGCGAGGAGGTCTGGAAGGCGATGGAACGCGAGGGCGTCTCCCGCTTTCCCGGCGCCGAGGGGCGGATCCCCAACTTCGCCGGCGCCAAGCTGGCGGCCGAGAAGCTTGCCGGGCACCGCCTCTGGAAGCGGGCGCGGGTGATCAAGGCCAACCCCGACTCGCCCCAGACCCACGCGCGGCGGATCGCCCTGGAAGAGGGCAAGACGATGATCATGGCGGTGCCGCGGCTGCGCGACCCCCACCCCTTCCGGGTGCTGGACCCGAAACAGCTCTCGAAGGCAGCGGTGAAAGAGGCGGCGACGATCAAGGGCGCGCTCAAGCACGGCCGGGTCGTCGCCCTCGACGACCTGCCCGAGATCGACCTGATCCTCTGCGGCTCGGTCGCGGTCAACCTCTCCGGCGCCCGGGTCGGCAAAGGCGGCGGCTACCACGACCTCGAGTACGGGATCCTCGCCGACGCCGGCAAGATCGACACCCACACCACCGTCGCCACCACCGTCCACCCGATCCAGATCCTGCGCCAGCACCTGATGGTCACCGACCACGACCTGCCGGTCGACCTGATCGCGACGCCGCGCGCGGTGATCGACGTCGAGCGCCAGTACGAGCGACCGCGCGGCATCCTCTGGGACCACCTGCAGCCACCGCAGATCCGCGAGATCCCGGTGCTGGAAAGGATGGGCTACGCCTAAGGCCGTTACGCGCAGATACCATGCGCGTTCCGATGGCCGATCAAGCAGGTACCACGCTCTTCCCGGCGGCCGACTACGGCAACCAGGACCCGACGCCGGAATGGATGCAGGTCGACTGGCGCCGGCACCTGCACCAGGTGGATCTGCCCGGGGCCGACGGCGTCAACTACGCCGAGATCGGCGAGGGCGAGCCGATCATCTTCGTCCACGGCATCGCCGGCTGCTGGCGCAACTGGCTCGAGAACCTGCCCTGGTTCGGCCGCGAGTACCGCGCGATCGCCCTCGACCTCCCCGGCTTCGGCGACAGCCCGATGCCCTCGTGGGAGATCACGATGGGCAACTACGGCCGCCTTATCCACGACTTCTGCGAGCGCCTGGGGATCGATAGCGTCGCGGCGCTGGTCGGCAACTCGATGGGGGGCTTCATCTCCACCGAGGCGGTGATCCATGACCCGGACCGGTTCGAGCGGCTGGTCCTGATCTCCGCCGCCGGCATCAGCTTCGCCGACTGGGAGGGGCGATCGCTCGACGCCGCCGCCCGCATCTTCAAGGCGGCGATCCCGATGCTCAGCGGCGAACGACGCTCCTACTGGACCCGCCCACGCGGTCGCAAGCTCGCCTTCGGCCGGGTCGTCCGCAACCCCAACGGCCTGCGGCCGGAGCTCCTCGCCGAGCAGGTGCGCCCCGGGCTGCAGGCGTCCGGGTTCTCCGACGCGCTGGGCTCGATCTGGGGCTACGACACCCGCGACCGCCTGCCGGAGATCGAAATCCCGACGATGGTCGTCTGGGGCCTGAACGACCAGATCGTCCCGGTCGAGGCGGCGCTCGGGTACCACCGCCTGATCCCCGAATCCCGGCTGGAGCTCTTCGAGCGCACCGGCCACCTGCCGATGCTCGAGCGGCCGCAGCGCTTCAACCCGATGCTCGAAGGCTTCATCGAGTCCTCGCAGCCGCTGCGCGCGGCGCAGGACACCGCGGTCGGCTGACGCACCGCCCCGCTAGCCGGTGATAGCGCCCTTCGCGGCCGACGACACGGTCGCCGCGTACTTGCCCATCACGCCGCGGCCGAAGGGTGACTTCGGTGACTCGTACTCGGCGACCCGCTCGGCGATCTCCTCGTCGGAGAGGGCGACGCTGAGGCTGCGGTCGTCGATGTCGACGGTGATCTCGTCGCCCTCGCGGACGGCGGCGATCGGGCCGCCGCTGGCCGCCTCGGGGGCGACGTGGCCGATCATCAGCCCGCGGGTGGCGCCGGAGAAGCGGCCGTCGGTGACCATCGCCACGCTCTCGCCCAGACCCTCGCCGACGATCGCGGCCGTCACCTGCAGCATCTCCCGCATGCCGGGGCCGCCGACCGGGCCCTCGTTGCGGATCACGACGATGTCGCCGGGGTTGATCTTCTGCTCCTTGACGGCACGGAAGCATTCCTCTTCGGTCTCGAAGACGCGGGCGGGGCCGGTCTGACGACGGCGCTCGGTGCCCGCGACCTTGACCACCGAACCTTCCGGCGCGAGGTTGCCGCGCAGGATCGCGAGGCCGCCTTCGGGCTTGAGTGGATCCTCGACCGGGCGCACCACTTCCTGGCCCGGGGCCTCGGTGGCGGCGGCGGCCTCCTCGCCGACCGTCCTGCCGGTGACCGTGATCGCGTCCCCGTGCAGGACGCCGGCTTTGGCCAGGCGCTTGAGGATCACCGGCACGCCGCCGGCGGCGTAGAGATCGGTGGCGACGAAGCGACCGCCGGGCTTGAGGTCGGCGTAGAGCGGCGTCCCGCGGGAGATCCGCTCGAAGTCGTCCATCGTCAGCTCGACCCCGACCTCGTGGGCGAGGGCGATCATGTGCAGGACGGCGTTGGTCGAGCCGCCGGAGGCGCAGACGCAGGCGATCGCGTTTTCGAGCGAGTCGCGGGTGATGATCCTGCTCGGCCGCAGGTCGTTGACGAGGACGTTGATCACCAGCTCGCCGATTTTCTCGGCGACCGTCGCCTTGTCGTCGTCTTCGGCCGGGACCATCGCCGAGCCGCCGGCGCTGATCCCCAGCGCCTCGAAGGCGCAGGCCATCGTGTTGGCGGTGAACTGGCCGCCGCAGGCGCCGGCACCGGGGCTGGCGACGCCCTCCAGCTCGTGCAGTTCCTCGTCGCTCATGTCCCCCGCGTTGTGGGCGCCGATCGCCTCGAAGATGTCGAGGATGGTGACGTCGCGGCCGTGCCAGTGGCCGGGGGCGATCGAGCCGCCGTAGAGCAGGACCGAGGGCACGTCGAGCCGCGCCAGCGCCATCGCGCAGCCGGGGATCGTCTTGTCGCAGGCGCAGAGGGCGACGATCGCGTCGAACTGGTAGCCGCGGGCCATCAGCTCGATCGAGTCGGCGATCACCTCGCGGCTGACCAGCGAGGCCTTCATCCCCTGCGTTCCCATCGTCACCCCGTCGGAGACGGCGACGGTGTTGAACTCCATCGGCGTGCCGCCGGCGGCGCGGACGCCCGCCTTGACGTGCTCGGCGAGGCCGCGGAGGTGGAAGTTGCAGGGCATCGCCTCGGTCCAGGTGTTGGCGATCCCGATCGTCGGCCGGCTGAGGGCGTCGTCGTCGAAGCCGATGCCCTTCATGTAGGCGCGCGAGTGGGCGCGGTCGGGGCCGTCGAAGACGGCCGCCGAGCGGGGACGGGGCAGCTTGGTCGCGGTGTCGCCGTTCGTGCTCATGCGCCGAAATCTACTGAGGGGCGGCCGGAAGCGATTGCCCTTCCTTGACATCCACCACCGCGAAATTGCTCATCAGCGGCAATCAACCACGGCCGAACACGTCGACGGGGCCAGGACCGGCGCCGATATCCCGCAGCCCGCCGCCGACCGCGGCCGAGGCGATCTCGCGCGCCTTGCGCGCGGCTGCGAGCGGCTCCTCACCGTGGGCCAGATAGGCCGCCAGCGCCGAGGAGTGGGTGCAGCCGGAGCCGTGGGCGGCCCCATCCGGATGCCGCTCTCCCGGGATCTCCACCATCTGCTCGCCGTCGAAGAAGAGGTCGACCAGCTCCTCGCTGTGCCCGCCGGTAACCACAACCGCCTTGGGACCCAGCGCGACCACCGCCCGTGCCAGCTCCTCCTGGCTCGCCCCCTCCCCCAGGCCGGTAAGCACCCGCGCCTCGGGAATGTTCGGCGTGGCCACGACACAGACAGGGAGCAGCACATCCACAAGCGCCTCCCTGGTCTCATCATCCAAGAGAACAGCGCCGCTCTCAGCGACCATCACCGGATCGATCACGACGGGGGCATGCTGAACCCCCATGTAGGTGAGACCGACCGCGACCGCATCGATCGTCGCCGCGGAACCGAGCATCCCGATCTTGATCGCGTCGGCCCCCATGTCCTCAGCGATCGCCAGGATCTGGGCGAAGACCGCCTCCGGCGAGACCAACTCGACCATCTCGACGCCGCGAGTGTTCTGCGCCGTGATCGCCGTGATCGCGGTCATCCCATGCACTCCGCAGCGCGCAAACGCCTTCAGGTCGGCCTGGATCCCGGCACCACCCCCGGAGTCGGAACCGGCGATCGAGAGGGCAGTCGGTGGCGTATTGCGAGGCATGGAAGCGAGAGCCTAGAGGGACGCCCCGGCCGGGGACGGCAACATCGTTCGCGTGTAGACCCCGACGTTCGAACAGGTGAGATAGCCGAGGAGTTCAAGCCGGGCGAGGGCAGCGGCCGCCGAGGGGCCCGAGAGGCCGGTGACGGCGGCGACGCCGTCGCAGGTGCATTCCCCCGCCTCGATCGCGGCAAGCACCGCGTGCAGCTCGGCATCGAGGCTCGGGGTCTCGGGCTGGAGCCGGCGCTGACCCGGCCCCAGCATCGCGTCGAGGACGTCCTGGGCGTCGCGGATTACGTGGGCGCCGGCCGCCAGCAGGCCGTTGGGGCCGGCCGAGGCGCGAGAGGTGACCGGGCCGGGGACGGCTCCCAGGTCGCGGCCCAGGTCGGCAGCGAGGTCGGTGGTGATCAGCGAGCCCGAGCGGGTGGCGGCCTCGACGACCACGGTCATCCCCGCCAGCGCCGCCATGATCCGGTTGCGGGCCGGGAAGGTCCAGCGCCAGGGCGTCGCGCCTGGCGGCAGCTCGGAGATCACCAGGCCCTGTTCGCAGATCTTGCGCCATAGCGAGCGGTGGCTGCCCGGGTAGGCGACGTCCGGGCCGCAGCCGAGGACGGCGATCGTGCGACCGGCGTCGAGGGCGCCGCGGTGGGCACAGCCGTCGATCCCGAAGGCGAGGCCGCTGACGACGACCATCCCCGCTGCCGCCAGTTCCCGCCCCAGCTCGCGGGCGATCTCACGGCCGTAGGAGGTGGCGCGGCGGGCGCCGACGATCGTCACCGCTTCGAACGGCTCGATCCGGTCGAGCAGGCGCGGGCTGCCGCGCCCGATCAGCGACCAGGGCGCGTCGGCGGCGTCGCGCAGATGGGCCGGGTAGAGGTCGCCGTGGCGGCAGCAGGCCCAGCAGCCCGCCTGGACCAGCTCTTCGTTCAGCCGCGACTCCGAAAGCGCCGCGATCCGCGCCAGCATCTGACCGGCGACCTTCGACGCCGCCACCTCGACCAGGTCCTCGTTCGAGAGCCGCAGCAGTTCCGGCGAGCGCGAGCCGGCCTCGCCGGTGGCGATCCGCTCGACGTAGGGGCCGAGCGCTGCCAGCAGCCAGGACCGACGCAGGCACTCGAGGCAGGCGCGGTGTTCAACCATTGTCCCGCCGCCGCATCTGCAGGGCCTGGGCCATCTGCTCCTCGCCGATCTCCTCGACACCGGCCAGATCGGCGAGCGTCTGCGCCAGGCGCAGCGCCCTGTCGTGGGCTCGACCGCTGAGCCGCTGCCGCGCGTAGAGGTCCGCCAGAAGCTGCGCCGCACCCTCCGCCAGCGGGCAGGCGCGCGCCTCCGCCGGCGTCATCTCGGCGTTGCAGCGCCCGGGGCCGAGCCGCCGCTCCTGCCGCTCGCGGGCGGCGCAGACTCGCTCCCGTACCGCCGCCGAGGGCTCGCCCGGGGCGCCGCCGATCTCTTTCGCGCTCGGCTGCCGCACCGCCGCCAGCAGGTCGAGGCGGTCGGCGAGAGCGCCGCTCAGCTTGCCCTGGTAGCGCTGGACGTCATATGGGGCGCAGGTGCAGTCCGGGTCGGCCTCGCCGCGCCCGCACGGACAGGGGTTGGCGGCGGCGACCAGCATGAAGCGACAGGGCAGGCTGCGCCGAGCGCCGGCCCGGACGATCGATACCTCGCCCGACTCCAGCGGCGCCCGCAACGCCTCCAGCGCATCGCGGCGGAACTCGCAGAGCTCGTCGAGGAAGAGCACTCCCCGGTGCGCGAGCGTCGCCTCGCCGGGCCGGGGCGGCGAGCCGCCGCCGATCAGCCCGGCGGCGCTGATCGTGTGGTGCGGAGCCCGGAACGGCCGGCCGCCGGGCAGCCCGTCGAGGCGGCCGCAGGCGCTGGCGATCCGTGCCACCTCCAGCGCCTCGACGGGCGCCAGCGGCGGCAGGATCGAAGGCAGCCGGCTCGCCGCCAGCGACTTGCCGGCGCCGGGCGGACCGACCATCAGCAGGCTGTGCCCGCCCGCCGCCGCCACCTCCAGCGCATGACGCAGGTGCGGCTGGCCGCGCAGGTCGGCGAGGTCCGGAGCCCCCGGCGCGGAATCGAGCTTGAGGGGCAGGGGCGCGGGTCGCGGCGGGTCCCACTCCCCCGCCACCAGCGCCGGCAGCTGTCCCAGCGCCTCGACGCCGATCACGCCGATCCCTTCCGCCAGCGCCGCCTCGGCCGCGTTCTCCGCCGGCAGCACGATCGCCTCCGCACCGCTCTCGCGCGCCGCCTCGGCCATCGCCAACGCCCCCTGCACGGGCCTGGTCGCGCCGTCGAGCGCCAGCTCCCCCGCCAGCGCCACCCGCGCCAGGCCATCCCACTCCAGCTGACCGGAGGCGCTCAGCAACCCGGCGGCGATCGCCAGGTCCATCCCCGGACCCGCCTTGCGCAGGCTCGCCGGCGCCAGGTTGACGACGATCCGCCGCAGCGGGAACTCGAAGCCGCAGTTGACCAGCGCCGCCCGCACCCGCTCGCGCGCCTCGCGCACGGCCGCGTCCGGCAGCCCGACGATCGTGAAGTTCGGCAGGCCGCGGTGGACGTCGACCTCGACCCGCACCGGGCGGGCGGAGATGCCGTCGAGGGTGAAGGTGCGGGCGGTGGCGAGCACGGCAGCCACGCTAGGCGGCATCAGCGCACCCGTTACGCGCAGTTTGCAAATTCTCTGAGCCAACTTGGGGGCGAGCTAGTGACCTCCACGCCTTAGGCCCATATGACCGTCGCCCGCCGCCGTACCGGCGCCATCGCCGAGGACTTCGTCGCCCGCCGTCTCGCTACCGCCGGCTGGGAGATCGTCGAGCGCAACGCCCGCACCCGCTACGGCGAGCTCGACATCGTCGCCCGCGACGGCCGCACCCTCGTCTTCGTCGAGGTGAAGGGGGCGCGGCAGGACACCCGGTTCGGCCCCGAGCGCCCGATCCTCTCCGTCGACTTCCGCAAGCAGCAGCGCATCCGCCGCCTCGCCACCGCCTGGATGTCGGAACGGCGCGACCAGCCGCCCTACGACGAGATCCGTTTCGACGCCGTCGGCGTCACCCTCGACCGCGAAGACCGCGCGGTCCACGTCGACTACGTCAAGGCCGCCTTCTGAACGAGCTCAGCCCAGCTCGAGCTGCGAGTACGCGACGCTCTGGAACGAGCGACGGTGCAGCGGCGAGATGCCGATCTCCTCGATCGCCTGGCGGTGCTCGGGGGTCGAGTAGCCGACGTGCTCCTCGAAGCCCCAGCCCGGGTGCTGGGTGGCGACGTCGCGCATGTAGCGGTCGCGGGTGACCTTGGCGAGAACCGAGGCGGCGGCGATCGCGGCGCTGGTCCCGTCGCCCTGGATCACATGCCGGTGCGGGACCCGGCAGCCCGGCAGGCGGAAGCCGTCGACCAGGCAGATCGCCTCCTCGCTCGGGGCCAGCCGCTCCAACGCCTGCGCCAGGGCTTCGATGTTGGTCACGTGCAGCCCGCGGCGGTCGATCCCCGCCGGCGCGCGGACCACCACGCTGACCCGCGCCGCCGCCCGCAGCACGCACGGGTACATCTCCAGCCGCCGCTCCTCGGTCATCTGCTTGGAGTCGTGCAGGCCGCTGAGCGCGCGGCGGTCGGAGACCGAGAGGCGCTCGTAGTCGATCAGCACCGCGGCGGCGACCAGCGGCCCGGCCAGGCAGCCGCGCCCGGCCTCGTCGGCGCCGGCGACGAAGCGGCTCTGCAGCCCGCGGTCGAAGGCGAACAGGCGGCGGCTGCGCGCCAGCCTGCGGCGGTGGGACTTGCCCGGCTTAGAGCCCGCCGATGCGGTTCGGGGGCCAGTAAGTGGCAAAGGCCTCACCGATGATCCAGTCTCGGGGGACGGGTCCCCAGTAGCGGCTGTCGTCGCTTGCCCCACGGTTGTCGCCCATCATGAAGTAATGGTCGGGCGGGATCGTGATCGTTTTCGGCTTGTTGCAGGCTTCGGTGTTGCCGCAGGGGTTGATGAAGGGCTCGTCGCTCTGTTCGACCCCGTTGACGACGGGGTGGCCGTTGCGGATCGAGAGTTCGTCCCCCGGTCCGGCGACGATCCGCTTGATGAAGTTCTGGTCCGAGCGCTCCGGGGTCGGCTCCGGGCACGCTTCGCCGGCTTTCGGCACGACGCCGCATTCGGTGCCGTTGTCGGCGCCGACCGGCGGGTGGAAGACGACGACGTCGCCGATCGTCGGATCCTTGAAGTGGTAGACGAAGCGGTTGACGAGGACCCGCTGGCCGACATCGAGGGTCGGCTCCATCGATTCGGAAGGGATCTGGTACGGCTTGACGATCCACGCCTGGATCGCAAACGCCAGGCCCAGGGCCAGCACGACGATGACGACCAGCTCGATGAGCCCGCCGCTTTTGGACTTCGGCTTCGGGAGGTTCGGGTTCAGGCCTTCGAGTCCTCGTCGGAGTCGCCGGCATCCGCCGCCGCCTCGTCCTCGGCATCCTCGGGCGCTGAACTGTCCTCGGTCTCCCCGGCCTCGGGCGCATCCGCGTCCGTCTCCGCCGCCGCCTCCGGCTCTGCAGTCTCCTCTGCCTCGGGCGCTGCCTCCTCGGCAGGAGCCTCGGCCTCCGGAGCCTCGGCAGTCTCGGCGCTCTCCTCGACCTCGACCGGCACTACCTCCTCCTGGCTGACGCCCTCGGCGTCGACCGCGGTGGACTCGCCGTCGGCCGCGCCGGCAACCGCGACGACGTCGTCGTCGATGCCCCAGCGCCGCTCGGCGACGCGCGCGGCCTTGCCGATCCGGCCGCGCAGGTAGTAGAGCTTGGCCCGCCGCACGTCCCCTCGTCCCGCCACCTCGAGTTTCTCGATCTTGGGCGAGTGCAGGGGGAACGTCCGCTCGACGCCGACGCCGAAGGACTGCTTGCGCACGGTGAAGGTCTCGCGCACGCCGGAACCCTGGCGCCGCAGCACGACGCCCTCGAAGACCTGGGTTCGTTTGCGGTTGCCCTCGATCACCTGGAAGTGGACGCGGACACGGTCGCCAGGCGCGAACTTGGGCAAGCCCTGCTTCAGCTGGGCGCGCTCGATGCTGTCGATTACGGAGCTCATAGGAAGGATCGCTGCGAGAAAAAACCGCCGGGACCCAGGTGCGGGAACCGCGCGGTGGCGGAATGGTAGCTATTCCGCGTCTTTTTCGAACTGCTCGGCTCGGAGGCGGCTCTGCTGCAGGCGCCAGCGCCGCACCTTCTCGTGGTCGCCGGAGAGCAGGACCTCGGGGACCTCCCAGCCGCGGTAGCTCGGCGGACGGGTGAAATGGGGGTACTCGGGCATCCCCTCGAGCGCGTGGCTGAAGGACTCCTCGACGGCCGAGTCCTCGTGGCCGAGAGCGCCGGGGAGCTTGCGCATCAGCACGTCGGAGACAACCATCGCCGGCAGCTCGCCGCCGGCAAGGACATAGCGACCGATCGAGAGCTCGTCGTCGGCGAGGTACTGGTGGACGCGGTCGTCGAAGCCCTCGTAGCGCCCGCAGAGCAGGGCGACGTGGGGCTCGGCGACCAGCTCGTCGGCGATTTCGTCGTCCAGCAGCGGCCCGGTCGGCGAGAGCAGGACGATCCGCGGCCGCGATCCCTCGCCGTAGGCGGCCTCGAGCGCCGCGTCGACGACGTCGACCCGCAGCACCATCCCGGCGCCGCCGCCGTAGGGGGAGTCGTCGACCTGGCCGGCGGTCAGCGGCGTCGAGTCGCGGTAGTTGAAGAGGCGGAACTCGTTGCCTTCGCGCAGCGCGTTCTGGACCGAGCGCTGCGACCGGAACCAGTCGAAGGCCTCCGGGAAGAGGGTGAAGACGTCGAGCCTCAACTGGGGCGAGGCCCGTTCAGTCGAGGATGTCGACGATGACGCGACGGTCGATCCGAACCGCGGCCGCCTTGGCGATCGTCCGGATCGCGTTGGCGATCCGCCCGCCTTTGCCGATCACCCGGCCGAGGTCGCCGTCGGCGACGCTGATCTCGTAGACGAGGTCGCCGTCCTCTTCCAGCTCCTCGACCACGACCGCCTCCGGGTCCTCGACGAGGGCCTTGACGAGAAACTCGAGGAGCTCCGTCATCGCCCGGTCAGCTGCCGGAGGCTTTGATGCCCTTGGTCCGCAGCAGGGTCGCCACCGTCTCCGACGGCTGGGCGCCGTGCTCGAGCCAGTGGCGGGCGCGCTCCTCGTCGATGTTGATCGTCGAGGGCTCGGTCTGCGGGTTGTACTGGCCGATCGTCTCGATCGTCCGCCCGTCGCGGGGCGAGCGTTTGTCGGCGACGACGATGCGCCAAATCGGGTTCTTCTTCGAACCCACCCTTCTAAGTCTGATTCGGACTGCCATAGGGCCGGGCAGATTAGCGTCTTCGCGCCCTCGGGCGCGGCGCGCGCTGCCCGGCGCCCGCCAGCTTGGCCATCTGCTGGGGGGTCGGAGCCTGTCCGCCGGCCATCGCTTTCATCATCACTTTCATCTGGTCGAACTGCTTGACCAGCTGGTTGACGTTCTGCACCTTGGTGCCGGAACCGTTGGCGATCCGTTTGCGGCGGGAGCCGTTGATCAGCCCCGGGTTGGCCCTCTCCTGGGGGGTCATCGAGAGGATGATCGCCTCCACCCGGTCCAGCTCGCCTTCGTCCAGCGGCGCGTTCTTCAGCTGCTTCAGCGCCCCCATCCCCGGCAGCATCCCGATCAGCCCGCTCAGGGGGCCCATTTTGCGGACCTGCTTCAGCTGCGTGAGGAAGTCGTCGAGGCCGAACTGGTCGCGCAGCATCTTCTCCTGCAGCGCCTCGGCTTCCTTCTCGTCGACCTGCTGCTCGGCTTTCTCGATCAGGCTGAGGACGTCGCCCATGCCGAGGATCCGCTGCGCCATGCGGTCGGGGTGGAACTTGTCGAAGTCCTCGATTTTCTCGCCGGTCGAGGCGAAGAGGATCGGCTTGCCGGTCACCGCTTTGACCGAGAGGGCGGCGCCGCCGCGGGCGTCGCCGTCGAGCTTGGTCATCACCACGCCGTCGAACTCGGCCACCTCGGCGAAGGATTCGGCGACGCCGACGGCGTCCTGGCCGGTCATCGCGTCGACGACGAGGAGGACGTCGTGGGGCTTGGTCTGCTTGCGGATCCTGGCCAGCTCGGCCATCAGGTCCTGGTCGATGTGGAGGCGGCCGGCGGTGTCGACGATCAGCACGTCGCGGCGCTCGGCGCGGGCTTCGTCGAGCGCCCAGGTGGCGATGTCGACCGGGTCGGCCTCGGTGCCGCGCTCGTAGACGTGGGCGCCGGCGCGCTTTCCCATCGTCACCAGCTGCTCGACCGCGGCCGGGCGGTAGACGTCGCAGGCGGCGAGCGCCACGTCCTTTCCCTGCTTGCCGAAGAACTGGGCGAGCTTGGCGCAGGCGGTCGTCTTGCCGGAGCCCTGCAGGCCGGCCATCAGGATCACGGTCGGGCCGCTGGAGGCCATCGCCAGCTCCGAGCCGGTGCCGCCCATCAGCGCCGCCAGCTCCTCGTTGACGATCTTCACCACCTGCTGGCCGGGGTCCAGGCTCTCCAGCACCTCCGAGCCGAGGCAGCGCTCCTTCAGCGTCTTAGTGAAGCTCTTGACGACTTTGAAGTTGACGTCGGCCTCGAGCAGGGCGAGGCGGATCTCGCGCATCGCCGAGTCGACGTCGGACTCGCTCAGCTTGCCGCGCGAGCGGACCTCAGAGAGGGTCGACTGCAGGCGTTCGGAGAGCTGGTCGAACATGTCCGAGCAGCTTAGAGATTCGCAGGGGTGCTACTCGGCGAGCAGGGCCTTGGCGTAGTCGGCCGGGTCGAAGGGGCGCAGGTCCTCCAGCGTCTCCCCCACGCCGATCAGCTTCACCGGGATATCGAGGTCGGAGGCGATCGCCAGGGCGATGCCGCCCTTGGCGGTGCCGTCGAGCTTGGTCAGGACGACGCCGTCGACTTCGACCGCCTCGGAGAAGAGTTTCGCCTGGCGCAAGCCGTTCTGGCCGGTGGTGGCGTCGATCGAGATCAGCGTCTCGTGCGGGGCGTCGGGGATCTGCTTCTGGATCACCCGGCGGACCTTGGCCAGCTCGTCCATCAGGTTGGCCTGGGTGTGGAGGCGGCCGGCGGTGTCGACGATGACGACGTCGGCGCCGCGGGCGCGGGCGGCGTTGATCGCGTCGTAGGCGACGGCGCCGGGGTCCGACCCCTCCTCGCCGCGGACCAGCTCGGCACCGGCCCGCTCGGCCCAGGTTTCGAGCTGCTCGGCGGCGGCGGCGCGGTAGGTGTCGGCGGCGGCCATCACCACGCTGAGGCCCATTTCCCTGCTCAGGTGCCAGGCGATCTTGCCGATCGTCGTCGTCTTGCCGGTGCCGTTGACGCCGACCATCATCAGGATCGCCGGTTCGGCGCTGAGGTCGATCGGGGCGCGGGCGGTGGAGGCGACCTCGGCGAGGATCTCGATCAGGCGGTCGCGGACGGCGACCCCGTCGGCGGGCACCGCGCCGGACTCGACCTCGTGCTCCAACCGCTCGACCACCGCCGCGGTGGTCGGAGCGCCAACGTCGGCGAGGATCAGCGCCTCCTCCAGCAGCTCCCAGGTCTCGTCGTCGATCCGGTCGAAGAGGGAGGCCGAGATCTCCTCGGTCAGCGCCTGGCGGCTTTTGGACAGGCTCTCGCGCAGGCGCTTGAAAACCCCGCGCCGCTGCTCGGGCTCGGGCTCGACCTCAGAGGAGCCGCTCGCGCCCCCGCGTGAACCCAGGTCGACTATCTCCCGCCAGCTCGTCGGCATCGTCGCGAGAGGCTATATGCGCGGGCTCGCGGAGCTCCTGGAGAGAGGCGGCGAGATAGGCCGGGATCCGGTCCAGGTCGGGTAGCGCATCGGGGTCGGCGAGCAGGCCGAAGCCGACCTTGCCGTTGTAGCTGAGGATCGCGATCGCGAGGGCATGGCGGCGGGCGAGGAACCCGACCGGGTGGATCTCCGTCAGCTCCCGCCCGCGCAGGTAGAACGGCATCTGCGGGCCGGGGAAGTTGGTGACCAGGAGGTTGAACAGGCGGGTGGAGAAGTTCACCGCGGCCGTCGGGTTCAGCAGCAGCGGCGGCGCGAAGTCCCGGAACCAGTCGTTCAGCCCCCAGATCGCTTCCGCCCCGAACGGCTGCTTGGAAGCCTTGAGCGCGTCCATCGCCTCGCTCACGGCGCGCAGCCGGGCGACCGGGTCGGCGATTCCGACCGGCAGCGGGCCGCGCATCGCCGTCAGCTTGTTGCCGAGCTTGCCGTGCTCGTCCTCCGTTCGCACCGACACCGGCACCAACGCCTTCAGCTCGAGCGCCGTCAGCGAGACCTGCCGGTCGCTCAGCCAGCGACGCATTCCCCCCGCCACCACCGCCAGCGCGACGTCGTTGACAGTTCCCCCGTAGGCGTTCTTGATGCGCTTGAAATCGGCCAGGTCGAAGGTCGCACAGTCGAAGCAGCGTCCGCTGCCGATCGAGACGTTGAGCGGCACCTTGGGAGCAGGCTTGAAGAGGTTCGAGGTGACCTCCCAGAGGCCGGCGAGGCCGTTGCCGGCGCGCCGTCGAGCCCGGCTCGGATCCCGGAGGGCGCGACCGAACCAAGTCCCCATGCGCCGCAGCGCAGTCACCACCCCGGCGGCGGCGCGAGCGACGAGCCCGAGCTTCGAGGGCGTCGGCTGCGGGCTCCAGGGGGATTCACCGGGAATCGGCGTCTGGTGCGGCTCGGCGTCGAACAGCAGCATCCCGATGTCGACGGCGCTGACCCCGTCGGCCATCGCGTGGTGCGTCTTGTAAACGACCACGAAGCGGTCCTCGGCGAGGCCGTCGACGAGGATCAGCTGCCAGAGCGGCTTGGAGCGGTCGAGCGGCGGCGCCAGCAGCTGGCCGACGACCTCCCGGAGCTGCGTGTCCGAGCCTGGCATCGGCAGCGTCATCCGGGCGACATGCTCCTCGACGGCGAAATCGGCGTGGTCGACCCAGTACGGCGTGCCGAGGCGCAGGGGCGAGCCGAGCAGCCGCTGTCTCAACCGCGGCAGCAGATGGAGGCGGCTGCGGACCTGGGCGACGAACTCCTCTTGGCTCGGCGCCGCCCCGGCGAAGCTGAGGACAGCGCCGATCGCCATGTGAGCGCCGGCTTTCTCGGTTGCAAGGAACGACGCGTCGAACGAGGTCAGCCGTTCCAGGTGCCCCTGTGCCAAGGACCCCTCCTCTCTGTAAGGAAGGGTACATGTCTCTGGGCCTACGCGACGGCGGAAAGTGCGCTGCCGCCGGATTCGTCCTCTCCGGCCTCGTCTCCGGCGTCCCCTCCCACTTCACGAGGCAACCGCCGCGAGACCACCTTGGTCACGCCGTCGCCGCCCATGCTGACGCCGTAGAGGACGTCGGCGGCGTCCATCGTCCGTTTCTGGTGGGTGACGATGACGAACTGGGCGCGGTCGGAGAAGCGACGGATCAGCTGCAGGAAGCGGTCGATGTTGGCGTCGTCGAGGGCGGCCTCGACCTCGTCCAGGATGTAGAAGGGGCACGGCCGGGCGAGGAAGACGGCGAAGACGAAGGCCAGCGCGACCAGGCTCTTCTCGCCGCCTGAGAGCAGCGAGAGCTTCCGCGTCGACTTGCCGGCCGGGGTGACCTCGATCTCGACCCCCAGCTCCTCGCGCTCTTCTTCCTCCTCCTCGGGCTCCGGCTCGGCGTCGCTCGGCGCCTCCTGCTCGCCTGCGGGCCGCTCCTCGTCGCGCACCGGCCGCAGGCTGACCCGGCGCAGACGGCCGCGCCCGCCCGGGAAGAGGTGCTCGACCATCTCCTCGAAGTTCTTCGCGGTCGCCTCGAAGGTCTCCTCGAAGGCGCGCTCGATCTCGGCGTCGATGTCGCGGATCAGCGACTCCAGCTCCCGCATCGAGCGCTCGATGTCCTCGCGCTGTGCCTGCAGCGCCTCGACGTGCTCGCGGGCTTCGTCGTACTCCTGCTCGGCCAGCGGGTTGACCGGGCCGATCTGGGCGCGGCGACGCTCCAGGCGCTCCAGGCGGCGGTCGATCTCCGCCCGGGCCTCCTCGCTCAGCGCCTCCTCGGCGGGCGGGATCTCCTCGCCGAGCCGCTCGGCGATCGAAGCGAGCTCGCGCTCCGCCTCGGCCCGGCGGTCGCCGAGATGAGCGGCCTCGACCTCGGCCCGGGTCAGCTCGTCGGAGGTCTCCTTCATCTGCGCCTGCAGCTCGAACTCCTGCTGTGAGCAGGCGCGCAGCTCATCGGCGATTTCGTCGCCGTCGTCCTTGCCGCCGACCACCTTCTGCTCGATCCGCTCGACCCGGGAGCGGATCGCCGCGCCGGCGGCTTCGGCGGCCTTGAGGGCGCTGCGCACGTCGTCGAGCAGCGCCTCGCCGGCGGCCAGGCGGGCCCGCATCCGCTCGCGGTGGCGCTCGCCGAGCAGCCCCTCGGCGCGTTTGGCGTGGCGCGAGGCGCGCTCGGCGCCGTCGCGGACATGACCCAGCGCCGTCTCGCGGGCCGCCTCGGCGGCGTCGGAGGAGCGGGCGATCCCGAGGCCTTCCATCGCCGTGCGCAGGCCGGAGTCGATCTCCCCCAGCTCCTCTTCCAGCTTCCGCGCCCGGTCCCCCGGGGAGGAACCGGGGCCGACGTCGAGCGTCAGCGGTCCCAGCTCGGCTCGCAGGTTCTCCAGCCCCGCCTCCAGCTCGGCCTCGCGGCCGGAGAGGTTGGCGACCCGCACCGCGACCTTCTCCTGCTCGCCGCGCAGCTTGGTCAGCAGCCCCCAGGCCTGGGTCCGCTGGCGGTCACGGTCGGCGAAGCGCTCCTCGGCGGCGAGCCGGCGCTTGCTGACCTCGGCCAGCCGCTCCTCCAGCTTCTCCCGCACCCCGCGCGCCTTCGCCGCGGCCTTTTCCGCCGCGGCGGCGCGGTCGGCGCCGAAGCGCAGCTCCTCGGAGACCAGCTGCGCCCGCAGCCCCAGCTCCTCGCGCTCGATCCGCGCCCCCAGTTCCGCCGCCTGCGCCTGGCGCTTCAGCGGCCGCAGCCGCGCCCGCGCCTCGCGCTCGACGTCGAGGGCGCGGTCGAGGTTGTCGCGCGCCGAGCGCAGCTTCAGCTCGGCGCGGCGGCGGCGCTTGCGGTGCTTGCCGAGACCGGCGGCCTCCTCGATCAGCAGCCGCCGGTCGCGCGGCTTCGAGTGGATGATCGACTCGACCCGGCCCTGGCTGATCACCGAGTGCATCTCCCGGCCCAGGTTGGTGTCGGAGAGGACCTCGACCACGTCGACGAGGCGGCAGCGGGCGCCGTTGAGGCGGTAGGTCCCGTCGCCGGAGCGGTCGAGGCGACGCTGGATCGAGATCTCCGACAGCTCGGTCGAGGCCCGCCCCTCGGCATTGTCGATGGTCACCTCGACCTCGGCGGCGCGGCGCTGGCCGACCCCCTTGCCCCC